>NZ_JQCA01000071.1 GCF_001437125.1 Levilactobacillus paucivorans | reverse complement strand
CAACAGACTGCCATTGAAAGATTCCGGGCTTGTTCGGATTAAACTTGTAATTTGCCCTCCACAAATAAGTATGCTGATTATTACTAAATGAATAAGCAATTAACACTAACGTTCGTTCGATCGAATCAGGTTGATTATCTCGCCAATCCAAAAATTGTTCTCGTGTTAATGCTACGTAATCCATCAGGTTGAAATGCGGTTCATCATTAATTAATGCTCTTAGTAGCTCGACCACGGTTTTACTTCGGTCATTATATATTACTTCTTTGTATTTTCCAGATGAAACAGCTGTCAAACTAACGCATCCACCCCCACCGAATACATCAACCAATCGTTTGCCATCGGGTAGGGCTTCCATAATTTGTTCAACCTTCTGTCCCTTGTTGCCAACATATGGCAGTCCACGCTTCCATTTATCTTTTGCTTTCATCTTGGCTATGTTTTCCTTTCGATTGTAAATTAAAAACGCCATGCTTCTCAGCACGACGCTCACGTTTATTCTTATCATCCAACCAACGCTCTAAGTCACGATAGCAATGGTTCTCTGCTGGGCTAACATAGCCATATTCAGTGTGTCGCATGTAGCCACACTCCCAACACAATAATGAGTAGCACCATCAGCAGACCGAATATTAAGTTGTCCCGTTGATAGTTTCTCATTACAATTCCTCCAAACTAAAAGGCCGCCTCGTTTGAGACGACCGTATATGTGATTGGTGTGGAATCGAACCACACGCGGTAATGAACCTCCTGACGTGGACTTTTTCTATTTTCAGCCACGTTTCAACCACCCGTCGACTTACGCTTTTAAGCTTAGCGTATAGAACTCGCATTTTGGCATTGCGCAATACCGCGGTTGCTGACCAATGGACCTTGTTGGGCTTAAACCAACGACCGGACGGTTATGAGCCGTCTGCTCTAATCAACTGAGCTAAAGGTCCTTAGAAAACACGTGCGACGGGAGTCGAACCCGTATCTTCTTTGCTCTGCCGTTGAGCTATGCACGTCTATTTCATCATTCGCTTATGTTACCAATTTACACCCAAACTAGGGGTCAATTTTCTCGGTTTTTTCCACTTTTCACAAATCGTATAATCCTAATCCTTTAGCACACTTCTTTATAAACAAACTTTTCAGTTTATATGCTCGTGACTTACCGACGCTCAGCATATTATTTTCGACCATTCCTGTTAAGGTATAGCGCGGATATTTCCGAAAATATTGCTCGTCAATGATTGCTTGCGTATCGGGACCCACTTCATCTAAGCAGTCATCAATAACTTGGCGTTGCTTCTTCAGTGCATTAATCCGCTTATCCTCATCTAGCGTGATAATTAACCGTTCTGTGCTATCGTTGAACCCGTTCTGTGCCCGACCACCGCCAACATTCTCATCAATCGGCGTTACCGGATAACGTAACTCCTGTTCGCGCTGTTCAATGTACTTATCAATCTTGGGATAATCACGTAAAATATCCTCTACCGTTCTAATCGTCGATCGTCTCACCAATCACGCCTCCTAAAATGGCCGTGTAAGCTCGTGTAGCACGTTAGTAATCTCCGCGTTACTCATCATACCCAAAGCAATGTAAACTTCCTTAGGCGCGCTGTGATTGCCTAATTTGGATTGAAACTCAGCTATCCCCATCAATATATCGTCTTCTGGCACCAATGATTCCAGACAGTTAAGCAGCATACGCTGGTTACCGTTCATTTCGTCTCGTGTTTTATCCATACGTCCTCCTACATAAACATCGTCAGCTCATGGATAACCTGGTTGCGTTCTTTCGCCGACAGCTTGTTAATCGCGTTGCGTTTGCTGTTGCTAAGATTGTTAAAGTGGTTGCCACACCACACTAACGCCTGTGCCACATCGCCACCATAGCTTGCCATGCCTTGCAGCACGTATTTGCGATACTCAATCTGTTCGTGTGTCATGCTGTGCCTCCACTAATTTCCGCCCACACATCGGGCAGTACCTAATTGGAACAGCCGTGTCTTTCCCTTGGGATTTTACGATCATCTGATTGCCATAAACTAAGCGAATCTCTAAGTCCTTTGAGTCAACCAAAGGAAACTTTTTAGCACAGTATCTACATTTTTCTTGTTCCCCAATAACCTTTTTCCATGAAAAATGTAAGATGACTAATAATACAAATAAGCAGAATTCAAAGAATGTTATCATTGCCGTATACAAAGACATCTAACCTTCCTCCACTTGATCATTTTCAGAATTAAAAACGTCCGACACTCTAATCTTCATCGCTAGCCCTCCCAATCTCAACATCACTCGGTGCCACCTCAATATGCCTGTGGCTGTCTTTAACTTTCATCATTGCTATCCGCCTATCACCACAAGTTATCCAGCATAGCCATGTAGCAGGTTGCTTAACGTGATGGTGTCGGTGGTAATACACCTTATCGCCGTACTTCATTGGCTGCCACCATAGATAACAACCGCCGAAGGAAACGGTGCCGCATCTTTTGGTTCACCATTCAGTTCAAATTTCAGCCGTCCACGTAAAAACTTGATTTGTGCTTTCCCAAAAATGAAATCATGCCAGTAGCTGGTGTCTGTTCTTGCTGGGATAAGTAGCACAATGTAACCGTCATGTTTTTTGATACTTTCTTCATACGCTTTCTTGACCCATTTTCGTAATTCTCTACCGTATGGCGGGTTTAAGAACAGGTTACCTTTAAGCTCATGCCAGGACTTAGTAAGTGAGTTGTCTTCCTCGCTGAAAAAGTTCTCACATTTGGTATTCTCAGGACTCGCTGCTAGGTCAAAGCTAAAATAGTACTTTTCATTCAGCTTCTTAAAAAAATCCTGTGGTGTTTCCCAATAATTCTTTTCTGATGATAGCAAGGCATTATTCATTGTTTCCCTCCCGTAGCTTCTCTCGCAATTTAACGCTGTCGGCGACTTCAACTTTCTTCTCCCTCAATCACCAAAGTAGCCTTAACCTTCCGATCACCACTTACATATGTTTCATGATAGAGTTCTTTTAGTGAACCATAGCCATCACTTACATACCCATCACCAAGGTCAACTAAAGCATAATTGTCGCTCAATGTTCGCACGATCATATAAGTAGAAGAATCATCTTGAATTACATCGCCCACTGAACACTTAGTAACTGGTGCATGTGAACCTTTATCAATAATTTTCATCATTTTTCCTCTCGTAGCTTCTCTCGCATGCAGCGCACCCAATCTTTGTCACGCCCCATAACACTAGCGACTCCTTGGTTGTTAGGCCGATTTATGTGTTTGACGTTGTATTTCAGTTGTGTCAGCTCATCTGGTGTGGCTTGATAATCCAATTCGTCACGTTTTCGCATTATGCTACGTAATTTCTGTATATATCGCAGTGGCTTTGACCGTTCTTGTGCAATATATTGGCTGGTGTATCCATGGATAATCAGGTGGCGTATGATATTACTTTCTGCCGTACGTTCTTTCTCAGTTTGACCATGTATCTCTTGTTTAACATCTTCCGGCCACTTATCTGGATCGTCGCCATAATTCGCGTAAGCAGCTCTAATTTCAGCCATTTCCTTGTTTGATGACATAACTTTTACTCCTTCCTCAATAGTCGTTTTGCTTCGTTCCTTAGTTCTTCAAATTCACGTTTACGTTGTTCTTTTAAAGCTTTATTGCAATTGGGACATGGGCTAGCTGTGACGGTGCTTACCGTACAGTGGTAAACAACGCCAGTGCCATGACACAATGGGCATTCGCTCATACGTTACGCACCCCTTTCATGCCATCAAAAATAAGTTGTTGTTCCGGGTTATCTGGATATACACGATCAATAAACTTGCCTTCATACATATTTTTTAGCTGTCCCTTGGTATTGTTGGTCGTAATGATGGTGATACCTTTAGCGGTGTTGTGGTTAAAATCAACTCTAGCGTTAGATACCCGATACATGATGTCTTGCAGATCCTTGTGCACCGGTTTAATGTTGCCAGTCATACCGCCTTCTGTGCCAAAATCATCTAGTACCAATACATCAACCTCAATCATCGAACGTGTTATGTTGATCAGTTTGGAACGAATTGAAGTGTCCTCATATTTGTCATTGACCATTCTTAGCAACTCGGCAGTTGATACAAACATGCCACTATGTCCATGGCTCATCAGGTGGTCCAACATCGCTAGTGCTAAAGATGTTTTACCAACACCACGATCACCCATCATAACCACATTGAAGTTTTGGTTTTCTAATTGCTTAGCCAACACGAATGCTTTCTTGCCTAATGACTTAGCTAAGTGTGGATTGTCCTGCTTAGCAATATCCCAGTTGCCAAACGAAAACTTGAGCGGTATGTTGCCGGACCAGACCGAGTAGCTATAGTACTGGGCCATTTTGTCCCGTTTCAATTGTTGAGCTGCTTGTTCAGCCGTCTTACGATCTAATTCTTCTTTAGTTGGCAAGTGGTTCAGGTCAACATGGTGGGCATTGGCTAGCCGCTGAATATATTCCTGGTCAAAAGTAACGTGCTCCATGCTAACCTCCCGTCCAATACTCGCGGCCCTCATGTTTTGGTTCAGTCGATTCTTGATACTCATCATCAAACCGGCCATTGAACCATTTAGATCCATCCATAGGGTGATACCACTTTTTATTTTGAGCAATATATTGTTTGTACAGTTTTAACTGACTGAAAAGATAATCGTTGGAATGCTTTGCTGACTTTTTACGCCAAGCTTTGTAATGGTTAAACGCTTGCTTTTTTCCCTTTTTGTTGGGATAAGCTGACCAGACTTCCTCAAAGTCAGACTCAATTGAGGAAGGTGCAGCGACAGCTGCACTATTCTCTTTTGTAGTCTCTGTAGTAGTCTCTGGTAGTCTATTGGTATTGGTAGACCCATTTTGGGCCGTTACATCGTCCCATTCTGAGCCATTCTTCGACCCATTTTGGGTCGATGGTCGGCTCATGTTCAATTTACTGTAATCAATGCGATACCATTTGGTTCTATCGAAACCGGCCTTATTATAATTTGCCGTAATAAGGTAGCCATCTTTCTCCAACCCATTTACTGCACGCTTAAGCGTATTTAATCCCCAAAAGGGAAATTGCTTATTCCAATTAGGGAAGCTGTTGTAAATCCACTTATAGCCGTCCCGTATATTGTTTGAGCGCTGCAACCAGTAATGAAATTGCTGAAGAACGATTGCCTTGTTCAATCCGACTTTTACTGCTAATGACGGTAAAACCTGTAACGGTGGCTCACTAATTAATAGATTTCCCATTTGTTTCACCTCGGTAATTTCCTCTAACTCCAATTTTTCTCAACGTTTCTTTGATTAATCCATTTTCCTTTTTATACGTTTTCCCAACAAGAAAGTTGTAAATGTTCCTTTTGTTAAAACCAGTAATGCTTGAAATATCTGCATAATTTAACCCGATGGTGGAAAGATAATAAATCTCTTTTAAATCATCTAAATTAAAGGATGACTTTACTGAGTTAATTCCAGCGGGTGATAGTCCAGCCTTAAACGCATGCAATGAGTTTCCTTCAAAAGTTGTCCATTCTAAATTATTAGCTTTGTTGTTTAATTTGTTTCCGTCTAGGTGGTTAACGACACGATAATTATGAGGGTTGGAAACAAATGCTTTTGCCACTAACCTGTGAACATACCCAATTCGTCTACCGTCATTTACTTTTACAAAAAGATAATTCCCGTTATTTGAAGGCCTGATAATCTTAAAATTGGTAAAAGTTGCTTTTGTGGAGTTATACGTTTTCCTTTTTACCCTAACTCGTCCCATATTTGAAATTTGATAAGGTGTTTTGGAGATAGATTTCCAAACTTCCTTATTCAAGTTTTTGAAAGGAATTTCACGGTTAAATGCATCGGCAACTAAAATATGCATGTAGTGTTGCTTTGTTTTCTCGTTTTTAGTTAAACCGCAAACGTATTTCCCACCATGTTCAGGCCTATACGAGGGAGACAACATTCGCTCTTTTGTAACAACAACATGATTCCAACGATCAACATATTGTTTAGGTAAACTTTTTAAACGCCAGCAATTTGACACTTCATATAATCCCTCATAATTTTTTACCGGTTTCCAAATTTCTTTGGTCAATTTTATTCATCCTCTTTCGGTTCATTACACCAAGATCAATAAGCGTTTCTTCGTTTAACTTGATAGGCTGCACATGATATTTTTGAGTAAATTTAACAGGACCTATTTGATGAAATTCATTGTGACAAGTTCTGCACAAAGCCATAAACCGATGTTGCCGATGATCAGCCAACTTGCGGGTTTCCGTCCCCACCGCGTCCCAATGATGAATGTCAGCGTGCTCACGTCCACAAATGGCACATACCCGGTGACGGCAACACTGATATTGGTAATACTCTTGCTCTCTCGGTAGCAATTCATAGCCTTGTTTGAACGGTACACGCCACGTAAACATGAAGTCGATAACTAGGTCGAGTAACACGTTAGCGTCGCTTACGGACGATTCTGTCGTGTCTGACAGGCTAATCTGCTTGCCAAACGTGTATTCCTCATATTGCAGGTAGAACAACTCTTTTAAAAAGTCTGTAGGCATGCCTGACCAGGTATAAATGTCACTCAACAGGGCAAAGAATAGACGCCGTTGTTGCGGTCTAGCTTTGCGTGTGTCGGCTAGTTCCCAATCTAGGTAAAGTTGTTCACGTGAACCGCTAACGGTCTCGATATGGTCTAAATTAGGCTGATGATCAAGCTCAACTAACAAGTATGACTTGCCATTCCGTTCAAAGTATTTTGATCGTGACCGTTGCATTTAATCACCTCAAATCAGAACGGAATATCACTATCTTGAATATCAATGGGCTTGCCGTCATTAGCAAACGGATCACTCGTATTGTTCTGCGGCCGATTGTTTTGATAACTACCGTTACCAGTAGAGTTTTTTGATTCCAAGAACGAGAAGTTCTCAACAATAACTTCTGTGACGTATACACGTTGGCCTTGCTTATTTTCATAGTTGCGTGTTTGAATACGGCCTTCAATGCCTACCAGAGATCCTTTGTGGAAGAAGTTAGCAAAGTTTTCTGCCGACTTGCGCCAAATAACGCAAATAACAAAATCAGCTTCGCGCTCACCTTGTTTATTGGTGAACCGCCGGTCAACGGCCAGATTGAAAGTAGCTACAGCATCACCGCCTTGCGTATACCGTAAATCCACATCGCGGGTTAGTCGTCCGGTCAAAACTACTCGATTAATCATTAGAATTCCCCTTTTCTGTTTGCTTATTTAATTGACTAATCACAAGCATAATTAGGCTTTCAGCTTTGCTGTGGGACAGTTGATTAGATTGACTGACGCCCGCCTTTTCCAAATAACCATTTCGAACAGCCTCAATTGGTGCGTTAGCCGCCTTACTCATTGCTTTGAATAAGCCCTCAAGAGTAGTTTGTTGTTGCTTGGTCGAGGCTTCAGGTTTACTTGTATTTTTTCGTTGTGAATTGTTCCGATTAGGCGTGGTATCATTAGCTTGCTGACCATCGTCATCAGCCTCTGAGCTGACGCCAAATGTTGTCCCCAAAGAATAACGTTTAGCATAGGTCATGGCGCTTCCTACGTCTTGTGGGTTACCACTGGTTTTAAATTCCATCCAGGAAGAAGACTTACTATAACCATTTTCATGTGTGACAATCGTACGGACACGAACAACGCCATTAGCTGTCTCACAGTCCTGGTACCAAGCCAATCCAGTATCTTTTAATCCCTCATCAATTGCTTTAATTAGATCTTCCAGCAATACATAGTCGTAGTTTTTTCCACCGCTCTTAGTTTTATAGCCAACATGTCCATTCTTTTTGGGCGCCTTAACTTGCTGGCGAAAATGGGAAAGTCCTTTATTAAAAGCCGACTGCAACTTTATCTTTAACTGATAATCAACTTCAATTTTAGAGCTGGATTCTAAAACATTTGAATTTTCTGTAGGTTCGCTGATGTTCATGTTTAAATCTCCTTTGTGGGTTTAACGATCAAATTCTCTACTGATTCTTTTTCAGAAGCGCCATCGATGATTTGTCCTTCATCATTAACATAACGGCCCTTAACAAAATAAAATTGCTTCTTAATTTGTTTTTTATCAGGAGTTTTTTTGATATTGATTAGATCATTCAAACCTTGTTTTTCCAGTGACTGAACTACTGTCTCATCCGACCAATTGACTCCGGTTGGTGTCTTACGTGTCGAAACTGTGCCAAATGGCGTCTCGATTCGTGCCTTTGGATCATCTTTCCGTAACTTAGTTAAATAATCAGCAAACAGCCCCTCAAAAAAAGCACGGCTATATTGATTAGCTTGCAACTTAGATTCGAGCCAAGCATCAATTGATTCCTTTTGTTCCAATGCAACTTTCTTTAGTTCATCATCTTTAGCAGCTAGTGCGCGATATTTACGCATCGCCCACGTAGCAGAACTCAGATCCGCGATCTCAAAATTGGGTTTGCTTACTTCTTCGTCATTTTCTAAATCATATTTTTCTAGTGCATCCATTATTTCTCCTCCTCAAACTTGTTGTGTCCAAGATAAGTGACCAACCGCACCTCTGGGCAATATCCATAGAGTGCCAATACAGTACTCTGATAGCTGTCGTGACCGCCATCCTTAAAGTTTTCAAGGTAGTTATCAATGTCGATCAGATCATTGTAGATATAGACCGGCTGATCTTCATCATCAACGACCCAATAGCGGCTACTGACCAGTAATGGCTCGCCGTTGGTATCTAGCACCTTGGGAACAGCCGTACTGGTATCGTCCTGATGCCGGTACAATCGAGTATAAGAAGTTGTCACGCCGTTTAATGCCATTGCAACCACCACCCGTCTGGAGTAGAATTAATGTTATATAAATAGGATAAGTGCAATTCATTTTCGAGTTCTGACGGACAGTTCAGGACTCTTTTTTTATGCCATAGTTTCATCGATCGACGACCTCCAATCCGTTAGTGAACATTTCAAATGGCTCATGGCCATGTTGCTTAATGACAGCAATTAGCTTATTCGACTTTCCGCAAACGTCCGGCTTGAGTTCTACTACTTTGCCAACACCAGCAGACACCATCTTGATACCTGCGGCATACGTATCTTCGTAACTGACCTTGTCACCAACATTAACTTTCATGTTGATCCTCCATTCCAAAGAAGTCTTTCCAAAATGGTGCCCAACCGCCGGCACGCACCACTGACTTCCGTAGTTGATAACCAGCTGAGGCGATCAGCACGATTACCGTTAGCCAGAATGTTAGAAAGCCAACTAGCAGGTAAACTTCGTACATATAACCATTCCTTTCTTATGCTGTCTGCTCATCAAGATGCAGGTACAAGTCACTCATACCCAGCAAATCGCAAGCACTGTACAAAGCTTCTCGATTTACTTCTTGTAGGTCTTCAAAAGATGGTTCATGTCCATCAGTCTTCATATTTTCACGTGGTGACTCGTTGTACGAAATCAAGAAATCCATCGCTTCCCGAACACTATCAAATTCCATATTGATTCCTCCTTAGTATTCTTCGTTCCAAACTTGATACCGGATGGCAAATTCTTTGACGATTGCTGTGTAAATCTCAATCAGCTTCTTGTCATGGGCAATGACATCAACCTTTGTTGTATTCTTGCGCTGAGTTTTTGAAGTTCCTTCCTCAGCCATTCGCCGTCTCAGGTTGGTTAGCCGTGTCTTAAGTGATACCCCACCTCGCCGGTCTACCTCATCGTAGATGTCGTTGCGAGTCATTTTGTATGATTCACCGGTGTTACCTTGCTGACGTGCAATCTTACTAATGAGGTGCGAGGTCTCATTCCGCCAGTCCATGGTAGACGTGGCAACAATCTCACTAACGCCATCAATTTTGTTTTCGAGGCGGTGTTGATTACGTTCATTAGCTGCTAACTTGTCTACAACACCCTGCATGAATTGGAGCTCGGGAGACAGTGCTGAGGTACGATACTTAATTTGATCTTCCATCTCATTGAACGCCTTAATGTATTGGAGCTTGAAGCCGTCAGCTTTGTGTCCCGTAAAGCCCATTACAATAAATGCAAATCCATCACGATTCATGTAGTACATTGGATTCGACTTGCCATTCGAAGCCGTATATTGGCCTTCTGCAAACATGTTTTCTAGTAGAGCGGAATTTTCCGCTGTACTAATGTTGGTATTGATTGCTTCTAAAACATCCTTATGCTGCTTACCAAACGTTTCTGCTACCTGCAAGCTACTGGTGACTGCTTGCTTGTCTTTCATGATTACTAATTCGTTCATGTGGATCATTCCTTTCAGATGTATAACTTAAAGTTGACTCAGGGGCAAAATTAATCATATCAATAGGCACTTGATACAACTCCGCAAATGCTTTACCGTATCCAGGTGCAATATCGTTAGGATTAGCTTCTAAATATGATACCCATTGTCGTGATACCTTTTTTCCAAAATAGTGTCCAAACCATTCAGCTACTTGCTTCTGACTAAGACCGGCGTTAATTCTTGCTGCTTTTAAAGATATTCTAAATTTAGTAGCTTGCATGTCATTTCTCCTTTCTTGATTACAAGTACAAGTATAGGTCAACTTTAAGTTATAGTCAATAACTTTGTATAACTTTTTAAAACTAAAAGTTGATTTTATATAACATTATGTTATACTTTAGTCACCGTTATAGATAGGAAGTGATTAACTATGAAACCAGAAAACGAAATTTCAAGTCAAATAAAAGTTCTTCGGTCTAAAATGGGCTGGTCTCAATCTCAACTAGCTGATAAATTAGGAGTATCTAAACAATCAGTTTCAAATTGGGAAACAAACCTAAAAACGCCCCGCATGGGAGCGCTTCAAAAAATGTCAGATTTATTTGGCGTCAGCATTGGCCAGATAACTGACGGAGATAGGTTTGAAAATAATCTAATTCAGCAAACTGCTCAATTAATGCAAGGATTGCCTTATAGCAAGCAGCAAGAAGTATTTTATTTTGCCAAGAGTCGATTGAAACTAAATGTTAATTCTAACGTCATCAAGTTCCCCAAAGACGATGACACCCTCGAAATTACGGCCAGCGGTGTCCTCTCTGCTGGTGTTGGTGAGTTCCTTGATGATTCTACTAAGCCATTCACTGTAACCGTGCACAAGCCTGTTCCTAGCGATTATGACTATGCCTTCAAGATAAACGGCCACTCAATGGAGCCTGTCTACCAGGATAAGCAAGTTGTATTTGTTAAAAAGGAAGACGATTACCGTGATGGCCAGATCATCGCGGCAGTTATGGACGGCTGTGCTTATCTGAAAAAGCTGTCAGTAGTTGATGGTGAGGCTACGCTGGTATCACTCAACCCGCAATATCCTAATATCAAAGTTGATAGAGAGACTGGCGTCAAAGTATTAGGTGTTGTATTTTCATAAATTTTTAGGAGGTAGTAAACATGTCTTTTTTGGCCGATATTTTAACGATAATATGTACATTTTCTTATATAGTACTTACGGTATCACTAGTTGCATGGGGTATCTCCGCCTTGCGTCGTAAACAAAATAAAGCATTTGAGCCTGAACACTCTTGGAAGAAGATAACACTGTATTCTTTTCTAAGTATGGTAATTAGCGCCATCTTGCTTGTACCAGTAAATAACAGAACTCCGGATGGTAAAAAAGAAATTGCTCAAGAGCGTAAATAAAAAAGAGAAAAGTCTGAACGTTCTCTGGCAGAATCAAAAAAGAAGGAATCGTCTAAAGAGTCCTCCAAACAAGCTAAAAAAGAATTATCAGCAGAACAAACGAAAAATAGGAAAAAGAATTTTTCCGAATATAAACAGGCATTATCATCAATTCCGCAAAAAACGAAATACGCTATAGTCAAGGCATACTTTGATGAAGAAAGTGGCTCGACAATCGTCGTCCTCTCTGATAAAGCCTTAGGCCTATCGAGTAATGAGTTGAAATCAGTTGCGCGAACCGCTTGGAACTCAACTCAAGATTTAATAAATTCGTATGCACCATTCCCCGAAGATGAAGCTTCAGCTGAAATGTACGTTACAGTGCAAGACAGTTCTGGAAACAAAATCGCACATACTTCTTTACTAGGATCATTCAAATACGATGGTGATTAAATTATATTAGGAAGTGTTCACAATGCTTTTACTACTTACACTCATAGTTGTATGGGCAGGATACAAGTTCTTCACACAGTGGATATGGTGGATCATAGGCATCATGCTGCTGATTGACGTCTGGAAGATTGTTACGTCATGGCCAGCGTTACTGATAATTGTCGGTACATGCTTCTACTTGCTGTATAAGCGTCACAAGGAAAAGATGCCACGCAAGAAGGTTAAACCAACACTTTCTGAACCAGTTAATATGCAGGGAAAACACTTTTAAAACAGTCGCATTCAATATTTCGCAAAAAAAGACTCCCAGTTTAATACTAGGGGCCTTTTTATTCAATGTTTTCGAGGGGTTATTTGTTAATTATAGCCCCTATACAAACATCTTTTGTAGATACCCTTTTTTTAGTTCTTGGAGTTTTTCAAGCTTACGTTGATTGGCAGCGATGGAATCATCTAACATTTCAAGCACTTTACCAATCTTCATTTGTTCATTTAGAATTGGATTTTTTACTTTTATCGGGCTAAATTGCTTATATTTTAAGTTCCAAGTATCTGAAGTTAAGCCTTGAGAATTCTTTTGGAAACTTTGAAGCATTGGGGTTAGTTTAAAAAGATATGAAATGAACTTTGTATCAGTTTGCTTTGATGGTTTAAGGACAGTATATGCTGGGCTTACAATACCATTCATTTCAGAAACTCCACTTGCACCTTGCCACATTCTCATAGAATTATATGCTATATCACCTTCAAAAACCCTCTTATAGTGTGATTTATCTGAACTCGAATTATCTTTCCTATCAAGGGAATCTGCAGGAACAATGCCTGAATCAACGGTTATGGATAGCATTTTATATTGTCCCGAATTGGCTCGTTCATTTCGCTCAGAAAATATGTCCCCCAACTTTCGCTGTTCCCAAGCGTCAGCAAACCCTGCAAATCGCAATTCAGGAACTTTGGCCCCATTTTTAGGGAACATTTTTTGCAAATAGCCCTGTTTAAGTTCCTTAAGCTTAGCTAACTTACGCTGATGAAGGGTGATAGTGTTGTCTAACTGTTTGAAAAATGAGCCAATTTTTTGTTGTTCCTCTTCAACTGGTACCATAATTTTGGCGTCTTTAATATCGTTTGAATTGATACTTTCAAATGTTGAACCTGTGCTGTAACGAGTCCAATATCCGGTTAATTTCATTTTTCCAAGTTGTTGGAAGATAAATTCATTTCCTTTAATTGCTGCAACACCGCGGCCTAGAACTACGTCATAATCAGTCTTCCCAATATCTCCAACTGGTGCACGAACACTTAAAATTAAATCACTTTTTTCAGCTTTCTTAGTAACTTGTGTAGTCCAAACTCTTGGAACAACACGACCGTTTTTCATATCAGCATTACCTTGAACAAGAATGTAGTCATCTGGATTTTCTGTATAGTTTTCAGAATTTGGAGATTGACCCATGGTAAGTTGGGCTTCTTCTCCCAACTTACGCTGTTCCCAAGGATCAGTGAAACCTTTAAATCTTAATTGCGGATATTTAGCTTGGTTATCTTTCATTTGTGGGCCTCCGGTTTTGACTGGTCATTAACGTGGGTGGCCACTAACTGGCTAGCTAATTCATTAAAGGCTTGTTCATTCTGACTGATTTCCTCATCCAGTTGCTTTAGATCAGCTTTGACTTGGTTCAGATCAATCTCGGGTTCCGGTTCAAACGTATCAACGTAGCGCGGAATATTTAAGTTGTAGTCATTCTCCTTGATTTCTGCCGGTGAGGCCACATGAGCATATTTATCGACATCTTGCCGGTTTTGATAAGTCGTCACAATTTTTTGAATATTGGCTGCCGTTAGCTTATTTTGATTCTTGTCCTTTTCAAATTCCCGGGACGCATCAATAAACAAGACGTCGTCAGTGGTTTTGTGTTTCTTTAAAATCATGATCAACGTTGGAATACTGGTGGAATGAAAAATATTGGCGGGTAGTCCAATAATGGCATCAATCCGGTTATCCAGCAGGAGTTTTTGGCGAATTTTGCCTTCCTTAGCCCCCCGAAATAGCACGCCATGGGGTAAGACGATGCCCATAGTTCCATGCTCCTGCAGATGATAAAAGCCGTGTAGCAGAAAGGCAAAATCGGCTTTAGATTTAGGCGGTAAGACGCCATAGTCGCGGAAGCGGGGATCAGACAAACGTTTGTCACTATTATCCCAGTGTGCCGAGTAAGGCGGGTTCATGACGACCGCATCAAATAAGTAAGGTTCGTCAACCGGCCAATCTTTACTTAACGTATCACCATTGCGTAAGTGCATATCATCATAAGACACCCCATGCAACATTAAATTCATTCGGGCTAGGTTAAAGGTCGTCGTGTTTAATTCCTGACCATGATAACTCACTAAACTGGGATCTTGCACATGTTGTCCCACATTCAACAGCAGCGAACCAGAACCAACTGCTGGATCATAGACAGTCCGCAATTGGTTGTCACCTGCATTGCGCTGATAAGTCACAATCTGGGCAATAATGTCGGACACCTGCCGCGGGGTATAAAATTCCCCTGCCTTCTTACCAGAATCACTGGCAAATTGCGCGATTAAGTATTCATATGCGTCACCTAGGACGTCGCCTTGATGATGGACAAGATCAATCGCATTTAAAGCTAACATAGTATCACTAATAGTTTGGTTCCGTTGTTGTAAAGAACTGCCTAATTTATTACTACTTAAATCCACATCGGCAAACAAGCCCGAAAAGTCTTGCGCTGAAGACAGATTTTGCGTCGACTGTTCCAGATCATGAAGTGCTTGAGATAAATCGTCTAATGCAAAAGTATGGGCTTGAATCTTGCCAATCAGGGTGGTGTACAACGCTTGTGGTTGAATTAAATAGCCGAGCGTGTTTTGCAAATACTCCACTAAACTGGGCTGCACCGAGACGCCTTCTAATTCAAACTGAGGATCCATATACTGAGCATATTTCCGGGTGACATTTTCGGTTTCGCCTGCCCAATCACTAAAGGTCGTTAAGGTTTTCTCAGATAGAAACCGATAAAAAATTAACCCCAATAAATAATTTTTATATTCAGAAGCGTCCATTTTCCCGCGTAAGACATCGGCCGCATTCCATAGGGCGCTTTCAAGTTGACTAGCTTGAGTTGTTTTTTCTGACATTATTTAACCTCACTTATTTTCCTAGACCATTCGCTTAAATTCAGTAATTTTCTTTATATTTGTCTTGACGGGTTACGGTTTTCCATTCAGTTTAGAGGGAGTGACGTTTTGAGCGCAGAATTGTTCCCTGGA
>NZ_JQCA01000070.1 GCF_001437125.1 Levilactobacillus paucivorans | reverse complement strand
AACTCGCCGTTCAAAAAGCAGCTTAACAATTTGTCCAATTTTAAGGGTTCACTTCACTATAGGAAAATTATTACGTATTTTTGTATATGATATTTTAGTTATATAATTTATTTTTTTAATGGAGGGATATTTGTGCTAGACAAAGTGGTTTACAAGGAATTATTCAGTAAAGCATTCGACATAACGATTGAAGTAACTTATTGGAATGGGAAAAAAGAAAAATATGGCGCTGGAGTTCCTGAAATTAAGGTACAATTTAAACACGAAATTCCAATTAAATCGCTAACCAGTCAGCCTACCTTGGTTCTAGGTGAGGCTTATATGAATGGTGACATAGAGATTGATGGAAGTATACAAACATTAATCGCATCGGCTTACCGGAAAAAAGACAGTTTTTTAACTCATAATTCATTCTTAAAACACTTACCCAAAATATCGCATTCTGAAAAAAATAGTGAAAAAGATATTCAAAAACATTATGACATAGGTAACGATTTTTATAAGCTATGGTTAGATGACACAATGACCTATTCTTGTGCTTATTTTGAGAAAGAATCCGACACTTTGAAACAAGCACAATTGAACAAGGTCCGGTATATCTTACGTAAGCTAGCCACTAATCCTGGTCGTAAACTATTGGATATTGGTAGTGGATGGGGAACTTTATTATTCATGGCTGCTGAAGAGTTTGGACTAGATGCAACAGGTATTACCTTGAGCCAAGAACAATATAACTATACACAATCACAAATAAAGGAACGACACTTAGAAAATCAGGTCCACGTAATATTGGAAGACTATCGTGAAGTATCTGGTCAATACGATTACGTAACATCTGTGGGCATGTTTGAACATGTTGGTAAAGAAAACTTAGGACTATATTTTAAAAAGGTTCAAGAATTTTTGGCCCCAGGAGGACAAGCATTGATTCACGGCATTACTGGACAACATGAAGGTGCTGGTGTGGATCCATTTATTAATCAATACATCTTTCCAGGAGGATACATTCCCAATGTTGCTGAAAATATTAAGCACATTATGGATGCCCAATTGCAATTTTCAGATATTGAACCCTTACGACGCCATTACCAAAAAACATTGGAAATCTGGTACCAAAACTATCAGAAGGTTCGGAATCAAGTCATCGAAAAATATGGTGAACGTTTTGATCGAATGTGGAGTCTATACTTACAAGCTTGTGCCGCTTCCTTCGAATCAGGCAATATAGATGTTATTCAGTACTTATTAGTGAATGCACCTAGTGGTACAGGATTGCCGATGAAACGCAATTACATTTATAATTAACTATTACTAGGAAAATTATTCAAATAATGTTCAAAAAAGGGCACCTGTTTAAAAAATGAGTTGTAGTAAACTCCATTTTTTAAATCAGGTGCCCTTCCCTAGTATTAACTTATTTAGAGTAGGAAAAACACTTTCGATAGTAGCTACAGTTTAAAGCGGCAATATCAAAATCATTGTGGTAGTGCTCATAACGTCCCGTACTATCAACACATAATCCATAAATTAAGCTATCCAATATGATCTCCTTTATACTTAAAACCAGTTTTGATTACTTCACCGCTTGTAAAGGTTTGAAATGTTCCATCTATCCTTTTAATGGTTATACCACCATTATCTTCAATCTTCTGAGCAACTCCCTGAACAACTTCTGACCCAGTATTTAAAGAAACCACTTTTCCTAAAACAATCGATTTTTTCCGGTACTCCGCCAATAGTTGGGGGTTCGTATAGTCTAAAAATCCGTTTATAATTGCTTGGATTATTTCGGCAATTAATTGATTGCGGTTAACTGAATTGTCATTATCGATAGCTTGGGCTTTGATTGCCAACTCTTTTGGAAACTTGACAGTTGTTAAATTTATTCCCACACCAACAATGAAAGCTGAGGCCGCCCCCAGTTCAAGATCAAAAATGGACTCCGTAATAATTCCGCCCACCTTATGATAATTTAGATAGATGTCATTTACCCATTTAAACTGAAATTCTTTATTTGGATAAAACTTTTCAAGCACATGGGTGATGCTCACGGCAATCCCAGTTGTTAGTAGTCCGGGTTGAATAACAGTTTGTTGTTGGTTAGGCAGAATAATACTGAGATAAAGGCCTGTAGTCGGTGGTGAATAAAAAGAGCGACCTCGTCTTCCATAACCGTTAGTCTGCTTATCGGCAACAAAAACGGTTGGCCTGGTAATACAGTGCTTACTAGAAAATTGCTTTGCTAAATCTTGGGTTGATGTAACTTCTTTAAAGACATGCAGATTATCTGTTAATTGCTTATGGCTGTAAATATTAATTAAGTCGGCTTCTAAATACGGTGCTGTATGAAGCATGTACCCACGTTTCTTACGACTAACAATTGGATAATCTCGTTTGTTTTTTAAATTATTAATAGCCTTCCAGATGGTTTCACGACTGACTTGAAACTTTTTAGCTAGATAGTCACCAGATACCCACGTATCTAAATTAGTCAAAAGTTCTAACACCACTTTTTCTTGGGTTGATTTATTTTTCATCAAACCACCTCCTAATTAAATAGCGATAAACAATAACTAAAATAAGCTTAAATGCATTGCTTTTCTAATACGGCGAACAATAATAACTGCTAAAGCACTTTTAATAAGATCTCCTGGTATAAATGCTAAGTTTGAAATAAGAGCGGCAATCAGCGTAATGTGAGACTGGTAAGAGAGCCATATAGCACCCACCAAATCAATAAAAATCACTCCGGCTAATAATAAAATGAGCAGTTCAAATATCCAAGACTTATTGTAAATCTGAAAACGATTAATTAATAGACCAATTAGTAATGGCGTAAATAACCAAGCTATAAGATAGCCGCCAGTTGGTCCAATAAAGACAGCCATGCCACCATTACCACCAGAAAGTATGGGCATACCGATGAAGGCTAATAATAAAAATAGACATACTGAGATGGTCCCATACCTAGGTCCCAACAACTCACCACTCATCATCACTCCCATGTTTTGTAAAACGATAGGTACTGGAATAAATCCCAACGGAATACCAGGGAAGAGGCCTAATATAATTAAGATTGCTACCATCATTGCAGATAACGTTAATAATCTTGTGGTGTTACTACGTTTCAATATGATCACTCCAAGTATGGATTTTTCAAAAACAGTGTTATTATAGCTATTAGTAACCCATTAGTCAAATAAAGGGTTACTAAAATTCGAATAATGGAAGGGAGACTGCTAATTTTGATTAGTTTGAAAACAGGCGATCTGTTACTTGTTAAAAAAGCACAAAATAAACTGTCAGAGATGATCATTAGAGGCACAAAACAAACGTTTTTAGATCGACCACTAGCTTATTACCATATCGGGATAGTAGAAAAAGAAGGCACTGACTTTTTTGTTCTCCATGCAACCAAAGACCATGGTTGCATTCGTCAACCGTTAGATCAATTTATTTCCGAAGAAGGATTGATTGACGTTTATCGGAAGAGTAGCCCTTTAATAAATCCCCTCAAAATACTAAAACGAGCCAAGTCCATGTTAGAAGCACCATACAATCCGAGCTTCAGATTAGATCAGCCAGGATATTACTGTTCGGACTACGTGGTTAATGCATTTAAAGATGAAAATATATTTCATCTATCCCCAATGGTATTTGGCCCTAACGGCTCTGTTTTGCCTGAATGGCAACAGTATTATGAAAATTTAGACTTGCCGGTACCTAATGGTCAGTTAGGGAGTAGTCCGAACTCACTAATTAGCCAAGGCCATCTCAAATTTATAGGAGCTATCAACAGCTGACTTTTAATACAGACAATTATTTGGCCATTTAGGTAAACGATTACGTGAGTTTAAAACACGATCTTGCTGGATATCCCATATCCCTGATATTAAAAAGACTACAATCTAGATAGCTGGTTAATACGGCTATCTGGATGTAAATAGTTTGCCTTATAATCTTGGAAAAACTATGTTTTATTTTTATCTCAGTGCTCAATAATCGAGTCTACAAGGTAAATAGGAGAGCGTAAAATATCAACGACATCATAACCGGTTCCCATGATTCCGATATACTTCAATCGTGATGTTTTGCTGCTCCATTTCTTGGGTAGGGTAAAGTCCTCGCCTTGCTTGGGTTTCACAATGTAAAACTTTTGTTTATTTATGACAGTTACTTGTGGTGTTTCTAAGAACACCTCGGCAACTTTTTGCGCTTGCTGTTGGTGATTGATTTGTTGCTTAATGGCTGCACTGCCAGTTAATTGTGTTGGGACATCAGCGATCAATTTCACTACGAACTTCTTAATTTGGCTCAAAAAGTTATCCGGGGTGCGTTCTTCGGTACTGATTTGCTGTAACGCTTGCTCCCATTTAGCCGTCATTTCTGGACTAGTTAGCAAGGGTTCGAG
>NZ_JQCA01000069.1 GCF_001437125.1 Levilactobacillus paucivorans | reverse complement strand
TCTATACAATTCAGAAATCTTTTATGCATTTACACAAGATATTTTACGCTCTCGGCTGTCCTCATTCCCCCCAAGAACCCGTTGATAATAGTCCATCGGTGAAAGGGTCGCCGAGAAAAGAACGGCACCGTGACCCAGAGCCAGACTGTCTGACAGAAAAGCACTGGGGTCGAGACAGAGTTGCTTGAGTGTGATGTTGCCATCTGCGATGGTGAGTCGCATACGGTAGGTGTCGTCGTAGTAGTCGCCAATCCGCTGGTAGCTGATAGCCGCAAAGTAGTAATCCAGAATAGCTTGGGTAAAGGGCGTGTGCGGTTGGTCAACAAGCCAGTCGTGAATGGCTTCCACCAGCCGACCGAGGTCATGGTCGATTGCTTCGGGAGGCGTTAGGAAGGTACTGTCATCGCGGCCATCGGCCAGGAGTGGGGCCGCGATATCACTAAAGGTGGCTCGCAGATCCTGTAAGCGACGTCGGAGTTTTGGCGTGGCCTGATCCAGGTCGCGACTTTGTTCGATGAGCTGGTCGAGAGGCCGCGTAGTTAACTCGGCGGAGTACATATCACGTGAGCGACTGACCAGGTTGTGGGCTTCATCGATCAGAAAGAAGTTATCGGGATCCTCGGTCGTAAAGAATCGCTGTAAGTGGACTTGCGGGTCGAAGAGGTAGTTGTAGTCCCCGATGATGACATCACAAAAGAGGCTCGCATCCAATTGAAATTCAAAGGGATCGAGGATGTGTTTGCGGGCATAGGTTTCGATCACGGGTCGGGTCAGCTGATCGTTATTCTGAATGAGATCCAGGAGTGCTGGCTTCAAGCGATCATAGTAACCTAGCATGTAAGGATTCTCTTCTGGTAACAAATCGGCTTCTTCCGGGAAGGTGATCTTGGCCTTGGCCGTCAGGGTGATGCTCTTGAGTAGGAGTCCCTGTGAGGCCATGAGATCGAGGGCTTCTTCGGCGACAGACCGGGTACTTTGTTTAGCAGTGAGATAGAAGATTCGCTGGATGACGCCTTCACCAATGGCTTTAATCGTGGGGAAAAGTGTCGAAATGGTTTTCCCAGTCCCGGTCGGGGCCTCAGCGAAGAGCCGTTTGCTGGTGAGAATTGTTTTGTACACGGCGACGGCGAGCTCACGTTGCCCCGGGCGATAGTGACCAAAGGGAAAGGTGAGCTGCTGAATGGTGGGGTCGCGGCGATCGCGGAGGTCCGACCTGAATTTGAGCCAGGTGACGTACTCATCGATGACCTTGTCGAAGAATTCTTGAGCTTCCTGCCGGGTGATGGTCTGATCCGTCTGCGTGGTCGTTTCCGTATTGGTTTGAAAGTAGGTCAGGGTCAGGGTGACCTGGTCCAAGTCGGGTTCATGATCCATTAAGAGATAGGCGTAGAGCTTGACCTGTCCCCAGTAGAGCGTGAGGGTGTTGGTGCTGAGATTGGCGAAGACCGTTTCGGAAGTTTTGATTTCCTCGATACTGGCCTGGCCATCCGTCAGTGTCACGCCGTCTGCCCGTCCGTGGAGCAGGTACTCGTTATTATTGAGGGTGAGCGTCTTATCCAGATAGTATTCCTTCTGGTAGTCGGCCCCCCGCTGTTTCTGTAGGCGACGATGGATGCGGGCGCCCAATAACGCCGTGTTTTGGCTATTACTGGTCGTGCCCAGGTCGCCAGTTCGTAAAGTGAATTCGATTAATTCGCGTACCCCTAATTTGATTGGCATCCATTCGTCACCTCCGTTTGCTGATAATCAGCATACCACATTTTGCGACGGGTTTGAACGCGTGTTCGCGATTGGTTGGCGGGTGCGAAAAGTGAGTCGCGGGGATTGGCAAAATCTATGAAATCGCTTACAATAGAGAGCGAGGTGATATTGGATGAAAACCATTGGCTTTCCGCTACACGAAGAGATAACTGCAATTGATGAAGCGTCTGCGCTTCAACGGATCTGTCAACGACACACGAGTAAGGCCACGATTAGAGTTCGTGACATCGAAATTAATCCCCGAGAACAAGTTGAGCTTGCAACACTTGGTAATTATGGTGGTAAATTTATTCGAGTCGTCACGGATGGCCCTGATGAAGCCCAGTTAGCGACCGCCATTCATCAACAACTCGTCAAGGACAAGTATTGCGATTACTAGGCCTTGACCCACTCGTTTGGATTCGTTAAGCTCGACTTAATGAAATGAAGCGAGGGATGTCCCATGAATGAAGAGCAGGTCGATAGACTCTGTCAGATTGCCCCCAAGTACGGGTTACAGTTAGCCCATGAGGGATTGATTATTACTGAAATTAACGGGCAGACCACGTCATTTGACGCGGCAACCTATATGCCTGATCAATTGATTGATATGCTGTCCAAGATTATCGCCACGCAAATGAAGGCGGATCTGTGGCAGTGGCAATAACAAAAAAATTGGACCGCGACGTTCTTGTCGTGGGCCAATTTTTTTATGTTCACTATTTATTGCTGAAACGCGTGAGACTAGCTGGTTAGCATCGCTTAAATTTGGCCAACAACCTTGTCTCGAACGCTATTCTTCTTCCCAGCGATCAAAGTCCTGGGCGTGGCTGGCGAGGTAGGCCATGGCTTCTTGCCCTAATTGTTGGCTTTCTTGATCAAAGTTTTGGCTGTCGGCGTCACCTTCGGCATCGGCTTCGTCGCGCAAGAAACCAGCAGCGAGATCCAAATACTTGGTTCGTCGGCCGATTCCGTTGTCCTTAAAGAGATCGTCGAGTTTGGTCAGATCATCCTTAGCAGCGGCCGAAACACGTTGTGCCAGGTCGTGCTGTTTACCTAATTTAATGGCGGCATAGTCCATGAGAAAGTCATTCATATCAATGATAATCGCTTGCCGTGCTTGTTTTTCACTTTTTTTTGCCACTTGTGATCACCCCTTAGCTTCATTCTAGTCATTCGACTTTAATCACGCAATTATTCTCCTTGGTCGATGTTCAGTCGGATTAACAAGTGACCCAATGATAAAAAGTCATCTCGAGGTAAAACGTTAACATATCGTCGAACTAATTGCCATAATAATCGCGTTTGGGTATTAACTATCCGATTATTAGAAAATTTATGCGAATTTCCCCAACATTTACCGAAAATTTACACGATTGCGACGATTACTATATATTCATCGCTTAGAATCAGGGTTGTAAGTTAAGGGGAGGCATTCGGGGTGCAATTTGGCTTTGGATGGTTCTACTATCTCAAAGACATGGAGTGACAGAGATGAATAAGGGATCAAAGTTAGCAATGGGGATTGCAGCAATTAGTTTACTTTTAGTTGGGTGTGGCAAGGCCACTAGTTCGACTAGCAGTAAGGAAAGTAGCGCAGCACTTTCAGGAAAGGTTACGGCCGTTGGTTCGACGGCGTTACAACCATTAGCCGCTAAGGCCGGGTCAAACTTCACTGCCAAGAACAGCAAGGTTAACCTGACTGTTCAAGGTGGTGGTTCCGGAACTGGGCTGAGCCAAGTCCAAGCCGGTGCGGTTTCTATTGGTGATTCTGACATTTTTGCCGAAGAAAAAGACGGCATCAAGGCTGACAAGTTGACCGACCACAAGGTTGCGGTCGTGGGGATGGCCCCAGTTGTCAACAAAGATACCGGGATTAAGAACTTAAAGATGGCACAGTTGAAGCAAATCTTTACCGGAAAGATTACCAATTGGAAAGAAGTTGGCGGTAAGGATGAAAAGATTGTCATCATCAACCGGGCCCAAGGTAGTGGGACTCGAGCAACGTTTGAAAATGCCGTATTAAAGGGCACTGACGCTGTGAAGTCTCAAGAACAAGACTCCAACGGTGCCGTTCAAAAGATCGTTGCAACGACGCCAGGGGCCGTAAGTTACTTGGCCTTCTCATACTTCACCAACAAGCTCCAAGCCGTTTCTATCGACAACGTGACGCCAACCGACAACAACGTTGAAACGAACAAGTGGAAGATCTGGTCCTACGAACACATGTACACGAAGGGCACGCCTGACAAGGCAACCACGGCCTTCCTGAAGTACATGGATTCCAAGACCGTTCAAGACAGCTTGGTTAAGGACATGGGTTACATCAGTATCCATGACATGAAAGTGACGAAGGACGCTAAGGGTGTCGTTACCCAGAACTAAGCATCCAGCGTAGATTTAGAAGATGTTGAAATGGGGTGAAGGTGCGGTCGAAGCACTTTCACCTTTTTTAAAAGGGGGGAGTCAACTTATGGAGCAAACAAATTTTCAACTTAAGAAACAAGATACCCAATCACAGGAATGGTCCAAGCGACTACACCATGCCACCCGAGCGACTCGCGAGGATTGGATCGGCCGGGGGATCAGTTATCTCTGTATTGGGGTAATCATCCTGGTCGTGGCTTCGATGCTGTGGTTTATCACTTCAAAAGGAATCGCGACCTTTACGCAGAACCACGTCAGCCTTTGGAAGTTCCTGTCGGGTACCGACTGGTCGCCCAGTCAAGGCAAGATTGGCGCCTTACCCATGATCGTGGGGTCCTTTGCCGTGACGTTCGCTGCCGCAATTGTGGCAACACCATTCGCGGTTGGGACCGCCATCTTCATGACAGAAATTTCACCTAACAAGGGTCGAAAGTTCCTACAACCCGTGATTGAATTACTGGTTGGGATTCCTTCCGTAGTCTACGGGTTCATCGGACTGGCAGTTGTGGTGCCATTCATGCGGCACCTGGTCGGGGGTTCCGGATTTGGAATTATCTCGGCAACCTTCGTGCTGTTTGTGATGGTGTTGCCAACGATTACGTCAATGACCGTCGATAGTCTACGAGCAGTCCCGCGTTACTACAAGGAAGCGTCACTCGCTTTGGGAGCGACACGTTGGCAGACGGTATCTAAGGTTATTCTTCGGTCCGCCACACCTGGAATTTTAACCGCCGTGATCTTCGGGATGGCTCGGGCTTTTGGGGAAGCCTTAGCCGTTCAAATGGTGATCGGGAACGCGGCCGTCATGCCTAAAGACTTGATTTCGGCGGCTTCAACGCTGACCAGTCAATTGACGACGGGAATTGGGGACACCATTGATGGGACGTTGCCAAACAACGCCCTGTGGTCATTAGCTCTGATTCTGTTACTCATGTCACTATTCTTCAACGCCCTGGTACGGGTCATCGCAAAGAGGGGGCAACTCAAACATGAACGCTAAACGTAAAGACATGATTGCCACGGTAATCATTGACCTCATTGTCGCCATCGTGGTTGGGATTCTCTTCTTCCTGTTGGCCTACATTCTCATTAAAGGCCTGCCACACGTTAGCTGGAGTTTCTTGACTGGGGCCACGGATTCCTTTGATGGCACCGGCGGCATTGGGGTCCAACTGTTCAATTCCTTCTACCTGTTAGTCTTGACCATGTTGATTTCCATTCCCATTTCATTGGGGGCGGGGATCTACCTGGCCGAATACGCGAAGGATAACTGGCGGACCAGTCTCATTCGGTCAGCCATTGAAGTTCTTAGTTCCTTACCATCCGTCGTTGTTGGATTGTTTGGGTTCTTACTGTTTGTCGTTAAGTTCAAGATTGGGTTCTCCGTTATTTCGGGGGCCATTGCCTTAACCTTCTTCAACCTGCCGCTGTTGACGCGGAATATTGAAGAATCACTCAGTGCCGTGCCGCGTAGCCAACGGGAAGCTGGTCTTTCCTTGGGCCTGTCCAAATGGAAGACTGAAGTGGGAATCATTCTCCCCGTGGCACTGCCAGGGATTGTGACCGGGGTGGTTCTGAGTGCCGGTCGAGTGTTTGGGGAAGCCGCAGCCTTGATTTACACGGCTGGGCAAAGTGCGCCAGTGACCAACTTCGCCGATTGGAATCCAATGGATGCGGCGAGTCCGCTTAATCCATTCCGACCAGCCGAGACATTGGCGGTCCACATTTGGAAGATGAATACGGAAGGGTTAGCGAGCAACGCCGCGGCCTTGTCCGCCGCTGCGTCCGCTGTTCTGATTATTGCTGTGCTGCTCTTTAACCTGGGCGCACGGGTTCTCGGGTCGTACCTGTATCGTCGGGTTACGGCTAGCAAGTAGGGGGTGTGACGATGCTTAAACAATACTCATTTGATAAGACTGCTGTGCAGACCTTTGACGCCCAGACTTCACTGGCGTTGAAGACGGAGGACTTGCAGGTCTTCTACGGCACCAATCACGCCATGCACGATGCCAATCTGGCATTTCCTAAG
This sequence comes from Levilactobacillus paucivorans, assembly GCF_001437125.1. GTDB lineage: Bacteria > Bacillota > Bacilli > Lactobacillales > Lactobacillaceae > Levilactobacillus > Levilactobacillus paucivorans. The sequence continues at coordinate 24,068 of NZ_JQCA01000069.1, read as the reverse complement.
AATCAGATTACGGCGCTCATTGGCGCTTCGGGGTCCGGGAAGTCCACCTACCTGCGTTCGTTGAATCGAATGAATGATACGATCGCCACGGTGACGGGAAAAATCTGGTATCACGGTGTCGATATCAACGAACCGAACGTGAACATCTATGAAATCCGGCGGCACATCGGGATGGTCTTCCAACGACCAAATCCATTTGCCAAATCAATTCGGGAAAACATCACCTACGCTTTACGAGCAAATGGGGTGAAGAATAAGACCGAATTAACGGAGCGCATCGAGAAGAGCTTGCGGGGAGCCGCGCTTTGGGATGAGGTGAAGGACAGCCTCGACAAGAGTGCTCTGTCCCTCTCTGGTGGGCAACAACAGCGATTGTGTATTGCCCGTTCGATTGCCATGGCACCGGATGTGTTACTGCTAGATGAACCTTGTAGTGCACTGGACCCAATCTCGACAGTTAAGGTTGAGGAGACTCTCCTGGAGTTACAGAAGCAATACACGATTATCATCGTGACGCATAACATGCAACAAGCCGCACGAATCAGTAGTCAGTGTGCCTTCTTCCATCTCGGACATGTCATGGAGTACACGCCGACTGGAACCATGTTCAGTAATCCCCAGATTCCGGTCACACAAGATTATATTTCCGGAAGTTTTGGGTAGAGAATTTTAGAGATGTTAGTCAAGAGTGTGACAGAAGGCGGTTGGATGGCGAGCATTAAGGCTGGTAATCAGATAATCCTGGTCTTGGATTATTTGATTACCAGTTTTAAGCGGAACCAGCTGCCTTATGACGCACGTTTCGGCCATATGAATTTGGAGATACACAAGGGCCTGGGACACAAGTCTCAGGCCCTTTTTGCGTGCCGAATATCTATAGTTGAAACGTCTGCCCTTTTTGTTACACACTCTTCTATGTCCATAGTGCGCCATGCCTCAATGAATACTGGTAGAATAAATGTAACGACTTTGAGAAGCGGGAGGGTTTGGGATGTACTTTTTACAGGAGAAAGGGGCACTGCCCTTATATGAACAGCTGATTCAGCAGCTTTCTGCGGCAATGGACCGGGGTGAGTTGACTGATCGCCTGCCATCCATTCGATCATTGGCGGCTGAACTGGAGGTGTCCAAAGGCACCGTGGAGAATGCCTATGAACAGCTGGTTGCGGAGGATCGGATTGAGAATCGACCCCAGCAAGGCTTCTTTGTGAAAACACCAATGTCGACGCTGCCAATTGTCAGTGAACATGACCGTGATTTGGTTCAACCAGACTTTGATTTTTCACTGGGCTACGCGGCCTCACTGCTGGAAACGCATGCCAAGACTGCCTGGAACCGGTCGTTGGAACGCGCTATCCAAGACCAAGACCGACGGGATCCTCAGACGGCTATTCAGCGGCAAGGGTCACTCGCGTTACGAGAAGAAATTGTGGCGCTATTGGTCCGGCGGCGGGGGATACATTGCCAGCCGGAACAAGTGGTGATCACCGCTGGCAACAGTGAGTCATTGGTCATGGTGACTCAGCTGATGCAGGCCAAATTCCAATCGCCACTCAAGGTCGGGTTTGAAAATCCTGGTTATCGCAGTGGATTAGAGACGGTTCGCCGCCAGGGGGGACAACCGGTCTTGATCCCGGTGGATGAGACATCGGGGATGGACGTTGATCATCTGCGATCAGAGTCCGTTAACTTGGTTTACGTGACCCCCTCGCATCAATTTCCTTTGGGGCCAACGATGCCTTTAGCCAAGCGACAGGCTTTGTTAGCTGTCATGCGGGCCAAACAGGGGCTGATTATCGAGGATGATTATGACAGTGAGTTCTCGGTGTCCACTAGACCAATGCTGGCCTTGGCCTCACTAGATGCCAAGCGAGTCATCTACTTGTGTGGCTTTTCCAAATCAATTTCGACCGAGTTACGACTCAGCTTTATGGTGCTACCACCGCAGTTGGTGACCAGTTATCAGAGCTTATTTGCCTATGAAACCAACGGCGTTGCGGCAATTATCCAAGCGGCTACGGCAGATTTTTTGTCGTCGGGGGCTTATAGCCGTCACATCACACGATCCTTGCGCTTGAATCGTCAAAAGTATGACTTTATCCAACAACAGTTGACGCCATTCGTTCGGCAGGGAGTCATTAACGCTCATTTTGGGGAAGCCGGTATTCATCTGGTCTTTCGCTTGAAAAAGCCACAAGCGACGGCTAAGTTCGATGAAATCTTAGAGCGGCATCACCTTTATTTGCGAAAAATGGATCAATATTGGTTAAAGGATAAACAACTCGGTTACTACATTGTGGGGTTTGCCCACTTTGCTTTGCCAGAGTTCCGACAAGGCGTGGCCAAACTAGTATTGGCATTAAAGGAACTGTCCGCTTAAACTCATGGTCAACTGTCACTTCCGCTTTCATATTAACCGCCTATACTGAGAGTTAGTTAAGCAATCAGAAAGGGCGATTAAATGATAACGTATCAAATGGATGCCAAGTTAGATGCCGCAAGTTTCAAGGACCTTTTGGTTCGGACAGAACTTCATCGTCAAATCAACGACGATCAGAAGCTCCAAGGGATGTTGGACCATGCCGACTTCTTATATACGGCTTGGGACGGCGACAAGGTGGTTGGTTACGTTCGGGGATTGACGGATTACGCTGATGTCATTTACATTGCGGATCTGGCAGTCGATGCTGATTACCGACACCAAGGGATTGCCCGGCATTTATTGGGGATGGTGCAGGATCAATTAGGTCAAACACTTCACACGGTTTTGTGGGCTTCGTTGTATGCCAAGGACTTCTACGCCAAGATTGGGTTTACCAAAGATTCTCGCGGCTATGTGAAGAATCCACAACACTTGGATCCCGCCGACTGGACGGTTTAAATTGTAGAGACAACACGCTGACCAAATTAAATTGGTTAGCGTGTTTTATTTTGGGCTATTTTGTTAAGAAGACCTGCCAAAGCACCGTGGCACAAACCGCACCCGCAATCGGCGCAACGACGGGGACCCAACTGTAGTAAAAGTGGGAGCTTCCCTTGTGGGGGAATGGCCAGATGGCATGAAGCAAGCGGGGACCTAAGTCACGGGCTGGGTTCAACGCTGGACCAGTAGGACCACCCAAGGAGACGACCAGACACATGACCAGAAAGCCAAGGCCAATGAAGTCGGCTCGGGGGTCCAGTTTGTCAGCGGTCATCGCCACGGCACCCAGAACCAGGATAAAGGTTCCAAGGAATTCGTTGATGAAGCCATTTAATTTGCTACCTGCCGCATCAATCGTGGAGAAAGTTCCCAGGATCGCTTCTACGTCGGTCGTTTCATCGTAGTAAGGCTTGTAGGCCAGAACAATTGTCAACTGACCAAACATGGCTCCAAGCAACTGAGCCGCGATATAGGGCAGCACTTCCTGCCAAGGAAAACTACCGACGACGGCTGAGGCAATCGTCATCGCGGGATTAATCTGAGCGCCGGAAATGGTTCCGAACATTAGGGCGGGAATCATGACCCCAATCCCATATCCCCAACCGATTAATAGCCAGCTGCCGTGATAACCTTTAGTTCCTTTGAGCTCAACGTTGGCAACGGAACCGTTACCGAGGGCAACCATGATGGCTGTCCCAATAAATTCGGCCAGACACCGAATGAACAATGAATAATGCATAAATTCAACTCCACATAAGTATAAGTTAGGCGACTGTTATTTTTCGATGACCATAGTTAGTTGTCAAAAAACAGCGGTATTCCTATAATACGCTTATCACGAGTAGCTTTCACGAAAAGTTTCAATTATTTGGCATAATGATGAAAATGAGGAATAAATTACATTCTGACTCTTGGGTAATTGAAGGAATCTTTCCCATCAAATAGGCTTATATAAGCATAATATATAATAAAATAGCCGAAATATTTGTAGAGGCAATCCATGGTAATTCAGAGGAGGTTCAATCATAATTAAGCAGTTACCTAACCCACACTGGTAACAGTGGGGAGGTGAGTAAATTGTTGCAAGTTTTCTTTGCCCCACTTGTGGTTGGGCTGTTGATAGCCTTGTTCACGGACTGGTTAGACGGTAGACGCCACAAGTAAAACAATATTAGGTAACGTCTAACCCACCCGCTTGTGCCTACATAAGTGTAAAAAAAGCCCCTGACTACTACCATAGTCAGGGGCTTTGGTGAACAAATTGTTCAAGTTTTCTTTGCAAAGTTATTATAACATGATATGACATGAACCGTATCCTATATGCCCACAAGTAGTAAGAAAGTTTGTATAGCCGAGAGTTATGACAAATTACCATTTTAGGATGCTTGTGAACTAAAGAAAAACTGATGGCAATTAAGCCAACAGTTTTCACCACGCGATCATAAAACTTTTGTGTATTTGTTACCCAATGGACCCTACCGGATTTGAACCGACGACCTCCTGCATGCGAAGCAGGCGCTCTCCCAGCTGAGCTAAGGGCCCGAAACTTACCCATTAAGTATAGCACGTTGTCACAATTTGTTAATGGGTAAGTGGTGTCTAGTGACGACTACTACGGTGGCCACCAGTGCCATGGGTCTTGATAACGTTGCGCTTGAATTTGGGACCGGTAGCATCGGCAACAAACTTAAAGTGTCGTAATCGGCCAACGTAAGGCTTTCCAGCCAAGCGAACGGTGGTCCAGCCCCGCATGGCTTGCGCCATGTCATCGGCAGCGGTCACCAGGTCGGCGCGGTGTTCCGCTTGAGCGGCCTCACGAAGGTCGGTTGTCAGACGCTGCACCAGGCCCTCATGATAGGTGAGAAGTTCTTGCGTCAACGGGGCGCTTCGATAGCTGTTAAAGAGACGTTGCACTTCCTTTAACGCGTCCGTGGTATTCTTCGGTTGATAATAACGCTCCTGCTCAGTCATGCCCATTTCCTTTCTTAATCTTGATGGCGCCAGCCGTGAAGCCACTGTTGCCAAATACTTTTTGAATCAGTTTGTAACATTAAACGTTGGTACTGACTGCCGATGTACCAGGCAAACAGCCCAATTGCTGCTAAGAGAATTGCGAGTGAGAGGCCTTGCTCCAGACCACTTGCGGTACCGTTGATGATGCGCATAGGCATGAAGTAGGATGAGAAGAAGGGCACGTACGACATGATTTTAACGAAGACGGCATCCAGGTTGCTCTGGAAGGGGAAAGTGAGAAAGAAGCCTAGCATGCTCAACATCACAACGGGTTGCGCGGCCTTCGAGGCATCCTCGGCCTTGGCAACGATGGCGCCACTGTACGCGGACAGAACGGTGTAAATGACCACCCCAAGTAGGAGGTAGACAAGGTTCGTGTTGAGAAGGTTGTGAATGACGGCGTTAATCAACGAATGGTATTCGGTGAAGAGCGGCTTCAATTTGGCATTGTTAATGGCAAATTGGTAGCCAGCCCAGCCACCCAGAAGGTAGACCACGATCTGTGTCAGAATGACCAGTAGAATTCCCATGATTTTACCAATGAAGTAGCTCGTCGCTGTTGTGCTAGAGAAGATGATTTCCATAATCTTGGTTCCTTTTTCGGAGGCAATTTCTTGAGCCGCGATGGAGGAATACGTAATTAAGATGATGTAGATCATGGTCACCAATAGCCAGAAGGAAACCTTCTTGGCAGTGTTAGCGGTCCCAGTCTTCTTGGCAATATGTTGCGTGAGGGCCGGGGTTCGAGCCAGCGTCTTTCGCTGTTTAGCGGTCAGGTTAGCTTGTTGGTAATTGGCAGCCTGCTGATAGGTCACCAGGAAGTTTTGAGTCTGAGCGCGTAGGCTACTGCCCATGCTGTCACTTCCGTGGTAATCGGCCTTGAACTGTTGATTATCGGTGCTCAGTACCAGATAGCCGGCGAGATGGTCCTTCTTCAGGGCCTGCTTAGCGGCCTTGACCGTAGTGATCTTAGTGTTCAGACCATCGTTTTGTTTAATGAAGGCCTGTCGCAAAGGTTGTGAGTCACTGATGACGGCGACTTCGCGGCTACTAGAAGCACTGTTTGCACTGACGTAGCTGATTCCCACGGTCAGCCCAATCATCAGGAAGGGACCGAGAATCATGAAGAGAAAACTCCATGACTTGATTTGGCGCAGATAAGTTTCAAAGGTGACAATCCAGGTTTTATGCATGGTCTTCACCTACTTTCAAACGGAAAATTTCATCGAGAGTCGGTGGTTGTTGACTGAATTCCTCGATGTAGTGGCCCTCGGTCAGGGCTTCAAAGATTGCTGGACCGGCGGCGGGATCATTGAGTTGCAAGAGGTATTGCCGCGGTTGACGAACCGTCACGGCGACAACGCCCGGCAGTGCTTGGAGCCGGTCTGGTGTCCAGTCGGTCGTTACGTAGAGTTCCGTCTTACCAAATTGATTCCGAACTTCTGCCAGCGTCCCGTGCAAGACGACGTCGCCCTTGCGCAGCATGACCAATTGGTCACACAGGGCGGTCACGTGTTCCATGTCGTGGCTGGAGAAGATAATGGCTGCCCCCTCGTCACGGGCCGTTAAGACGGCCTGTTTAAGGAGATCGGCATTGACGGGATCGAGACCACTGAAGGGTTCGTCCAGGATCAATAATTTCGGATGATGGATTAAGGTGCAGATGAGTTGAACCTTCTGTTGATTTCCTTTAGAGAGATCCTTGATCCGACTCTTGCGCGTACCTTTGACAGCGAAACGCTGAAGCCACTCGTCGATATGGGCCCGGGTTTCCTTAGCTGGCTGTCCTTTGAGCCGAGCCAGGTAGACTACCTGTTGTTCGATGGTTAACTTAGGCATCAGGCTACGTTCTTCTGGTAAATAGCCAATTGTATCAAAATCGTTGGCGGACAGGGAATGTCCCTGCCAGGTAATGGTGCCCTCATAAGTAATAAAATTTAAAATGCTATGAAACGTGGTGGATTTCCCCGCCCCGTTTTGACCAATCAGTCCTAAAATCTGGCCATCGGGCACGTCAAAACTAACGTCGTTGAGTGCGTGGACGGTGCCAAAGTGTTTACTGATATGTTGAATGCTGAGCATCGGTTGAGCTCCCCTCATAGGTGATGTTCTTATTATACGCGAACGATCGGGAACACGCCAAAAAATCAGATCAGGACAACTAGTAGTTAAGACTAGCTAATACCTAACTTATAAAAGCGCATAACTATTTTGACCAGTGTGACTTTGTTAAGACAGCGCAAGTCCGTTTCCGGTTAATTGAGGCGTAATTCAAAAAAGCCACCTTCCCGCCAATGTTAAGGGGAAAGGTAGCCATTAATATCTAATTTAGTTGTGCCGTGACTTACCTTGCGCGGTCGTGTTCAACTGCGCCTGGGCCGTCCTAACCTCGCGGCGAGGCATCATGTTGAAGAGGACGTTTAAGATGACCGCCGAGAAGCTTCCGATAACGACGCCGTTGTTCATAATAATTTGTAAGGATTGCGGAAGGGCTTGGAAGATCTGAGGGTAGACGGTCACACCCAGTCCCAGGCCAATTGAAATGGCCGAGACCAGGAGATTGTTGTTATCTTTGAAATCGACTTGTTGGAGCATCCGAATTCCTTGAACGCCGACCATCCCAAACATCACGATCATGGCCCCACCCAGAACGGAATCGGGGATGACCGTTGCTAAGGCCCCGATCTTAGGTAGTAAGCCTAAGAGAATTAAGAATAGGGCCGAGAAATAAATGGGCTTGCGCGTCTTCACCCCAGACAATTGGACCACACCAACGTTTTCGGAGAACGTGGAGTAGGGGAAGGTGTTGAACAAGCCACCTAAGATGACGGCGATCCCTTCGGCCCGGTAGCCTCGTTTCAAGTCGGCTTCTTCGATCTTCTTGCCAGTAATTTCGGCGAGGGCGAAGAAAACCCCGGTCGATTCAACCATGGTGGTCAGAGAAACCAGAATCATGGTCAGAATCGAAGACCATTCAAACTTGGGTGTGCCGAAGTAGAAGAATTGTGGCAGATGGAACCAACTGGCCTGACCCACGGCGGAGAGGGAGACCATGCCCATTGCCCCCGCAATGAGCGTGCCAATAAGAATTCCAGCCAGAATGGCTAGTGACTTCATGAAGCCCTTGGCAAAGACGCTTAAACCTAAGATAATGGCCATCGTGAGAAAACCAATCAGAAGAAATTTGGGATCACCAAAGTTCTTAGCCGCAACGTTTCCACCCCCGAGATCCTGAAAACCAACGGGAATTAAGGTGAAGCCAATGATGGTAATCAGTGACCCAGTGACAACGGGTGGGAAGAGGTGTTTAATCTTTGAGAACCAACCGGCACTGAGAAAGACGAAGGCCCCGGCACTGATGATGGCCCCGTACATGGCCCCGACGCCATAGTGGGTCCCGATGGCACTCAGCGGAGTGACCGCTTGAACGGCACAACCGAGAACGACGGGCAGGCCGATCCCGGTGAGCCGCGTTCGCTTCAATTGGAGAAGGGTTGCAACCCCACACATGAAGATGTCCGCACTAATCAGATAAGCCATTTGCATGGCGTTGAAATGTAGTGCTCCCCCGATAAGTAAGGGAACCAAGACGTCACCAGAATACATGGCAAGTAGGTGTTGGAAGCCTAAAATAGCGGCTTTCCACATGGAAAGGGACTGACCGTTTGAGGATGGCGACGCTGGTGTTGCGGAATTTGTGGACTGCAAGAAAGTTTCCTCCTTCTCGTGATGTCCATACAAAGCCAAGGGTTGGCAAACAAAAAGCCCCCTTCGCAAAAAGGGGGCAATGGAGACTCGGCCGACGAAGACTCTTCATCGGCAAAAAGAGTTTCGTCCTCAATTTGCTTATAGTCCAGAATTTACGGTTCTGGGTAGAAACTCGCCAACCTTATCTTGGCATTATATAGGCAATCACTATTTAAATTTAATAGAATGTTGATTACTTTACCACGAGAAAAAATAAAAAACAACACCCCGGCGCAATTTCTAATGCCGGTGCCATACTTTGTGCCAAAGGCCTTTAAACCAGGTCATCAGCGGTCCCCAATCGGCGAGACCTCCTGAGGAACTGTAACGTTTCGCATGAATCTGAACCCCCGGGCGGTTGGGGTTAGCGCTTTCATCTTTTTTCGGCAATCTCCAGTCATCCTCTCCTAATTCTAACTAAATTCTACCGCAAATAGGGTACAATGTGGGTAGAAATATTTTTGAAAGGAAGTTGACGGTTGTGAAGAATATCCTAGCCATCCATACAGGTGGTACCATCTCGATGTCCCAAAATGAACAAGGGGAGGTCGTGCCCAACAGTGAGAATCCCATTGCCCAACAAGAAACGATTCTAGAGGGGCGCGTTCACCTGGTGACGGACGAAATGTTTAACCTGCCATCGCCACACATGACGCCCGTAGAAATGCTGAAGATTAAGCAACGTATTGTCGCGGCTGCGGCTGAGGGTATTGACGGTGTCGTGATTACTCACGGGACGGACACGTTGGAAGAAACAGCGTACTTTTTAGACCTGACGCTCCCCAGTACGATTCCTGTCGTGGTGACAGGGGCTATGCGGTCCTCTAACGAGGTTGGAACCGATGGCCTGTATAATTTCCGGGCCGCCATTGAAGTGGCCGCAGACGACTCCTCACGGGGCAATGGCGTCATGGTGGTCATGAATGATGAGATTCACACGGCGCGTTACGTAACCAAGACTCACACCACCAATGTGTCCACCTTTAGAACGCCAACGTTTGGCCCAATTGGGATTGTGGCTAAGGGCCGTCCCGCCTATTTCCAGCAACTCATTCGGCAGGCGAACTCTGACATCGACCACGTCGTCGATCACGTGTACTTGCTGAAGGCTTATGCCGGGATGGATGCGATGCTCTTTAATGCCTTGAACACGGACGAAACAAATGGGTTAGTGATTGAAGGCCTCGGAGCGGGGAATTTACCGCCAGTTACCTTACCGGCCCTGCAGCGCCTGCTAGACCGTGGGATTCCGATCGTTTTAGTGTCCCGGTGTTATAATGGCTTCGCCGAAGATATCTATGACTATCAAGGGGGCGGCATCGAACTGCGAAAGATGGGGCTGATGCTGTGCCAGGGCTTAAACGGCCAGAAGGCGCGGATCAAGCTCCTGGTGGCGTTAAGTGCCGGTTTTACTGGCGACCGCTTAGCCAGCTTCATGAGTACCGCCGTTTCATAAACAGGAGACGAGCTATTTGCGGGGGACTATGCTAAGCTTTTCAGATAACAAAAAATAAAGGGGGTCGTCATCATGAATTCTATTGTAAATGATTTAAATCGCGCGTTGGCGCAGAACTTGTTAGTTAACGTGTACCAAGCCAACCAGGAAGTCGTTTACACCGGGTATGTGACGACGGTGACGTCGACTGGCATCATTCTGGCGACCTACGACGATTACGGGGTACCCGATGGGGCCGTTTTCCTGGCCTTACCCGCAATCGATGAAGTTGAATTTTCAAGTGATGATTTGGATAACATGGATTTTCGAATTCAAACCGCCACGGACCAGAAATTTACCCAGGCGAGTGGTCTTAACATGACCTTCGACGACCGTCGTGATTTGCGACGGCAAGTTCTCAGTCATGCTTGGGTCGATCACCTCGTGGTCATGTTAGTCTTGGCCAAGGATGACCACTTCTATGAAGGGCTGGTTACCGGTGTGGCTGCCGATCAGATCACGGTTCAATTACTCAATAAGTTTGATTATACTGACCAACCTGAACTGACCCTGACACCCGATGAGATTGAAGTCATCGAATTTCAAGGACAAGAGCTGAGTCTGCAAACCATCGCGGCGCCGCGACTACAACAATTGGATCACGTTGAACCAGTCGAGGTAACCGAAGCGGATCTCATTCCGGATACCTTACGCCAATTGGCGGGTAAAGACCCTCTAGTGGCCTTGGTTCCGGAACGTGACCAGGATCTGTTCTTTGTCGGACGGATTAACACGGTGACCGCTGATGCTGTCGTGATGAATCTAATTGATATGACAGGACTCTTCGGGGGCTATACCGTCATGCGGCTAAGCGAACTTCACAGTGTCGTCCTCGTCTCAGACTACTTACAAACGATGCGGCTATTCTCCTTACTCAACCAGGCGCGCCAACAAGGCAATCAACCCGTGCTGAACGCCGAAAGACTCTTCGATCCCACTGACGACCAGTTCAGTGCGCGGTTGAATCAGGCGGCGACGTTCCGAACCATCATTCGCTTGAAACTCCATGATGGTGAACACTGTCTGGGATATCCGAGTCAAGTGGGTGGCGAGCGCTTTATTTTCCACACGGTAGAGGATAATCAATTGGATCAGGTAGGCAAGGTCTTCAAGATTGGTGACGTCGATGAGATTGCATTTGGTTATCTGGATGCCTATCTCGTTGAGCAGCAGTTGCGTATCGAAGGCGATCTTTAAACGACTCAAGGAGGCAATGATTGTGGCTGAAGATTTAAAGTTCTGTCCCCATTGTGGGGCTCCGGTGACGGCGGATGACGTGAAATGTCCGCAGTGTCAGACGGATCTCAGTGCCTTTCGACCAGACGCTCCGGCGCCTAAAAAGCTGAATCTAAATGCACTTTATAGTAACCCGTATCGTGAGGGAATGAAGCGGGTCCACGATCAGCAGGGGGATGAACCCGCCAAGCATCGCTGGCACTGGCCGTGGTCGAAGGAGTCGAAGTAAATGGCAGAATTTGAAGTAATTCAGGGTGACATCACGCAGAGCGACGTGGATGCCATCGTCAACGCCGCCAATACCACGCTGTTGGGTGGTGGCGGTGTCGATGGTGCCATTCATCGTGCGGCCGGGCCGGAGCTATTCGCAGCTTGTGTGCCGTTTAACGGTTGTCCCACCGGTGAAGCACGGATCACCCCGGGGTTCCGGTTACCCGCACAGTGGGTCATTCACACGCCAGGTCCTGTCTGGCGGGGTGGGGATCATCATGAGGCGGCAGACTTAGCTTCTTGCTATCGCGAGTCATTGCGACTAGCAATGACGAAGGGTTGCCATACCGTGGACTTCCCGTCGATTAGTACAGGAGTTTACGGTTATCCGTTAGCGGAGGCCGCTGCGGTTGCGACACGCACGATTGCAAGTGTTTTGACGCAGTCGGAGACGCTAACGCGGGTCCGTTTAGTGGCGTTTGATCCGGACACTGCCACGGCTTATCGCACCGCGTGGGAACAAGCCTAGCGTTCGCTCGCTGACTTAATCAAATCACTTAAAAAAAGAGTCGACCATTTTGGTCGACTCCTTTGGATTCTGATAAGCCTAACCTTAGTTGGGCTTGGTGGCAATGTAGTGCTTTAAGGAACTTTGCTCATCGGCGTTGGGGTCAACTTCCCCAGACTTGATGGCGTGGAACTTCTCGACAGAGATGCGCGAACCAAAGGCCATTTCGCCATCGGTCTTGTCGTACTTCTTTTGGTAGGCGATGATTGCTTCAGCCAGATCACTTAATTCTTGACTCATTAATAATCCCTCCAAATGATTGTCCTGTGTGTTGCTTACACTTATTATACTAAAGTTTTGAAAAACCGGCGAGATGAGACTCGTGATTCGGAACTTTTTTTGCATTCTACTTGATGAACGAGCAAAAATTGCGTAAACTAATACCCAATATAACAATTGTTCGTGGCAAGTGTCATGGAAGTGTCATCACAATTTTTTCTTCCCGTTACCGTTTTGTGATAGTTGATGTGTAAGCTGGACGTAAAGCGGTCGGAACAAGTCAAGCATGAGGTGATGGGATGGATTTAAAACGGGTGATCAGGAGCCTGATAACGGCAGTTGTGACTCTAGCGGTCATCAGTTTACTTTCATGGTTTATGATGGGGAAACAAAACGTCACGCACCTCAGCACACAGCCCATTACGAGTCATGCACCGCAAACCCATGTTTCACGGGCGTTTGCCAACTAACGCGGGAACCTTTCCGCCCCGAAGCCGGCTTGCCGGTTGTGTCACTTAAAAGATGGTAATCATAATGATTACATGACTACAAGTCTCTTGTAGTTTATCAAGCAGGGAATCAGGCCAACTTCGGTTGGTCTGATTCTTTTTTTGTAAGAAGAGTGTGCCCCAGGGCGCCTAGTCTGCGAGCATTAACGTCACTAAGGGGAGTTAGCCTGGGCTTGGCTAGCTTCCCTTAGTGGGGTTAAGCGCAACAGACTGCCCTGAATGGCACGTTTCGACAATATAACTGACAGGCGAGCAGGTTCACAAATTTTCAAATGTCTCAAGTTTCACGTAAAATGTTTCCAAACCACATCTAACACCCTATGAATCAATTGTGCTATTCTAGAATTATCACAGAACTTAAGGAGATTTTACAATGGATAAAGGACGCGTGGCGGCGTTTACGGATGCAGTGGTAGCCATTGTTTTAACGATCATGGTGCTGGAATTTAAGACACCGGAGGAACCCACCTTCGCGGCCTTGGCTAGTGAATGGAGTTATTTTGTGGCTTACCTGATTAGTTTCTTATTTATCGGTGTGGCTTGGTATAATCACCACTACATGTTTGCCTTGACCAAACGCGTCACCAAAGGTGTTTACTGGGTCAATAACCTATGGATCTTGGTGATGGCGATGCTACCAGTCTCAACGGCTTGGGCCGGGCGGTTTATCATGGCTGTTCTACTTCATTATCTTCACGCTGTGGACTTGGGCATACGCCGCCTTGTCCTTTGCCGTGATGCGGGTCAATCGAAACAAGCATCCAGAGATTGCGGAGAAGATTCGGCGGATGCCAGCCTATCGAATTCACGCCACCGTGTGGTTTTGGTTAGTTTGGCTGATTGTATTAGGCTTAATCTTTGTTTGGCCACCAATCTCGTTGGTCTTCACCTTGGCGGAACTTATCTTGATGGCACTACGGACATCACCCGACAGTGACAAATTATTCTAAAGACTCGCGGGGTCAGTAACGGTAAGCGTTGCTGACCCTTTTTGGTGCGTAAAAAAAGGTACTGTGAGAAGTTCTCATCAGTACCATGATTAGATTATTGAGTTTAATTTAAAAGTGAAACCACTCACTCTGGTTGCGCCGAACTTCTCCCCGTAAGCCGAAAAAGTAAATCAGGAAGGCCGCGACCGCGATGGCCAACAGAATCGTCCAGAGCCAGGCGTGCGTGCGAATGAAGGTAAAGTAAGCAAAACCTAATGTACTAAGGCCAATCAAAACGAGATTGGTTGGCAGGCGCCGACTGTGAATGAAGGCGACCGCCAGGGTTAGAACCACAGCGCCCCCAAACATCTCGTCCCCACTCAGACGTGTTCCGGGATTACTGAGAGCCGCATAGATTTCAATGACGACGCCCAGCGCGAGGGCGAGATAACCAAAGGTTTGAAGAAACGTTAATTGCTGAATTCGCTTCATTATCAACACCACCTTTTCCTATGAGTGCCCTCATTATAGCGCATTAAGTGGTGGTTGAAAAATCAGACGGTTCCGTCAATTCCCAGGTTTCATGGGTCAACGCCATTTGCCAAAAGTTCAATTCATACCAACTGCTTTTATTAAAGATGTCGAGTAGTGCGGGTGTGTTGTCTGGCGTGGCTACCCGGTTGGCTAAAGCCAATTGGTCGGTCATCTCCCCGGCATAGTCATCGGATCGGTAGCTTTCCAGCCAATCTTGGTAGATAGGAACGGGTGAACCTTGTTCAGCCAATTCGGCGCCAATCTCGGCGTAGAGCCAGTAACAGGGCAGTAAACCAGCGATGGCCCCGGCGGTTCCTTGGGTCATCAGTGCCCGGTACATGTGGCTTGTGTAGGCGTAACCGGTCGGCGCGACTGGCGTGTTGGCGACTTCCTTGTCGGTGATGTTGAGGCGATCGAAGAAGGTTTGGCGCAAGGCCAGTTCACCTTGTCGAAGATGTTCGGCCCCGGCGTGAAGTTGGGTGGCGATGTCCGTGTCGAGGGCTTGTTCGGCTGCCAGATCCTGGATAGCCCCAAATTCCCGTAGGTAGGCGTGATCTTGAATCAAGTAGTAGCGAAAGGTAGCTAACGGCAACGTCCCTGCCAGCAGTTGTTGAATGAAGGGATGTTGTTTGGAAGCCTGCCAGGACGCCAGGTTCGCGTTGTGAGCGATTGTCGTAAATTGCAAATGAAGTCCTCCTTAAGCGCTTAGGGTAGGCCCACGAACAAGCCGATCTGAACGAGCACCAGACTGCCCACTAGCATGATCCAGTCACGAGTGACGAGTGGAATTTCAGTAGCGTGGGTTCGTGGGGCGTCTTCGACGAAACCGTGAGACGTCATCGCCGCGGCGAGTTGGTCCGACCAATTCATGGCTGCCAGAATAACTTTGAAGTAGAGTTGTGGTGACCAAAAATGAAGAACCTGACCGCGCATTAGCGCAGCCGCCTTAATGGTGGCAACTTCTGCCTGAATCTTCGGCATGAGATTGAAGGCTGCTAAGAAGCCATAGGCAAATTTAGAGGGGAGCTTGGCGTTTTGTTCCAGAGACCGGGTGAGCGTTAAAGGATTCGTCGTTTGCGCGAACCAGCCCCCCATGTAAACGTAAGCTACCATCCGGGTGAAGATCACCAGGAGAAAGTGGTTAGATGCCGTCCCACGCAAGGTTAAGGACCAGACTAAGGCTGCCCCGAAGAAGGCCGGGATTAGGGTCAGCATGGCTAAGCGTTTGAAAGTCACGTGGCCCCAGACCATCAGAATGAGACTCACCACGATCAAAGCAACATTAACCGTCCAGACGTGGGTAAAAGAAATCTCTAGAGCGATAAGAACGAGTAGTGCTAATTTTAAACTGGGATTCATGCGCGCACCCCCTGATAGGTTAGATGCTGGTCTGACAACTGAAGGTGGTAATCGATGAAGGTGTCAAGACCACTGAGCTGGTGGCTTACCAGGATGTAGGTGAGGTCCAGATCCTGTTGGACACGTTTTAAAATTTGAATAACCGTCTGTAGCGACGCGTAGTCAAGACCCTTGAACGGTTCATCCAAGAGAAGCACATCTGGGGCCATGATCAGCATACACAGTAGCTGTAACTTTTTCTGTTGACCGCTACTCAGGGTATAAATAATTTGTTCTCGCCGGTCAGCCAGGTTCAACTCGGTTAGAAGCTGGGTCACCATGGCAGGGGTGAAATGATCGGCGTAGCTATTCTTGAGTGACAAGGTCAATTCTTCATCGACCGTGACATTGAGAAATTGCGTCGCGGCAGACTGGAACATTAAGGCCACCTGACGTGCGTAAGGACGACGTTTCAGCCGGTTAATGTCGGTGCCATCATAAGTGATAACGCCTTGATAATGCCCAAGCTTGACCAGAGAACGGAACAGGGTTGATTTGCCACTACCATTGGGCCCTGTGATGAGCGTCGTGTGGTGGGCAAAGAGTCCTAGATTCTGCGGCGTCACGAGTGTTCGGCCATTCGCAGTCAGGCTCAGTTGGGTGCCTTGAATTAAGGCTTCTTGATTGTCAGCGGGAACCGTGACATGTTGTAGACGCAACTTGGCTGGCGCAAAGGTGGCCAGCCGCTCCTGCGTTGCCTCAGGTGACAAGTGTGTGAGATGACCATCTGCGAGGACGGTCAGCCGGTCCACATAGTCGGTGTAGCCACTGAGATCGTGATCCGCTAAAATCACTGTCTTTCCCCGTTCACGACTCAGCTGGGCCAGCCGCTGTAAGAGCACGAGGCGAGTTGTCGGATCGATGCTGGCAAAGGGTTCGTCCAGTAGAATCACGGCACTATCCATGGCGACGATGATAGCGAGGGCCACCTTCTGTTGTTCGCCACCGGAGAGGTGCATGAGTTTTCGGTCACGTAGGGCCGTGATCCCAATGAAATCCAGCGCGGCGGTCAGACGTTCTGGAATCTCGTCGGCCGGAACCTGTTGATTTTCCAAGGCAAATTGAAGTTCATTAGCCACCGTATCCATCGTGAATTGCGTACTGGGTTCCTGAAAGAGCATGGCCACCGTTTTGGAGCGCTGGGTGGCGGGAACTTCAGTAAGTGACCGATCATTAAAGGTGATGCCAGGTGCATCAGTTGGCAAGAGTCCCGCGATAAGTTTGAGTAGGGTTGACTTGCCACCACCGGATACCCCGGTGATTAGTGAAAATTGGCCAGCAGGAAAACTGGCATTAACGGCGTTAAGGACGGGTCGTGATTGCTGTGGGTACGTGAATGTTAAGTTGTGAATTGAAACGGTTACCACAAAAACTCCCCCATTTGTAACAATTAGTGTTTTAGAACATGTGCGCGGTCTAACAGATTGGTAATCAACTTCGTTAAGATACCACCAAAGACGAAGACAGAAGCGAAGCGAACGGCGAATAACAAGAGTAAGAAGCCTAAATGGTAGGCAATGTAACCTTCACGTGCCAAGCTCCAGGCGAAGGTGACCAAGGTCGTGGTCAGCGCACTCAGGGTCAAAGTAACCCAGTTGTAGTGTCGGTAGCGAGTTGCCATGAAACCCAACTCTGATCCAAAGCCTTGAACAACCCCGGATATCAAAGTGCCGGCACCCCAGATACCGCCGAGAAACATTTCGACGACGGCGCCGAGGAGTTCCCCCAAGGTTGCGGCACCGGGGATGCGAATGACGAACCCAGCCAGTGGACCGGCCATGGTCCAGACCCCCAGCAAGATTTCGTTAGCCAGTGGCTGGAGACCCATGGGCGCAAACACCGCCGTGAGGGCGGAGTAGAGGGGGGTGATGACCCAGAAAATGACCCCCATAAAGATTGCTAGAATAGTGACGAGAATGATGTCGCGGATGTGCCAACGTTTCATAAGATGAACTCCTCCTAAGGTGATTGACGCGCCCAAAAGACGAAAAATTCCCCACTAAACTGTTTCTAGTGGGGGTCATTGATAGCTATGTTACGCGTTCCCTTCGCTGGTTTTAACCAGAGCAGGTTCAATGGGTTTGATCTCAGCCGGATGGGCACCCCAATCGTATTTGATTACTCTTAGCCTAACCAATTTATCTGGCAAAAGCAAGGTACCACGGGAAAATGGGCTGAAAGTTTAAATGAAAAATTTTATAGTCGGATTGTTTTACAAGCGCGTTACAAAGGCGACAAGCGAGTTACAAAGGGTCTCAGACGCTTTCGGTCATGACCAGATCGTGCTAGGCTGAAGGTTAGTTAAGCTAATTAGTCAAAATGGAAGGTTAGGGATATGCGGAAATTACATATTAAGGGATTATTATTCATCGCCTTAGCAGTTTTAACGGTGATGGGGGTTGGTATTCAAACCGTACCAGCTGATGCGGCAACTTACAAGACTGTTTCAACGCAGTCATTGAAGACGACGGCCTATCACAAGAAGAGCACCAAGGGAGCCGTGTACAACCAGTCACACACCCGTAAGATTGCCAATCTGAAGTCGTATCCGAATACCACGTGGTACGTGTCCAAGAAGGTCGTTCTGAGACATGGGAAGACCAATGCCGTTTACTACTATGCTGTCAATGGTCGACACACGGTGAAGGGTTTGATTTGGCACGGTTACCTCAAGAAGGGCAAGGCACCCTTTGTCCTGAAGAAGGCTAAGGCCGCGGTGGCCGTCAACGAAGAGACGGGGAAGGTCGTTTGGTCCAAGCATGCCAACACGGCTCGCCCAATTGCTTCCGTTTCCAAGATCATGACGCTGTACCTGGTTCTTCAGAAGATTCACACCACGTCTGCTAAGTGGTCTGACCACGTTAAGACCAGTAACAAAGGTCTTGTTGCCATGGGGAACAGTTATTCCTGTGGGGGCTTCCGTTTCAAGAGTGGTCACAAGTACACCGTTCAGGAACTTTACTACGCGGCCTTGCTAGATTCTTCGAATAACGCGGCGATTGCTCTGGGCCAATGGGTCAGTGGTAGCAATGCTAAATTTATCAACAAGATGAACGCCCAGGCTAAACACTGGAACTTGGGCAAGGCTCACTTCGTTTCCGCCTCTGGGTTGGAAAACAGTGACCTCCGTCAGTTCGGTTACAACTACGGCTCGGCCAATGCCAACAAGGTTTCCGCTAAGGACGTGGCTTACATCGCGCAACACTTAATTCAGGATTATCCACAAGTCTTGAAGGACGGTCAAATTGGGTCCAAGAAGGTCAATGGTCAAACCTGTTACAACTACAACAACCTCTTGAAGGGCCGGAAGTACTATCAGGCTAACCTGAAGGTTGATGGCTTGAAGACCGGTTACACGCCATTGGCAGGATACTGCTTCGTGGGAACGGCTAAGAAGAGTGGTCACAACCGGATCATCACGGTCGTTCTGCATGATGAGGACGAATTTACTGAAACCCGTTCATTGATGAATTACGTTTACAAGAATAATTTAGATAAATAAAACGAGAAATAGTTCAATGGGTCACCCAACGTATTGGTTAATACGGGGTGACCCGTTTTTTAGTTAGCGGTTGATCGGTTACCATCCGGGTCTAGTTAAGGGGTGAAGAGTTGTTGTCAGAGGGGCAATCGGGTATGATCGAGACTAACAACTCAGGAGGTGCAGTTATGCGGCCACGGATGATCATGACAGATTTGGACGGAACTTTTTTGGATGCCAATGGGCGGTATGATCGCGCCAGATTAGCGGATCAACTGACTGAGATGGCGGCGCATCAGATTAGATTTGTCGTGACGACGGGGGACCCTTTAGGCCACGTGATCGACTTATTTGGTGATCTGGAACTTGCCCGAGACTTAGTCTACGTGGTGGAGGATGGCGCGCTAACGGTCACGGGCAACGGCGAACAGCTGGTCTGCCATCCAATTCCGCGTGACTTGTGGCAGACCGCCGTTCGCTGGCTACGGACGGCCGCGGTGATGGCGCAACCCTATTTGATTTCCTGTGGTCGTGACCAGGCCTACACAGACTTGCCGGCCGACAGTGACCGGTTTCACCAGTCCCAAGTCTTTTATCCACAACTGACCAGTGTTGCGGATCTAACGGCGGTCGTGGATCCTATTCTCAAACTGGATGTCACCTGGTTACAGGCAGACGTGACGCCATTCGTGGCGGCCTTTAATGACCAATTTGACGGTGAGCTTGTCGCCACCAGTAGTGGGCTTGGCGGTTTGAATGTCAGCTTGCCCGGCGTGAATAAGGCCAGTGCGGTGGCAGAGCTGGGGCGCCGCTGGAACATTGCGCCAGCTGAAATGGTGGCGTTTGGTGATTCTGGGAATGATATGGCCATGTTACGGTTGGTGGGCCAAGGTTTTGCGGTCGCCAATGCCGCGACGGAACTGATTAATGATAGTGAGATTCAACAGTTACCCCGGACCAACCAACAGGGGGCCGTCAGTGCGGCTATCGATAGCTTACTCGAACAGTTTTAAAGGCGGCCACCTTAACCGAATGTTACGGGGGCCGCTAGCGCGTCGTTGCTCTTACAATTTGAGTGTTAGGGCAGGAGGCGGCTAAAATGAAACGAGAAACGGGCTGGCTAGGTAGCCACCTGATTCAGCTAGAGGTTACTTTTCGACAAAACTCACAGATCAAGGCCGTTAATCAGGCCTTCCATCTGGTATTTCCGGTAGTGTTGGTTGGGACGTTGGCCGATATGGTTCGACAAACTTGGTTGGCATCGACCGGCTATTATTTTCAAACGTTACACGTTGGAGATTGGCTGATGCAACGCACGGTCCTCAAGCATTATTTGAGCCTACTGAGTGCGGGTACCCTAGGGTTAGTTGCCATGTTCATGGCTTTTGCCGTCAGTTATTATCTGGTGGCACCGGTCACCAAAAGAACGACGGATCGGCTGATGGTCGGGGTGGTCGCGGTCACGGGGCTCAAGTTCTTTAACGTGGATCGATTGACGTTGTTGAACGGACAACCCGTGCAGTGGCTCTCAAATAATTTAGGAATTTCTGGTATTCTAGTAGGTATTTTGATTGGTTTGATCGTGGGGGATGGCTATCGCTGGGGAATTCAACACTGGTTATTGGCTGAGGAACGATTGGGACAAACGATGACGATTGCCAGCATTTGGTTGCTGGTATTAGCAGCTGGTGGCTTGGCCTGGACCTTGACACAGAAGGGAAGTCTGAATGCCACCTTCCTTAGTCTCGCACGTTGGCCGTTCCCGCTCCCCCATCAGCTACCAGGCTTACTGGGATTTAACCTACTAACTGGTTTGTGTCAGTGGCTAGGTATCTTAGGCCCTGTGGCCAGTGTTGGGGGGCAGTCGGTGGAGGCGGCGCAGAACTTAGCGTCCGTTCTGACCCATGCCGGTTGGCAGATTCCGCATCCGATTACGATTCATACGGTAGTGGATGTCTATACGAACTTTGGGGGACCAGGGATGATGCTGGGCCTCCTGCTGGCCATCTATTTAGGACATTCAAATGGCGCACAGCGGCGAGTTGGGGCGGCCTGTTTACTGCCAACCCTAGGAAACTACAATGCCCCACTAATGGTTGGCTTACCGGTAGTCTTGAGCCCTATCTTAGGGATTCCCTTTTTGGTAACGCCGGTCGTCTGCAGTCTGTTAAGCTGGACCTGTCTCCAACTTCACTGGGTTCCTGCGGTGGCCTATCCCATTGCAAATGGGACGCCCGGAATCTTGCAAGGCTTTTTGGGTACTGGGGGTAACATGGCGGCTTTAGCCTTAGCCGGTGTGGAGTTACTGATCAGCGTCTTAATCTATTACCCATTCGTCAAATGGTCACGACTAGCAGGGGAGGCGGCTCATCATGCTGAAAAGACGAGTCATTAGTTTTCTAGTCTTAGTGGCGGCCATACTGCTCTTGAGTGTGCCAGGTTTTCTCTGGCGGCCCCAGCAGGTTGCAAGCGTGCGCGCCACGTATCGGAGTGCCATGGCCCCCGTCTTCCTGGTTCCGGGGTCTAGTGCCACGCAGAATCGGTTTAACGAGTTGGTCACGGAGCTGAACCACGAGACAACTACCAAGCATAGCCTGTTGCGAGTGGAAGTGATGACCAATGGTGAGATTCAATATACGGGAAGTATTACGCGTAAGGATAACCAACCCATTATTGTTGTGGGATTTCAGAACCATCATGATGGCTGTGACACCATTAAAAAGCAAGCGGTCTGGTTTAACTTGGCCTTTCGTCAATTACAGAAGACCTATCACTTTAACCACTTTTCTGCGATGGGACACTCCAACGGGGGCCTCGTGTTGACGCTCTTTCTGGAACACGACCTGCCGAAGGACACCTATGCCGAACGCCTGATGACCATTGGGACGCCATTCAATTTGGAGGAGAGTAGTCCGGATGTGGACACGCCACTTTTCAAGGAACTCTCGGCCGATCGTAAACGATTGCCACGCACGCTAACAGTCTATTCGATTGCCGGCAGTGAGGGGTACGCTGGCGATGGGATCGTCCCCTTTGACAGCGTAAACCGGGGGAAGTTGATTTTTCAAGGTAACGTCCGCCACTTTACCCAGATGACGATTACCGGTGCCAACGCCAATCACGCCGACTTGCCAGAGAACCAACAAATCGTGGCGTTGATTCGGTCAGACCTCCTAACGTAAACACGGTTTATTTCGACGCCCGTTACGTGTAAACTAGAGGAGAAATGGAGGCCAACGACGAATGATAAAGATGATTGCGCTCGACCTAGACGAGACGCTACTGAATACAGATAAGACGATTAGTGAAAAGAATGCGGCAACCCTGCGGCAATTACATGCGGCGGGAATTAAAGTGGTGCTCTGCACTGGCCGCCCAATTAATGCCATCTGGAAATACTTGGAACAATTGGGTTTGACGACTAGTGAAGATTACACGATTACCTTTAATGGGGCTCTCGTGATTCAGAACACGACGAAAGATGTGCTGGCTCAGAGTGGCTTAAGCAAGCAGGATTTTCAGCCACTGCATGACTTTGCGGCTGAAAATGGGTATCCACTGGACGTGCTGGACTTTGACCAAGTCTATCCAGTGGCTGATCTCAAGCCATCTGAATATCAAAAAATGTTGAAGGCACCCATGGAATTTGTGCCAACGGCTTTCGCTGATTTGCCAAAGCACTTGTTCAGTAAGGCCGTTATGGCTACTGATCCGGCAACATTGGACCAAGTTGTGGCAAACTTGACACCTGAACTGCACAAACAATACCATGTGGTGCGTTCTCAACCGAAGATCCTTGAATTCTTGGCCGCTGATATGGACAAGGCCGTGGGATTAGGTCAACTGTTAACCCACTTTGGCTGGGACTTTGATCAACTCATGGCATTCGGTGATGCTGAGAACGACCTGGGGATGATTAAGGCCGCGGGAGATGGCATTGCGATGTTAAATGGGCAACCCGAAATTAAGTCAGCTGCCAATCATCAAACCCCGACAACTAACAATGAGGCAGGGGTTGCGGCTTACTTGGAACAAGTCTTCCCCAAAGTTTTGGCTTAATCGGTGTGAACGCTTGCATTTTGAGAAAAACAATGTCAGTATAAATGGTGTACTGGATGAATTTTAAGGAGGATTATAGTCATGAAACGTTTGATGGTGAAATTGGGGTTAACCGCGATGGCTTTAGGCACACTGGGTGGTTTAGTTAGTCCTAGTGTCACGGCTAGCGCCAAAGCCAAGCCAACGATCACGAATACTGATCTAAAACGGTACTATAAGAGTTCAAAATCCAAGACCGCCTTTTATTTTAAGACTTATAAGAGTGGTAAGAAGACGGGAACCTTACTTATTTTAGGAGACTTTGGATCATCAGCTAATGTGAAATATGGCGTACCTTCGTCAATCAAGCTCAGCAAGAATCGGCAGACGTTGACGACCAAGTACCGCTTGATTCAGTTCAAGACGGCAGACAACAAGACCACGACCGCTTTGAGCAAGAAGACTTACACGTTTAAGTTGACCAAGACGTCTAGCACGCACTTCACGACCAAGATTGCGGGAAGCAATGCCAGTCGTCGGTTAGCAACTTCTGGGAAGAAGTATACTTATACCAAGACTAAGACGAGTCCCGGTGCCAAGTACGCTAAGAAGTACGTTCGGCCAGTTCTGTACCAACAATACAAGAAGGCCTTTGCGTCACTTGCTAAGGACCAACAGAAGAAGTTTGCTAATCAGTACGCGGACATGGGTGTTAGGTAGCGTCAAGAATCTTGTGTAAATGAAATGCCTTCGTACATATAATATGTA
>NZ_JQCA01000068.1 GCF_001437125.1 Levilactobacillus paucivorans | reverse complement strand
TTAGCCGTCATTTCTGGACTAGTTAGCAAGGGTTCGAGTTCGACCGCTTTACATAAAGTAATCCCGACTTCACTGACGTGGAGCTTATTCTTTTCAGTAACTAAATAGCCGCGTTTCTTTAACACTTCTAGCACATTAGCCCGGGTCGCACTTGTCCCAATGCCTTGCACATCTTTGAGAATTGCTTGGGCTTCTTCATCATCAAGCGTTTTGCCGGCGGTCTTCATGGCCGTAATCAGGGTACCTTCGGTAAAGGGTACCGGTGGTGTCGTTTCTTTTTGTGGTGTTTGCAGATTTGCTTGAACTTGGTCGCCTTGGTGAACGATCGGTAGGGTGGCTGCCTCTTGTTGGTCGACTTTGTGATCATCAAATAGAGCTTGCCAGCCTTGCTTAGTTGGGGCCTTACCGGTTGCTTTAAAATTGGTGTCGCCAACCTGAGTGATAATGGTGGTTTCTTCGTACTCGTACGGGTCAGCAAACATCGCTAACGTCGTTCTTAAAACCAAGTCATAGACTTGTTGCTGTAATTTAGGTAAGGCAGCTAATTGATCTTTAGTCGGGACGATTTTAGTCATGATAATGGCGTAGTGTTCTTCAACCTTCTTTCCATTAACATAGCGCTTATTCGGGGCGGTATTGGTTAAAGCGACTTGCTTAGAGACTAAACCCAGATACTTCGTCAGATTAGCCATTAAATACTCAAATTCTTCATCAGTGATATAAGCACAATCGGTTCGGGGATAGCTAAGGAACTTGGCTTCGTATAAACTCTGAATGGCCGCCAAAGTCTGGCTGGCACTGGCGTGATAACGTTTATTCATGGCACTTTGGAGACTGGATAGTGAGAATAGTTGGGGACTAGCACGCTTTTTAGCCTGGTTTTGAATGCCCTTGATTAAACCAGCCTGTGATCCTTTCTGAACGTGTTTAGCTTGCATGAATGTTATTAGCCCTGTTTCGTCTTTAAATCGCTGATAGGGGTCTAATTTTGCGACGAATTTTTGCTAATTAGCAATAATTTCAGCATTTAGTTCAAAATAGGGTTTCGGCTTAAAGGTTTTGTTTACCTGGTCTCTTTGATAGACCATACACAAGGCTGGCAGCTATACGTAACTAATCGAGCACGCTCTACGTACCAAATTTTTCTCAATATAAAATACATTATGAGCTACCATTCATACCAATTAACCAGTCGCTAATTTTGTGATTACAAGTGCATGCCCCAATCTTCATGCCGGTTCCGGGTTTGATGTTGCCGCTGCTTTTTCGTCATTTCCCACTCGGTCTCTTTTAAGCCGCGTTCTTGTTTTTGCCGTTGGTAATCTTCATCACGAGCATATAG
>NZ_JQCA01000067.1 GCF_001437125.1 Levilactobacillus paucivorans | reverse complement strand
GAGTCACTGTCAGAGTCCGAGTCACTGTCAGAGTCCGAGTCACTATCGGAATCAGAATCGCTGTCGGAGTCGGAATCACTATCAGAATCCGAGTCTGAGTCGCTATCTGAGTCTGAGTCGCTATCGGAATCTGAGTCACTATCACTGTCCGAGTCAGAATCACTGTCGGAATCAGAGTCACTGTCCGAGTCAGAATCACTGTCTGAGTCCGAATCGCTATCGGAATCGGAGTCACTGTCGCTGTCCGAGTCACTGTCGGAATCAGAATC
>NZ_JQCA01000007.1 GCF_001437125.1 Levilactobacillus paucivorans | reverse complement strand
CTATCACTCGCCCATTCTGGCGCATTCTTTGGTGTCAAAATAAAGCTTTCTGGCATGACTGACCGAGCATAAAAATAGCTTCGACCTTCTTTTTGATCGAATAACTTTTCACCACTTCTATAACTTGCTCCAGCAATGGCACTACGTCCTTTACCAGCACTAATATTTTGAAAACTCATGTGAAAAATTGCCATGTCGGTCACCACCTTTCTTTAGGTTTATGGGTTTGCTTTTGTTGTCGCCAACGGCGACTTCTGATACAAGGGTTTAGCACAATAATACAACCAACTTTAGTTGTTGTGTGTAAGTGCGCATTGACCTCGTTTCACTCGGTCTGCTGATTATCCTGAATTTACTTTTAGTGTATGCCTTCCGCTTCGCTATTTCAACTTTTATACTTTGACTTAACGTTTCCTGTATGATATAGTTTCGGTGATTATTTCAAATATGATTGGAGGGATCATTATGTCTCAAAGTAACTTAGAAAAACAAGAAGCTAAATTAAAAGCCCTTAATCAA
>NZ_JQCA01000066.1 GCF_001437125.1 Levilactobacillus paucivorans | reverse complement strand
AACGCCTTATGAAATATTCTTTAATGTAGTGTTGCACTTAATTTGACAATTCAAGAATCAATAACTGTTATGATTGCGTTATTGACATTTTCAGAAGCTATTTTAAAAACCTTATTTGTAACTGATAAGCCGCTGGAGATTGTAATAGCAATGATTTTTTTATAACCTCGTTGCTGCAATTTTTTGATATATTGTGATACCAGTCCAAGAGTTGGACTAGCTGTTTTAGGAATATAACCATCTTCAATTAGTTGATACACTTCCTGAGGTTGAATAGTCACACGATCCAGATACTCGTGGTTGTTTGCTGTCACAACTAAGGGAACAACTTCAACATTTACTTGATTTTTTATTTCCGCGGGAATATCTGATGCGGAATCGACTAATAGTCCAATTTTTTTCATTTTCCCTCCATATAGTCTTGATAACCTTATAAATAGTATTCTACACTATATTATGAGGCTGTCAATACTACTATTATTCCATGATAGATTTTTGAAGTTGGCTTCTGATTATAACTTTCTACGGTGTGAGTCGCGTAGACCTGTAAATTCAAACCATCCACATAAACAAATGGGAAAGAGCAACTAACAAAATTGCGCCTACAGAGGACACCTTAGTACTGGAAAAATCAAAGCAGCTCAAGTTTTCAAGACTGATCAAATTAAACTTTCTATTTGCCATTTTTAAACAATAAAACACGCCAAGCTATTGTCATGGGAACAATAACTTGGTGTGTTTAAGTGTGTGAAAAGTACAAACGAGAGCGTAAAATATCTTGTGTAAATGCATAAAAGATTTCTGAATTGTATAG
>NZ_JQCA01000065.1 GCF_001437125.1 Levilactobacillus paucivorans | reverse complement strand
TCAAAATGAATATTCCTAGAATTTTATTGACCATCTAGGAAAACCTTACACTAACAGGCCCCAAATAATTTCGATATTAACCCTATGATACCGGGGTTAGTGGGGTGAATTATTTACGCTATACGAACGAATGTTCGGGAACTTTATTTGTAAATCTGGTATAGTAAACTTAACGATAGAAAGGGGTCTTTTCGGTGGTTAAGCGGTGTACCTGGGTGTCTGATTCACCTTCAATGCAGGATTATCATGATGAGGAGTGGGGGCGACCGGAACATAATCCCCAAAAATTATTTGAGTTGCTGAGTCTGGAAACCTATCAAGCCGGATTAAGTTGGCAAACCGTGTTGAATAAACGGGCGGCCTTCAAGACGGCTTTCTATGACTATGATCTGGCTAAGGTGGCGGCCATGACCCCTGCTGATATTGAACGGCTCTTGACCAATGCGGCCATTATTCGTAACCGTCGCAAGTTAGAGGCCACTGCGGCCAATGCCCAGGCCATCTTAACTTGGGATGACCCGGCAGATTTTGCCAGTTGGCTGTGGGCGTTCGTCGACGGCCAGCCTATTCGGCACACCATCCGTACGGTGGCTGACCTGCCAGCCACCACGGACTTGTCAAAATTAGTGGCCCGCGAGCTGAAGAAGAAGGGATTCAAGTTTGTCGGCCCAACGACCGTCTATTCCTTTTTAGAGGCAGCCGGACTGATCAATGACCACGAATTGAGTTGTGACTGGGCGCCAGAGAAGCAATAGGAAAGGACTAAGATAAATGCGCTTTTTACATACAGCAGATTGGCATATTGGTAAGAAGCTTCATGGTTATGACCTCTTGACGGAACAGCGAGATGCCTACCGTCAAATCAAGGCTATTGCCGAGGCAGAGAAGGTGGATGCCATCGTCATCGCCGGGGATCTATACGATCGGGCATTGCCCAGCGAAGATGCGGTGACCGCGCTTGATGACATGTTGGTGGATCTGAATCGTCAGGAACATTTCCCCTTACTGGCGATCAGTGGTAATCATGATTCCGGCGTCCGACTGGGCCAGGGGAGTGACTGGTTTAAGAGTACCGCATTCTATCTCAATACACGTCTGGAAGATGCGTTTACACCGGTCGTCATGGACGGTACCCAATTCTTCTTATTGCCCTATTTTGAACCGTTCGCGGCTCGCCAATATTTCGAAGATGATAGCCTGAAGACGGTGGAACAAGCCATGCAAAAGGTTGTGGCCAAGATGGTCGCCGCTTTTGATCCGCAGATGAAACATGTGTTGGTTGCGCACTTCTTTGCGGCCGGCAGTACCCATACCGATTCGGAAACGCAGGTCCAAGTTGGGGGATTAAACGCCGTCCCGGTAGACCTTTTGCGTGACTTTGATTATGTTGCCTTAGGGCATTTGCACCGCAAGGAGGCCCTACAGAATGAACCCACGATGAAGTACAGTGGGTCGCCATTGAAGTTTTCGACGAGTGAATCGCTGGATACCAAGGGCGTCTGGATTGTGGATACGGCGACCGATCCTGTGACGGTCACGTTTAAGCCATTGAAGCCACTGCATGATCTCGTAGTGTTACGGGCATCCTTCGCAGAATTAATGGATCCCGACAAGGCCTTTCCGGTGACGCCAGATGACTTTGTGACGATTGAGCTGACCGACACGGCGCCAATTGCGAATGTGATGCAACGGCTCAAGACACGTTTCCCTAAAGTAATTGAGTTGCACCGAATCAATCAAATTGACGTGGCCCCGAAAACTCTCGACATCGATCAGGTGCAGCAGGACCCCTTAACTTTATTGGGAGACTTTTTCGAAACGGTCACCCAGCATCCATTGACGGATCAACAGGAGACGTGGGCCAAACAAGCCTATCAACGTGCTCAGAAAGAGGAGGGGTAAGTCATGCGTCCGTTAACTTTACATTTACAATATTTCGGGCCCTATCGCGACGAAGAAATTGATTTCCAAAAATTCGATAATCCACTCTTCCTGATTAGTGGGAAGACGGGGAGTGGGAAGACCACTATTTTTGATGGGATGTGCTATGCCCTCTTTGACCAGTCATCCGGGGTTGATCGGGAGCCGACGGCAATGCGGTCTGACTTTGCCACGACCGAGGATCACACACGGGTCACGTTCACTTTTAGTCATCGTAATCGTGACTACCGGATTATCCGAGAACCCGCGCAAACACTGAAGAAAAAGCGGGGGGCGGGGGTTACCAATGCCCCAGCCAGTGTGGAACTGACCGTTTTTGAGAATGGGACAGAGACCAAACAGCTGACGAAGGCCAATCAGGTTCGACCATTCTTACAGGATCTGCTTCAGATGGATGGCAAGCAGTTCGCTCAGATTGTCTTGCTTCCACAAGGCAAGTTCCGCCAGTTCTTGGTCGCGCCCAGTGATGAAAAGGCAGCTGTGTTGGAACAGCTGTTTAGCACGGAAATCTTTGGCTTATGGGCCGATCAACTGAAGGCCCAATTGCGAACCGAGCAGGATAAGAATAAGGAAACCGATCGGGACCGAGAACAGGTTCAATCTAGTCTGATTTGGACGCCGGAGAATCGAGAAGCGGCGGAGACGGCCATTGCTCAGGCACAGACAGACACGGTACTGACGCTGATGGCGAACCAGCAGACAGCCACTCAAGCCGCTGAAACCGCTGCTAAAGATCAGGTTGCAACTGCTAACAAACAAGTTACAGCCTTGACCCAACAGGATACGCGTGAAGAGCAGTTGCTGAAGGACCAAAAGGAACTTGAGAAACAGATACAGCGACAGCAACAATTGAAGGCACAAGAACCAGAAATTAGGGCGCGACGCATTGCCAGCCAACAACTGGAACGCGTTCAGGCTATTCAACCGCAATGGACCACCAGAGCCAGTGCCCAGCGCGACCTTGCCCAGCGGAAGGCTGCAGCGGAGAAATCCGTTCTTGACCTGACAGCGAAACAGACAAAGCTGCAACAAGCACAAGCAAATCAGAAAGCGGCAACTAAGATTGAAACGCGCTTGACTGAAACCAAGGCCAATATGACGGCCCGTGCCAAGCTGATGCCAATTTACGAAAAAGTTGCCGACTTGACGAAACAATTGAAAGCGGCGCAGACAGCCAGTAAACAGGCCGAGACTACCGAGGCTGAACTGACGAAAAATGGTCAGCAGACGCAAGTACAACTCAAACAACAGCTGGCCATCACGGGAACTCAGGCTGAGCACTATCAGGAACAGCAGCGGCTCAGCAAGCGCGAGGCCGAGCTGAACGACTGGCAACGTCAAGTTCGCGGTATTCAGGACGCCGACCAAGAGATCGCGACGACCGAGAAAAAAGTTGCCACGGCCAAGTCAAGTTTAGACCAGGCGCAACACGAGTATGCGGAAAGCCAGGCGCGATTCGAAGAGTTGAATCAAGAGCTCTTGGAACATCAGATTGTGCAGTTAGCGGCTCAGCTCAAACCAGGGCGACCATGTCCGGTCTGTGGGTCTGTGGATCATCCCCATCCAGTGGTCGTCACTGATTCAGCGGTGACCGAAGCAGAAGTGAAGGTTGCTCGGCAACATGCGGAAGACTGTCACATACAGGTGACGCGATTAGACACCAAGCTCAAGACGCTAGTGGCCACATTAGCCGATCAGCAGAAGAGTCGTGAGACAGATGTGACCAAATTAATTGCGGCCGTATCGACAACCGATGATGAACTGAACACTTTTGCTGACTGTCAACAGCGCGTGACCGATCTGGTTGCCACCTATCGGGCGGCTGTTGCCAAGAATGAACGGGCACTGGCAGAAGTCAAGAAGGCTCAAACACAGGTGACGCGTCTACAACGCGATGCCGAACAGTTAGAGCAGATGATCAAGGATGCTCAGAAGGCGCGTCAGGTTAAGGTGACTGCCGCTGATCATTTGGAAGTTCAAGTGACCACACAGCGTGAGGCTTTGCCCGAAGATGCCCCAACCTTGACAGAATTTAAGGCGCAGGATCGGCAGTTAAAACAGCAGTTAGATGCCGATCAAAAGCGGTGGGATGACTGTGTTCAAGCCGTTAAAACGGCGACAGATGCGGTGACCGTGGCCACTACTGAACGCGATGGGGCAGCTAAGGAACACACGGCGAGTCAACAACGCCTCACGACAGCCCAAGCCGATTTAGCGGCCGCAATTGCTGCGCAAGGTTCCGAGCTGACCGCATTGGCAGAAGATGCGATTGCCGAGTTGTTACCACAAGTGGCGACCTTGCCACGATTACGGCAACAACTCGCTGATTTCCAGCAGCAACAAGCACAGGTTAAGACAAGCATTACTGATCTGAAGAAGCGAGTTGCCGATCGGCCACAGCCTAATCGGGAGCAAACCCGAAATGACTTGCACGATGCTCAGCAGCGGGTAACGGCACTGCTGGACCAGCAACATCAATTGACCGATCGCTGGCAGACCAACGATCGCTACGTCAAACAGCTCAAGAAATTGGTTGCGCAACAGGCCGCTGCGGTTCAAAAGACGCAGGCCCTCAATGAATTGGTCGGTGTGACCAATGGGGATGGTCCGAATAGCAAGTTGGGACTGGAACGCTACGTCCTACAAACCTATCTACGGCAGATCTTGCAGGTCGGCAATCAACGGCTTCAACAATTAACCAACGGTCGTTACCAGTTCTTAGTCGACGAGAGTCCGGCCACTTACAAGAAAAAGTCTGGACTGGAAATCAACGTCTATGATGACCACGTGGGCGAACAACGAAGCGTTCACACCTTATCCGGTGGGGAGAGTTTTATCGCCGCACTGGCCTTAGCCTTAGCCCTGGGTGAGGTTATTCAGCGCACTACCGGGAGTGTAGATGTCGAAGCCTTATTCATTGATGAAGGCTTTGGGTCACTGGATGAGGATGCCCTCATGACCGCTCTGAACTCGCTTGAGAGTGTTGAGGGGCAGAACCGGATGATTGGGATTATCAGTCACGTGAGTGAGTTGCGAGAACAGGTGCCTAACCAGTTACAAGTGGTTAGCAACGGGAATGGTGAGAGCCAGATTACCTATCAAATCGAGGATTAAGCGTTTGGCCGCCAGACGCCAAAAAGAGTCGCGGATGTTGTCCGTGACTCTTTTTAATGAAAAGTGTTTCGCAAACTACCGGGGCTGTTACCAGAAAAGGAGGGGGAACTCGGGTCGCTAGACGGGAACAAAGCCCTCGCTTGTGGTGGATAGGCTGATCTCGCCAGGTAAGTTAGTTGAGCAGCATTGAAAGCCGTACCCGGGTTGCTTTCACTGGTAGCGAAGCAGCCAGCCGGACAATCCCCTTGGGGGTAGTTGGGGTCAAACCGGAACACTTTTCACGGCTAAGCATAACCGATGGCTCTCCAAATAGACATTCGCGCACAACGAGATTCACCGATTACCGCTGGTTTTGCCGGTGAACTTCTAACGGTGACCTAATTTTTGGCAGACATGATCACTCCAAATAATCGTTAGCAGCTTAAATCGTTAAACGGCGTGATGACGCGGTTGGCGAGTGTTTTTAAAGAATAGTTATATAATCAACGATTATGCGTGCATAGCGTCTTGTTTAGGTTTAGAATAATGGATAATTATATTAGAAACGGGATGATTTTGATGTGTACTAGTTTGACCTATGAAAATAGTCAAGGTGATCATTTCTTGTCACGGACCATGGATTTTGCCTTTGAATTAGGTGGCCAACCAATCTTTATGCCTCGTAACCAGAAAATCCAGGGGGATGCTGGTGCCTTCACCACGAAGTATGGCTTCGTCGGAGCTGGGCGTAATCTGAAACACTACATCTTTGTTGATGGGGTCAATGAATTTGGCCTGGGTGCCGCTGCGCTCTACTTCTCAGAATATGCGAAGTACGTTAAGGAAGCCGCCGCTGACAAACTCGGCATCGCCCCACATGACTTGGTTGCCTGGGTCTTAGGAAACGCTAAGAGTGTGGCCGATCTCCGCGAATTGATTCAAAATGTTCAACTCGTGGACGTCCCCGTCTCCTTGCTAGGCCTGACCACACCATTACATTTCATCTTTAGCGACCCAACCGGAGAGACAACGGTGTTGGAAGCCACGAGCGACGATCTCCACCTCATCGATGATC
This sequence comes from Levilactobacillus paucivorans, assembly GCF_001437125.1. Taxonomy (GTDB): domain Bacteria; phylum Bacillota; class Bacilli; order Lactobacillales; family Lactobacillaceae; genus Levilactobacillus; species Levilactobacillus paucivorans. Next base: position 3,508 of record NZ_JQCA01000065.1, on the reverse strand, counting down.
CGGTCGGCGTGATGGCGAACTCGCCACAGCTGAGCTGGCACTTGCAGAACCTCAGCACTTATGGCACGCTCGTTGCGAGTCAACGACCGCTTCATAACTATGAGGGTTTCGAGTTGGCAACGCAGGGTCCCGGTACCGGTGCACTGGGGATGCCTGGGGATTACACCTCACCATCGCGGTTCGTTCGGACTGTCTTCAACAAGCATTACAGTGAACCAGCGGCAGACACGCCAACGACGTTGAATTTATTACAACATTTAATGGACAGCGTGACGATTCCTAAGGGCGTTAAGCTCAAGGATGACGGCGCCAGTGACTACACGCAGTACCGCGGCTACATGGCCTTAGATGACCGGGCCTACTACATGGAACCCTATGACAACCAGGAGTTGCAAGGGGTCAAGATGACGGATAAAATGTTAAATGAGTGGGACACCCCGGTTGAGTATCCACTGGATCACCAAGTTCACATTAACCAATTAAACTAATCAAAGCTGGTGGGTAGATGAGTGATTTTCAACAAAAGTCTTTTCAAGAATTAACGACGGCCGAGCTCTTTGAGATTTATCGGTTACGGACCGCGGTCTTCGTCGTGGAGCAAACCTGTGCCTATCAAGAAGTGGACGACCTGGACCTGACTGCCCAGCACCTGTTCACGCAGGCACCGGACGGTAAGATTCAGTCGTATGCTCGGCTGATGGACGAGCAGAGTCAGGTTCGAATCGGCCGCGTTGTGGTTGCCCCCGACGCCCGTGGCAAGGGGAGTGGACGCGAACTCGTGGCCCAGGCCATCGCCGCTTGCAAGGCCACGTATCCCAATGCTGGTTGTATCATTATTCAGGCGCAAGCTTACTTGCAAAAGTTCTACGAATCTTTCGGGTTTCAACCGATCAGTGATGTCTACTTAGACATCGGCATTCCTCATCTCGACATGATCCTGCCACTTAAATAATTACTAAAAAAGTTCCTGAGACAAAAGTCTCAGGAACTTTTTGCGCTCCGAACGTCTATAGTCGAAACGTGTGACGAAAGGCAGTCAACTCCGCTTAACCCCGCTAGACAAACAATCCAAGACCGGGATTATTCGACTAGCGACGTTAATGCTCATTGACTAACCGTCTTTTAAAGTTAGTTGCGTTGGTTGGCGAGACTGATAAAGTCAGCCACAAATGTTTCCGGCACACCGGTAGCCACTAGGGCCCGCAATGGCATGTTGAGGAACATGAGGTTTTGGGTCAGCTCGGGTTGATCATCCTGTTGATCGCTGAATCCGAGGGGATTGTTGGCGCCCAGTGGCTTGAGGACCGTGGCTTTAAATTGGTCCAACAGCTTGTGATCGCGAACGATCGTGGTCAGGTAGGTTTCCATGGTGATGGGGGCTGGAGAGTTCTTGAAGTCCATGGTCAACTTGGTCTGGAGCCGAATGTCACGGGAGGATTGTCCAACCATGATTTCGTAATCACCAGAGTCCGCTTGCCAACGGTGTTTGCCGTCACACCACCAACTGAAGTCCTTGCGACTGAGCTTGAGGGTGACGGTCTTAGTCTCACCAGGTTCTACGGCAACCTTGGTAAAGGCTCGCAGTTCCTTGGTTGGCATGGGCACGTGGGAAGAGTGGTTGGCCACATAGAGTTGTGGCACGGCCTTCCCGGCAATATCACCGGTATTGGTGACGTTGAACGTTACCGTTGCCCCGTGTTCATCCTGGTCAACCGCGAGATCGGTGAGTTCAAATGACGTGTAGCTAAGTCCGTAGCCGAATGGATAGAGGACATGCATTTCGTGGGTATCGTAGTAGCGGTAGCCCATGAAGATGCCTTCCGTATAGTATTCATGTTGCGGATCCTGGCCAAAGGTTGGTGCCATTGGCGTATCGGTCAAACGAATTGGGAAGGTTTCAGTCAGGTGACCGGATGGGTTAACCTGACCAGTCAAGACGTCCCAGGTGGCTTCGCCCACGGCCTCGCCGGCCAGGTAGGTTTCAACCACAGCGGTGACCGAGTGAATCCATGGCATTTCAACGGCCGATCCATTTTGCAGGACAACCGTGGTGTGGGCGTTAACACGACCCAGACTGCCGATTAAGTCAGTTTGGTTTTCTGGTAACATCAAGGAATTCTTGTCAAAACCTTCGGATTCGTCACTGGCAGGATAGCCGGCGAAGATGATCACGTGATCGGCTTCCTTAGCGGCGCTCAGGGCTTCCTGAACTAAATGGTCGTCGGTTTCACTCTGGTCTAATCGATAACCAGGATAGTAGGTTGCGTCTAGCCCCGTATTCTTAAGAGCTTCCAATGGCGTGACCAAATGAGATGGATTGACGTGAGAGCTGCCGGCCCCTTGGTAACGCGGTTTCTCGGCGAGTTCGCCAATGACGACGACCTTGCCGGATGTCTTAGTATTTAGCGGTAATTCTTCATCATGATTGCGTAGCAGAACAATACTGTCGTCTGCAATTTCACGGGCGAAGGCGTGGTGTGCCTGATGGTCGTAGTCACCAGCGGTGGTCTGTGGGGCCCAGTCATCGATGAGGTGGAGGATGTGGCGAACGGCTTTATTCAGCGTTCCTTCGTCCAGTTCACCGGTTTCGATGGCCCGGATAATTTCATCGATCGAGGCTTGCCCCTTACCAGGCATTTCGAGGTCGAGGCTGGCTCGTAAGGCCCGTGCGTGGTTAGCGACGGCGCCCCAGTCAGACATGACGGCACCGTGGAATCCCCATTCGTCTCTTAAAATGTCACGTAATAGGTGGTGATTTTCGGAGTTCAAGACGCCATTAACTTTGTTATAAGAGGTCATGATGCTGGCGGGACGAGCTTCCTTCACGATAATTTCAAAGGTTCGTAGGTAAAGTTCACGGAGTGTTCGTTGGGACATGTCACTGGAAGCCGTGAACCGTTGGTTTTCGCGGTTGTTGGCGGCGAAATGTTTGACGGCGACTCCCACGTGTTGGGATTGAACGCCGCGGACGTAGGCACTGGCGAGTTTACCAGCGACCAAAGGGTCCTCGGAGAGATATTCAAAATTACGGCCGCCGAGGGGCGAACGTTTTAGGTTGACGCCAGGTCCCAAGAGGAGACTGACCTGTTCGGCACGGGCCTCTTGTCCGAGGCGTTCACCGAGGCGTTGCATGAGGGATTGATCCCAAGAACTAGCCGTGAGGGCTGCTGAAGGGTACGTAATGGCGGTCACGGAATCCGTGATGTCACCAGCATCTGCCCCTGGATTTTGCTTACGGAGTCCAGAGGGACCATCCGTTAACATGAGGGCGGGAAGCCCCAGCCGATCAATAGCGGCGGTGTACCAGAAATTCTTACCAGAGACCAGTGCGGCCTTCTCGGGTAACGTGAGTTCAGCAAGCGTGCGTTCGATGTCCATACGTTCAAATCCTTTCTACTTTTTCAACTAGTCCTAGTATACCGTTTTCCCGGAAGTGATGTTAGTAAGGAAACCGTTAGTGTAAGGTTTTCCTAGATGGTCAATAAAATTCTAGGAATATTCATTTTGA
>NZ_JQCA01000064.1 GCF_001437125.1 Levilactobacillus paucivorans | reverse complement strand
GTCAGTAATTCTTTCTGTTCGGATTCACTTAATTCTACCGGTAAAGCCACGTTAAACTCTTTTGCATACCGTGAGTTTGATTTACGATCTTTCTTTTCAACTTCATTCCACAACTGCTCTCGATCACTCGCCCATTCAGGTGAATTTTTTGGCGTCAAAATAAAGCTTTCTGGCATGATCGATCGGGCATAAAAATAGTGGCGACCTTCCTTATCATCAAATAGCTTTTCACCACTTCGATAAGCGGCACTGGCAATCGCACTTCGTCCTTTACCAGCACTAATATTACTAAAACTCATGTTGAATATTGCCATGTCAGTCACCGTCTTCCTTTGATTCTATGGGTTTTGACCTTGTTGTCGCCATCGGCGACTTCTAATACAGGATTTTAGCACGATTTACCCCACAAGAATTTAGTGGGGTGCAAGTGCGCCTTGACCTCGTTTCACTCGGTCTGCTGATAACCATAGAATCGATTTTTTCCGTTGTTGAATGGAATGTATTCTTAATTCAATTTATGTTTGCACCTAACTAGGATTGTTATGTTTTAAATATTTAAAAAGTGTTGCAGATTACGCTGTTTTAAGCCAAAATTTTTTAATTGCTTTGTGCAGATAATCTTTATAAGCTTGGTAACAAATTTTGAATAACGGTGCTGTAAGATCTGTGAATTTAAACTGAAAGCATTATTTTGATGTTAGGAGTCATTAAGATGGACGAAAAGAAAGTATTAAAATCAATTGATGAAATGCTTGCTGATCCTTGGCAAGTTGATATTCAAGAATTGTTTGAAGCTTCTGTCAATGAACCTGACGAGATTAAAAAGAATTTGTATGATTCCTTATACACTTATATTTTGCAAAAAAGACAAGAAGATATTATTAA
>NZ_JQCA01000063.1 GCF_001437125.1 Levilactobacillus paucivorans | reverse complement strand
TCGACTACATTTTGTCTGTTTATCGACTACATTTTGTCTGTTTATCGACTACATTTATTTACTCCTGTATTCAAATAATGTAGTATTATTCAAGGAGGTTATTTTATGAGCAATGAATTAGTCAAATATGACCCTGAATTAAATACAATCCCCTTGCGAAGGTTTACTCCTGTAGAAATGAACTTGTTCTTTTCTGTAGTTTCTAGAATGCGTGATAAAGGTGATGATACTGTTAGATTTACCTTTGATCAGTTAAAAGAGTTAAGTGCCTATAAGCCAACCGCAAATAGTCGGTTTATTGATGACATACAAAGTACATATCAAAAAATACTAGGTCTTAGATTTGGCTCTCGAAGTAAAGATGGTCTTGATAGAGAGATGTTTGTCATGTTCACTCGATTTGAAATTAAGGGATCTGCAGACGTTCCTTATGTTGATATTCAAATTTATCCCAAAGCGTTGAAACTTCTAAATAATCTCGAAAGTTGGGTTCGTTATGCTTTGACAGAGTTCCGAGATTTAAAGAGTAGTTACGCAAAAACAACTTTTCGTATCCTTAAACAATTCCGAACCACTGGTTATGCTTATTTTTCTAAAAATGATTTCTTTGAACTACTAGATATTCCACAAAGCTATTGGAGTAAGCCTGCGAACGTTGAATCTAGGGTTATTCGCCCAATTAAGGAAGAACTAACCCCTTTGTTTAGAGGCCTAACTATACGAAAAAAATATGGTAAAGGTCGTGGGAAACCAGTGATTGGTTATACTTTTACTTGGAAGCCTGAAAGAAAAGACGCAAACGACTTTTCTCAAGGTAAGTTCCAAGATGAGCGTCAAAAACTTTTTAATATCCAGAATAATGGTGAATTAACAGAACAAGAAAAATGGCGTGCTACCGATAAAGTTAAAGGCCTACCACTAGGCTCAACTGAAAAACAGATTTTAGCCGAACGACAGATTGAGCATGATAAAACAATAAGAGATCAGACAAGACAAGAAATGCTTGCTGAACTCCGAAAGGAGTTTGGAAAACATGCCTAAAACTATTAGAGAACTTGCTGATGAATTGGGCGTTTCAAAGCAGGCTATATGGCAAAAGATAAAAAGAGATGCGTCAATCGATTTACGTCAATTTACATCAACAAAAGGCAATACTGTTTACGTTGATGTTGATGGGCAAAAAGCTATTAAAGCAATGTTCTCAAACAATTCGTCAACAAGATACCGTCAACAAAAAGATGATGTTGACGACAATAAAAAAGATGCGGTTGATGGACAAGATGAAGTGAAATTTCTTCGAAATTTAGTATCAGAAATTCAATCTGAAAAGAAAGAGTTACATAAGTTACTAGATCAGCAACAAAGATTGGCCTTACAGGACAAACAACTGCTCGAAGAATACAAAGCAGAAAACGACAGATTAAAAGTTCTCAAAATGCCCTCACAGGAAACAGAATTCAAACACTTAGACAATCAATATAAAGATGAAGTGAACGCTCTTAAAGAGAAGTTGGAAAATTTGCAGGAACAAATCAAAGTTCAAAAAAGGATAGAAGAACAAGAAAAACCAAGAAAATGGTGGGGACTATGGCGAAAATAGATGATTCAGTTAAAAAGAAAGTCCCAGAATTGCGATTTAAAGGATTCACGGATGAATGGGAAGAGCGTAAGTTAAAAGATATAGCTCAATTTAATCCTTGAATTGTCAAATTAAGTGCAACACTACATTAAAGAATATTTCATAAGGCGTTT
>NZ_JQCA01000006.1 GCF_001437125.1 Levilactobacillus paucivorans | reverse complement strand
TTGTAATTCCTAGTATAGCACAGAATCAAAAAAGACCACTAGGGTATACCCTAGTGGCCATTTAACATCCTTCTAAAACTCATCAGAAATACTTTCATGGTTAAACTTGGGGTTTAACCTTATTGATTTAACATCCTTCTAAAACTCATAAACTTTAGAATTATGCCTAATAATGGGGTTTAACCTTATTGATTTAACATCCTTTGGATTTAGGTCAAGAATCTGGACACATTTTATGTATAATTTAAGCGACTAATTTTTCCTTTTCATTTGGAGTTAAATAATCAATGCTACTGTGAATTCGAGCACTGTTATAAAAGCTCTCAATGTAGCTGAATATTGCAGCATTTGCTTCTTCAAAATCCTGATAATGGTGTTGGTAAACCTCTTCTTTTTTCAAACTGGCGTGAAATGATTCCAAACATGAATTGTCATAGGGACAGCCACGCTTGCTATAAGAATGGCGAATATGGTGTTGCGTTAAGATCTGTTCAAAGCCAGCACTGCGGTACTGGCTACCCAGATCGGTATGCACAATTAAGTTATTAGTCGTCTTTCTAGTTTCAAAGGCTTGTTGAAAAGTGCTGATCACAAGATCAGCAGTCATATGACGGCTGATTTTATGGGCAATGATTTTACGTGAATATAAATCCTGAATGCTTGATAAATAACACCAGCCATTGGCTTTGGTGTGAATATAAGTTATGTCTGCACACCACTTTTGATTTGGACTGGTTGTACGAAAATCTTGCGCGAGTATATTTGAATAATCAGTCGTATCAATATCATTAGTTTGTTGATAATGCCACTTCTTGCGCGTGATTGATTTTAACCCCATTTGGCGCATTAATCGTTGAACTAGCTTAATACTGGCAGTCTTACCTTCTTTTTGTAACGCTTTTAGAATTTTAGGTGCCCCGTAGATACGTCTAGAATTAAAGTAAATGCGTTTAATCGACTGGCTAAGTGTCTTACGACGCTTGGCTTGTGGCGATACATGATTCTGCTGATGTTCATAGTAAGTTGAGCGTGAAACTGAGAGTACTTTACAGGTTTCTTTGATACTATGGTGCTTCAAATTAATATCAACGGCTGTCTGCCAGTCATCTGGGTTTACTTTTTGGCGAATATGGTTAAGGCTTTTTTTAAGATGTCATTCTCACTTTCTAGCTGTTTCAAACGTTTTTGCAACGCTAAAACATCTGATTTGGAAATTCCACTTCCTTTGTCTTCTTTAGGGTCTACACTTTCTGGTATTGGTGAATAACTAATACCGGTTTTTTGTCTGTTTTG
>NZ_JQCA01000062.1 GCF_001437125.1 Levilactobacillus paucivorans | reverse complement strand
TGAATAAAGAACTGGTCTAGTAGAGCAGGTGTTGCACTTCAATTTTAAATCGAGGATCTAAATATATCTAAGCTTTTTTAATGGTGAGAAACTTTGCCACTTGCAACGCTCGATTAATTACTTGGGTATACAAAATGATTATTGTCACGAGCCAAAAATAATCTTAATGTTTAAATTTTCTTCACTTCAACAAAAGACCGGCCTGCTCAACCCCAAGGGTTTTAACGGACCGATCTTTATTTACATTAAGGCATCTTTACTTACTTTGAAAAACTTTTAATTTATCTTAGCCAGTTGTTGTGACAAAGTTTCCACTTGTTTAGTCAACTTCTCCAAATCGTGACTTTGGTTGAAAGTTTTTAAATTTGCTTGCACTTGCCGAACGCTCCTTTGGACAGTTTCTTGGCCATTAGTAGTCAAGGTTAGCCGCACAATTCGTCGATCAGTTTGATTTACTTGTGATTGAATTAAATTATCTTCCTCGATTTAAAATTGAAGTGCAACTCCTGCTCTACTAGACCAGTTCTTTA
>NZ_JQCA01000061.1 GCF_001437125.1 Levilactobacillus paucivorans | reverse complement strand
ATGCTATTTAATTGGAAAAACAGTACCTTAATTAAGCACGCTGTTGGTGAAGATGTCACTAAGCAATTATTGACGATTAACCAACAAGAAAGTTCACTAAAAAAAGCAGATGAACTCTTAAATAAAGTAGTTGATCGCACGACTAAAAAACTTTATCCAGAGCTTGATTTTGAACAGATAACCGCGGCTGAACAACGGGAATTGATTAAAGAAACTAATAGTGAACAAACGATTTTCAAAGGCAGTGAATTAAACGAACGTTTAATGAATATTCGTGATGATTTATTGGCCCGACAATTATTGACCTTTACCAAACGGCCATACGTTGGCTGGAAGTTATTAATGCAACAAGAAAAGGAAGTCAAAATCGAGCTTAAATA
>NZ_JQCA01000060.1 GCF_001437125.1 Levilactobacillus paucivorans | reverse complement strand
GAATAAAGAACTGGTCTAGTAGAGCAGGTGTTGCACTTCAATTTTAAATCGAGGAACGAAATTAACCCCAATTTTTTCGCATTAATTTTTAGCAATCGTTTCTATCCGCTTAATCAATCACCCTATCCATAAAAAGCCCCCGCCTAACAAGCAGCACTGGCCTGTAACGTCTGGACTGGCAGGTCGGTAATCTTCGTTTCGAGCCGTTCCAGAGATTCCCGTAAGTGGTCAATTTGGTCACGTAGCTCTGCGGCCTGATCCGTTAAAATCTCGCGTTGTTCTTCGCTTGATTCGGCCGCTTGGAACTGCTTAATTTCTTCAATCGTGACACCACAGTCCCGTAGATCCAAGATTCCCTTGATTTGGGCCAGATCAGCGGCGCTATAGTCGCGCATCCCACTGATCCGGGTAATCGGCGCCATAATCCCAATCTGTTCATAATAGCGGAGTGTCCATGCACTGGTTCTTAACTGCTTAGCGGCTTCATTGATTTTCATGGGAATCCCTCTCACTTTCTAGGCTGGCAAAATTTCTACGGTAGCCGACTGCGGCCCCGCTTGTAACATCGGTTGGACGTAGGCACTGTCCTGATATTTCTGACGATAGGCGTTATCAATCCGGGTGGTCAATTCGGCCTCACTGATGACGGGACGAAACCCCACCTGAAAGGTCCGACCGGTCAAGTAGATGCGTCCCGCCCGCTGGTCAATCGCCGAGTGATACCACGACGAACGCTGACCATTCCAGGCCCGAACGTACAGGTGCTCACCCACAACCACGGACCAAATCCAAGTTGGCGTCCCATAGGTCTGGCCATCGCTATAAAATGGCGAGATCCGCAGGTCATCGGCCGTGGCGAAGGCTTGTAGCCGTTCTGTCGTCCATTTTTTCATCTACCCTCGTTCCCTTCTGTGCTTATCTTCAAGGTCTATCTTATAAGTTGACTTTTGATATGTCGAATGCTTAGATCAAATTAAGCGCTATACAAATTAGTTATAGGAGATGGTGACGATGGAATTACGCGTCTTACGTTACTTTTTGATGGTTGTTCAGGAAAAGAATATCAGTCAGGCTTCGGAACGGCTCCACGTCTCGCAACCCACCGTTTCACGGCAACTCAAAGAGTTAGAGGCCGAGCTTGGCACGGTCCTTTTCGAGCGGGGTAATCGCAGCATTCAGCTAACGGCCGATGGTGAATACTTTGCCAATCAGGCCAAGCAAATCCTGTCCTTGACCGACAAGACGCTGGCCAATATCCATCAGGAACAGGACGTTCGGGGGGCCGTCTACGTTGGCAGTGCCGAGGCGCGAAGCATGTTGACCGTGGCGCAGGCCATCGGCCACCTGAATCAGCGACATCCACACGTCCAAATTAACCTTGTCAGCACCGACGCCAGTGATATCCACCAACAACTCGGCTCCGGCGTCTTTGATTTCGGCGTCGTCATGGAACCCACGGACAAGAGCGACTATGACTTCTTGCGGTTACCTGGCGAGAGTCGCTGGGGTCTTCTGGTCCAGAATCGCTCGCCGCTGGCCCAACAAGCCACGGTAAGTCTCGACGACATCGCCCATGCCACGCTCATCTTGCCGCAACAAGGCGGTAGTCAGCGCATCCACGCTCTCTTTGGACTGGACACGGCCGACCTGCACGTCGCGGCCACCTACAACTTGCTGTACAACGCCTCTCTCCTGGTCTCGGCCGGGGTTGGGAGCGCATTAGGCCTCGACGGAATCATCAACACAAATCAATCCGACCTCACCTTTGTTCCCCTGGAACCACGGACCTCATCTGGATCTAGTCTCGTCTGGTTAAAGGGTCAGCGTCTGTCTACCGCCGCCCAGGCGTTACTGGCGCAGATTCGATCCGAGTTGACGCCCGTCGAGAATTAAGCCGAACTAGTCGGCGGTGATTCTAACGGTGAACGGTCGATGTTGCTGGCGAATCAGCTTTTCCGCTTGGCGCCGTTGGTCAAAATGACCCAACACGTGAATTCCTCGATAAGTCGCCACATCCCCCCCAGTAGAAGGCCAGTCGGGGTTGGGGGGACCAATAGGCAATATCGCCAGGATGCGGATCGGCCCCGTTTGGCGTGTGCTTCACCCGCAGTGCCTGCTTCAAGTCGCTCGTCTTTTCAGGATCGCCGGCACCCATCCCGTTAAACCGAAAGGTGGCCGGTAACTGGCGGCGCAACTGTTTCGCCGGTTGGCTCCGGTTCAGGTGCGCCTTCAACCGGTGACCGGCAATGGTGACTTGAATCGCGGTGCTTGTTGAATGCCGATGGCTCGTCTTCGTCGACGACGCCGCAGAACTGGCCCTAACCGGCCTAACTGTTGGTTGTGACGCACAGCCGGATAACCCAACTAGACTGAGACCAAGCAAGAGCCACTTAATTTCCATCTGGTGTACTTCCTTTCACGCGGCGTAAGATCTGAGCGGGCGATCCCACGACAACCATATTGGCTGGGACGTCCTTGGTCACAATGGCCCCGGCTCCGACGATGGCATTTTCACCCACCGTGACTCCAGGGAGAATCAGGGCCTTAGCACCGACCCAAGCATTCTTTTCAATGTGAATCGACTTGGCATAGACGTCACGCCGATGGGCGGGATCTTCGACATGATTGACCGTGATCAACATGGCGCCCGGACCAATCAGGGCCCCATCTGCCAAATAAATGCCGCCCAAATCCACAAACATCACGCCTTGATTGACGTAGACATTTTTACCGAAAAAGAGATGTGGGCCAAAGTCGCTGTGTACCGGGGCATTCACCTCGGTTGACTCAGGGATGCGGTACCCCACGACACGACTCAGCGTGGCGCGTCGTTCGGCATTGGTCTGATCGATATGGTTAAATTTTTTCAGCAGCTCTTGTGTCTTTTGAACGGTCTGATTGACCAGTTGAAAGTCTGCCCCGGTAAAGTCCAAGGGTTTGCCGGATAAGGCCCGTTGAAAAATTGCGGGTTCTGTCATGTTGATGACCTCCTTTGGTTATCAATGCCAGTATAGGAAGTCTGATTGAATATAGCCAATACTTAAATCAAATCATCGTGTATAACTTTTAAGCATAGTTTATTTAAAAATTAACACAAAAAAGCCAAACCGAGACGGGGGAGTGTCGGTTTGGCTTTTTCGCTGTGGTCTGTCTGATAGTTCTGGTCAGATTGACTGTTGTCTGTTTTCTTGTGATTCTTATTTCTTGAATAGTTAGACTTGTTTAATGTGTTGGAACCGGATCGGCTTCCGCCGCTTGATCCTTGGGGGGGCGGCTTCCGAAACGTGCAAAAATAGCCAGGTCCCTGCGCTTAACCCCGTATCCGTAATGACCCAAGTTCGGGGTCATCACGGATACGACGTTAATGCTCAGGACCTAAACGGCTATTTTTGCACTCTGGCCTTAATCTCCAACTGGATGCCAGCCGTTGGCATCACTTAAGCGGTTCAAGAACGCCATGTCCTTGTCGTTGATTTCGAAGTCGAGCTTGGCGTTGGCTTCGACGTGGGCCATTGCCCGGGCCTTTGGTAGTGGGGCAACGCCGTTTTGGATGACGAAACGCAAAGCTAATTGGGGAATCGACACGTTGTAGTTGCCAGCAACGCGTTCGAGTTCTGGGCTATCGACCAAACCACCGGTTGCCAGTGGAGAGTAAGCCTGAACCAGAATCTGGTTGGCCTTGGCCGTCTTTACAATTGTGTCTTGCGTGTGCCCCACGTAGTATTGAATTTGGTCAACGGCGGGCTTAACCGTCAGACCGGCCCACGTTAACAGGTTTTCAAGATCATGGGAATTGAAGTTAGATACCCCAATGGCCTTGGCACGGCCTCTCTTGTAGATATCTTGCATGGCCCGCCAAACGTCACGGTTCTCGGCGTCATGGTTACTGCCCATTTGGGCCCATGGCCATGGTGCGTGGATGATGTAAGAATCCACATAGTCCAGGTTCAAGGCAGCTAAACTGCTTTCGAAATCAGCCATTGCGGCATCGTAACTCTTCGATTCGGCAGGTAACTTCGTTTGCACGAAGATGTCCTCACGTGCCACATCACTGTCGGCGATAGCCTCGCCCACGCTCTGTTCGTTCTGGTAAGCCTTGGCGGTATCGATGAAACGGTAACCGGCCGTTAAGGCGTTGGTCACGGCATCGTAAGTCTCCTTACCGGGCCGCGTTTGCCAGGTTCCAAAGCCAACCTTGGGCATTTTTAAATCATTATTTAAGGTAAATTCATCTGTAATTGTCGGCATTGCGTCTCCTCCATTTCAGTTTATGGTCCCCATCTTAGCCCCTTAGGGCCACTCGAAGGCAAGGACTTTTTGGCTAAAATTTGACCAAATCTTGAGGACGCACTGCCCGATACAGATTGAAGGCCCCGTCTAAATTAACCACGTCAAACCCGTGTTGCCGCAAGATCCGCTCGGCCATGTAGCTTCGTTGTCCACTGAAACAACTAACCACGTAGGCCTGCTTGGGGTCCAGTTCGTCCAACCGATCCCGCAATTCATTGAGCGGAATCGTCACGGAGTTTGGAAAGACGCCCTCACTGAGCTCCGCCGTATTCCGAACATCCAGCACCCGTTTGCCGGCCTGAAGTGCCGCCGGCAGCTCGGACCACTGAATCGAGTGACTGAGGCCATCCATCACGTTTTGCGCCGCATAGCCCAGCATGTTCACGGGATCCTTGGCCGATCCAAATGGGGGCGCATACGTCAATTCCAATTCGGGAAGATCAGCCACCGTGAGGCCACCCTTGATAGCGGTCGCCAAGACGTCTAGGCGTTTATCGACCCCCGCCTTGCCAACCCCCTGAGCGCCATAGATCGCACCGGAGTCGGTATTGAAAATGAGTTTCAGGAGTAAGGGGGTGCCGCCGGGGAAATACCCGGCATGACTGGTGCCACGCACGTGAACCACGCTGACCGCCAGTCCTTTTTCTTTGGCTTGTTGCTCGCTAAATCCGGTCGCGGCCGCCGTGAGGTCAAAGGTCCGCACGATGGCGGTTCCCAGACTCCCCCGGTTCGGTCGGTCGAGGCCAGCTAAATTATCGGCCACCTGCCGCCCCTGACGATTAGCCGGCGAGGCCAACGGAATCAGCGTTGGCGTGCCATCCAGCACCTGGTTAACGACAATCGCATCCCCCACCGCATAGATGGCAGGGTCACTGGTTTGGTAGTGATGGTCAACGACGAGTCCGCCCCGCAGCCCCAGTTTCAAACCAGCTCCCTTGGCTAAGTGGGTATCCGGACGAACCCCGACAGCCAACAAGGTCAGCCCCGTGGAAATCTTCGTGCCATCAGTTAAGACTGCCGTCTGCCCCCGATCCTGAAAGGCCGCCACGGCTTGGCCAGTCACGACCCGGACGCCATGCTGACGGAGTTCATTTTCAACAAACACCGCCATCTCGGTATCCAATGCCGGAAGAACATGTTCGGCTTGTTCCACCACGGTCACGGCAACCCCACGCTTGGTCAGGGCTTCGGCCACCTCTAGGCCAATAAAGCCGCCACCAACGACTAACGCTGGTTGATCAGCCTTCAGCCCTGCCATGAGACCATCGAGATCGGGAATATTCCGTAAGACGTGGACGTTTTCGGCAATATCTAAGCCCGTAATCGGCGGCACCACAGGCGTCGCTCCCGGTGACAAGATCAGCCGGTCATAATGTTCTCGACTCTCTTGCCCGTCATGACGAACGACCACCGCGTGATCCGCCGGTAAAATCTGCGTCACTTCGTGGTTCGGCCGCACATCGAGATTGAACCGTTGCCGGAGCTTGTCCGCCGTCTGCACGATGAGATCACTGCGATCGGCAATCTCACCCGAGAGATAGTAAGGCAACCCGCAGTTCGCAAACGACACATAAGGACCCTTTTCCAAGACGACAATCTCGGCGTCTTCGTCCAACCGCCGCAACCGCGTCGCCGCGGACATCCCGCCAGCCACACCACCAACAATGACAACTTTCATTTGAACAACCTCTTTCTATTTGGAATGGCAATAACCGATTAACTTCAAAGCTTACACATTCAGGAATGCAACATCAGCATTAGGGTATACCCTAATAAAATTAAGCTTAACGCCAGCCGGAGGCAACCGGGCAGAACCCCCGTGTCGGTGGTCTTAGTCGAGGGTTTGTCTCGACTTAGAGCACGGCCAACTTTGAAACTCGTGGTTTTCGAGGTTCAAGGTTGCCCTGAAGACCGCCTTTCAGGCTTCAGGTCTGCCCCTCTGTCTGGTTGCCGCAGGCGACCTTTTTGACTCTAATCAAACACTATCTCAAGTATACCCTAATGTAACCGTTTCCCGTTGCGTAAACCGGCGTTTCCGCCTACAATTGGACTAGCGATTCAGGACCGGAAAAACCAGTCCCATCAGACCAGGAGGCACAACGCATGTCCTACATAGAAGTTAAAAATGAAACGCGTAAATTTATCCAAGGCGACCAAGAAACGATCGCCAATCATGACATCTCCTTCGCCGTCGAACAAGGCGAAATTGTCACGATTCTCGGACCCAGTGGTGCCGGCAAATCGACCCTGCTCAATATCTTAGGCGGGATGGACAGCCCCACCAGTGGTCAGGTCCTCATTGATGGCAAAGACATTGCCCAACTGAATGCCAAGCAACTCACGACCTACCGGCGCCAGGACGTCGGCTTCGTTTTTCAATTTTACAATCTGGTTCCCAATCTGACCGCCAGAGAAAACGTCGAGCTGGCTTCCCAAATCACCGCGGATGCCCACGACGTCGGGGAAACTTTGCGGCTGGTGGGTCTCGCCGACCGGGCCGGAAACTTTCCCGCCCAACTCTCCGGTGGAGAACAGCAGCGGGTCGCCATTGCTCGGGCCATCGCCAAGAATCCCAAACTTCTGTTATGTGACGAACCCACAGGGGCCTTGGATTATCAAACGGGGAAACAGGTGCTCCAAGTTATTCAGGACGGCGCTCGGCAGACCAACATGACGGTTATCATCGTCACCCACAACAGCGCCATTGCTGAGATGGGCGATCAGGTCATCCACATCAATGATGCCCGCGTTCAGTCGGTCCACCACAACGATCACCCGACCCCCGTTGCCGAGATTGAATGGTAGGTGGCAAAATGACAAAAGCTTATTTCAAAGCCATTCTTCGGGAGATCGGCCGATCCAAGGCCCGCTTTCTCTCGATCATGTTGATTATCTTTCTCGGCGTCGCCTTCTACACTGGTATCCGCGCAACTGGACCCGACATGCTCCAAGCCGCCGATGACTACTACGCGCGCCAAAAGCTCGCCACCAACAGTGTCCAATCCACGGCCGGCCTCACGAAAAATGACCTGGCCGTGTTGCATCGGCACCGCAACGCCTTAACCTATCAGGCAGTTAAATACCTAGACATTAACCAACTGAACAATAACCGCGCCGTTCGGGTCGCTGAGATCCCCGCTAAACAACGGCTTAACCGCCTCACCATGGTCAGTGGCCACCTACCGCGTAAGGCCAACGAAATTGTCTTGGACCAACAGGCGCGGGTCCTTCAACCGCGTCTCAAGCTCGGCGACACTTACCGGATCGCCACGACAACTAAGCTCAACCGGCAGTTCAAGCGGCGGACCTTTAAGATTGTGGGCTTCGTGACCTCACCTCGCTATATTGAAAAGGCCACGCGTGGCGTCACCAACGTCGGCAAAGGGACCCTGGACTATTTCGCCCTAGTGAAACCGGGGACCCTGACGCAGACCGTTGCCAGTCGCATCGACATCCAATTCAAAAATTTGGCAACCGTCACGCCATACTCGGCCACCTACAAACGTCTGGACAAGGCCAACACCGCTAAACTCAAGCGCTGGCTCAAGCCGTTGGCGGCCAAACGTCAGACGCAACTTCAACAACAGGCCCGAGCAAAGCTGGCACCGCAAGCCGCCAAGGTCGATCAGCTGGCGCAGCAATTACCAGCCAATTCTCCTATCCTGACGGCGGCTCAAGCCAAGATCACCCAAGCCAAAGCTCAAATTGCGGCCATCGACCGGCCAACCTACCTCTATAGCGGGCGCGCCGCCAATCCCGGCTACAGTGAATATCACGAAAATACGCAACGCGTCGTGGCCCTCTCTACGGTCTTTCCCCTCTTCTTTATCGCAATTGCTGCGCTGATCTGTCTGACGACGATGACGCGAATGGTCGCGGAACTTCGGGTTCAAATGGGCACACTAAAGGCGCTGGGTTACAGTAATTCCGCCATCGGGAGCGAATTTCTCCTCTACGGGGGCCTCGCGAGTCTCCTGGGAACCCTTCTAGGTGTAGGTTTTGGGGTTAATTTCTTTCCCCGCTTCATTGCCCAAGCTTACGGCAGTATGTACAATCTTCCCGCCATCAACGTGCAGTATCTCTGGGGCGACATTGGCATTGCCCTCATCATCGCGCTGGCCTGTACCATGGGGAGTGCCGCCATCGTTCTGCGCGTCGATCTCAACAGTCTCCCCGCCGTTCTGATGCAACCGAAGGCCCCCAAGGCCGGCAAGACCCTGTGGCTGGAACATTGGCACGGGTTCTGGCGTCGACTGAGTTTTAACCACAAGGTCACCCTACGAAATCTCTTCCGTTATAAACAACGCCTACTGATGACGGTTCTGGGAATTGCCGGCTGCATGGCCATGATGATCACCGGATTCGGTCTCAAGGATTCCATCGGGGACATCAGCCTCAAGCAATTCGACCAGCTCTGGCACTATGACGCGGTCGTGGTCCGCAGTGGGTCGCAGACCGCCGCGCAACGTCGCGCCCTGCATCGACAATCCCTCTACCGCCATGACCTCGTATTAAAACAGTCTCAAGTGACGGTCGAAAAGGATGGGATTGCCAACCAAACAGCCACCCTCAGCGTGCCGCAACAGCCTTCAAAGTTGAAACAATTCGTTGTCCTACGTAACCGGCAAACACATCAGGCCTACCACCTCAACAACCACGGTGCCATCATTGATGAGAAATTGGCCAAGCTCTATCACGTCAAGGTTGGCGACAATTTACCAGTCAAACTGGGCAATCGTGCCTTAAAGCAAGTTAAGGTCGCCGCCATTGCCGAAAACTACGTCAATCATTTCATCTACTTGTCACCAACCGCTTATCGCCAGGTCTTTGGCCACGCCGCCATCTACAATGGCAACCTGGTCCAATTCACCCAGCACGGGGAACGGGCCCAGAACCAATTTGCCAGCGACCTCCTAAAGACCAAGGGCATGCTCAACGTCACGCTCCTCAGCACCGAGAAGAAGACCAACTTTCAGATGCTCGACACCATGGATCTGGTCGTCATTATCTTCGTCGTGGCCGCGGGGGCTTTGGCACTGGTTGTGCTCTACAATCTCACCAATATCAACGTTTCCGAGCGTATTCGAGAGCTCTCTACAATCAAGGTGCTCGGTTTCTATGACCACGAAGTCACGATGTACATCTTCCGAGAAAACCTGATTTTAACGGTCCTCGGTATCCTGGTCGGGTGCTTCATGGGTGACTGGCTTCACAGCTATATTCTCAACACGGCCGAGACCGACAGTCTAATGTTCTCGCCGGGAATTCATCCTCTGAGTTACATTTATTCGGCGTTATTGACGCTAGCCTTTAGTCTGCTGGTGATGTGGCTTATGCACCGGAAGCTCAAACGGATTAACATGCTCGATGCTTTGCAGTCGGTGGACTAGTTGTTTAAAGTAAAGCTTAGAAGGCCGCCTGCGGCTGCCAGGGATTACGCCTGCTGTGGGGACGCTTCAGCCTGGGGACCAGGCTTCTCGCTCGATTTGAAGCCTCGCCAAAGTCGCGAGTCTTCAAAGTCGCCGCATATAATTTGTAATTAATCAATTCAATTTTGCTTTTGGGTCTGGGACAAAAGTTCCAGACTCTTTTGTGCTCTGCACATCTATAGTCGAAACATGAAACAAAAAACAGTCAACTCCGCTTAACCCCGATAGACAAATAATTTAGAATCAGGATTATTCGCCTATCGACGTTAATACTCATTAACTAACCCCCTTCTTGTAATTTGTATTCGACATGGTCGCAACTAGCCAAAAAAAGTCCCGGAGTCTTTACCCTCCGGGACTTTCGATTACACTAAATGTTGTGCACGGTTGTTATTTGGTTGTCGCACGTTGCATTGGGGTGACCAATGCTTGGATTAACTGATCCGCCTGGTGTTTGGCAGCGAAGACGGCGCGTTCTGCAAAGACTGTCGCCGCTTGCTGGGCCTTGTAGGTCACTAGCTGTTTGGCACCGGTCTGCGTGTCCGTTACTGTGGCTTGGGCCACCGGATCACCGGCTCCCACCATACCTCTACTGAGCTGGATCGGTGTGAGCTTGGTTTCGACCTTCGTCGTCAAAGCCGCGGTCTTATCTTGGTACCAGACGCCAGCTTGTGAGGCGGTTGGTTGCGCCGTCACTTTGGTGGCTAAGCCATTGGACAGGGAGATCGTTTGGTTGGACAGCGGTGTCGTCTCCAATTGATAGCTCGCCTTCAGTTGTTTAATGAGCTTGTTCATCGCGGAGAACGTGGTGTCCCCACCCAGAATTGTGGCGACCATCCGTTGGCCATCGACCGTATAGGTGGCGGTGAAACACAACTTGGCATTTTCCGTGAAACCAGTCTTCAAGCCATCGATCTGACTTTCCTTCTTATACTGGCTTTTCCCTGGCAGACAGCTGTTTTCGTTAAAGATCTTGGTGCCGTTGACACTAGCCTGGGTCTGGCTGGAAATCTCAGTGATGGCTGGATCGGCCTTCAACAGTTGCTGGGCCACGATCGAAATGGCCTTGGCTGACACCAGGTTCTCTTCCGATTTACCGGTATCTGGTAACACAAGGTTGTAGTCCTTCAAATCAGTATTGTCTAGTCCCGAGGAACTAATGAAGTGGGCCTCTAGCCCCCAATCTTCACTCTGTTGGTTCATCTGCGCGACAAACTTGGCGTTGCTCCCGGCAACGTATTCCCCCAAGGCGGTCGCTGCACTGTTTGACGAGGCAATCATCGCGGCCGCCACGAGTTGGCGCACTGTGAATTGCTCACCGTTCTTCATTCGTAATGATGAATAGGCAAAGCTGTGGCTCAACTTGATGAGGTTACTAGCCATCGGGACCTGATCGTCCCAGCCAATCTTACCGTCGTTAATGGCCTGGACGGTGAGATACACCGTTAGTAACTTTGATAGCGAAGCAATCGGGTAACGCTTATCCGCATTCTGTTGATAGAGCACTTGGCCACTCGTTGCATCCATTACGTAAGCCGCTCTGGCCGGGACTTTACTGACTTTTGTCGTCGCCGCTTTGACTGGCAGACCTGGCGCTAAGATCAGCGCAATCAGTCCGCTAATCACACCCAATCGCAACCATCGTTTCAACCCACTCACCAGCACATTCGCTCCTTTCGTAACGCAAACTTTTTATCCATTATACAAATTGTACCAAGGGATGGGGGGCTTCGTGGGAATCTTGCCCAAATTTTAAAGACTTATTATTCGATTTGTAATCTGCCCGACATCTTTTTCTTGACACCTTTCGTTTACAGTTGTAAACTCAATTTATCGATTGAGGATTACATTTGTAAACAAAGGAGAGAACGAGAATGCCAACCACTGAATTAACAGCTACCATCACCGACGCTGAATGGCGTGTGATGCGTATCGTCTGGACACTGGGTCAGGCCGACAGCCACACCATTATTGACCTATTGGTTCGCCAGCACGACTGGAAACCCGCCACGATTAAGACCCTGATTGGCCGCCTAGTCAAGAAGGGCGCGTTGGGAACGACCAAGGATGGCCGACAGTACATCTATCATCCCCTGATTGCCGAACAGGCCGCCATGGATACGGCCCTAACCACCGAGCTCAGCCAGATGTGTGCGATGTGCCGCGGCAAGGCTTTCGTCCATGCGATTGACGAGACGGAGCTTAGCCAAGAAGACATCCAAGCCTTGATTAGCCACTTACAAAAGAAGTTAACGACGGCACCTACCGCAGTCTCCTGCGATTGCTTGCCCGCCGATTACGAAGGGAGCTGTTAGTATGAACGAATCAGAACAACACTTGGGCATGGACCACATGAATATGGACCACGATATGAAAGGCATGGACCACAGCCAGATGGACCATATGGACATGAACAGCCAGGACATGGAACACCACGACATGAGTAACATGGACATGAGCCACATGGATATGGACATGGGTGACGGTCACATGATGCACATGGGAAACTTGAAACGGAAGTTCTGGGTCTCCCTTATCCTGACTATTCCGGTCATTCTGATGTCCCCAATGATGGGCGTCACGCTTCCCTTCCAACTCGTTTTCCCTGGCAGTGACTGGATCGTCGCTGTCCTCGGCACCATCCTCTTCTTCTATGGCGGGATGCCCTTCTTCAGTGGGGCTAAGGCCGAACTTCAAATGAAGCGGCCCGCCATGATGACGTTGATCGCCATGGGGATCGGGGTAGCCTACGTTTACAGTATCTACGCCGTCATCGCTAACAACCTCTTCCACGTCACCCCGATGGTTAACAATTTCTTCTGGGAACTCTCAACCTTGATTGTTATCATGCTGTTGGGGCACTGGATTGAAATGAACACGGTCATGAGTGCCGGATCGGCCGTTGAAGCACTGGGCAAACTCTTGCCACAAGAAGCCCACGTACTCGACGAAAATGGGAAGACCACTGATGTTCAACTCAGCGATCTGCAAGTTGGTCAGCTGGTCGCCGTGCGCGCTGGGGAACAAATCCCAGCCGACGCTAAGATTATTTCAGGTGAATCCGACGTCAACGAGTCCCTCGTTACTGGGGAATCTAAGGCCGTCAAGAAGGCCGTGGGCGATGCCGTTATCGGGGGGTCCGTCAACGGAACGGGAACCTTCACCGCTAAGGTCACAGGAACTGGCGAGACCGGTTACTTGGCCCAGGTCATGAAGCTCATCAGTGACGCTAAGCACTCGAAGTCCAAGTCAGAAAACCTCGCCGACAAGGTTGCCGGTTGGTTGTTCTACGCCGCCCTCTTCGTGGGAATTCTGGCCTTCATCGTCTGGGTCACCGTGGCGAACCTCGCCGTGGCCTTACCAGTAGCCGTCGCGGTCTTCGTTATCGCATGTCCTCACGCCTTAGGTTTAGCCGTTCCTCTGGTAGTTTCACGGAGTACCGCCATCGCCGCTCAAAATGGGTTGTTGATCCGGAACCGTAACGCTATGGAACAAGTTAACCAAATCAAGTACGCTTTGATGGACAAGACTGGCACGCTGACGATGGGTGAATTCAAAGTTAACCACCTGGTTAGTCTCAGTGATAACCTCAGCGACAACGACGTCTTGGCCTTAATGGCAGGACTGGAAAATGGATCAAGTCACCCCTTAGCTACCGGGATTTTAACCGCTGCTAAAACGCAGAACGTAACGTTCACTGGTGCCTCTGACACCCACCAAGAAACTGGGATGGGTCAATTTGGAACTATCGCTGGTACCACATATGGCGTCGTTGCCGTTAACTACCTGGAACAACATCAGTTAGCATACGACCACGACCAATTCACAGAATTTGCTGCGGAAGGCAACTCGATCAGTTACCTCGTTGCCGGTGAGCAAGTGCTCGGTCTCGTCGCCCAGGGTGACCAGATCAAGCCTGCCGCAAAGCAATTGATTGCCTCGCTGAAGCACCAAGGCATCACCCCAGTGATGTTGACCGGGGATAACCAAGAAACGGCCAACAAGGTCGCTTCAAACATCGGGATCGATGATGTTCAGGCCCGTCTGTTGCCCGAAGACAAGGAACGTTTGGTTAAGGAATACCAGCAAAAAGGCAAGGTCCTCTTCATTGGGGATGGCGTTAACGATGCTCCTAGCTTGACCCGTGCTGACATTGGGATTGCCATTGGCTCTGGGACCGATGTCGCCATTGAATCCGCCGACATCATCCTCGTTTCCAGCGACCCTGCCGATGTCATTCAGTTCTTAGACTTAGCTCGGGCAACGCGGCGTAAGATGACCGAAAACCTCTGGTGGGGTGCCGGTTACAACTTAATCGCCATTCCACTGGCCGCCGGGGTCTTAGCACCGGTTGGCTTCATGTTGGACCCAATGGTTGGTGCGGTTATCATGTCCTTGAGTACCATTATCGTGGCGATTAACGCCATGACACTACGGATTAAGACTGTTAAGGATGTTGCTCAGGACTAGCATTTGCTTAAAGATGTAGAAGGCCGCCTGCTGTGGGGACGTTTCAGCCTGGGGACCAGGCTTCTCGCTCGATTTGAAGCCCCGCCAAAAACGCGGGTCTTCAAAGTCGCCCGTGATGTAAGGCCGAGAAAATCACTCGGTCTAACATCACCACCACGGCCGGCTCCATCCCTGACCTCCTCCGGCTCACACTGACGGTCAATGCTAGTCAGTAGTCGTTGTGTGAACACTATCCGCAACCCAATTAAAATCAAATTCAAGAGACACAACCATCGCTGAAACTCGACATGGTTGTGTCTCTTTTTTCTTTGCTACTAGTCCTACACAGAATCAACTTGTCTACCGTCATGCAAAGGCTTACAATTTAATTAGGAGTCCACTATATTCGGGGATTAGAGGAGGCTATTTTATGTCAAAACTAGGAATCAAAGTAGTTGCCGCGCTAGCGCTATTCGTTGGTGGCGGTATGTTCACCACGACCACCGCTCAGGCATCTGCCTACAAGATCACGTCAACTGAGAATATCACACCAACACCGTACTACTTAACGAGCTATACCAAGACACGGTATGCCTGGGATAAGACCCACACAAAGAAAATGACGGTGTTGAATAACATTTTCCCAGATGTATCTGTCTATGTCATTCAAAAAGTCACGCTCAACCATAACGGCAAAGATGTCGACTACTTCCACATTAGAAGTCCATATGGCGGAGAGATCGGCTACGTCACAACACAGGGCTTCAAAAAAGGCTTCAACCCAAAGGGCGATGAGGATTTACCCTATATTGCCCCAAGTCCAGCTCGAAAGCCGTACCGTCGGATGATTAATCCAACTACCAAAAAAGAGTTTGCCAAAGCTGCTAAGCAGATCGGCGAATTTCATTTCTACAAAATCACAAAAAGAATGACCTTCAATATCCGCTTCACTGCCTACACAGGGAATGGATCCATTAAGCTTCCAATAACCATTCCTGCTGGAACCATTGTCCAAGGGGGTACCGACAGTGGCCGCTTATACCCTAATGAGAACTTGTTGAACCAGAAGATTCTCAGTTCAGGTTACCGCGAAGGCTTATGGCCAGACCTCACTGCCTACACTCCGTCAACAAAGAAGTTTAAGCGGGTTAAACGTCCAGACTACTTTCCTAAGAACAAAAGCGAAGGTGACTTCTATTCTGGTGGTATGACTGCCATGCAATACAGGGGCTCACTTCTCTCCAAGCAGTCGGTTCAAATCACCACTGATGGGTATGTTGAAGTCCGTCAAAACAATCCTAAGGACGATGCAATTGTCTACAGCTCTAAGCCAGCAACCTCCGTTAAAATCAAACGGACGCGGATTAAGGGCCACACCCGCTACCTTTACTTAGCCAAAAAACTGAAGGGCTTCAAGACCACAAAGGTCCGGTACAAGGGCAAGCATCAATATCGACTAGCATTGGTTAACCTCCAGGACACTTATGAAACCCCACCGTATGAGATGGAAGCCGATGGCGAGAGCTACATAGTACCATCAGATTATTATGGCGTCATGCATCTTGGAGGAAAGACTTTCTATACCCCTTATGGACAAGTTCCTTATGGTGATTAATTTATATTATTAAATTTCGTCAATCTTGGCACAACCGTAGCTGAAATTCAATACGGTTGTGCCTTTTGATTCACTTTTAGTAAACATCAGACTAAGCTTGTTCCCCATCATGCAAAGGCTTACAATTTAATTAGGAGTCCACTATATTCGGGGATTAGAGGAGGCTATTTTATGTTAAAACTAGGCGTCAAAGTAGTTGCCGCGCTGGCGCTATTCGTTGGTGGTGGCATGCTCACCACGACTACCGCTCAGGCATCTGCCTACAAGATCACATCAAGTGAAGATATCACACCAACACCTTATTACTTAACAAGATATACCAAGCCACGGTATGCGTGGGATAAGACCCACACAAAGAAGATGATGGTATTAAATTTTCTTTACCCATACGACGATGAATACGTCGTTCAAAAGGTAACGATGCGTCATAACGGGAAAGAAACCGCATATTTCCATCTTAAAACATACTACGGCGGTGACCTTGGCTACGTGACTACGGAAGGATTTAAACAAGGATATAACCCTCAGGGAGATGAACAAATTCCCTTCGACGATAGCCGCGCTAATCGACCAGCATCAGAACCCCATCGTCAGATGATTAATCCAACCACTAAAAAGGAATTTGCCAAAGCTGCTAAGCAGATCGGTGGCTATGATTTCTATAAAACCACAAAGAAAATGACTTTCAACGTTCCCTTCACCGCTTATACAGGGTTTGGTGATGTTAAAATTCCAATAACCATCCCTGCTGGAACCCTTATTCAAGGGGAAGCCAATGCCGGTGGTCCTGCCTTCTTCTTGAGTGCCGGACTGTTGAGTCAAAAGATTCTCAATCCAGGTTACCGCGAAGGCTTGTGGCTACCAGAAGGTGGACTCAGCATCTACAATCGCAAAAAGATGAAAAACTTTAAGCGTGTTAAACGCCCCGCTTACTTTCCTAAGAACGGGAGCACCGGCGACTTCTATTCTGGTGGCATGACTGCCATGCAATACAGGGGCTCGCTTCTCTCCAAGCAGTCGGTTCAAATTACCACTGATGGGTACGTTGAAGTCCGTCAAAACAATCCTAAGGATGACGCGATTGTCTACAGCTCTAAGCCAGCAACCTCCGTTAAAATCAAACGGACGCGGATTAAAGGCCACACCCGCTACCTTTACTTAGCCAAAAAGCTGAAGGGCTTCAAGACCACAAAAGTTCGTTACAAAGGCAAACATCAATACCGATTAGCATTGGTTAACCTTCAAGATACTTATGAGACGCCACCTTACGACTCAGAGTACGATGACATGCCTTACACGGTGCCATCAAGTTATTTCGGTATCATGCATCTTGGGGGTAAAAAGTTCTATACCCCTTATGGCTCGATTCCTTACGATCTACCATAAGTAAATTAAAGAGTCGTAGTGTCAGCTGAATTGTCAGCTAGCGCTACGACTCTTTTTAATTTAAATTTTAATCTGTCCGCCAACGACGGAAAAGATTGAGAATTTTCTGCGCGTTGATGGAAAGAATCATGACCGCAATGATAATCAAGGCTCCCCCCACCAAATCGAAACCGGTGAGTTGGACATTCAGGAAAATTACGGAGAACACTGTAGCCGACAAGGGCTCGAAGGCATCTAGCAGACTGGCCGTTGTTGGGAGAATATATCCCAGAGCGTGTGCAAACATCAAGAATGGGAAGATTGTCCCAAACAGCACGATAAAAGCAATCAGCCCCGCTTCTTGCCACGTCAGCGTCACTGGAACCAACCACAGGGGACCAAATACATTCAGGCAAATACCGGCCAAAAACAGACCCCAACCGGTCACGTTAATTGCTCCAAATTTCGGCAATAATGGCCGGGGCAATAGGGTATTTGTCGCAACCCCAACCGCTGACAACCCACCCCAGAAAAGGACGACGGGTGAGATAGCCAGGCTATTTAAGTGCCCATGGGTCACAATTAGAAACGTTCCCACAAAGGCAATCACCATGCCAACGCCCTCGGCGCGGGATGGCTTGGTGTGTTTGAATAAAAAGTAATAAATGCTAATAATAAAGGGTCCAAGGAACTGAATGATCGTGGCGATCGGCGCACTTCCGTATTTAACGGCTTCAAAGTAGCACCATTGAACCGGCACCAATCCCAGCAGACCGTAGCTGATGACGCGCAGGCTGGTCGACCGTTGTTTGAAAATCTCAAACGGGTGCGTTCCAATAATGAGGCCCATAACCAGGAGGATTAACCCGGCACTAATCATTCGAACCTGAGTCAACCACAGCGGGGTCACATGGGCATTTAAGATAAACAGGGTACTCGCGGCAACCCCGGAGACGCCCCATAACATGCAGGCCACACTAGCCAATAGAACGCCACGTAGATGATGTTGTTGAGTTACCACGTCTGCCACCGCCCAACTTCCATTCCGATCATAATCATTTTCATATTCCTCTCGTTTTCAAAGTTCACAATGCGAGATCCATTATAACAAATCTCACGGGGAAACCCACGGGCTCCCGGCAAATCTTCATGAGAATATAATTTACATGCCTACCATAACGTCGATCGCTGGTTAGCGTTATACTTAGTGTATCGGAAGCTATAGGGGGTAACCGCATTGTTTAAATTGAGCGCCAAGAGAATCAGTTTATTACTATTATTAGGAATCATCGCTGGAAGTATAACTGTTACCAACGCATCGGCCATGGATAAATACAAGCGACGAACTCTTACTCGCCTGGAAACGCGAGATAAGAAAGTCACGGCCACCAGTAAGCTGGTCGATCAGACCTTTGACAAAGTTGGTATTCAAAATCTCAATGCTCTCATTCAAAACAGTGCTAACCCCGATGACCCTGTCATTCTGCCAGTCGGAGATACCCAGGTCCACACGCTCTCCCGCGCGACAACCGTCTATGATGGAAAAAAGAAGGTGGTTCTGCCTAGGGGATCTATCGTACGCGGCAGGAAATTTCCTTCCAGAAACCAATTCAGCTTTATTGTCGAAAGCCTGACAAAGCGTAATCAAAAGAAGGTTTTCCATGCTATTGGAACAAAAACGTCCCGATTACTCTTTACCCTCGACACTAAGAATAAAACAAAAACACCTTTGTACACCAAAAACACGGCATTTGCCCATCAAGGGACAAATAATCTACCCGACTTGCACGAAAAGAACTTACAGTCTTACTTCGATGGCGATCGCCGAGGAAATCCATTTCTCACTATTACAGCTGATAATTACTTAAATTACTACACCAACTACCTCACAAATTCTAATAAGACTGACTTCAGTAAATTTTCAAAGTCAGTTAAGATTAAAAAGTTCACGCGTTCAAGAACGGTCTACACTTACTACCTGGCGAAACCTATCAAGACATTCGGAACAAAGAGGGTTCGCGTTGGTCATAAAACACTGTACCGTCTAAAAGTTTCACTGGGTCATGTCTTTAGATGTTACGACAACTATAATCTCGATCCCGGTAGCTATCGGATTACAGTTAACGTTGGTAGTAAGAAATTCTACGTTCAATTAGGTTACTTAGCAGATGTCTATGCTGAAACCCTGTCGAATAATGTTACCGACATTCCCGCTGATCCAGTTGCCGGACAAGCTTACGTACAAAGTTTACAAAAATGATCAAAAAATTTTTAAAATAAAACAAGTCAGACCCACTTTGGTCTGGCTTGTTTATTTCTTTCACTAGAATTATTTACTGGTTGTCATCAACTTAAACGAGTGTCTTGTCGAAGTGATAGAGTCGATTTTTCTCGGTCGCTGTATCCGAACCATGGTAGGCGACCCCCAGGTAAAGATCATCCCCAACAACTTGTAAACCCTCAACTTCAACGCCAATATCTGAAGCAGGCGTACCACCTTGTGCCACATAATATTTGTGCCACATGTTGTTTGTAATTGATGTTGGGTCCCCAACACCGACGGCATTAACACCAACCTTGAACCTCCAAATTCCTTTGGCTCCGCCTTTATTTGCCTGCGAGATTGGGTCCCCGATTGCCGTTTCACAGGCCACGTAGACTGAGCCCCCATTAGTCAATGCCACCCCTTGCAGAGAACATCCAGACACTGTATCGCCCTTAATATCTCGAACTTTAAATAAAGCTTTCTTCGCTGAGCTTGAGAAGTTACTGATCTCAGTTGGCGTTGCCCCAGACAGTGACATCTCCTTTGTTGCGGTCTGTGCTGCCTGATTCAACAATCCATCAATATCTGACAATCCCATCAGGCTTTCAGTGGCCTCATTGAATACCCAAATTACAATATTCTGGTCATCGGCAGAAACCGCAAATTCCAACCGATTTGGTGTTCCAATATTCTTTGATCCAATGTGGTTAACAGTCCCAAGCCGAGCTAAATCACTGTACGCAATTGTCGAATTAGTTTCCACTAACTCCGTTGGAACGCGAACTAACTGTGTCCCATAGCGGTCAACAGCATCCCCGATCTTATCCGCAATCAGTAGATAAGTTTGACCGTTCTTGTGATAAATATCTAGGGAACCAGAGTGACCTGGATCAAAAGAATTATTCTTATTATCAACACCATGGTCAATACGAAGATAAGAAAGTGGCGTGATATGGTTCTTCGTAACATCAGTGTTGCTTACATCATAAGCATACTTTGTAATAATCTGCCATTCTCCTTTACGTGGCCCGAAAGTTCCGTAACCAATCCCGGGATTTTGCTTATCGATAATAAAGTTTTGCATGGCATTATGTGGCGTCATGACAGGAATCTCAGTGGAGACCCCAAAATCAGATAATAAATGTGGTGTAATAGACATACTTATCAATTCCTCTACAGTTTATTTTTGCCATCAGCGCCGATAACAGAGATAAGTATATCTAGTTTTAAACCGTAGTGCGTGTGTCGTGCCTTTTAAATCAATTTAAATCCAAATTAAAAAGGCCTCCGATAACCCGGAAGCCCCACAAACCCAGCTACGAATACGATCACAGCAACAATTGATGGTAGTCGCCCGACATATCCGTTTAATAAACTGCTGAGTATGAGTGTCAGGAGGCCAAGCCCCCCCTAACTCTGACACCTATTTTACTCTATGACCGAATAACCGATCGTGTGCTATCACCCGGTTTGCTTGGCGAATAAATTAAAGGCCAACATAACTTCAGGGCTAATTGATCATGCATAAGCTACGGTTGACATGGCCGTAGAAACCTTGCCGGCTGCAGTAACAGTGATCGCATAGTCATCAACCTCACCATCCCTCCACACAAGTCGTCTGAAGGTTACCTTGCTTTGTGGCGTAGTAAATTCCTTGACCTGGGTCTTGGTGCCATCCCCTAGTCGATGGATCTTCTTAACCGCCAGACCATCCTTGAAATCAATCGTGGTGGTCTCACTCCCCTCATCCACGATAACCACGCGTTGGACCATACCATCCCGTTTGGCCACGCCAACTCTAAGATTGCGCTTCCGATTGACTACCTTGATCTTGGTCGTCGTGTCCGGCAAATCACGGGCTAACTCACGCTTCAGCGGGTCGGAATAAGTTCCCCGGTACACCGCATCTGCTGGCAACCAGCCGATCTCCTGTCCCTTAGCCGTCTTAAAATTCAAGTAGCGGTGATGGGTCACCGTCGTCAGTGTTTGAAATGCATAGATTGTCTGGTAGGCAAAATTTCTCGCGTATTCAACAGCGCTCGTATTCCCCACGGTTCCTGCTGGCATATCCCAAAAATCTTGATCTTGGTTTGGTAGCCAGTAAGCCGTCTTCTTCATGGTCGTATATGATTGAATTTTCTTATGCGACCGCAGCTTGCTGAGCGGAACGTAGCCACTATTCAGGTTGCTCCATACCACACCGCGAATCACCGATCCATGTTGTAGCGGTATCTGATCACTTTGTCTGATCTTACCGTAGCGCTTGCCCTTAATCCGCACTACTTTGGTTATCGTCCAAGTCCGCTTGGTACTCTTGTTTTTCCCAAGATACTTGCTATGTGGGTGACTGGCCCGAGGATAGCTGTAGACCTTGGTATTCTTGGCCTTGAAGGTCATAATCCGATCTACCGGATATGGCGCTAACTTGATGCGCTTGGCGGCCTGAGCCGTGGTCGCGCCACCCCCTCCGATAACGAATCCCATCGCCACAATCAATCCTAACTTTATTCCCCGCATCTCTGACGCGTCCTCTCCTGGATGGTCCTCGATTTAAATCTTGATGGGGACTATCGATTCATTGTATTAATTATAATTTTATTATACTACAATCCGGGTAATTGCGTTCAATCACTCGAGTCTGAGGGGTGGCGATTATGAGGTGGCAACACTCCTTTGAAAATGTGTAGATCAAAAGGGAGGCCTTGCCGATTGGCATGCCTCCCTGGGTTGCTTTGAATTTTATGTGGTCGAAACGTGTGAAAAAGGGCAGCCGGTTCCGCTTAAGACTGATAAGCAATAAATCCAAGACCCGGATTTTTTGCTTATCACCCTTAATGCTCACCGGCTAACCGCCCTTTTTCACACTCTTCTATGCCATCCACCCACCGACGTCAACGAAGCTTACCTTTCCGGCCGGCGTCACCGTAACCTGATAGACAATCCCTTGAATATCAAAGTTAGCACGGGCCTTAAAGGTCAGATTTGTATCATCAGTTGGGGTCAACGTGGCGACCTCTTTCACCGCACCAGTGGCGGTTCGGGTTGTCCGCGTCGTCACGCGACCAGCCTTGAAATCATAGATGATCGTCTGGCTGTTCTGCTTTAACAGAACGACACGTTGGACAACACCGTCCTTGACGGCAACGCCCACCTTAACGTGACCCTTCTTATCAATGGTCGTGGTGGTCGTGGTCGTTCCTGTCAGATCGCGCGTTAATTCACGGTTGATCAGGTCGGGATAAGTGCCCTTGTTGAGGGCCGTTGCTGGTAACCAGCCAGCTGTCTTACCTGCCGCCGTTTCCAGGTACAGGTACTGCTTCTTGCTGGTCGTGGTCAACGACTGAATCGCATACAACGTCTGGTAACCATAGGTGCTCCCGTAGTGCAAAGCAACCGTGGTTCCCAGCGTATTGGCTGGCATGTTCCAGAAGTCATGCGTCGCGGTTGGCGCCCAGTAGGCCGTCTTCTGAAGAGACTTGAGTTGACTGATCTTTTCGTGTGCCTTCAGCTTGTTCAGGGCGACGTAGCTCCCAACTAATTTGGTCGAGGCTGGCTTCGCGCCAATCACGATCGTCCCATGAGACAAAGGTTTGGCACTCACCAGGGCTAAACGCACGTAGCGCTTCCCCTTGACCGTCACGACCTTGGTGGCCGTCCACCGTTTCGTCGTACTCTTGGCCTTACCTAAGGCGTGTTGGCCCTGAGCCGCGGCCTTGGACGTCCGGTAAACCGGGGTGTCCTTGGTCTTAAACGTTAAGATTCGTTGCACGGGATACGCGGGTAGCTTGACCCGACTAGCGGCCTGAGCTACCGTGACACTGGTTCCCACGGTCAGCCCCAGGACAGCGGCTACCGTTAACTTTAACCATCTCTGCATAGTCTCCTCCTCCGAAACGCAAACGACTTTTTCTAATTCTGACGATAGCTTAGAGGTTCTGGCCCTTTTCCCAAGCCGTCTTCGACAAGTTCAACCCATGCTTAACCAGTTCATCAAACAACGCGTGGGTCCGCTTGGAAATTTCACCGGCGGTCTCCGCATTGCTTTGAGTCAAGAATGCTGTGACGTCACCACCAACGGCGGCATCAGTCGCTGCGACCCGTGAACGGGCGTATGACTGACAGCCTTCGCGGAAGGCGTTGACACTCTCTACGTATTCATGGAAGTGTGGTTCGATGATGACGGATAAGGTCTTATTCAACCAGTAAACGTTGTTGACGTCGACCGAAGTCGTTGTGTTCTGGTAATCCACTGGGGTGTCATTGATGTTGGTAAAGAATGGCACGTAAGGCGCATAGGCAAAGAAGCCCATGGCAATCCATTGAATTGCCGCGTGATCGGCATCGACGTCATTTCTAATCTGTAAAATTGAGGAACATTGATTCCGGTCCATGGCAATTGGCCGGTACTTCCGTTGATCGTTGGCGGAACCAGAGGCGTAGGTGCCAAATGGATCGTATGGCGTGCCGTTATAGTGAGAAGACAGGAAGAACTGCACGTCTTCAATGGCAATCTTCTTCGCTGGCTTCCGCGTAAATGGCATGTCTTGATCGGTGGGTTCTTGGTCGGTAATTTCTGGATTAAAGAGCGTTTGCCCATACCAAGTCCGTGGCGTATTGTAGTACGCGTCATCCTCACCGTGAGTCCCAAAGATTTCGCGGAAGTTGAAGCTTCCTGGCGTTGGGTTCAGGTGGTTCTTTTCGACAAAATCAACCAAGTCAGTTGCGACCAGGAAGTTGTCATTATCGGTCAGATCGACCTCTTGCATCAACGTCTGGTTAGGCGCGATGGCATAGGTATCTTCGGGAAGTCGCATGGCTGCCCAGTGATGGCCACCAGCCGTTTCCAAATACCAAATTTCGTTGTGGTCGTTGAAGGCGATACTGTTACTTTCACCGGTCCCATACTTTTCCAGTAGGGCCCCCAAACGTTGGGCCCCTTCCTTGGCCGTCTTGATGTACGGCAGAACCAGGGTAACCATTGCTTCTTCATTGATCCCATCATTTACTAGGGGATCGTAGCCCAAGACCCGGGCATTCGTCGCCGTCGTTTCGGTCGCACTCATCCCGACATTTAATTCGTTAATGCCGGCTTCTTCGTACTGGCCATCGCTTTGATCAGCTTGCGGAGTTCCCGTATACCGATAGGCATGGTCGGGTAAGGGTACCGTCACGCCGGTTACAGCCGACGTAAACGTTGCCTGCGTCTGATCCGTGGCTGGATGCACCACAAATTTGATTGGGTTGACTGGCCCATACCCATCCTCATTACGCGCAACAATCGTGGAGCCATCCATACTGGCGGCTTTCCCCACTAAAATCTCGGTACAATCGGAACTCTTTTTCTTCACAGTGCTCCGCCTCCTTTGTGTTAAGTATAGGATTATCGGGTGCTAAGAGCCAGCGTAATTTGTAAAATAGTCACAAATATTGCAGGGGCCGATCGTGGTAGCCCTGAACCCTTAGCGGCTACGTTTAGAATGATCGGTGACCTAACAGGGATTGCGCCAAGTTCCCAATGTGCCTATACTGAATCTAATTCTAAAATTAACCCCAATTCAAGGAGGCAAAACTGCATGACCACGACCCAAATGAAACTCGCCGCCGACCAATTCGACCTCATGGCAGCTGGCACCAAAACCATTGAAATCCGCCTCCACGATCCCAAACGCCAGGCCATTCAGGTTGGCGATACGATTCGCTTCGTTAATCTGGCCAATGCTAGCCAGGTTCTGGATAAACCAGTCCGTGGCTATCGGTTATTTCCAACCTTTGCGGCCCTCTATCAAGCCTATTCACCGGTTAGCGTGGGAAGTCAGCCGACGGACAGTGTGGCACAAATGGTACAGGCGACCTATACGATTTACACGCCTGAACAGGAACGACGGTGGGGAGTCATGGCGATTGAAGTTTAAGTGGACGCAAAGAAGAGAGGGACTGTGGTGATTGCCACGGTCCCTCTCTTTTTTGAATTTATATGGTCGAAACGTGCGCCAGCGGGCAGCCGGCTGTCACACTCTATATATTTCTCTGTTCCCTCTGAACAATACTATTATCCAGCCGATGGCGAATTGCCTTGGCGATTTCTGTTACGATCAGGACGACTGCCCCCGCCATGATTGGGATTCCCCAACCATAATGGAAGTTAACCGACGTCGTGTGGAAGACGCTCTGCATGGCTGGCCAGTAAATAATGCCGGCCTGTAGAACCAAGAGAAT
The DNA here is from genome assembly GCF_001437125.1 of Levilactobacillus paucivorans. Taxonomy (GTDB): domain Bacteria; phylum Bacillota; class Bacilli; order Lactobacillales; family Lactobacillaceae; genus Levilactobacillus; species Levilactobacillus paucivorans. Next base: position 22,470 of record NZ_JQCA01000060.1, on the reverse strand, counting down.
TGCCACGATCACGAAGCTCATCTTGTTGCGGAAGAAGTACTTCGACAGAACTGGGTGATCGTTTTGCAAGTTGAAGAGGTAGAAGACCTTCCCGAAGATGATGACGTTTAACGTCATGGTACTGCCGATGACGGCCGACAGCCCTTGAGCTGTCAGGAGGTCGTAGGCGAACATCCCCAGCCCAGAAATCAGGAGAGAGACGTAGGCCACCTCAAACATATCAAGCTTCGAGAGAATCCCCCGGGTGACGTCTCGGGGCCCCCGCTTCATGATTCCACTCTCGGCAGGCTCAAAGATGAAGGCAAACTGAATCGTCAAGGCGGACACCATGTTAATCCACAACAATTGTGTTGGGAATAAGGGTAGCTCTTGATCCATCAGGATACTGAGGACCACGATTAGTCCTTCGGCAAAACTGGTTGGTAAGAGGAATCGAATCGTTTTACGAATGTTATCGAAGACGTGGCGACCCTCACGGACAGCCCCCAGGATCGAGGTGAAGTCATCATCGGCCAGCACCATATCGGCGGAGTCCTTGGCGACGTCGGTTCCCCGAATCCCCATGGCAACTCCAATATCAGCCTGCTTCAAAGCGGGCGCATCGTTGACGCCGTCACCCGTCATGGAAACCACGTGGCCACGCTGTTGCTGGGCCTTCACGATCCGCAATTTATCAGCGGGCGTGGTCCGGGCAAACACCGTGTATTGGTCAATCTTAGCGGCCAATTCGTCGTCACTCAACTGGGCTAACTCGGGTCCGGTGATGGCCTTCGCCTTCTCGGACAAGTTCAACTGCTGGGCAATGGCGGCCGCGGTCTCGGGGTCATCCCCCGTGATCATCTTGACCTTGATGCCGGCATAACGCAGTTGCTTAACGGCATCGGCGACCCCAGGACGTGGGGGATCAATGATCCCAGCCATCCCGGCCAGGTGGAAGTTCTGCCCGATTGGCAGGTCATCCACCTCATCGGCGTCGGTGGCTACGGGTTGATACCCTAAGGCCACAACCCGTTTGCCTTGTTGCGTCAACTGAGAAATCCGCGCTTGCCAGGCGTCTTGGTCAACCGTTTGGCCCTGTTCAGTCATCAGGCGCATCAAGGTTTGTGGTGCCCCCTTAACCAACAAGTACCGTTGGTCACGGTGATCGACCAGTCGGGCGGAATAACGAATGGCCGAGTCGAATGGCAACGAGTCAATCTCTTGGGGTGCGGGATCGGTGCCGACTAGCTTGTGGTATAGCGCGGTCAAGGCCCCATCGGTTGGCTCCCCGGTCAGAACCCACTGCCCATCTTCCTCATGGAACTGGGCGTCGGAGGTCTGTCCGGCAATCTGAACCAACCACTCGAGGTCGGTATCATCACGCCAGGCCACCGTCTGGCCCTTGTCATTTTCAACCTGGCCGGTCGCGTCGTACCCGACACCGGAAACCGTGTAGGTGTCGGCGGCGGTCAGCACATCGGTCACGGTCATTTCATTTTTCGTCAACGTCCCGGTCTTATCGGTGTTAACGATGTCGACGGCCCCCAGGGTTTCCACAGCGGGTAACGTCTTCACAATCACATTCTGCTTGGTCATCGCCTGCGTTCCCATGGCAAGGACCACCGACGTACTAGCCGGTAGGCCTTCGGGCATCGAGCCCACCACCATCGTAATCACGGCAATCAGCAGCGTTGGTAAGCTGTAAACATGGGTAATCATCCCCAGGATAAAGAGCAGGACTGCCGCTACCAAGATGGCAATCGACAAGCCGAGCCCCAAGCCATTGAGGTTCTTCATTAAAGGCGTTTGCTGTTGCTTAACTTCAGCCACGTTCTGTTGGATGTGACCAATCTCGGTGTTGGCACCGGTCACCGTCACAATGCCTCGGCCGGACCCACTGGTCACGGCCGTCGAGGCGAAGGCCTGGTTCGACCGTTCGGCCAGCGCTAAATTAGCGTCGGGTAAGGGATCCTCACCTTTGTTGACCGAATCAGTTTCCCCGGTCAATGCCGACTCCTGAATCTTCAGATTATCCGCATCGATCAGTCGCAGGTCGGCAGGCACAGTATCCCCCGCCTCCAACTGGACAATATCCCCCTTCACCAATTCACGGGAAGGCAGCGTGATCTTCTGGCCATCACGGAAGACGACGGCCTCGGAGACCAGCAGGGCCTTAATTTTATCGAGGGCGTTATCCGCCGACTTTTCTTGGAAGTAACCGATAAAAGCGTTCGCGATAATCACCAGTCCGATAACGATTGAATCGGAGTAGTGGTGCATGAAGAAGGTGAGTAAGGCGGCACCCGCCAGGATATAGATAATACTGTTATTGAACTGCTTCAAGAAACGTAAGAGATTCGATTGTTTCTTAGCGGTCAACTCGTTAGGCCCGTCCGCACGCAGTCTTTGCTGCGCCTCATCGGTCGTAAGCCCGGCATCTCTATCGGTAGCGAATTCGGTTAATAGTTCTGACGTTGTCTTTTGCCAAAGCGACTCCTGACTGGGTCCAGGGTCGGTCGTTTCAGTTTCGGTGGTCGTAGTGACAGTTGCTTCTGTTTCTTGTGCCATGTAATGGGGTCATCCTTTCTGAGATGAAATAAATTTAGCGGTCAGGAATTGGGAGTGCAATCAAACGGTCGTGCAAGACGTCCACCTCCAGTTTTTAATGTTAAGTTAATTAATTCTACCAAGGTTTTTAAACAATTGCACCCAATTAGCGGGTAATGCAATCTAAATTTAACATATAGACGTAACCAATGGGGGTGCTAACCAAATGAATGGCTTTCCCTTTCGCCGTGCTTCCCCTAAGATAGACCTAACTCTAAAGAATAGGACTGATTGCGATGCAAGCATGGACGATTATGGGACACGGTCCGCACGACCTTGACGATGTCCGGCAATTAGAAATTGCCACCCCAACGCCAGGACCCGGTGAATTACTCATCCAGGTGGGCGCGGTAGGGCTGAACCCAGCTGACTACAAGGTCATTGAAAACGGCACCTGGAATGACCCGCACGTCATCGGTATGGATGCCGCGGGTATTGTGGCGGGACTGGGTCGCGGCGTCACCGACTTTACCGTGGGGGACCGGGTCTTCTATCACGGCGATCTGCGCCGAGCCGGCAGCCTCGCTACCTACACGGTTACCACCAGTCAGAGTGTGGCCCACCTACCAGCCAACGTCAGTCTGGATGCGGCTGCCGCCAGTCTATGTGGCACCCTGACAGCCTACCAGGCGCTACACCGCAAGGCGAACTTGACCACTGCCCAAAGTGTGCTGATTCACGCTGGGGGTGGTGCTGTCGGACTGGCCGCTTTACAATTTGCCCACCAACTTGGCCTACAAACCATCACGACAACCTCTGCTCGTAAAAGGGCCTTGGTCGAACGCGTTGGCGCAGATGTCATCATTGACTATCACCAAACCGATGTCACGCAGGCCGTGCTCGACGCCACCAATAGCCGTGGTGTCGACGTCAGCCTCAATACCCTCGGCGGTGAGGCCTTGGCGGCAGACACCGCTAGAATGGCCTACAACGGCCAAATTATCGCCATTGGCGACGGCATGCCTGCCCACTTTGACTTCGATACTCGGGCCCTGAGTCTGAATCGCGCCGGGCTGGGCGGCGTCTACCGTTCCGCCGATCCTGTAGGCATCCACGATCTGGCTGTCATGGCGACTACGGTTGGCGAACAGCTAGCCAGTGGCACGTTAGATCCGGTGATTGGCGCCACACTATCCTTTAACCAGGCCGTCATTGGGTTAAAGCACCTGAAACATGACGAAAATCTGGGGAAACTGGTGGTTCATGTGGATAGTTCGCTTAAGTAACTAGAAACGCTAAAAAAGCCGCCTGCGGCTATGATTGTTTTTACCATTCAATAACGATCATTGGTCACTTCTGATCAAATGCCTCGATCACTTGCCAAACTCATGCTACTTCCAAAAGCTTTGATCTTCATCGAAGTATACTGATCTTAATGATTAAACACTTCTTCAAAATGGAGGACTAGCATGACTCAGCTGATTGCACACCTCATGGTTCCGACCGAACAAGGTATTTTACTACTACGACGAACAGCCTTTGAACGCGGCAAGTCCAATGTTTTCCCGCACTACTGGGATTTTCCAGGTGGCTTAGTTCAGCCACACGAATTTCCCCGGGACGCCGCAATTCGCGAATGTTACGAAGAAACTGGTCTGACCGTGATAATTCGGCGGATCGTGGCGGAAGATTCCCATCTTGATTTACACCAAGGAACCGTCTTTACCCGGCTAGTCTACTTGGCCGAAGTGGTCAATCTTAGTCATGATCAACGATTTCATTTGAACTTAGCGGAACACGATCGCGTGCGTTTTGTCACTACCTGGTCCGACCTTGGGAACCCCTCATCACTGGTGCCCTACGTCGTCGCCGCGCTTAATGAAATTTGGCGCAACTAAAAACCGCACCAGCTAAATGGACCTTAAGTCCACCTAGCTGGTGCTGTTTTCTTCCGGTGCGGGTCTCATGCCCGAACCTGGAAGTTGGTTTGCGGTTTGCCCGTGACCACGGGATGGTGCTCAAAATAATCTAAGATGAGGGCCACCATGTCCACGTTAATTTCACGAACAATCTTGCTGGCGGCAAACATCGGGTAGTCACCGCCTCCGTTGCCGCGGTACTGGTTCACCGCGATCAGGAGTTCCTGATCGGGCTGAATTGGTTGACCATGATAACTCAGGTCTACCACTCGTTGTCCGATCGGCTGGTGAAGATCGAAGGTGTAGTCAATCCCGCTGTACACATCGTAATTATAGAGTTGCAACTTCGGATAAATGAAAGCTGGATTGACCTTGACCGTTGACCCCTCGCAGGTAAAGAAGCTGGCGCTCCGTTCCAACGCCGCCTTGAGCGCTGATCCCGTCAGACGCTCGACAACCAAGGTGTTGGGATACCCATAGCTATTTAACAGTTGGCGCATGGTGACGTGGGTCCCTAAACCCCGCACGTCATCGTTAAATAAGCTGGTCAAGGCGATATCCGTTTGCCCTGCATCCATGGCGACCTCGTTGACAAATTGGAGATACGGATGTCCATGGAGGCGTGCATCAAACGAATCGGTCACGACCAGACTAGCACCAGTCACTTGCCCGATCGGCTGGTCCAACCAGGCCTGTACGGCGGCTTCGGTAGCCGTCGTTAAGGCTTGGAGGGCGCGCTTAGGAGTTGCTTGGGCCGTCGATAACAACTCCGCGCGGTGGGTAACCACCTGATGGTGCGCGTCAAGTTCCAAGTCGATTAGACCCACGGCAACGCCCTTTTCACCGGGTTGGGTGACCGGCACGCCTTGGTACACGCCGGCAATTTCGCGATGCTGATGTCCGGTAATCAGAGCATCGATCCCGGGGACTGCCGTCATGAGCTGGTACCCTTCATTTTCTCCAGTCAATCGTTCTGTTGGGTCCCCCGTCAGTGGATCGGCCTCAAGGCCACCGTGATAGGCCACGATGACCACATCGGCCAACTCCCGCAAGCGTGGTACCCAGTGTTGGGCCGTCGTAAACGCCGACACAAATGTCAGGCCCTCGATGTGACCCGCTGCCTCCCACATGGGAATATAGGCGGTAGTCAGTCCCAGGATGGCAATCTTCACGCCACCCCGTTCTAGAATGGTGTACGGCGCATCGACAATCCCTGCCCGTTGACCACCCTGGATATTCGCGCCAAGCAACGGATACTGGCGCGCGGCCTCACAGGACCGTAAGTAGGACAACCCATAGTTGAACTCATGATTGCCTAGCACGCCAGCATCGTACGCCATGGCCGAACTTAATTGCGTAAAGAGATCGCGGGGGGCATCGTCGTGTTTGGCAATGTACGCCGCAAACGGCGACCCCTGAATCCAGTCTCCATTTTCAATCGTGAGAACAATATCATCGGGATCGGCTTCCTGACGCACCGTGTCAATGACCGTGGCGGCCTTCAAGAATCCGAAGTCACGCTTATCGTTAGGCGTGCTGTACCCCGTGGGATACACGTAACCGTGAACATCACTGGTCGATAGAATCTTAAGGTGCGTCATTAGATCAGCCTCTTTCTCAGCTGCTCTGATAGGGTATCAATCAGAAGCACCATGACCACGATCCCTAACAGAATAATCCCCACTCGCGACCAAGCCCGTGTCTGAATAGCAAAGATCATGGGTGTACCGATACCACCGGCACCCACCATCCCCAAGATGGAGGCAGACCGCACGGCGATTTCAAACCGATAGAGCGTGTAGGAAATGAATTCGGGCATGATTGTGGGAATCGTTGCCAGCATGAAGACTTGGGGACTATTTCCACCGGCACTCACGATGGCTTCCTCGGCTCCCCGATCCATATTTTCGATGGCTTCACTGAACAATTTACCCAGCATCCCAATGGAGTGAATGCTGACGGCCAGAACCCCGGCGTAGGAGCCCGGGCCCACAGCCTTAATGAACATGATAGCCAAGACGATTTCTGGGAAAGTCCGAATCAACGTCAGAACAATCTTGCCACTGCCAGAACGTAGGTGGCCCCACTCGTGTTCACCCCGAGCGGCCCAGAAGGCAAAGGGCACACTGATCAGGGCCGACACGAAGGTTCCCAATAGCGCGATAGCCAGTGTCTGGATAATCAGTGAAACCAAGTCTTCGCCGCTACCGTTGTAGACGTAGGCCCAGTCCGGATTGACCAACCCGTGGACGATGGACTTCGAGACGGACCCAGCGGATTCCTGCAACCCGGTAAAATGGAGCCCGGTAATAGCCCAGGTATAAACACCGGCGACCAGAACCAGCCAAATGAGCCAACTCCAACGCCGCCAAGGGTTCAAGTGGACGGGCTTCTCTGGTTTATTTGTCATTGTCGTTTGCATATTCATCTTAGAGTAAGACCCTCCTTAAATGATTGCTGACACCATCAATCACCATGACCACAACTAGCGTAGCCAGAATGATCACGGCCGTCTTGTTATAGTCGAATTCACTCAGTGACCGTTGTAAGAAGACCCCAATCCCCCCGGCACCCAAGTACCCCAGGACGGTCGATGCCCGCACGTTGATTTCCAACGTGTAGAGAAAGTAGCTCACAAATTGATTCATGATTTGGGGGAGCACGGCATACCAAATGATGGTAACCTTGCTAGCACCAACGGATTCCATGGCTTCCAGTGGCCCCATGTCGATGGTTTCGATAACCTCATAGAAGAGCTTGGAGATCATCCCAAAGGAGAAGATGGCCAAGGTGATGACCCCGGCGGTCGACCCAATTCCAAAGATGGCAACGAAGATCGCCGCTAACAAGAGGTCAGGTAACGTTCGCACCAGGTCTAAAATCAAACGAATGATGCCGCGTAACCACTGATTGTGGACCAAGTTGCTGGCCGCCAGAACCGCGAATGGCACGGCGAAGACGGTCCCAATAGTTGTCCCCAGGATTGCCATTTGAATGGTTTCATAGAGGGGTTGGATGATGATTGGCACGTAGGACCAGGCTGGCTGAGACATCCGAACCAAGAGATTGGTGAATTGGTCGAAGTTGCTGAAAAACATCCCCACGTCGACCCCTGTCATCTTAGAGGACCCCACGAGCAAGGCCACCAAGAGGGCCGTCCAGCCCACGCCCTTCACGTGCCAGCGCTGGCTCCATGAACGTTGCGGAATTTCCGGTGTTGTCATTTTGCCCCCTCCTAGGCTGTCTGGTAAATCTTCGTCAGGTCAGCCTCGGTCACGTCGGCGATCTCTTTGTCATAGACCACGGCACCAGCGCGCAGGCCCACGATACGGTCTGCGTATTGCCGAGCCAAGGCCACCGAGTGCAAGTTCACAATAACGGTGATGCCATCTTCTTGGTTCAAACGTTTCAAGATATCCATCACGGTCTGGGTCGTTAGTGGATCCAGTGACGCCACCGGTTCATCGGCCAGGATAACCTTAGGATCTTGCATCAACGTTCGGGCAATGGCCACCCGTTGTTGCTGACCACCGGACAATTCGTCGGCCCGTGTGTAGAGCTTTTCGGTCAAATTGACCCGTTCCAAAGCGCGGATGGCCCGGTCCTTATCGGCGGCACTGAAGAGGTTCAAGACACTCTTCCAAGTCGGGTAGTAACTCACCCGCCCCGACAATACATTCCGTTGAACCGTTGAACGTTTGATCAGATTGAAATCCTGAAAAATCATGCCAATCTTTCGACGCAACAACCGCAACGATTGCCCCTTGTAGTCACTGATCGGTTCATTCTCAATCGTAATCTCACCGGAAGAGATCTCATGCATCCGGTTAATCGTCCGGAGTAAGGTACTCTTCCCGGCCCCTGACAACCCGACGACCACCAAGAATTCTCCACGGGGAATATCAAAGTTAATGTCTTTCAAACCCACGGTCCCGTTGTTATAAATTTTATTCACGTTCTTGAAAGAAATGATTGGTTGTTGATCCATTATTCTGATCCCCCTATAAAAAAGTAGCAGAGGCGCTTGCTATGTGCCGCCCCCCGCTACTTTCTGTCGTTATTGCCTAATTGTCGACGTGCTTACTTGTCGAGCTTTTCTGCTTGCTTGTCGTATTTCCGAATGATATCGAAGTTGCTGTCCTTGGAATCTGCGTAACCTTCGTGAGAGTAGACACTTGAAATGATGTCATGTCCCTTCTTGGTCTTGGCAATTTCCTTAAAGGCTGCCGCAATCTTCTTCTGCCACTTGTCTGTCATGTCCCCACGAACCGTAATCGTATCGTTAGGAATCTTGCCCGTCGTGTAGATTGGGACAACGTCCTTCATGATATTCTTTTGGTCCTTCATGACTAACTTACGTGCCCCTTGGAAGACGAAGGCAGCGTCCGTGTTCTTGTTGTAAACGGATAAGACCCCTTGGTCATGACCCTTCACTTGAACCGTCTTGATGCCATCCTTGTTGACGTTAACGCCGTGTTCCAGCATTTCAACGGCTGGGTAAATCCATCCGGCAGTTGAGGTCGTGTCTTGCACGGCAATCTTCTTGCCCTTCAGATCCTTGATAGACTTAATCCCGCTATCCTTGCGAACCAAGATTTGTGACCGGTAGTAACTCACGAGTTGCTTCGTGGCTTGGTCGTTAGGTTCCTTAATCCCGTAACGTTGGGCCTGTAAGATGACCTTGTCACCGTACTGTTTGTGCGCCAACACGTATGCATCAGGCGGTAAGAAACCGACATCCACCTTCTTGGACCCCATGGCCTCAACGATGGTGTTGTAGTCGGTCGAAACACTAACCGTCACTGGAATCCCTAATTGCTTCTTCAGCAAGCCTTCCAGTGGCTTGGCTTTAGCCTCGATCGTTCCCGCATTAGATGATGGCACGAATTCTACCGTCAACTTCTTAGGGGTAAATCCCTTGGAACTAGAAGAACTGGTCGAGCTGGTCGACTTGCCACACCCTACCAAAGTAACTGGTAAGGCCAGTAATGCCGTCATGACTAAGAGCCATTTAACCTTGTTTCTCAGATGCATCAAGCTCACTCCTCAGATATGTAGTTGGTGTTCAATAACCACTCCCAATGATAGCAAGTATCCGAACTTTCGCAACCATTTTTTGGAAAATGCTTCGTCATCAAAATAATTATTAGAAGTGAAACCGTTAATTCACGGCAAGTAAACCGTAAAACCTGAACGATATATAAAATTATTAATAAAAGCATCCTGGCGACCAACCGATTAGCCCCCACCCTTAAATGGCCGAATTCCCTTGATAAGCCACTGGTTACCGGCATCTTCCGCACTTTCAACGCCATAGGAAACTTAGAAGACTATGGAGACGCCGACCAGGCCAACCAGCTCAATTGGCGTTTCCAAATTTTCGTTGGTATCAGGAACCTGAAAACACGGTATCATTCTCTTAGCCGCTAGGCCGTCTGGGAACCATTAACCGGCTAAATTATCCCCTTTTCACTGGCCGATCACCCCGGAAGGAGAGCCGCTCTTAATTTCTCAGAATTCCCGAATTTCTTCTCATTTAGTTTGACCGGTGACCCGTCAAACCGATCGGACTGACCACCAACTTTGGTTAAGATCCTGTAAAAAGGCGATGAGGTAAATTTCCTCATCGCCTAAACCATATTCATTTTTCAGAATACTTATTCAGAAAATGTTCTCTGTGGCCCTGACTCATGAACCCCCTGAGTGGGGACGATTACCGACCGGTTGTTCCCCGAAATGAGTATGGCATGAATTTGTAATATTACAAATCGCGAGAATCACCCAAAACCCTTGATTTCTTTGTTATTATGAAGTTGTCGTAAACAATTGCTTAACAAACAGACGACAAACTAAAGCTTTTTTGGTAGCAGTGATTAGGGTACCCGGAAAATGCCCCAATCGTAGCTGTCCCAAAATAATCGTTAACCGGCTTGAATCAGACTAAATCCCAGTCTAATTCAAGGTGGTTAATTTTTTTGCGCTTATAAAAGACCGACAGCCGATGACAATTTCATCGACGATCGGTCTCTTTTTCTGAATCTCAATTTAGACGACCCACCACTGTTCTTCGGTAGGATAGTAGATCAAACCGAGATGATGGACATCCACACTTAGCTTCGGGTCCGATTGCGTGGGAATCAGGCTCACTTCGGTCACGTTGTAATTATAGGTGGTCACCTGGCCCTCCCTGTCGGAAGATGAGTTGGCGGTGAATGCCTGAACCGGCGAGGCATATCCTGCCACGAACAGCCGGGCAGCGGTGACCGGTGTCAATAGGCAAAGCCCGGTGGCCACGATACTCACGCCCGTCACCCACCAGGTCGTGGACCGTGGCATTGGTTGAACAAATAAGCCGGCCACTTGCCACCCTGTCAGAATCGTTAACAAGGGAATGACCGGCGCAACCTTCGCACTAAACGCTTCTGAAGAAACTACCGTCAACACCGCTAGCCAACCGGCAGTCAAGCCGGGCGCCCACTGCTGGTGATGAATACCGCGGCCAACCAAGTAAACAATCACAGGCCAGGGCAATAACACCACACCAAAAACAACGAAACTCAACACCGTGGCCCCAAGAGCGTCACTGTCATTGCCAGATAACCAGGCCCAGCCCACTGTTCGCAATACCCAGCAGGCGTAAAATCCACTTAAGATTAACCCACGCTTGATTCCTTGACGCATCGACCCATCCCCTTTAATTCCCCAAACAATTTATACCCTATTATACGCGTTTGCCAAACTAAACGGGGACGAAAAAAGCCAGGACAGTTGTCCCGGCCTCCCTCTGAATTTCTTAACTTACTTCAAGTCATCGTCTTCATCATACTCGTCAGCTGTCTCACCAGTCATCGTTCCCGCCAGCTGTTGCAGGACCCGGACCAGTTCGGCCCGATCGGTATTGGAGTAGCTCGCTAACCGTTCTCTTAACGCTGCCTCCCGTGCGAGCTTAATTTGCATGAGTCCCCGTTGTCCTTGCTGGGTGAGAGCCACCAACCGGACCCGCTGATCGCGGCGATCGACCTCACGGAGCCAGCCGGCTGCGACGAGTTTGTCCACCTGGCGGCTTATTGAGGAGTGATTGCGGCCGATCTGATCAGCCAGCTCGCCAATGCTAATGTCGGCTTGACGCCCGGCCCGCACCACGATTGGGAGGGCGGCCGGTTCCAACGGCACGTTGGCCTGCTGTAGCAGGTGACGGTCCTGTTGGGGCTGGTTGAAGAAGGTCACGATTTCAAATAGTGCTTCAAAAATTTCATTATCCATACTTGTGATTATACCAGATAAATGCTAAGATGTGTGCACAACGCACCTATTAATTGGAAATTTAAAGGAGAGATCAGCATGCCTAAAAAAATCGGTCTCATCATCGGATCCACCCGTCCCACCCGAATTAGCCCCAGCATCGCCACCTGGCTACAGACAGCCGTGGCTCAGCCCGGACTAGACGTCGACCTCATTGATCTGGCAAAAATCAATTTGCCGTTACTAGACGAAGTTGAACAACCTTCCACTGGCATTTATCACGAGGAACACACGCAGCGTTGGAGCCAACTTATTCAGGGTTACGACGGCTTCATTCTCCTTTTTCCACAGTACAACTGGGGCTATCCGGCACCCTTGAAGAATGCCTTAGACTACTTATACAAAGAATGGCGTGGCAAACCTGTCAGCATGGTTTCCTACGGCGGTCATGGTGGTTTCCAAGCGGCCCTGGGCATGAACCTGGTCCTCCGCGGGCTCAAGTTCCAGCTTATGGCGACCAACCTCCAGTTGACCTTAAAGAAAGACGAGATTGACGAAAATGGCCAATTTAAAGACCCGGCAACGGCCCTGGCACCTTACGCCTTTAACGCCCAGCAGATGGGCGCAGAATTCTTACACCGGCTCACACAGGATTAACGACTAGTGGTAAAAAAGAGAGTCAAGGATTTTGTCCTTGGCTCTCTTTAATCTCCAAATTTATATTGTCGCACTCTTTTCAATTTAATTAGCCACCTGTTGCTTCACCTGCATCATCATTTCAAAATCATCGGTGAAGATCCCGGCAACGTGCTTCGCCATCAGATCAGCGGCTACCGTAGGATTGTCCACGGTCCAGATCCGCTCAGTCACGGGGATTCCTGCCTGATAATGACTCAAATGGAGGCCATTCAGGTGTTCACGGGTGACCAGCGCCACTGGATCGGCTACCCGCCGGTCGGTCAACCAACAATAAATCTCATTGGGCGCCAACTTTTGGCAAGTATTCAGCGTGGGTAGATGGAATGACGAGAAGATCACTGGCTTCTTGAGCGCAGTCGCGTGGACCATCCCCATCACAATCCGTTCAATGTTAGGATACTGAATCTTATCGGTCTTCAACTCCAAATTGAGTTGGACATCACGATTCGTAACCAGCGTCAGAAATTCCGCCAGTGATGGGATCGGTTCCTGATTCGCCAGCCGAAACTGACGGAGTTGGGCAAACGTGTAACTCTCGATCAACCCGCTCCCATCCGTGGTCCGGTCGATCTGCTCATCATGCATGATGACCGGCACCTGATCCTTCGTCAAATGAACATCAAACTCAATGCCTTCGATACCGTGTTCAACCGCGTAACGAAAGCCTGCTAAAGAATTTTCTGGAAAACGCGCCGGGTAGCCCCGGTGACCGAATACCGTTGTCATGTTCGAGTCGCTCCTATCTCAGTCTAGCTATCTTGTTTAGGATACCACCTCATGACGCTGGCAAATGTAAAGATTGCTTATGCTTTGTGTAAAATTTATGACTCGGGCCAGACGTTATCGGCGATCCGCTTAACTAATTTGAGCTTGGCCCATTGCTGGTCCTCCGTCAGCTGATTGCCTTCCTCGGTCGAGGCAAAGCCACACTGGGTCGACAAGGCCAGGTTGGCCAGGGGCACCTGTTCGGCCGCTTCGTGAATCCGCGCCGTGATGGTCGCTGGATCTTCCAATTCTGGAAATTTCGACGTGATCAGTCCCAATACCAGGCGTTTATCAGGATCGTTATGCCAAATCTTCTTGAGCGGTGCAAAACTCCCGGCCCGGGCGTTATCGTATTCCAGAAATAACCCATCATAGTGCAAGCGCCCCAGATAATCTGCCACGTCATCGTAGCCTCCGGAGAACAGGTAGGTCGACTTGAAGTTCCCCCGACAAATGTGGGTGGTTACCGTCAAGTCTTCTGGTAAACCCGTCAACAAGCGGTTGATGACATAAACGGCATTCTCGGCCAGATCAACGACTTCCTGATGGGCCACGGCGTCGTCTTGCGTCGCGTTCAACCGGCTAATCAGATAGGCCCACGTGGTGTCGTCCAGCTGAAGGTAGCGACAGCCCAATTCATAGAACCGCAAGATCGTGTCATGGTAAGCCTGAGCTAGATCATCCAGGTAGGCGTCCCAGGTCGGATAGAATTGATGCCAGTTGTCGCTCCGATTGTCCCGGAACAACATGGTTGGGGACGGGATGGTCTGCTTAACTACGACTCCTGCTGGCACCAGGCTCTGGAGGTAACGAAAGCTCTCAAAGAAGGGATGATCCGGATTGAAGGCAATGCGTCCGATCAGATCAGCATTGTCGGTTCGGGTCTGACTGCCGTGGAACTTATAACTCTGCTGATAGTCATAGTGCCCCACCCCCGTAAGGCCCCAGAGAAAGTCGAGATGCCACCAACTCCGATTGAATTCACCATCGGTCACGGCCTTGAGTCCCAGTTCAACCTGGCGTTGGACGACGCGTTTGGTTTCCGCCCGCTGAATCCGAGTTAAATCTTCAGCACTCAAGGTTCCCGCTGCCAACTGGGCCCGAGCCGTCTTGAGCATTGCCGGTCGTAGGAGACTCCCCACGACGTCGTAGCGATAAGGAAATTGCGTTTTAATTTGGTTAAGTGTCATCTGAATGTCCTCCTTAAGATTAAGTGACTTCCTAATCATTTTGATGGGAATAAAAAAGCGTTCATCCCCGAACTAAATCCTTAGTTCAAGGGACGAACGCGTCGTTTTACCACCCTAGTTTACGTCATCCTCACAGATCACGCCTCAACGGTACCAGTTGATACCCGGAAAGTTAACGGTTCCTACCGACCCGGCGGGGTGAACCACCGGATAGCACTTGGGAGCTCATCTTCATGACTAGGTGTCGACCCGTTTTCACTGACCGGGCTCACTGTACAACACCGCCGCCACTACTCTTCTCCTGGCTGTTTATGATAAATTGATTAGAAATTAACTGTTATTTTAATCTTTCAGTCAGGCACTGTCAACCTAAATCCTAGGAGACCACAACAACCTTACCGAAGCTATGCTGACTCCCCAGATACTCATGAGCTGCCCGCATCTCCTGTAACGAAAAGACCTTGGCCGGACGCACATCGAGATGGTGGCTGTCGATCAGTTCAAACAGGGTGCGCAACCGTTGTTCATCAATATCACCGGAATAGAAAGCCGTCAAATAGGTATTGCTAGGAATCTTGGATACTGGTTCGAAGTCATTTAATCCCCATTGGCCGCCTAATTCTCCCGTTGCACTCACAATTCCTCCTGGATTCAAATGCTGGAGGGATTCCGGAACGGTGAGGGCCCCAATTAGTTCTAAGATCTTGTCATACCGGGTTCCCTGTGGGAGATGCTCATCGCGATCCAAGACCACGTCGTCAAAGCCCGCCGCCAATAGCTGATCACGCTTGGCCAGATTACGGGTACTGGCCGTGACCGTCACGTCAGCCATGGCATGGGCCAATTTAGCTGCTGCGACGCCAACGCCACTAGTACCGCCGCGAACCATCAAGGTCTCGCCATCATGCAGGCGTAACCCTTCCAGCGCACCGTAGGCTGTATAGTAGGTCTCCGGTACCGCTGCCAAGTCCGCCCAAGATAACGCCGTCGTTATCGGAAAGAGTTGTTCATTGGGAATTAAAGCAAATTCTGCATAACTGCCATCATAAGCGCGACCCATTTCACCCATGAAGGTGACCACGGTCTGGCCAACCGGCAGCCGCTTCGTATCGGTGGTAGTCACGACTTCACCGACGGCCTCGATCCCCAAGATCCGGGGAAATTTAACCGATGGTGACTCGCCATCTCGCGTAAAGACCTCGGAATGATTAACGCCCCGAGCCTTCACAGCCATCAGCGTCCAGCCGGGCTTCACACTGGGTTTGGGCACATCGGTATAGGTTAGCACTTCCGGTCCTCCCGGATGACTCACAACGATTGCTTTCATGCACACTGTTCCTCCCTAATTTAGGTACCCATGACTCTTCAAATACTGACGGGCCACAGTTGCGGCCTTCTCATGCTTCACAGTGACGAGATAATTCATTTTCTGCATATCCGTCGTGGTAACCTTCCCGGCTAACTTATTCAAGGTCGCCTTCAATTCGGGGTGCTCGGTGACCAATTTCTCAGTCATCAGCGGGGCTCCTTGATAAGGTGGGAAGAAGTTCCGGTCATCCTTCAGGACCACCAGATGGTATTCTTGAATTTCGGGATCGGTGGTATAGCCATCGACCAGGTTGACCTTGCCGTTCGCAATCGCCTTGTAGCGAATCGACGGTTCCATCGTCTTAGCACTGGCAAATTTCAAACCGTATGTCTTGCTTAATCCTGGATAACCGTCCTTCAATTGATAGAAGTCGGGATCAAAACCGGCGTGAATCTTACCCTCTACCGCAACCAGATCTGAGATTGTTTTTAAATGATTAGCCTTCGCAAACTGCTTGGTGACGGCCAGATCATAGCCGTTCTGATACTTCATTGGCTTCAAATAAGCCATCCGGTATTGCGACTTCAGGGCCGTTTGCGCCACCTGATAGGTCTTGGCAGGATCATGACTCGCCGCCTTTTCTCCCTTAACCAGAGACTCCAAGACGGTTCCCGTAAATTCAGGATAAATGTCGATGGACCCCGACTTGAGGGCCTTAAACAGGAAGGATGTCCCCCCGAAGTTGGCCTTGGTCGTCACCTTCATTCGGGGATGGTCGTGCTCAATCAGATCCTTATACATGTTAATCAGGATCTCAGGTTCACTCCCCATCTTCCCGGCAATGGTGATCCCCGTTTCTGGATTGGCAATCTTACGGTAACCGGCAAACCCACCGATCAGGACAACAACTGTGGCCAGGACAATCCCAGCCTTCTTAAAGGACAGTCGACCCAACCAGTCGATCGCCGCGCCGAAGACCAGGGCCAAGATCGCTGACAACACGGCCCCGATAATCAGGAGGGGATTGTTGTTGGTTTCAATTCCCAATAGAATGTAGGTCCCCAAACCACCGGCACCAATCAAGGCAGCCAGCGTGGCGGTCCCAATGATCAAGACCGTCGCGATTCGAATACCGGAGATAATCATTGGCATGGCTAATGGCAATTCAATCCGGAAGAGTTTCATGCGCCGCGACAATCCAAACGCCGTGGCGGCCTCCTCGTAATTGGGATCGATCGTGGTCAATCCGGAATACGTATTTTGAAAGATGGGCATCACCGCGTAAATCACCAGGGCGATGACTGACGGCACCGTCCCAATCCCCACGATAGGAATCAGAATCCCTAGCAAGGCCAGACTCGGAATCGTCTGGAGAATACTGGTAATCTGGAGCATGACCCCCGCCGCCCGCTTGTGATTCATCAAAAGAATTGCTAGCGGGATCGCAATCACCGCGGCAATCAATAGCGAGATCAGGGACAGCCCAATGTGTTGCCCGATCGCATGGACGATATCTCCGCCCTGCGTCTTGAGAATATGCAAAATGGCTGACACCTAATCCGCCTCCTTTGTAGCTAAGAAATCCAAGAGATCTTTGATCTGTAGCTGGCGATTGCCATCGGGCGTCGCCACGACCACTGGTCCTTGACGCAAGGCCGCCGCAAGTTCATTCACAGTTGCCGCAGCATCAATGCTCGTCGTAGCGGTCGTCGCCGTGCCATAACCAGCTAGCACGAGATCAGAAATTGCATCCGGCCGGGCCGCATTTTCCACTTGGAAAAAGCCGCGGACGAAATCATTGGCTGGGTGCCGAATAATGTCTTCACCCGTCCCCACTTGTTGAATGTGACCGAGCCGCATCACCGCAATGTGTTGGCCTAAGCGCAAGGCTTCATGCATGTCATGCGTCACAAAGACAAAGGTCATCTTCAGTTCTTGATGCAACCGCAAAACCAGATCTTGGAGTTGTTTACGTGAAATGGGATCCAAGGCACTGAAGGGTTCATCCATCAGAACCACCTTAGGCTTAATCGCCAGGGCCCGAATAATTCCGACCCGTTGTTGCTCCCCACCGGAGAGCTCACTGGGCATCCGTGTGGCGTACTGATCCGGATCCAAGTCGACCTGAGCCAACAGCTCACGCGCCCGTTCGATCCGCCGCTTACGGGGCCAGCCTAGCGACTCGGCTTGAATGGCAATGTTATCCTGAATGTTTAAGTTCGGAAAAAGGGCAATGTTCTGTAAAACGTACCCCATTTGGAGTCGTAATTGTTTCAAATCATAATCAATCAAGCGGCGATCGTCGAAGTAAATATCGCCATCGGTGGGTTCAATCAACCGATTTAACATCTTCAACGTCGTGGTCTTCCCACTCCCACTAGGACCGACCAACACAAAAAAGTCCCGGCTGGGAATTGTGAGGTTTAACCGATCCAGGGCTTGGTTGTGTGCGTATTGCTTGGTAACATTTCTAAATTCTATCATGTCAACCTCCATACCCTACTCGTGTGCGGCCCAATTCGACGGGCCACACCACTTGCCGATACGAACGCGATAGGCTTCCGCTAATCCGCAACGACGTGTCTGTAACTCCTCATTATACTAACCTTTGGCCAAATACCTAAGAATGTGGCTTACAAATTAGGCAAGCAGTAGTCTCCACTTTACAGGCTTTGAAGTCGACTGTTAAGATGAAAAGTAAAGTCTTTTGCCCCAAAATACTTACAAAGTAAGGTATTTCAGTTGCTCGATCAAACCGACCTAAATATTCTAAAAGAACTCACTAAAAATTGTCGGATCAAGGCCAACCATCTTGCGGAACGGGTTCATCTCACCGCTCCCGCTGTGGCCGCACGCATCACCCGCCTCGAAGATGCTGGCATCATTAAACGCTACACGATTGAGGTCGATACCGAAAAATTAGGTTTTGATCGTCAGGTCTTCATTCAGGCGGCAGTTAAGAACGCCACCCAGCGTGCGGGTTACGACGCCCTCATTCACCAGTACCGTAATGCCATTCGCCATCATTATCGGGTCACGGGAGAAAGGCCCTACCTCATTGAGGGGGCCTTCCACACGCGAGCAGAGCTCAACGATTTTCTTTTGGCGTTGGGACAGGTTGCCACCTATACCGTCACCGATGTCATTGACGAATTAATCTAATCGTTATCAATAATGACTTGGCCTAGTGCACGACTGGCCATCACATAGTCGTGGGCTTCACGAATATCCGCGAGCTTGAAAACCTTGGCAATCGGGATCTCCAGGTGATTTTCGTTAATGAGATCAAACATCTCGTCCACCAGATCCTGGTGAACCACCGTGGAATCAAAGAACGTTAAGTACTTATCGCCCAGGACAAATGGTGAAAATTCCTTAGCGACCCATTCACCAGCTAGCAGGCCAATCACACAGACCGTCCCACCTTGATTCAAGTGGGCAATCGAATCATCCATCGTGACCGATCCCACCAGATCAATGATCCCATCGTATTTTTCTTCGGTGACAAGCTGGTTATCCGTGTCTAGAATTGCGGCATCTGCGCCACTTTGAACCACGGCATCCAGCATCTGGGGCCGCCGGGTCGTGGCCGTCACCGTTAGACCCATGGCCTTGGCTAACTGCGTTGCGGCCAAGCCAACCGCCGTGGTCCCCCCACGAACGAGCAGGGACTGGCCAGCCTGTAGCCGCAGAGACTTCAGCGCCCCGATCGCCGTATAGAAGTTTTCAGGATATTGGGCCAGCTTGACCCAATCCGTTCCCGGATGGTTGACCGTAAATAGGTTAGAATCGTCGACTAAGGCGTATTCCTGGTAACTGCCGTCCACTTCACGGCCAAAGCCGCCCATCATCGTCATGACCTTCTGACCGGCCTTAAATGGTCCCTCAGCTGAAGCCTCGTGGATTTCTCCCACCGCTTCGACGCCGATGACCCGGGGAAACTTAACGGATGGTGACCCACCCGCACGCGTCAACACTTCGTAACGGTGCACGCCAAAGGCATGGATCCGCATCACCGATTGGTGCGCCGTGGTCTTCTGAGTTGGCCGTTCCACTAGATTCATGACACTGGCATCTCCTGGATGATCGATAACAACTGCTCGCATAATCTAAGTCCCCATTTCTATCGTTTTAGTTGCTCATTTACTGACCCTAGTGTAAGGTGTACCGTAACGTTACAGTCAAGTCCGATTTAGGAGATGCTTCATGTTAACCATTCAGAAATTCGCCACCTTAGCCGGAACAACCCGTCGCACCCTGATCTTCTATGACGAGAAGGCGCTCTTCAAACCCAAGCGCGTCGCCGCCAATGGCTACCGATACTACGACTACGATCAGCTCTACGACCTCACCTTCATCCTTGAGTTACGACATCTCGGCCTGTCGATCACCGAAATCAAGGCCCTCACCCAAAACGCCGATCCAGAATCCTTAAACCACAACTTGCAACAGGTGCTTGCTAAAATCAACGGCCAATTGGACAATCTCTCCGTGCTTAAAAGTACCTTGAACACGCGGTTTAACCAGCCTACCGCGACTGTGGCTCCCGTCAAGAATCAGCCGACAATCACCACAATCACCGCTCCCGTGACGTTCTGTCGGTCGCGCCAGTCGGTGGCCTGTACCGAAGAAGAAATCGCGGAGATCTACGCCGAGTTCTATGCTAATTTAGGTAAACTCGAACTGGTTAACAAGCGCGACTCCGGCTTTTTGACGCATCTACCCGGCAGTGACGCCAACCTGTATCCCACAGCTTCGTTCTGTATTCTCAAGAAGGTCGCAGACGGCACCGACACAGGTGTACTTCCACAGCTCACCAAGCCCACTGGTGACTACGTGACCGTCACCACTACGAATGACGTGAAAAACATCTGCATCGGTCTGCGCCAACTGGCTGACTATATCGCCCAGAACCAACTCCAGATCGGCGATCAACTCTGGCAGATGAATCTCGACGAAACCTTTACCAGTAAGGGAGCATCCCAACTGGTCAGCCTGCAGTATCAGCTGCAGTAAGTGAAAGTTTTCGGGTAACGACTCTGGCAATCGCCAATGAGTCGTTTTTTCTTACCCAGATTGCCCACTAACACCCTGGATTCTTGATTCCGTTTGCAAAAAGTGCTGTAATCAAGTTAGTGAACACCCGTCACTTCGAAGACGCGGGTGGCTAGACTTAATAATGAGGTGGAAGAACATGGATGAAGTTGTTCAAGCACTGAGCGATATTGTCAAAATGAATACCGTTAACGGTGATGAAAAAAAGGTTGCGGACTATATCGCAGCCCTGTTAGCCAAACATGGTATCGACAGTAAATTAATCGAATATGCCCCCGGCCGGGTTAGCCTGGTCGCTGAAATCGGGGACGGCCACGGTCCCGTTGTCGGGTTCGATGGGCATGCCGACGTCGTTGCCTTAGGTGACGCAGCCAAATGGAAGGTTGACGCCCTCTCCGCCACGATTCAGAATAATCTGATGCTTGGTCGGGGAACCTCTGACATGAAGTCCGGCTTAATCGCTGGTGTCTGGGCTATGATCCATTTACACGATCAACATGTGCCCCTTCATGGAACCTTGCGTTTCATGGCCACGGTCGGCGAAGAATACGGCCAATACGGCGCCAAGCAACTTGGCGAAGCAGGTTACGCTAAAGACCTCGACACCTTAATCGTGGGCGAACCTAGCGGGGCGGCCAAGCAACTCTTGATGCAAAAGCAGATCCAATACATGCTGCAGATCGACCAAGCCAGTGCGCAACAGTTATCCGACGCCAACCAGACCAATGAACAACACTTTATCGAATTGGCCCACAAGGGATCTCTGACCTACACCGTCCATTCCAAAGGGGTGGCCGCTCACAGTTCCATGCCAGAAATCGGGAAGAACGCGATTACGCCGCTGATGGCCTTCTATCAGAAGGAAGAAGCCTACTTTGCCTCTATCAAGGATTACCGTAACCCGGTTCTCGGACCCGTGACGCCCGTGGTCACGATGGTCAAAGGTGGAGAACAAATCAACACCGTTCCCGCTAGTGCTGACCTCTCTGTTAAGATCCGGACAATCCCCGAACTACCAAATGCCGACATCACGGTTGCCATCAAGCAAATCATTGCGGACCTTAACGAGCAAGGGGCCAATCTATCTCTCGACATTTTGAGTGATTTACGGCCAATGCACACCATGGCAGACACCGAGCTGGTTCAAGCAGCCAAAGAAATTGGGGAAGACGCCCTCGAACAGAAGCTACCATTGATTGGGGTTCCCGGTGGCACCGATGCCTCATCCTTCCTGGCCTTCAATCCAGACATTGACGTCATCGTCTTTGGCCCCGGGAACATCACGGCCCACCAAGTGAACGAATACGTCGATCTCGACATGTATCACCGTTTTATCACTATCTATGAGAAACTGATTACCCGGTTATTGAAATAGCAATTGTTTTTGAAACCGGAAGATCTAGAAGGCCGCCTGCGGCTGCCAGGGATTACGCCTGCTGTGGGGACGCTTCAGCCCCTTGGGCTTCTCGCTCGATTTGAAGCCTCGCCAAGAACGCGAGTCTTCAAAGTCGCCCGTGCTGTAAACTGGAAAATCACCAGTTAACAGCACCACCACGGCCGGCTCCATCCCTGGCCTCCTCCGGCTACGATCGGTCCTTCAAATTAACCGTAGTTGGCGGTTATTCTCAATTGATCCATTTCAATGACTTCAGATTGACAGTTAATTCTAAAAAAACTCAAATTTTCTAATAGGGCTCCACTCGAATTGAGGGCTCTTTGTCAAATGGTGTTGAAGGATAGTTTCTATCCTTTGGAGATCTCCTCG
>NZ_JQCA01000059.1 GCF_001437125.1 Levilactobacillus paucivorans | reverse complement strand
ACCGTGATCAAGCTACCTTCATACGAATTTTACCAACAACAGTTGACAGAGAACCTTAAAAACGAGCCGGCCAATTCTGCCAGCTCGCTCATATTTCTTCTTTTAAATGGTTCGATTGATGATCCGGTCCAGCTCCTCGGTATCACTCAGGTTTTGCAAGGACAGAGCCTCACTCGATCCAAATGCAATCGTGGCTCCGACTTCTTGATCAGTCGTCCCTGGCCGATTCAAGACATGCAACTGCCGGAATGGGAAGGCTGCATTCATCAAGGCAACCCGCGTACTGTTCAGGTCAATCTTAATCTCGCCGAGTTCCTCATCATCCAAGGTTCCGATATGCTGACGGGTCAACATCCGCACCCAGTTGATCCCGGTGACCTTGCTCAAGAAGGCCATCTCGGTCAACCGCGTTGGCCGGACCCCCACCACCGTGAGGGCATCGCTCTTGTCTGACTTCGGCGCAAAGAGTACCTGCACCATCCCCGAAATCTGACGTTCACTCACGGCCTGCTTGGCCATCTCAACCAAGCGGACCCGATCAGCCTTAGGCAACTCAGCTGGCATCCGAAATGCCGTCACCTGCGCCAGGTTCTGGTTCATCCCCGGGGCAATCATATCCATCACTCCAGCCGCAATTTTATGTTGTTCATGGACAAACAGGCTAACCCCAATCGTTGCGCGCTTAGGTTGAGGCTCCCCGGTCTCCTGATCGGGTGGCAACACATGCAAGTTTAAATCGAGCTTACTCAACTCACGCGTCAGGTAATGCCGGTTTCCGGGCACAATCACGATGTCCGGATGCTCCACCTGAATCACATTACGAATGTCCCCCAATTGAATGGGATCGACGTACTGCTTGTCGGAGAACTCCGGCGCCACGGCCACGGCATTCGGATTGGTATTCATCAGAATGGTATGATAACCCGCGCGCTTGAGTTGCTTCAACATTTCGGTCGTGAAGTATTCGGCAGCGGAATTCGGCCCCAGTTGGTTCCCACCACGGCCCAGAACTAACGCCGTCCGATCACCCAGCGGTTGGCTCTCGTTTTCAAATTCAAACGTGCTGTAGTAACCACTGGCCTCTTCGTCGAACTCGCCCCCGGTGGGTTCAATCATCTTGTAGGTGGGACGCACGTCCGCAGAGGCAGACAACTCACGAATAGCAGCGGTATCCGTTTGCCAGATCCGCGCAATCATCCCATCCCCAAAGCCGTAGTACCGGCCACACTTCAAGGTGTCGACATCCATCGGGTGATCCATGATGCGTTTTTCAATCTGTAAGAGGTGTTTTAGCTTCACGAAGTAGAAATTATCAATTTTCGTTAATTCGCTCAGTTCATCGGGATCGTATCCCCGACGAAGGGCTTCAATCAGGACCAGAATCCGATTAGCCAGTGGATGAATCAGTTGGCTAATCATTTCGCCATCGGTTAAATTGCTAACACTCGGCAACACGTCTCGTGGTGAAAACTGAAAACTTCTGACCGACTTCAACATGGCCTCTTCCACCGACCGACCAATGCCGACCGTTGAACCAACAGCCTTCATGGCGGTATTCAGATGTTGGTCCGCATCGGGCACTTCTTGAAACGGCCAGATGGGAATCCGGACGCTCACGTGGTCAATGGTTGGCTCCATAATGGCCGTCTGCTTCACATAGCGACTAGGGAGTTTAATATCCACTAGACGCTGACCCAGCATCAACGGTCCAGCCACCATGGCTACCGGATAACCGGTGGTCCGCGCTGCTAGAGCCACCCCACGAGTAAAGTAAGGCGCTAGCTTCGTGACGTAGAAGTGTTGATTGTCCGGGTTGAGGGCAAAGTGAATATGCATAACGCCCACGACCCCAAGTTCCCGGGCGATGTGGAAAGTCGCGTCCCGTAAGTCTTGATATTCCCGATCATTTAACGTTTGTGGTGGCGCAATCACAATTGAGTCTCCGGAGTGAATCCCCAACGGATCGACGTTTTCGAGGCCGGAAATCAGAATCGTGGTATCCGCCGAATCCCGAATGGCTACCATTTCAACTTCCTTATAGCCAACCACGCTGCGTTCCAACGTACATTGGTCAAAGCGTGATTGCTGGAAACCTTGATTCAAGGCTACCAACATATCGTCGACGTTATCACAAATCGTTCGGTTTGAATCAATTCGGGGCGCTACTGGCTTCACGATCAAGGGAAAACCAATCGACTCGACCAATCCTAAGGCCTCATCCTCGGTGCCGACGACCTGGGCTTCAATGACTGGCTCCTGAATTTCCTTTAACGTGGCGTTGAGTTCTGCCGGGTTGTTAATCTGACGAACCGTGCTAGCCGGCATCCCCAGAATGGTAATGCCAAACCGACCGATATCCCCATTCTCAATCAACTCTTGGGTAATTCGAATGGCCAGCAGGCCACCCAGACTAGGCAGAATGGCATCCGGCTGGTCGCGTTCGATGATGTGGCGGACGTTGGCCGTCGTCACCGCCTGAACATACATGTTCGTCGGCTGAATCTCCTCTAAAGCCACAGAGAAGGGATTGTTATCAATAATCATGGTTTTAATCCCATGACGTTTAAAACTCGTAATAATTTGCACGGTGGCGCTATCTAGCTCGGTCTCGTGACCAATCTCCGTCGGACCACTCCCAATGATCAAAACCTTTTGTAAGTCATCCAAGTTCTGCAAGTCTATCCCTCCCGTGCTGTCATTGCTTCCATGAATTCATCGAATAGGTCCCGACTCTCGTGAGGACCGGGGGCACCATCCGCAAAGAATTGAACGGAGAACGCCGGGAAGTCCCGGTGCCGTAATCCTTGGACGGTCCCGTTGATCAGGTCAACGTAGGTGGTAATCAACCGGTTACGGTCAATCGACTTGGCCACCACCGCATAACCCTGACCCTGGGTCGCATAAATAATATCGTTGGTAATGATTCGGCGAATCGGATGGCTACTCCCATGATATTCCACCGGAAGAGCCGCCAATGTCGCCCCATTGGCCAAGGCAAAGAGTTCGTGACCCAGTCCAATCGCAAAGAGCGGAATCTCGGCTTGAACCGTGCGAATCATCTCTAGTACCCCTTCACCGAGGTCTAATGGTGACCCGGGACCCGTGGAGAGTAAGACTCCATCTGGATCCAGGTTCAAGACGTCTTGGGCACTTGCCGTCCAAGGCAACACGGTGACATTACACCGTCGCTCAGACAGTTGCCGTAAGATCCCGTGCTTCAACCCAAAGTCGATAACGACCACGTTCTTCCCGGTATCCGGGTTGGGATACGGCTTGGGCGTCGCAACCTGATCGACCTGGCGATTGGTCAGGACGGTCGCATTCAGTTGGTCAAAGGCGTGGGCGTCGGCAACGTCGACGATACTCCCCTTGACCGGCCCATCCATCTTGCGCAACTTACGAATTAAGTGTCGCGTGTCGATGCCACTGATTCCTGGAATATTGTGCTGCTGTAGAAATTCATCCAGGGATAAACGGGAAAGACGATTGGTTGAGATATTGGTCACATCTCGCACCACCATCCCCTTAGCCGTGGGCAGAATCGACTCGTAACTATCGTGGTTAATCCCGACGTTACCAATGGCAGGTTGCGAAAAGATAATGATCTGATTGTGATAAATCTGATCGGTAATCGTTTCCTGATAGCCAAGTAAATTTAAATTGGAAATGACTTCGCCGCTCGTCGTGGCGCCAGCACCAAAACCCTCACCGGCGTAGGCCGAGCCGTCTTCTAAAATTAAATAGCGTTTTGCCATGCTAAATCGGCCCCTTCGTCAGTCATACCTGTTGGATTTCTACGGCGTCACGGTCGTCAATTTCGCTGACAGAGACCTTGATCCGTTCTCGTTGTGAGCTGGGAATATTTTTCCCAACGAAGTCCGCTCTGATTGGGAGTTCCCGATGACCTCTGTCGACCAAGACGGCCAAGTTAATGGACTGCGGCCGCCCCAGTGCCATCACGGCACTCATCGCAGCTCTGATGGTTCTACCGGTATAGAGTACGTCATCAACTAAAATGACCTTTTTCCCTGCTACAGAAAAGTCGATGCTCTCACCACTCACCTGGGGATCGCCCTGGGCATCGTGGTCAATGTCATCGCGATACGGCGTGACATCAAGGTCACCCACCGGTACCGTGACATTTTCAAGCTGTTGCAAGCGACTGGCAATCCGCCGCGCCAAATAGACACCGCGCGTCTTAATTCCGAGAATGACCAAGTCATCCACGCCCTTGTTGCGTTCGATTATTTCGTATGTGATTCGGGTCAGGGCCCGTTGCATTGCCATTGCGTCCACAACTACCTTTGCCATCTTTATTTCCTCCTTAAAATTCCCCGGCATCCGCCTATGTAGAAGGCGGGCGAGTCTCTTCGGCAATACTGGTGAAGAAACCCGCCCGCCGGAACACCGGTAAACCCGCTATTCTCGTACGTTTAGCATAAAAAAACTAGATTGGTTTGTCAACTGGCAAACCGGCCTGTAACCGCAGGTGCTTGACCGCTGCGGCGAAGTTGGCTGGAACCGGTGCCGTGAAGACGAGTTGCTCGCCAGTCGTTGGCTGCTTGAAGCCCAGCTCTCTGGCATGTAAGAATTGGCCCGCACCCTTTAAAGTCTTCTTGGGACCGTATAAAGGGTCGCCCGCAACGGGATGCTTGATGTAAGCCAAATGAACCCGAATCTGATGGGTCCGTCCCGTTTCCAAGCGACAGGCAATCAAGGTGTAATTGCCATAGCGTTCCAGAACTCTAAAGTGCGTGACCGCCGGCCGACCATCGGCGACGACCGCCTGTTTCTTTCGGTCCTTGGGTGAACGCCCTAGTGGCGCACGAATGACCCCTTCTTCTTCTTTGAAGTTACCGTGAACGATCGCCACATATTCCCGCAGGTTGGTCTTAGCCTGGAGTTGTGCCGACAGGCTCTGATGCGCGTGGTCGTTCTTGGCAACCATCAAGAGTCCCGAGGTATCCTTGTCAATCCGGTGAACGATTCCTGGTCGCAACGTGCCGTTAATACTGGAGAGTGGACTGTGATACAGGAGTGCGTTCACTAACGTCTTGTCGGGATGACCTGGGGCAGGATGGACCACCATCCCCTGGGGCTTATTCACAACAATCACATCGTTATCCTCATAAACAATGTCTAGGGGAATATTTTCGGCGACGAGATCCAGTGGTTGTGGGTCGGGTAGGCTAATGGTCACCGTGGCCCCGACCGCTGGCTTGTCCTTTGGTCGGGCGTCCTGGCCGTCAACCTTAATCTGACCGGCCTCGATGGCCCCCTTGGCCTGCGATCGTGAAATTGTCGGCACCGTCTCGGCAACTAATTTGTCTAGCCGAGCACTCGCTGTGACTTTAAATTCGTCGTTTTGCATTACTGAGCCTCCCGGCGATCGGCAAGAAATACGCCGACCGCAATTAGAATCACGCCAACCGTTAAGCAACTGTCGGCGAAGTTAAAGATTGGAAAATTAATAAAGGTGAGTTGGAACATATCAACCACATAACCATTCAGCAACCGGTCAATAAAGTTTCCGATCGTGCCGGCCATCATCAAGGCCAGACCGAGTTCCTCCACCCAGTGTTCTCGCTGGTTGCGGTATTGCCAGAAGAAGAAGCCCATGATCCCTAAGGCAATCACGGCGATGACCGCAAAGAACCACATCTGCCCCTGCAAGATGCTCCAGGCTGCCCCGTCGTTCCGCAGGTGCGTCAGAGACATGATCCCGGGGATAAAGGGCTTCTCACCACCTAACGCGATGTTTAAGACCACCGCGTGCTTGATCCACTGATCGATTCCGACCAGGACCACTATTAAAATAATATTGGCAATCAGCATAAGTTTATGAAACACCTTTCCTATAAGTCGTTGTTGAAAAGTATACCAGAAAACCGGCTGGTTCGGCGGCTTCTGGCCCAGAAAACTTCGGGAAAAGAATCGATTGGGAAAGTTAGTCGACAGGCCACCCATTTGTGGGCCAATGCATCCCCGCCAACTGTCGGTTTACCACCGTTTCATCCGATCAAAAATGACGAAACCCTTTTCAGGCCTCGTCACTCATTTCAATCGCTTTGAAAGGTTGGTTAAAAGACTAGAACAACCCGGTAATCTTTCCTTCGGCGTCGATATCCATATCGAGAGCCGCAGGATGACTCGGTAGTCCGGGCATCGTCAAGACGTTTCCCGTCAGTGCAACGACGAAGCCGGCCCCTAAACGCGGGGCAAACTCCCGCACATGAATCGTGAACTCTGTCGGTGCCCCTAATTGGTGGGCGTCATCCGTCAGTGAATACTGGGTCTTAGCCATGCAGACGGGCAACTTGTCCCAGCCCTGCTTGGCAAACGTCTTCAACTGGCGCTGTGCCTTCCCGGACAATTCAACCTTAGCTCCCCCATAAATCTTTTGGGTAATGGCCGTCATCTGAGTCATCAGATCGGCCCCCGCTGGTACCAAGCGATGGAAGTCCTTGGGCTGTTGTGTGGCCGTGACGACCTTCTCTGCCAAATCAGTAGCACCTGCCCCACCATCGGCCCAAACGGTCGTGGTGGCCGCCGGAACGGCCAATGCGTCCACCTCAGCGGTCAGGGCGGCCACTTCGGCATCGGTATCACTGGTGAAACGGTTGATGGCAACGACCACCGGTACGCCATACTGTTGCATACTCTTGATATGGCGTTTCAAGTTGGCACTGCCTTGCTTTAAGGCCGCGACATTCTCTTGTTCGAGATCGGCGCGCTTAACACCACCGTTGTACTTCAGGGCTCGGATCGTGGCCACGACCACCACCGCATCGGGGGTCTTCCCCAACACTGGCGTCTTAATGTCCATGAATTTCTCGCCACCCAGGTCGGCCCCAAAGCCGGCTTCGGTTACCGCAAAGTCCCCGAGTTGCAGGGCCGTCTGCGTGGCTAACACGGAGTTACACCCGTGGGCGATGTTCGCAAAAGGTCCCCCGTGGATAATGGCGGGGTTATGTTCCAGCGTCTGGACCAGATTGGGTTTGATGGCATCCTTTAAGAGTAACGTGATGGCCCCGCCGACCTTTAGATCGGCCACTGTGACGGGTTCGCGGTCATAGGTATAGCCAATGAGAATCCGGTTCACCCGCCGCTTCAGGTCCGTCAGGTCTTCACTAAGACACAGCACCGCCATCAGTTCACTCGCGACGGTAATGTCAAAGCCGTCTTGACGTGGCGTGCCGGACGTCCGGCCACCCAGCCCAACGACGGTCTGCCGCAATTCACGGTCATTGATATCCAAGACCCGTTTCCAGACAATCTGGCGGGGATCCAGGTTCAACGCGTTGCCGTGATGAATGTGGTTGTCGATCAAGGCTGCCAGGGTGTCATGCGCCTCGGTTAAGGCGTGCATGTCTCCGGTAAAGTGCAGATTAATGTCTTCCATTGGCACAACCTGAGCGTAACCACCCCCGGTGGCGCCCCCCTTCATCCCCATGACGGGGCCCATTGAGGGCTCACGCAGGGCTAAAACAGTCTGGTGACCCGCCCGGTTCAGGGCATCCCCCAAACCAACCACCACCGTGGACTTGCCTTCACCGGCTGGGGTGGGATTAATGGACGTCACGAGCACCAGTTTACCTAGCTCGTGCTGGCCAGGGAGTGGCAAGGTAATCTTGGCCTTGGTATGGCCGTATGGTTCAATATCGGTGGGACTGAGCCCCACCTTGGCCGCAATCTTTTCGATCGGTTCCAGCGGCGTGGCCTGTGAAATTTCAATATCCTTCAAATTAGTCATCCTCTCGTTCGACTTGTTCGGGCATGGCCGCCCGAATCAAGGCGGCTAACTCGATCACTGAATTTTGCGGTAATAAGAATTGATAGATCCGCCCTTGTGCCACGATTCCTAAACGAAAACGGGCCACGCGAACCCCCTTGACGTCCGCCAAGGGGATCACCAAATGATGGTGATTGAGCACCCGACTGACGGTTAACATCCCGTCAGCCATGGTGATATTACGAAAGTGGATCTCGATCCAGCTGAGTAAGGCAAAGACCACAAAGAAGGCCAGTGTCATCCAATTAAAATGCGTCACTTCTAACCAGAAGATGACCCCGAGTAGAAAAATAATCAGCGTCCAGCTCCAGTTAATGATGCTTCCCAGTGGATAAGGTTGATACAAAAAGCGTCGTTGTTGCGTTATCATTAGCTTCAACACCTCACGAAAAAATTGGAGTGATTCTTGTGTATTCATTATATACGGATGCGGCCACCCAGCCACAGAGTGGACTGAGTGCCGGGGGCATCCTCATCATTCACGATCATCACCAGACACAATTGAAGGTCCCCCTGCTGGCTAAGACCAACCACGCGGCCGAATTTGAAGTCGCGCGGCTGGGATTTGAAAAACTCAGCCAACTAGTGGGACCCGCAAGTGCGTCGACTACCGTTTTATTTTACACCGATAGCCAGATCGTTAACGACAGTTTAACCAAACATTATGCAAAACATTACCAAGACCGGGTCGACCGTTTATTAGCGGCCCAGGCACCCTTTCAACTGGTACTCACGCAATGGGTTCCCGAGAAACAAAACCAGGGCGCCCACACCTTAGCCAATCAGGCGCTTCACTCCGCAGAGGTGGCCAAGTAGGTCGTGAGTGGCTTCTCATAGTCACTCCAGTCGGGAGTTCCACCATAAAGGGCGGATCCGGCGAGTAAGCGACCGATCTGAACCCCAGTTGTCAGGCCTGAAGACCCCAAGCCAGAAGCCACTAAGATAGCTTCATGTTCGGGTACTGGCCCGAAGAATGGGGCGAAGTCACGTGTATAGGCCCGCGTGCCAACACGCGTTGCCGTCACACTTTCGGCGGTTAGCCCACTCATTAGCCGTTGCGCACTGCCCAACAGATCGGCAGTCACTTCCGGCGTCGCCTTCAGGTCAAATTTGCCTTCGTCATCATGGGTCGCCCCCACGAGGAGCTTGCCATGACCGAATGGGATAAAGTCCCGTTCACCTTCGGGCATCACAACGGGCATCCGTTCTTGAGACTCAAAGTCCTTGACGGCTAGCTCAATCAGTTGACCCTTCTGCGGTCGGACGTCAGCAAGCACGCCCAGCGGTGCCAGGAGTTCCTTAACCCAAGCTCCGGCAGCCACGATGACCCGGTCAAATTGCTTTAACCCCACCGACGTCACAACATTACCTTGATTGTCGAGGGTGACGCGTTCGCGCCGAATCGTTAAATTCTGCGACGTGGCTTGCTTTAACAGGCCAGCCACCAATGCGGCCCCATCGACACGGGCACCGCCACTGATGAAGACACCCGGGTGACTCGTCGTTAACAGCGGCACCTTGGCTTGAACCTCAGTGGCACTGAGCGCACTAACATCCCCCATGGTCGCGGCATCTTGCCGGCGTTCTTGGGCCAAGGCAAACAGCGCCTCGAGATCACTATCATCCGATCGCGTCACAATCGTTCCCGTTTGCTGGTAAACGTCCGTCCCCAACTTGGCATCGTGGATAAGTTCTGGGTAGAGGTCGGCCCCTGCCTTGGCTAAGCGGTACCATTGCTGGTTACGACGCTTCGAGAGCCATGGCGAAATGATGCCGGCGGCGGCACTGGTGGCCTGACCCACACCGTCGTCAAACAGCGTCACTTTCACGTTCTGCCCGCCTGGTAATTGACTGAGATAATAAGCTGCGGTGGCGCCGACAATGCCGCCGCCAATAATGGCAATTCGTTTTTGCATGCTGACCTTGACCTCCGATAATTAAAAGATTCTGTTCTAGCCCTCATTTTAGCATACTTACGTCTAAAACACGTGACCGTCTCTCGACGATTGCCTAAGGAAAAGGGAGCCTGCCCAACACCAATCTGGTGGGGACAGACTCCCTTATTTGACGTGTTTATTTAAAGATTAAGAAGCGTTCATCGTCAGACATGTAGTCCTTGTCATCGGCCGGTGCTTCGATGGACCCAAAGTCCATTTCGGCCCGTAAACGCCAGCTAGCTGGAATGTCGAAAGTACTCCGAACGTCATCATCGATCAGGGGATTATAGTGTTGCAGGTTGGCACCAACGCCATTTTCTGCCAGTGCCGTCCAAACGGCATACTGTGCATTCCCCTGGGACTGTTCTGACCAATCCTGGAAGTTTGCCGCATAGAGCGGGAAGTCATGTTCGAATTTGGCAACCGTCTTCGTTTCGGTAAAGAACAAGACCGTCCCGTAGGCCGCCTTGAAACCGTTAATCTTGGCTTCGGTCCGCTTGAAGGCATCGGCATCGGGCACCTCTTGCTTCAGACGATTGATCACGATGTCCCAAAGTTCTTCGTGTGAATCACCGAATAGGATAGCGACCCGCGTCGTCTGGTTGTTAAAGGATGATGGCCCCTGCTTGACGCTGTTTTTAATCAGCGCAACCAAGTCGTCTTGACTGAGCTTCACGTCGCGACCCAAAGCATAGATGCTCCGCCGTTTCTTGGCAAGTTCGACAAATTTAGTTTCCATAATTTAATGACCTCATTTCAAGTCCCGGTTACCGGGCATTTAGTTAGCTTAACAATCTGTTTTAGTTTATCACTTACTTTTTGAAAGTAAAGTGTTTTCCACCAGGCATTTCGGTTAGTTTCCCAGTAAGTGGGTCAGCTGGGTGGTGATCCACGCCGCCGTTAGGGTCTGGTCATGAACCAACAAGATCCCCAATAGAAACAGCCAGCAGGCCTGTGCCGGGTTCTGTGTGGCCGTCATAGCTGGGTGCTGGGCCGTATAGAGGGTAACCACCGTTTGCAAGCTCTGGGGAACCGCTAACGGCGTTGTGAGAACAAAGGCAATTGCTTGGGGATGTTGGGCCGCATAGGCCAAGAGATTGGTCACCATCCGCGTCAACATGACCGTGGCATCCGCCGAATCCAGGACACCCTCACGTAAAGTCGCTGTCAATTCATCGGTAATCGTCACTCTGAGTTGCGTCAATAGACTCGCCTTATCCGGGTAATGCCGATAAACGGCGGCCGGCGTCACGTCCAGAAAACGTGCGATTTGTCGTAGGGAAAGTTGTTCCGCCCCGTTGGCTTCCAACTGAATTCGTGCCTGTTGCGCAATCGTCGCCGCTAAATTTTCTCGATGATAGGGTCGTTCTGCCATCTCGTTCAGCCTCCTTTAAAGTCCCGCCAAAACACTGTTTACATCTTATGTTAACACTGATTACTTTAAATGTATACACTGATAACATTAGTTGTTATTGGCGATCCTTACCTAAACTTTACAGTCAACTCAGTCAAAGTGTTCTACAATATGAGTAAACCTTTATTCTAGAAAAGAGTGTCGCCCATGTCGCGTTCAATTACCACTCGACGATTGGCCCTCAACCTCATTGGCTTTTGGCTAGTTTGGTTAGTCGTTCAGATCGTCCTCAATGTTCCTATCGAAAGCCATCTCGTAGGCTGGTCCCAAGAACTCGCCTTAGATGCTATCAAACTCATCGTCTGGTTAGGTGCCGGGGCTTGGTTCTTGCATCAGGCAGCACCGAGTGACCTGTATTTAGCCAACCGGGATCAGTGGCGACCTAACTGGCGCTTCACCCCTGGCTATCTCGTCTTAGCCTTGGTCATCATCTACCTGGTCGGACAATTTATGTTGGCCCATCACGGCCTGCGTATCAGTCACACCTTCCGCCCCGAATTCTGGGGTCGCTACTTCTTAGTCGTCGGGGTCAGTGAAGAGTTCGTCTTCCGTGGCTACTTCCTAAATGTTCTGTTGACCCGCTATTCCTTAGCTACCGCCAATACGATTCAGGCTCTGGCCTTCGCCAGTCTACACATCCCCCGTTACCTCACGACGATCCCCGCCATGAGTCCCATGGCTTGGATCAGCAATCTGGTCTCCGTTGCCGCCCTCGGTGCCCTCTTCGGCTGGCTCTACGCTCGAAGTAAATCGCTCTGGCCCGGAATTGTCGTTCACATGACCTGGGATATTCTGGTGACCCTGTTTGCTTAAATTCAGTAACTAGTAACAAACTGCCATTAATTGAATACAGTCAAAAGGCGTCGAACAATTATCGGTTCTAAAATAACTGTTGTTGGTAATCAAGATTATTTCTTGCCTCGATTTAAAA
>NZ_JQCA01000058.1 GCF_001437125.1 Levilactobacillus paucivorans | reverse complement strand
TTCTATACAATTCAGAAATCTTTTATGCATTTACACAAGATATTTTACGCTCTCATTTTAACCGGTATGCCCAAAGGAACCGTGATTTGTGATCGATTAAAGTTAATAAAACTGCCTTACTATGCCCCTGAAGGCCAACGACTGTATTTAGTTCAAAATCACCGATGCGGTTACGTTGATTAACGACTATGGGCCGCTGCTCAATTGATCTAGCCTAATGGTTGATTATATTTAGAATGTTGGTTCAGGTAGATCAAATCAAGTTTCCCCTGATTTAACCAATTATAAATAGATTGAGTAGCTAGTTTGAATTCGTGAGCAATCATTTCTGGTGACTAGCTTAAACGTAAATGGTTTAGAATTATTTGCTTTACTTCGGCACTAAGTTTAGTTTTTCGACCACATTGTGACCGCTTATATTCGGCATCTGTTTGTGCTAATTCAGCCTGATAAGGTTTACATCGAGATACTTCATAAGAAATTGTGGACGGTGATCGGTTCAGCCGACCACCCATTTGGATATTGGACAGACCCTAGACAAAAGATCAGCTCCTAAAAGATGGGTTTGTGGTAAACACCATTTTAGAGAAGGCTGATCTTTTTGTCCGAACAGCGTTCGGATTAATTTTACAATCTACCTCTTAAGCAAAAAAGCCTGTGATAATGGTGATTACTTAATAAAAAATGTAATAGTCAAGTTGAGTTAAAATTTGTGAATTACATTGACAATATTTTTTTTTGGTATATTCTAAATAGTAATTGTTACTCTTTAGAAAAAGGAAGTGATCTTTTGGCTACACCTGCACACCGTCAATCAAAATCCCGAAAGCTGAAGCGAAGAGCAACACAGAAGTTAACATTACCGGCAATTCATTGGGATAATCAACTCCAAGATTATGTACTTTCACATCATGTCTCATTGAAAGGTTATTGCCACGGAAGACAGATGATCCATAAGTTGGCCAAATAACATTTGTAGCAACAGGAATTTTAGTACGGGATTTTTAGATCATAAACAAGTAAGTTTTGTAATTTCATCAGCTGATGAAATTGATATACATGGTCTATTAAGTGCTTATTTTTTGTAAATTCAATAAAAGGGGTGAAAAAATGCGAAAACAAATTATCTTGGCCAATACAACCACGAAGGAAAGACTATATTTGACAAGTAAGAATCCTAAGAACATACCTCAGAAGATAAAATTGAAAAAGTATTCTCCAAAGCTAAAATGCAGGATTTGGTTCACTGAGGTTAATTAGAGTATAAAAGGAGATCAGAATGGCAAAAAAATCAAAAATAGCTAGATATGAACGTCAGAAGGAGCTAATTGCCAAGTATGCTTTTGAGCGGAAGCAAGCAAAGGCACAGGGCAATTACTTAGTACTTTCTAAATTTCCCAAGGATTCTAACCCAATTCGATTGCGAAATCGTGATAGTTTGGATGGTCGTCCACGAGGGTATATGCGTAAGTTTGGTATGTCTCGATTGAACTTTCGCAAGTATGCCTTGTTAGGCCAAATTCCCGGACTACATAAGGCTAGTTGGTAAGAAGACATCTATGGAGGAGATATTGTGGAAAAAGAAAATTTATCAAGTGCGTATAGGTATTTGAAAAGTACTAATCGTAAGACTAGAAAACGCGCATTAAAAATTATTAAAGAAGCGAAAAAAATGCGCAATAAGTCATAGGCAATTTGAAAATGTGGGTCAATACGATTGGGTCGAGTTAAGCTAATTAAGGACTTGAGGGAATGGTTAACAATAGAATTCCTCTTTGGAAGCAACCGCTAGTTATATTACGCACCATCATTACGATTGGTACTATACTTATCGTTTGTGATCTGGCTGCGCAGTATTTTTGTGAACCTAAAATAACGGCACAAAAAATTAATTTACGTGATGAGCCTACTCCCAATGGGCACATTGTTGAAAAATTAGCGTATGGGACCAGAGTGAAAGTTGAGGAAAAAGACCCCTATACTAAATGGTGGCGTGTCAAGGTTAGGCATCGACAAGGCTGGATTGCGAGCTGGTTGATCCATCAAACTAAATATCGAGCTACAAATTCTTTAGCAGAAACAACAATTGTCCTTGATCCAGGGCACGGAGGCGTTGATTCTGGAACTATTGGTATCAATGGGGCGATGGAGAAAACATATACTTTACCAACTGCCTTGGCAGTAGCTAAAATATTGCGGTCGAAATATTCTCGAGTGGTATTGACTCGTAAGTCAGACCAGTCCGTCTCGCTATCCAGGCGGGTAAAAATAGCTAATGATGATAAATCAACCTTATTTATTAGTTTCCACTTTAATTCTGCTGGAAAGAAGAATGCTGCCCAAGGGTTTGAAATCTTTCAATATCATCGTAATGCTCATAACTTTTCTCGACGACTTAACACTGATTTTACTAATCTACCGTTAGTTGATCGTGGAATATCCTTTGGGAATTTTGAAGTATTACGCGATAATCAACGACCATCAGTACTTATTGAAATGGGGTTTATGGATAGCACTCATGATTTTTCGTATATAGAAACTAAAGCCTATCGGAGACTAGTTGCTCGTGACGTAGTAAAAGGGATTACACGATATATGAGATAGTCAAATCAATATAATTGATAAAATTCAACTGACAACTTTTTCATATTTACCGCCCTATACAGAACATATTTGGTATGTATAAAAGATAGGTTAGCCACTAGTCTTACTATTGCTAATCTTAGCAAGAATCTATTGAATTTTAGGAGAGCCTTTTTGAGTTGACTAATTTTTTACGCTTGCATATAGTGTCAGCCGTTGCAAATGCACAAAAAATGTAAAATGACAGATAATTGCTTAAACGCAATTTTATTTTAGAAGGGGAGTAGCTTTAATTGTTTAGACATTTAAAAAAGGTGATATTACCGTTAGCATTTCTAATCTTGGCCGTTGGAGTTGCTGGTTGTTCAACTAATAAGACAACTCAACAGAGTAACAAAATTAACGTAGTGGCCACTACTGATTTTTATGGAGCAGCTGCAAAGGCTGTCTTAGGAAATAAAGGAACTGTCACTTCCGTCATCAATAATCCCAATGTTGACCCTCATGATTACGAACCAACTGCTAACGTTGGTAAAGAGGTGTCTAAAGCAAATATCGTTGTGGCTAATGGAATTGGGTATGATGGATGGATGGATAAGCTTGCCAAGAACACTAAGGAGCAAATTTATATCAAAGTTGGTGACGATTTACTAGGAAAAAAGGATGGCGATAATCCTCACCTTTGGTATCGGCCGACTACCATGCCTACTCTGGTAAATCAGTTGGTGAAAAAATATACCAAACTTCAACCTAATAACAAGAAATACTTTAAGAAAAATGCTCAAAAATATATTCTTTCACTCAAACCAGTCAATCAGGAAATTGACAAACTGAAAAAAATGGCTCGTAATCAGAATAATAAGGCAGTATATGTTAGTGAACCTGTTTTTGATTATGCACTGGAAGCAATGGGATTTAAAGTAGCAAATCACAGTTTTGAAGAAGATACCGAAAATGACGTTGATTATGCTCCCAAAACTATAAAGCAAATGCAAGCTGGTATTGAAAACCACAAAATTTCTCTGTTCGTCTTCAATAAACAAGTAGATTCTAAAACGGTTAATAATTTTGTGAACCTTGCCAAAAAGAATAAAATCCCCGTGTTGCCAGTAACTGAAACGTTACCAAAAGGTGAAAATTATAAGTCATGGATGCTAGGTCAGTATAAACAGCTTTACAGTATATTACAATCCGGAAACAATTAGTCTAATGTTTAATTTAAGCTAGGATCGGTGCCATTGCACTGATCCTAGCTTACTATTGTTGTAAAAGTTGACCTTCGAAGTTCACTATGTGGGTTAGTCATCTTCTATGCGCAATAGGTTGTTTGTGATATACATTGAAGAAATTATTCTAGTTATCCAAAAACAGTATGCTATGTAAAAAATAGGTCCATAAAAAGGTAATATCTGGGCCAACAGTATTTCGTTAATTCAGAGCTTTTTGAGATGTTGACATATATAAATAATTGTCTTAGATTGACACATTGCAGCTTTTTGTGTTGTTATTATAATAACTAACTCAATTAACGATATTTGGTAAACAGACGCTGATGTGAATTTTTTGTTACTTGTGAACGAGGTTCCATGTGAACTCACTATCAATGTTTGCTGACAAATAGTCTAAAGATATTGAAAGACGGTAGATTGTAAAATTGATCCGAACAGCGTTCGGATCAATTTTACAATCTACCAATTCTTAAAAAAACTCGATGCCTTAGCACGAAAGAAGTCAAAACACACGAACTCATCGAACTAGTAGACGAGTTAAGGCAGAATTTTCAAGTTTCCATCAAACTAGTTCTTAAGGCTGTTCGTATTCCTCGCAGCACGTATTATTATGCTAAGGAGCATCGTGGTCGTAACTTAGATGATTCACAAATTATTCAGGCAATTGATGAGATTCGTCAACAAGATCCAAAATATACTCGGAAATACGGGTACCGACGAATAACCGGTGCTTTACATGACGCTTATGGCTTTAAAATCAATCATAAGCGGGTCTTACGGATTATGCGGGAACAAGACTGGCTATGTGGCGCCTTTAATCGGCAGAAACGAAAGTATAATTCTTACAAGGGAACTGTTGGCGTCATCGCCCCAAATCGACTTAAGCGACGATTCAAAACAGATCGGCCTTACCAGAAGTTAGTCACCGACGTCAGTGAATTTCGATATGGGAACCAAAGCCAAAATGAACGGGTTTATTTAGAACCAGTCCTCGACCTCTTCAATGGAGAGGTTCTGGCTTTCAATATCAGTGACCACCCGACCGTTGAATTCGCTTTAAAGCCTTTGAAAGAAGCCCTAAATCGAATATCGGTGTTAGATTATCGGACGACTGTCCATACTGACCAAGGGTTTCAGTATCAGCATCGCCACTGGCAAAACACGCTTAAAGAGCACCATGTATTTCAGAGTATGTCGCGTAAAGCCACTTGTCTCGACAACGCCGCCATGGAGTCGTTTTTTCACATTATGAAAGTCGAGGTTATGGATGAACATTTTGAGACCAAAACAGCGCTTATCGAAGCTATGAACGAATGGATAGACTTCTACAATCATCGGCGCATCAAAACAAAACTGGACGGCAAGTCCCCGATAAAATACCGGGAACTTACCGTCCAGAAAGCAGCTTAATAAAGTTGTCCAATTTTAAGGGTTCACTTTAATCTCATCACGAGGTGGGTGGCTTTTTTGTGTGCATTCTGCTTCATTTAAACGGACAAGTATACGTCTAAAAGGTGAACGTGTTGTCTGAGAGCGCGTGATTATTTACTTTTTAGTTTATAGTCAAGCTTATCCTTTGTTTCCATCATCGATACCAATTCATCGTAAGTATCACGTGTTTGGGGAGTGAGTGATTCAAGATAACTTTCAATCATCAAAGCAACCATTTCACTAGCTGAACGCTTATCAGCTGTTGCTTTAGACAAAGCCAAAACGGCGTTTCTGGTATGATTATCAACTCGCATGTTTACATCGAAGGTAGGAATTTTTTCCACACTATCTTCGCCAAAACCTGCTTGCTTTCTAGAAATTGATGATACATTTACGTTTACCTTCTTATCAGGACTTTTTACCTGATCATCATTACCGTGTTTCAAAAGTCCCCCCATATTATTCTGCCTCCAATCTAGATATTAATTCAGTAGCAACAGCCGTATATGTGCTGTGAGTAGCTTTATCCCAAACAGAACGACTGCTTTCAGTGATTCCAGTAAGGTCGTATCTCTTTACTCTTTCCATAGCAGTAATGACATTTTCAAATATGTTGTCTTCCCCAAATTCTTCTACGGCCTGTTTAAGAACGGCATTGTCAATAATTGATTGCCCTTTTGTAAGAACTGGAAGAATACCTGCTACATCTACTTTTGCTCCAAATTCGTCAATTAAATTCGTTTGTAAATAGCTTAAGAAACTTTTTGCTCCCAGCAATGCTCTTTGCTGAGTTTGTAGCATAACAATGATCCAGTCGCAGCACATAAAAACGTTATCGTTTGTTAAACTCATTGTAGGGCTTACATCAAGAAACACAAAGTCGAATTTGCTAGATATATTTGACAAAGAGTTTTTAAGATAGCTGACTTTAGCTTTTTCATCAATGTCTTGTTTATCAACCCACCG
The DNA here is from genome assembly GCF_001437125.1 of Levilactobacillus paucivorans. GTDB lineage: Bacteria > Bacillota > Bacilli > Lactobacillales > Lactobacillaceae > Levilactobacillus > Levilactobacillus paucivorans. The sequence continues at coordinate 685 of NZ_JQCA01000058.1, read as the reverse complement.
ACTGAATAAGTTCATATCAGCAGCAGCTGGTATTAAGTCAAGACCGTTCTTAATGTTAATGATGCCGTCATTTAAGTCTTTTCCGTTAATTAGTAATGCGAAAAGAGATGGATCAATTGTGATGTTGGAATTTTCGTGACTTTTTGTTTTTATCATTAAATCAGTTAGGTTTGCTTGAGGGTCACAATCTACCATAAGCACTTTATATCCCATATTTGATAATTCCCAACTGATTAAGGCTGTAGTAGATGTTTTACCAGTACCACCCTTTTCATTGGCGCAACTAATTATCATTTTTTAAAATTCCTCCATTCGTACACGGTACACGGTGTACTGTGTTATGTGTACAGTGTACCGTACTCAGTACACAATGTACAGGAAAAAATCCTTAACCATTGAATGCGGAATGACGGCTTTTTTATGAAATTATTTAAGTGTACAGTACACAGTACCCAATACACGGTGTACAGTGTACAAGATACAGTGTACTGTGTACGGTGTACTGTACACAAGAAAAATTGACTAAAGATTTGATAACTGATATAATGATAACCGTAGTCAAAATAGAACATAAAAAAACACCCACCGACTGTAATCGGTGAGCGCCACATAAAAGTCATCTAAGTTACTGACTATTATATCATGGCCGGTGCGATTTTTAAAGCCCTAGGGGACAAGCTGGGGT
>NZ_JQCA01000057.1 GCF_001437125.1 Levilactobacillus paucivorans | reverse complement strand
TGAAGTGAACCCTTAAAATTGGACAAATTGTTAAGCTGCTTTTTGAACGGCGAGTTCTCGGTATTTTACCGGGGGCTTGCCGTTTAATTTTGTTTTGATACGACGGTTGTTATAGAAGTCTATCCAATCTTTCATTGCTTGAATTAGGCTAGTTTTATCTTCAAAATGTTCATCCATCATTTCTGCTTTCATAATATGAAAGAATGACTCCATTACTGCATTATCAAGGCAAGTCGCTTTACGAGACATACTTTGGAATGCATGATGTTCTTTCAAGAGCGTTCGCCATTGGCGATGTTGATACTGAAAGCCTTGGTCAGTATGAACTGTTGTCCGATAATTTAGTGCCGGAAGTCCTTCTAAAGCTTCTTTGAGCGGTTTAATGGCGAATTCAACTGTTGGATGTTCACTTATATTAAATGCTAAAATTTCTCCAGAGAATAAATCTAGTACCGGTTCCAAATAAACGCGTTCATTTGTTCCCATAGATCCATATCGAAATTCACTGACGTCTGCTACAAGTTTTTGATAGGGTCTGTCGGTCTTAAAGCGACGCTTTAACCGATTAGGGGCAATCATACCAACTAATCCTTTATACGAGTTATATTTACGAGTTTGGCGATTAAAGGCATGACATATCCAGGCATGTTCTTGCATAATACGTAAAACCCGCTTGTGATTTATCTGAAATCTTAAATCATGCAGAGCACTTGTAATTCGACGGTACCCGTACTTCTTTGTGTATTTTAAATCTTGTTGTCGAATTTCATCAATTGCTTGAATAACTTGATCGTCATTGAATTTTCGACCTTCATGATTTCGAGTGTAGTAATACGTGCTACGCGGTATTTTAATTACTTTGAGAATCAATTTAATTGATACTTGGAATATTTGCCTCAACTCAGTCGCTATTTTCGAGATTTCCTTTGTGCTGATTTTTTCCGAGCTAAGGCTTCTAATTTTTTTAAGTATTCATTCTCAATCTTCAACATTTGATTCTCTTTTTGGAGTTGCTTTAAAGTATCTTTTGTTGTTGAGTTGTCCTTTTGGACAACTGGTTTAGCGTTCTCATTCTTGTGTTTTGCCATATTTTTCGAGTTGCCTCGCTTTCGCTCAAGCCCTTCAATTCCTAATGTCTCAAATCGCTTTTCCCATTGCCAAATTGTACTTGGCGAGGATAAATTAAAGTGTAAGGCGGTTACTGGAAGTGAGGCCTGATTTTGTTTCCTCCAGTTTAATACATCAACTTTAAACTGACTAGTGTATTCTAAGTCCATGGCTTTTGGCTGAAGTCCTTTAATACCAAATCTTTCAAATCGCTGAATCCAAATTGAAACGGTAGCCTTGCTGCCAATCCCATACTTTCTCGCTAGTGAATAAGCTGCCTGACCACTTAAATACTCGGTGACAATCTTAACTTTAAAATCGAAATTAAATTTACTCATAAATGAAACCCCCAAAATTGGATTTTTCTGTCCAACCTTGGGGGTTCACTTTA
>NZ_JQCA01000056.1 GCF_001437125.1 Levilactobacillus paucivorans | reverse complement strand
TTCTATACAATTCAGAAATCTTTTATGCATTTACACAAGATATTTTACGCTCTCGGGTGTTAAGACCATGACCAACAACTTTAACTACAAGGTTAAGTAATATATATTGGCAACCATATATTTTATGGTTGCTATTTTTATGCTTGCTTAATTTGGCCGCCTGCGGCTGCCAGGGATTACGCCTGCTGTGGGGACGCTTCAGCCCTGTGGGCTTCTCGCTCGACTTTAAGCCCCGCCAGGAGCGCGGGTCTTAAAGGTCGCCCGTGATGTAAGGCCGAGAAAAGCACTCGGTCTAACATCACCACCACGGCCGGCTCCATCCCTGGCCTCCTCCGGCTAAGATTGATGATGGCCCAAGCGAAGTATCGGTTTACCTCAGTCTGGGTATGTTTGTATAGTATCGTGAAGGTAGGTCTCAATTGATTAAACTTAAAAATCCGTAGTCATTGTCGGGATGTCTTAGACAATAGTTACGGATTTTATTTTATTGTGAGTTAAAAATTTCGTTATTCTTTGTGGTACTACAGCCGATCTGTTTTCCCAGTTTTGCTATAGCTAGTTTGGTTGGTGTCGATAAGTGTTATTTTGGTGCTTCCGTCTCAGCCGTGAGGCCGGTAGCTAGGGGCTCAGGCGCGTCGTTCTCCTTAGTCAGTGAGGGATCTTCTCACTGGCTTAGGGGAAAACCAAGCTTGAAGACTCGTGGGCTTCGAGGCTTCAAGTTGTGTTCGCACCGTTCCAGCCCCCCCAGCTGCCGGCCGGTAAGGCGAGAAGTATTGCTGCGGTTGCCGATTGAACGGGCACTCAGCCGCTACAGATGGCATAAAAAAGAAGCCATGCTCCGTAGCATGGCTTCCCTGAAAGAGTTAAAATTTAGTTCTTTTTGAATAATGCGGTTAAGTATTCCATGAAGGTCTTCAAGTAACGGTCCTTGTCAACGGCAACAGAAACCTTGACGTTGGTAGGTTCGTTCAGACGGTTATCGTCACCGATAGTCCGGCCGTAAGTTTCCTTGTTGTAGTTAACCACCATGTTTAAGTCAATGGTCGTTACGAAGCTAGGGTCAAGGGCAACACCAACTGCGAGTGGGTCATGCAAAGCACAGCCACCGAGGTTGTCGTTAACGTCAACATAAGCTTGGATGTAGTAGTCCACGATGTCGGCAAACTTTTCACCGGCTTCGGTACCTAAGTCACGCCATTGTTGGGTTTCCTTCTTCGTTAAGAGGGTCCGTAAGGTAACGTCCAAACCAACCATGGTTGAGTGCATTGGGCTGGTCAATACGGCGTTAGCAGCTTCAGCATCTTGGTTGATGTTGGCTTCGGCATAGGCCGTCACGTTACCAGGAACAGTTAAGGCACCACCCATGAAGGTCATGTTCCCAATTTCATTGGCGATTTCAGGAGCCTTCTTGAGGGCAGCGGCTAAGTTGGTCATTGGACCAGTAGGAACCAAGGTTAAGTCCTTACCATATTTGTGGGCAGCTTCGATTAAGAAGTCAACACCAGATTCTTTTTCGATTGAACGCTTTGGTTCAGGCAATTCGACTTGACCAATCCCATTTTCACCGTGGATGTCGGCACTAACTTGCATCCGGTCAAAGTGATCACTAGTTGAAGAATGGCTTTCGCCCAGGTAGACAGGAATGTCAGTGTGGCCGAGTAATTCCAAAATCTTTAAAGAGTTTTGGCCACCGGCTTCAACAACAACGTTCCCATAGGAACCAATAATCCCAATTAAGTCTACATCTGGAGCACCTAATGCATATGCGATTGCGAGTGAATCGTCAATCCCAGTATCTAGGTCTAAAATCATTTTACGTTTTGCCATGATATATTTATCTCCTCTTTCAGCTATAGTTGGCGGGTCGCCTACTACAACTATAATGTAACTGTTTACATTTAGCAACCTCCGAACCATCAGATGTTGAAGCGATTCGTCGTTCAGGGTAAGATAGGACTCAGGTTTAAGAAAGAACTTGCGACACGCCTAAACCGTTTAGGGGGGACTGTGTATGGCTGATAAAGAGTCAGTAAAGCCGGTTAAACGGCATTTCGAGTACCACAATCATTTACTGGATGATGCAACCAAAGAGATGAATGAGTGGACTGGAGAAAATAAAGTGGTGGAAATTCATTTATTTTCGATGTTTTCCGCCGTATTTAAGCATCATGATCTGGACGATGCGGAGTCGTTGTTTATCGTCGGAACCCGAACAACCACGCCATCGTTAGAAGCTGTTTCGGCGGCTCCCGTCAAGCCGTGGTTATTTTCACGAGTCTTCAGCGTCCTAGGGGTTAGCTTCGTGCTACTAGCGCTGCTATTCCTGGGCTTTCGGAGTAACAATGCCGTGCCCGGGATGATCTTCATTGGGTCATTGACGGTGCCTTTCTCACTGCTGATCATGTTCTTTGAAATTAACGTCTTCCGAAACATTTCGGTCTACCAACTGATGACGGTTTTCCTGGTTGGGGGGATTCTATCCCTGGTGGCCACGATGATTCTCTACTCCTTGATTCCATCTGGAAATGGGACCTCGTGGGAGTCGGCCGTCATTGTTGGGTTTATTGAAGAAACCGCCAAGATGCTGATTATTGCTTATTTTGTCAATCGATTTAAACTAAATTATATCTTCAACGGCCTTCTCATTGGGGCGGCTATTGGAGCTGGATTTGCCGTTTTCGAAACCGCGGGCTACACCGGCCAGTATGGCCTGGTGACACTACTCATGCGAAGTTGGCAAGCCATTGGAACCCACACGATCTGGTCAGCAATTATGGGTGCCGCCATCATTTTGGCTAAGGAGCGCCATCAACCCGTAACTGGGAGCAATATGGTTGCCCCCAAGTTCCTTAGATTCTATCTCCTGGCGATCGCGTTACATGCCGGTTGGGATTGGAATGCGCCCTTTAACGTCTTGGATATTCTCTATCTACAACAGTGGGTCTTGATTGCCGTTGGTTGGCTGGCCATCTTCGTTCTCATCAATGCAGGATTACGTGAGGCTCGGACTTTACAGGGGCAACGTATCCTAAAGAATAGTCAACTCGGTGGATAGAGAAAGCGAATCATGATCCGGTCAACTGCCGGATTCTCGTGAAGCAGGGAGTGTTGCATCTGCCAGACAGGCCCTCTAAGCTCCTGGAAGCGGTAGCTGGCGACTTGTCCCGCTACGAGCTGCTTCAGGGGTGTGACGGTGTCTATGGGCACCTCACTGTCGTTATCGAGGCTACCAATGGCTCCGGCTAGGTTTAAAATGTGGAGCTGGGGTTCGGCCTGCTTGAGGGGTTGTCGACCCGGAAAGTCAGCGCCGATACAGACGAGGCGTGAGACCGTGACTGGTGCGTGTTGGGTCTGATTCAAATAATCATAGGCAATCGTGCCGCCAGAAGAGTGGCCAACCATATTAACGTGGGTGATGCCATAGCGGTCATGGAGCTGTTGCAGGACGGTCACGAGTTGCCGTGCTTCTTTGTGGGAGTGCGTGTTGTCTTTAAAGAGCACGGGGATCAGCGTATTCGTTGTGATGGGAGCATGCTGCTGCCAGCTGACCTGACCGTCAGTTGTCACTCGGGCCGTTAGACTGTAATGCCCAAGATGTGGTCGGTCGAGACTGGTGACCATCCCGCGCAGGGACAACCAGCCACCACTGTTCCCTGGTAGAAATAGGGTGGCGGTGTGGGTTTGCGGCACGCGAAGGTTGGTTAAGGATCGTTGGCGTGCCTGCCAGGCCCAGCCCAAAACACCCAGGGTCAGACAAGTTGTGAGAAAGATAATGAAGCCACGACGATGTTTCAAGAGTAAGACCTCCTTTAAGGGCGTCGAAATGGAGTGAAGAGAATTGATCGAAAATTATGATATTACGATTATTGGTGGCGGACCGGTCGGCATGTTTGCCGCTTTCTATGCCGGCATGCATAATGCTCACACCCAGGTCATTGAAAGCCTGAGTGAGTTGGGTGGTCAAGTGAATGCCTTGTACCCCGAGAAAACAATTTTAGATATTGCTGGGGTGCCGAGCATCACCGGTAAGGATCTGATTCACGCCCAGCAAGACCAGTTAACGCAATTTCCATTAACTCTGAAGACTGGTGAGGCGGTCAGCAACGTTACCCCGGATGAAACCGGATTTCTAGTGACGACTCCCAAGGGAATCAGCCAGACCAAAGCGGTGATTGTCGCCGTCGGTAACGGGGCGTTTACCCCGCGACCACTCAAGGTTCCAGGCGCCGCTGAACTCACGGGTCAGCACCTTTTCTACAGTGTTCGTGATCTGGAACGCTTCCGCGATCGGCGCGTCTTGATTGCCGGTGGCGGGGATGCCGCGATCGATGAGGCCCTGATGTTAACGACGGTAGCTGAATCAGTCACGTTGATTCACCGACGGGCCCAGTTCAGAGGACTGCCGCATATGGTCGATCGGTTACAAGCTTCCAGCGTTCAGGTGGTGACACCGTATCTAATCAAGGCATTAGCTAGCACGCCAACTGGTGAGGTTGCCGTGACCTTGAAGCCCGTGGGTGGTGACGGTGAACCGCTAGAACAGGTCGTTGATGACGTTGTAGTCAGCTACGGTTTTATTGCCGATCACCGGGCGTTAGACGCCTGGGACGTGGACTTCGACCAGGACCGTCACGTGATGACCGTTGACCGCCAAATGATGACCAGCGTTCCCGGTATTTATGCTATCGGGGATGGTGCCACCTATCCCGGCAAGCAACCGTTGATTGCCGTGGGCTATGGTGAGGCACCGCTGGCTGTCCAAGCCATCATGGATCGTGAATTTCCGGATCGCCGGGGTCCTATCCATAGTACCTCCCTGACCCCTAAACAGTCCTGATAAAAGCTTGAAAACTAAAGGAAGCTGACCAATTAACCCTTGTGGGGACTGGTCAGCTTCTTTGTGTTCTGGAGAATAGAAAAGGTGGCGTTTACATTGTCGAAACGTGTGCGCCCAGGCAGTCAGCTCCGCTTAACACCGATAGCCTGTGTGCACACTCTCTTACTTGCCGCTAGTATCATCCTGATTGGTAATCTTGATCCGGTTAGAATCAGTTTCCTTATGGTTCAGTTCCGGAGCATCCGTACGGTAGAGGCTCTGAGTCGACTTGTCGCCGTCTCTGGAGAAGATACTGGTTGACTTGAGACCCAGTGACTTCTCGAGCTTCTCGGCCTTGGTGAGGCCGTTAGCGTAGTTGTAATCCGAAGGGTCGACCGCCTTGAAGCCCTTAGGATTGTAGAACCGCAAGAGATTCTTTTGGTTCAACGAGTCGGAATAGGACAAGCCTTGGTTGACCTTGTCCTGCATCTTTTCCAGTTTTTCCTTGAGCTTACCGGTTGGATGGATCTCCTGGTGGGTCTTGTTGCTGTAAATCGTGCCGTCGATGGACGTGTAGTCTGGGCTGACCCAGTCACGGTTACGGAAGGCCACGACCTGATTGTGTTGCTTGGAGAAGAGGTCGGTCCCAAATTGCAGGTACTTCTTCGAGTTCATACCCATCAAGTGGAGCAACGTTGGTAAGACATCGACTTCACCACCATAGGTATGTTCCACCTTGCCGTGCTTGTAGCCGGGCATATTAAACATGAGTGGAACGCGTTGGAGCTGGGCATTGTCATAGTCGTTCCAGTCATCTGGGTTAACGTCTAAGACCTTGGCCAGGCTCTTATTCGAGGAGTTAGAAATTCCGTAATGGTCGCCGTAAATCATCACCAGAGAGTTCTTGGCTAAGCCCGATTTGTTCAGGTAGGCGTAGAATTCCTTGATAGATTGGTCGAGGTAATTGGCAGTCTTGAAGTAGTTATCCACCGTCTTATCCCCAGTATCTGGCGTCTTGAAGGAAGAATCTTCACTATCCAGAGTAAATGGGAAGTGATTGCTGACGGTCAGGTACTTCACGTAAAACGGTTGTTGCAAATGCTCGAGGTATTTGACGGAGTCATTAAAGAGAAGCTTATCCTTCAAGCCATAACCCAAGGATTTATCACCCGAGGTATCGTAGTAGCTGGCGTCGAAGAAGTATTGATAACCTAAGTTCTTGTACGTGTTATTACGGTTCCAGAAACTGCCGACGTTTCCGTGGAAGACGGCGGTTGAGTAACCTGCTTGATCGAAGATGGCAGGGGCTGCCTGGAAGGTATTGTCGTTTCCTAATTGGGTGAACAACGATCCTTGTGGCAAGCCATAGGTCCCGGTCTCCAGCATTGTTTCGGCATCGGAGGTCTTACCTTGGCCGACTTCATGGAAGAAGTTGTCAAAGGCATAGGTGGACTTGCTCTTATAGAGCTTATTCAAAAACGGTGTGACTTCTTGGCCGTTAGCCTTCTTGTTAATTAGGAATTGTTGGAAGCTTTCCAAGTGAATGATAATGACGTTTTTCTTCTTGGCTACCCCATAGAGTTGTTTATCGGGAGCCGCATAATTTTTATGGATGTATTTGAGGATGCCATCGAGTTCGGATTTCTTGGCGTTTGCTCGCATCTCACTGGTATGTCCGGACTTGATACCGTCGTAAACGGTGAAGGCGTCCAGCCCGAGGTACTTGACCACGTAAGTTCGATCGAAGGTCCGGGTTAGGAGTTGGGGACGGTCCATTTCACCCAGTGATAGGTTGACCGTAAAGGCTAGAAACGCGACCGAAGTGACGGCCAAGCCGACCCGCTTGTTAACTGGACGGGGGTCGATGCGGATTCGCCGGACGGTCAGAAGAACCAGGACAACCACCAGGTCCAACCAGTACAGCACGTCGTGAGGGGAGGTTAGGGCTAGTGAACTGCCAGAGAGTCCCTGGTCGACCTTGGAGTAGCCCAGCATGGTACTCACGGTCATGAAGTCCGTGAATTCACGGAAGTAGATGACGTTGATGTAGAGTAACAGGGTATTAAGGATATCGATCAGAAAGAGAAACGGGTAGAAGAACCGGGCCCGTTTAAAATAAAGAGCGAGACCAAATAACAGAATGGTCGTCGCGATGGGATTGAGGAGCACGATTAGAAATTGAAACGGGTCGCTCAAGTTTAACTTAAAGTCAACGAAGTAGGCGACCAGCGTTTTTAACCAAAAAAGGATGACCATTAGGCTGACAAAGCCCATACGGGTCCCCGTTTTGGTCCATAGTTGTTTGAGACGTTCCAAGATATTTCGCTCCTTCGTGTCTAAATAAAGTAATTCCAGTTTACCATAGATGAGTCGCGGTGCGATCACTAGGGTCCGGTGTTCATCCTAGCAAAGAATCCGGCTAAGGTGGGGAGAATAGGGCAACTTTAGGAAAAGTTTAAGGCCGCTTAAAATGCTTGTCGCGGGCGACCACATCTTTGGTAGAATAGAGCTAAGAACGGAAGTAACTGATGTGATGAAAGGTGTGAAGGCGTTATGGATAAGGAAGTCACGCTCTACGTGGTTCGCCACGGCCAGACCTATTTTAACATTTATAATAAATTACAAGGGTGGAGTAATTCGCCTTTGACAGACAATGGGATTGCGGATGCCAGGGCCGCGGGAGAACGGTTAGCCGCGGTCCCCTTTGTGGCCGCCTACTGCAGTGACACCACGCGAGCCGAACAGACGGCTGGCATGATTTTAGCAGCCAATCAGTCGCAACCGGCAGCTCACCTGACCGCGTTACCTGAATTCCGTGAAGAGTTTTACGGGTATTACGAGGGAACGGACATGGCACAGGCCTGGTACGTTGCCGGTGCTCCCCATGGCGCGCCAACCTTTAAGGCGATCGAAGAGAAATATTCGATTGGCAAGGCCAAGGACTTCCTAAAGGCTGCCGATCCCTTCCACCAGGCGGAGGATAATGAGGAGTATTGGACGCGCGTGGACCGTGGATTTGCGACGATCTTAGCCAATCCGGCCGTGCATGACGGTGACAAGGTGCTGCTGATCAGCCATGGCAATACGCTATTGAGTCTGATGGAACGCTACGGTCAGGGCCGTTACGACCTCAGCGTCCGGCCGGCTAACGGGAGCCTGACCAAGTTACGTTTGACCGCCGATGGCATTACAGTACTCAGTTATAACGAAAAAAATGAGAAATGAGGGTGGCTTAATGGAGTGTAAACATGCTTGGGGAGTCGCAACGCCCTGCTATGAGGATGCGTTAGGAATCCGTGAGGCGGTTTTTATCGATGAGCAGGGGATTGACCCTGAAATTGAGTTAGACGGCGCTGATGAGGATAAGATGCACTATGTCGGCTATGTCGATGACCAGCCTGTGACAACGGCCAGAATTGATATGCTCGCTGGTAATCGCGTGAAAATTCAACGCGTTGCTACGGTTAAGACCGCCAGGCACCACGGGTACGCCGGAACCTTAATTAAGCAGATCATCAGTGATGCCCAGCGCTCCGAAGTACGGGGCGTAGAGCTCGATGCGCAGGAAACGGCAATCGATTTCTACAAAGAACTTGGGTTTGAACCCGTCGGAACAACCTTTCAAGAGGCTGGTATCACGCATCAAACGATGCGTTACGGTGCCTAATAAAGAATAGTTACGGATAGCTTGCTACTGACCACCAGTTAGTAGCAAGCTATTTTTTATAGGATCAGAAAAGCGTCACCGTAAGCCAACTGCTTACCGGTGACGCTTCATTTATAACGTTCAGTCATTCATGAGGAAATTTGAAACTAGTCAGTCGTTACACGCGCATAACCAACAGCGTGCCACCATGGGGCGTGAACAGCTTCGCGAACCACACCACGGTTTTGGGCATCGATCATCTTACCTTTACCAATGTACATCCCGACGTGAGAGATAGAACCTTTGCTCCAACCGAAGAAGACCAAATCACCCTTCTTGATGTGCTTGTAGCTCACGTGCTTGTAATGGTTGTATTGGGCTTGGGCAGTCCGAGGAAGTGTGGTCTGAGCACCCTTCTTGTAGATGTAGCTGGTAAATCCAGAACAATCAAATGCGGAGGTACCAGTAGCACCGTAAACGTAACGGGCACCTAAATGCGACTTAGCAACTTTGTAAACTTGGTTATATGACTTGTTTGAAGCGGCAGAAGCGGTCGTGGAAGTGGACATGGTCAGTGCGAAGAAACCAACAACCAGTAAGGCTAATGCGGCAATCGTTTTGACAACTTTCTTCATTCCTATAAACAACTCCTCATGAATTATTACAATTACTAGCCTACCAATGTAATGTGACAAACGTGTAACAAGAAAGTTGCAAGCCCGTTAAATGTCTTAAACAATTCATTACTTTTGCTGAAATCTTGTAAAATAACGCGTAATATTGGTAAAATCTAACATGGATGGTAACTAAGTTGACAGGGGAGGTTGAGATCCAGATGGCAGAATTTACGAAACAAGTGCGTGACACCTTTGATTTTCACCGGTTAGTCTTTCGAATTGGGGAATTGGGGACGATGACCGGCGTTTCAGCCCGGCAACTGCGATACTGGGAGAAGAAGGGCTTCATTACTTCGCAGGAACGGACCGATGGCCAGCAGGCCCGGGTCTACACGTTCAAAACCCTGATCAAGGTGTCCATGATGAAACATTTCTTGGATATGGGCTTTACGCTGACTGCCGCAGAACATCAGTCCACGGCACGTGAGCAACGGGTTAAGTACATTCATCGGTTTATTTCAACGGGATTGCAGGGACTGGCTAACATCGATGGGCAGATGGCACTGAACTTAGGGGCCTTTGATGACCAGCAAACGCTGATGGCGTTTCTCCCAGATGACGGGCCGATAACCTATCGGTTGTTGCCTAACGCCGAGGCCCAGCGCCTAACGGATGAAACAGACGAATAGGATGACTGAAAGACGACGTCCGGTCGTCTTTTTTTAATGAAAATCAAACGTTGAATATATCGTCCCGATATATTATAATAGGTTTCCGAAAGTTGAGGTGTTCGCGTGATGTATCACTTATTTGTATTGGGCCAGCTCATGGATCATGCCATGACCGGGTATCAGCTTCGCAAGGCCTTGGCAGCCGCAGTTGGGCAGGAGCAGACCATGAGTTATGGCGTCCTCTACCCCTTACTTGAACGGTTGGCCGGGGCGGGAGAAGTGACCCTGACCGAGAAGACTGAAGGTCAACGTCAGAAGCGTTGGGTGGCAATCACAGATCTAGGACGTGTCCAGTTTCACCAATTGATTGTGATTCCTGTCGTGCGTAACAAACAGACGCAACTCTGGTTTCAGATTAAAATGATGGGGTTGCATCTTTTGGCACCAGCAGAACGGCGATTGGTATTGACTGACTTTCAAACGTGCACCCAGGAACAACTGGTCCATTGGCAACACGTTCACGACTACTTCTCCGATCAGCCGAATATGGTTCCCGGGGATGTGGCCGATGGTTTGCAATTGAATCAGTTGCAACAACAGCAGGCCCAGGTTCAACTTGACTGGATCACAAAACAACTCACGAGATTAGATAAGGGAGAATAAGTATGGCAGTGAAAAACTTTGCGGCAGACCCGCAGATTCAAAAGCACCGGTGGTGGATTCTCATCGCCGTGTGTCTCTTCACATTTATGTCGACACTGGACGGGAGTATCGTGAATATTGCGCTACCGGTCATGAGTCAAGATTTAAAGATTCCGATGAATCAAGCGGAGTGGGTCGTATCCGTGTACCTGATTGCGATCTGTGCGTTATTGCTATTATTTGGAAAATTAGGGGATACTCATGGTAAGATTCGGATTTTTAAAATTGGGTCCGTGCTGTTTACCATTGGGTCCTTACTCTGTGGGTTCAGCGTGAGCTTGCCTTTCCTACTGATTGCCCGAGCCGTTCAAGCTATTGGAGCCGCCATGACCATGGCGACGAACAGTGGCATTATCACGGAAGTCTTTCCCTTCAATGAACGGGGACGGGCCTTGGGGATGATTGGATCCTTCGTGGCCCTTGGTAGTATTGCCGGACCCGGAGTCGGGGGCATCATCCTGGCTCACCTCAGTTGGGGGTACATCTTCTGGATCAACGTGCCGATTGGGATTGTGGCCTTGTTGATTGGCCACCAAATCCTACCACAAGATATTACGGTCACCAAGGCCACCATTGATGGCCGCGGTGCGGGTTTATTCGGTCTCATCATGGTGAGCGTCTTTGCCGGCGTCTTCGTGGGCCAAGAAATTGGATTCAACCAGCCGATCATTTGGGGACTCTTCGCTATCGGATTGGTGGCAGTTGTGGTCTTTGTTCGGTGGGAACTCAAGGCTGACGATCCAATTCTGGCGTTGAAACTCTTTAAGAATAAACGGTTCGCCATCAGTATTCTCTGTGCCTTTTTAATCTTCGTGGCCAACTTCTTCTTTAACGTGATTTCACCATTCTACTTGGAAAATGCTCGGGGGATGGCAGCCAACTACGCCGGCTATGCGCTGATGACTTTCCCAATTGTGCAGGTCGTGGTGGCCCCAATTGCCGGGGCGATCTCCGATAAGATTGGGCCAGAATTATTGACGTTTGTCGGGTTAGTTCTGATCTCAATTAGCCAAGTGGGGTATATGTTTGCCGGTCTGGCGACACCGCTGTGGGTCTTCATGGGCTTCATTGGCTTGGTTGGTTTCGGTAACGGAATCTTCATGGCACCCAATAACACGATCGTCATGAGTTCCGTCCCCGTGAAAGACCTTGGAGTTGCTGGAGGCATCAACGCCTTGGCCAGAGAACTCGGGATGATTATCGGGATCTCCGTGGCCACGACCGTGCTGTTCTCCGCGATGGGCCATTATGCTGGGCATCGCGTGACAGCCTACTTGCCAAAGCAACCACAAGTCTTCATCGACGGGATGCACGTGGCGTTTATGGTCTCGCTGGCAATCTGTCTGGTTGCCACCGTCATTACCGGTTGGCGACTGTTTCATCGTCATGGGCCGGCTAAGGCAGCGGCCTAAATTAAATGAACGCAAAAGAAATCCCCGCAACCAGATGTTCTGGTTACGGGGATTTTTAAGTTCTCAGCCTCTTACTTATCTTGGTCTTGATGATCTTCTGGAACGGGCCGGTCAGCACGCTTCTTGTGGCGGAACTGAATTGGCTTTTGCCCAGGGATAATCACGGACAGCTTTCCGAATGAGGAGGCCATCAGTGGTAAGGCCAGGTTGAAGATGATCGCCGTGAAGATGGTAATCAGAGCCACGGCAGTTAACGTCTGTGATTCTGCGGCTAAGAGCCCCAGGACCCCAGCAATGACGATAAACAGCGAGTGACGCATGGTTTGACCCACTTCATGGATACCTGGGAGCAACCAGTCTAACAGTGAGGCATCATTGAGCCGGTAACTCAGTGCGAGTTGTGTGAGTTCAACGACGGCTAACACCGTCAGTGGGACGAAGCTCAACAGTGGCACTTGCCAGTTGAATTCGTTGTTTCCAGTTAACCACTTCATCAGCAGTTGCGTCAGCTGGTAACCAGCGGCGGTCGAGGTGATAAACGTCAGGAACCAGTAGCTGGATTGCAGGATAGAACGACTGAAGAGGATTAGAAGTAACAGGGTAATTCCCGCAATGAGCAGGAGAACCCGTGGTAGGTCGTGTTGATATTGTGATTGAATGGTGCTGGCAACGACCGGTTGGCCGCTAAAGGTTAACGTTGCTTTGGAGAGGGACGTGCCGCGAAGTTGACTCTGAGCGACTTGCTTCAATTGCTTGAGCGTCTTCGTTGTCGTCTTAGCGTTTGGTTCCTGCTTCAAGGTAATGGTCAGGTACGTGGTCTTAACCTTAGCATCGGTGTAGGTAACCAGAGACTGTTGGAAATCGCCACTGAAAATCTGAGCCGGCGAGAGGTAGAGGGCCTTTGCTGCTTCGGACGTTTGTAAGCCCCCGAGGTAGAGGTAAATCTGGTTCAATGACTTTTGCATTGAAGCGACCTGCTTCTTCGAACTCTTCAGGCTCTTGTTAACGGCCTTGAGGGAGGCAGCGTAGTTGCTGAGGTTGCTGTGAGCCGTTGTCACGTCGGTATTGGTGGTGCTGACCGCGGACGACAGGCTGCTTAAGGAACTCAGCGCATTGTTTAACTCGGAATTAACCTGGTTTAACTGGTTAATGTATTGGGTGATTCGAGCAGAGGTCTTGCTGCTCCCAGAGGCGTTTGAACGGTTCAGTGCTGCTTGGAGGGAGGTTTGCAGGGAACTGCTGTCACTCATCAACGTTGACGTTTGGCCGGCCAACGTGTTTAAGCGTTTGACTTCGGCGTTTAGCGTCTTTTGTTTCAGGTTGGATTGGTCGGACTGCAAGTCATTGCGGACCGTGCCCAGTTGACCAACGATCCCTGTGAGGTTTTCACTCAGGGAGGTCAGTTGGTTAGAGACGTAATATTGGGTGATTGGTTGACCACCAGGTTGGGTTACTGAGGTGACGGAAGCCACACCCGGTTGCGCCTTGAGTTTCTTGGTTAAATTGTCCAATTGGAATAATTGGTTCTGATTGTCTAAACGTTGGTTCGATTGGATGTAGAGCGTCACCGGAGTGGCTTGTCCTTGACCGAAGTGCGCGCTTAAGACCCGAGCACCCTGCACGGCTTGGTTATTGGGAATATCCTGGGTGTTGTTGTAGTTGAGCTGTTGGTGACCGACCGTCAAAGGGACGATCAGGTAGAGGACGGCAGCAACGGCAATCCAAGGTTGCCAGAGGCCGAACTTTGCCAAGTGCCCCCAGAGACGGTGATCCTTGAGCTGTGGCCGGGTCTTCTTAGGCCAGAAGAGGCTTTCACCAAGCATCCCGGTGAAGATTGGGGTGAGGCTCAGGCTGGCGATTCCAGTGATGGCAAAGCCAATCCCGAGAATGCCGAGGGCCCGAACAGATGAGAAGTCAAAGAACATGAGACTACCAAAGGCAATCGTCAAACTCAGGGTACTGATTAGAACCCGGTAACCCAAGTTGTAGATGACCGTCGAGGTGGCTTCTTGACTCTCCATCCCGTCGTCAACTAACTGGCGTAATTCTCTGTAGAACCAGAAGCTGGTTAACAGTGTAAAGAGGCTAATCCCCATTAACAGGAAGATTGGCGTGTACTCGGAGTACGCGAAGTTCCAGTGGTAGGCCAGGTTGGTTGCGAGTGAGAGCGTCGTGACATAACTGATTAAAATGGCAAGGAACGTAATAATTGGCGCAATCACTGAGGCAAAGAGAATGCCCATCGCCACTAAGGCAATCAACAGAGTCATGAGAATAACAATGAGTGTGAACGAGGAAATATGCTCGTTGGCCGCATCGCTGACAATTTCAGGACTCGTCACGTAGGTCGTGAGGCCAACCGTGGAAACCGCTGACTTCAGCTGACTCGCCATCTGGCGAACCGTGCCTTGGTTCCGGCTAACAGCCAGTTGCACAATTTCCGTGGATTTATCCTTGGAGAAGAGTTGTGGCTTACTGGTTGGGGTGTTGGTCATCGTAGTAATCTTCTTGATGCCGTAGTAGCTCGACTTTTGTTGCAAACTGGAAACGGTCTTGTTGACCGAGGCCAGTTGCTTGTTCGTCAGAACACCATCGGGATTGTTGAAGACCGCGTTAACGGTGTAGGTCCCGTCTAAGTTGCGTCCCCAATTGTTTTTAATCTGGGATGCCTTTACGGGCTGACTCGTATTTGCTAATTGTGGTTGGCCGTCATATTGAATGATGGTCTTGATGTTTGGCAGGGTGACAATTGCCGCAAAGACCACGATTAGCCAGAATACGAGTGCAAAAATCCGGTTATGGTGAAGCTTTCTTATCCGTTCTTGCATATGTAATCTGAGTCCTCTCTATGTAATCAATTTCCCGCCGTGCAAGCAGGGTGCAGTTCAATGTTAATTTTACCATATTGGCAGGCAATCGGGCCTTTTTCCTGGTTATTTAAGAAAGTTTAAAAAAGTCGCAAGGATGTCTTTCGTTGACTCTGGCCATAAAGCGGGTAAAGTAAAAGATCTGATTCCAATTATTTAAGAAGGAAAGTGACCCCTAATGGCTAAACATCGTCGTCCTTATCAAAGTCCCTTTGCCCGACTCCTCACCGCTGATCGCTATGCGTTTGCGACACAATTAGCGACGCGTTATGGCAAGGACCAGAGTGAAATTCTCTTCGCCTACCTCCAGATCACGGCCGCTACTCAGACTTTAGGCTTGGCTGAAGGCGCGCGGCAACGAGAGATCGATCGCCGTTTTCAAGCCTTTTTAGCTGCCGATCAGCCGCAGTAAGGCAATTGATTGAATCGGTTCAAATTTTCACGTAAACTGAATTAACGATCTAAATTAAGTAGTCAGGGAGGGTGTTTGGCATGTGTACCAGTATCTTGCAGTTGACGCGCGATGGTCGCCACATTCTGGCGCGGACCATGGATTGGCACCGTTTGGCAGTGCAACCAGTCTTTGTGCCCCGAAATTTTCGGTGGCAGAGTGTGTTCGACAATCGCTGGCATACCAGTCGTTACGCCATGATCGGTGGCGGTGGCGCGCATCATCACGAGATTGACGTGTCCGACGGGGTTAACGAACGGGGACTGAGTGTTCAAAAGCTGACATTTGCCAACGGCTCCCAGCTCGTTGACCACCCGACGCCAGGTAAAGTTCACCTGGCCCCCTATGAATTTTCCTATTATTTACTAGCTAACTTTGGCACGGTGGCTGAGATTGAAGCCCATTTGGCCGAAATTGAACTCATGAGTAGTCAATTCGCGGTGAATCCAATTGGAGATGCAGAACTCCATTTTGCTGTAGTCGATCGGACAGGGCGGACCGTGGTGATTGAACCAACGCATTTTCCCATGACGATTCGAGAGAATCCCTTGGGGGTAGTCACCAACAGTAAGGACTTCGAGGTTCAGTTATCGCGCTTAGGACAGTATGTCACCTACACCGATGACTTCTTGGCCGGCACCGTGCCTCTCAATACGCCGCGAGTAACGACCGGTAAGTTTTCCGGTAAGCCTGTTCCCAGTGGCTCCTTTACTCCCGGTGGCCGGTTTGCCCGTGCCGCTTACTATAAGGAACGCGTAGACTTTCCGGATGATGAGGCGGCAGGAATCATTAGCGCTTGGCATCTGCTAAATAGCGTGACGGTTCCCCAGAGCCATCACTATCGGCCGACATATTCCGTGTATCGGGCGGCGACGAGTTGTGAGTCGCTGACCTACTACTTTCAGCCCTACAATCGGTTGGACGTGGTCAAGCTACAATTGACTCCAGCGATGCTGACGGCAACCGAGGTTAAGTTTTATCCGGTGGCTAATGCCTTACAGGTCACGTCGCTAAATGATCAACCAGAGCAAGTTAGCCACGAGTAGGATAAAAGCGATTAGCCAATGAAAACGCCAGTCACTAACGAGAATAGCCATGAACTCGCGGGCAAAACCAATTGGAACGTAGTCTACGGGGGTTGGGCCCGGAACACTACCGACTTTAAGACCCAGGCGACTGGCCAGCCGCCGTGTTCGAAATAAATGATAGCCGTTAGTGATGACAACGACTCGACCACCGTGGTTGGGCAGGTGTTGCCAGATGGCTAGACTATTGGCGAGATTGGCTTGCGTGTTGGCCGCTGCGGTTTCCAAGCGAATGGCGGTCGTCGGAAAGTGGTGGTCTCGCAGGTAAGTGGCCATCGCGGCAGCCTCGGTCAGGTCTTCATCGGGGCCTTGACCACCACTAACAATGATGGTAACAGGATGATCCTGTTGTCGGGCGACGCGCAACGCCGTGTCGAGTCGGGCCGCCAGTACGCGGCCAATGTGGTGGCCGTCGATGAGGCCAGCCCCCAGGACCACGAGGGTGTCGGCGTGATGTGCTTGCCAGATAACGACGCGTAGATAACCGACGACACTGGCCGCGAAGAGCAAGCCGAGATAGGCGCTCAGTCCGGGGATGAAAGTTAGCCAGGGCCAGATGGTGCCAGTGAAGTGGCCGGTGCTTAGCGCCCAGATCCAGGCGGCGGTTAGCACAAGCCAACCCCAGATGCCCAGACTCATCCCCAGTGAGAGACGTTCCTGCTTACGGACGATAAGCTGGGGCCGTATCGCAATTAACAAGAGTGTCAGCAGACCCCATAAACCGATGAAGCCCATAACAATAGTCCCGATGCCGGCAATCAGAGTTGGCAACCAACCGGGGGTCCGATAGGCCATTCCCGTGATGAGCCCGCCGCCAATGACGGTGAGCGCGGCACTGAATAAACGCTGCGGTCGCCACCAGGTAGCTAAGACAATGATACCGATAATGAAGATGATTAGGTAACCGAACATAAGCCACCCCTTTCAAAGCTTAAGTTTTTTTGAGAGTTCGTAAATTTTAACGTTTTAACAGGAAAGATCGTTATAATTGAGAACATTATAACTGAGATTGGAGGGACGAGGGTGCCTAAACGACGAAAAAGACGGCGAAAGAAGACAGCGAGTCCGGCGACGGCTACGTGGATCTTTGTCATGGTCCTCTTGGTTCTGGGTGGCGGATTGCTAGTCCGCGGTAAGATCAAGACGGATTTGCAAAACCGAGCGACGACCCAGACCGAGACGAGTGCGAGTTCCAATGAGTCGGCGAGCCAACAGAAATTCATTAAGAAAATGGCGAAGCCGGCAGTCCGCGTTTATCGCCAAAATGGGCAGGTGCTCCCCAGCATCGTGATTGCTCAGGCCATTCTTGAATCCAGTTGGGGCACCTCAGCCCTCTTCCTGCAGGCGAATAACCCGTTTGGCGTGAAGGGAAGTTATGAGGGGCGGACTAAGAGTTTTCCCACCACTGAATACGTGAACAATAAGAAAATTTCGATCAATGCTAATTTCCGGGACTATCCGTCATTAACGGCGGCGATCTTGGACCACGATGCGTTACTCAAGCGCGACTACTTCAAGCAGACGGTCACGGATTATCCGACGGCGGCCAAGCTCCTCCAGCGAAATGGCTACGCGACGGATCCCAAGTACGCCAAGAAATTGACGAATTTGATCGCAACTTACAACTTAAATGAATATGACACGTAACCAAATGAAAAGCAGCCGACTTGGTCGACTGCTTTTTTCGTAGAATGATTAGTTTTCGTTGTAGTAGCGCGCCACATCGTAGAGGTCTTGCGCCAAATCGTCGATTGAACGTGTTGGACGTTGGTTGGCGAAGAGGACGACGCCTTGACGGTTACCCTCGGTCCCATAGAGGATGGCTTCGTAACCACTGCCGCTTAGGACACCGCGAACCCGCTTGATACTCCCAGTCAGGTGGTAAAGCCCACCAGCATAGGAATAGTGATAGTCATTCATCAGGTCGTAGTATTGATTCTTCGTCAGGATCTTACCGTTCCGAATCCCTTTTTGGATGGCATAGTAGTCTTCTGGGGTGGTGTAGTAGTTCCCAGCCCCCAGGAGGGAGGACATCATCTTCGTGGAAACAGCCCCGGATTGGTTGGCCTTGCCGTTACTGTACCGGTAACCGGTGGTGACTTGGGCATTACTTGGCAACTGGTTCCAAGCGAAGGTGTGCTTCAAGCCCAGAGGCTTCACGATGCGTTGATTGACCAGGGTGTTGTAATCCTTACCGGTGACTTTGGAGGCAATCCCGGCCAGTAAGACATAGTTGGCATTGGTGTAGTTATAGTTATTGTTCCCAGCAACCTTCATTTGATCAAGGGTGTAGTTGATTTCGGAATTCTGTGACGTCAACACCTTGCTCGGAGTCGTCTCG
This sequence comes from Levilactobacillus paucivorans, assembly GCF_001437125.1. Taxonomy (GTDB): domain Bacteria; phylum Bacillota; class Bacilli; order Lactobacillales; family Lactobacillaceae; genus Levilactobacillus; species Levilactobacillus paucivorans. Next base: position 12,559 of record NZ_JQCA01000056.1, on the reverse strand, counting down.
TCCATATCAATACCAGAACGGTGATTCAAGAGTTGCCGAATCGTGATGTTCTTGCTGTTGTTGACCGAAGGATAGTAGGCACTTAACTTGGTATTCATGGAGAGTTTACCGCTGGCCGCCAATTGTTCGATGAGGGCGCCGGTCATGACCTTCTGTAGGGAGGCCGTGGGGTAGAGCGAGTTCTTCGAGTTCAGGATCTTTTTGTCGGCATTGGCATAGCCGACGCTGACGTGGCTAGCTCCTTTTGTGAAATTGTTAAAGACCATGGCACTCCCTTGAAAGTTAGCATGATTCAAGAAAGTCTGAATCTTCTGGGAACGACTGTACTTTTGGAGGGCCTTGACGTCTACCCAACCAATGGTTTTCCCATACCAAGAGAACTTGGCAAATTGTGCGCCGTTTGACAACGTGACGGTTTGGCTAACTCGGACGAAACGATGTTGCCAGTTCTTACCGCTGGCATCTCGTGTCTTCGCAGAATGCTGTGTATAGTAGGGACCATAGTAGTAAATCCCATCGTTTCGGGCTTTTTGATTCACAAACCGGGCATTATAATCGGTATTCTTCGTCTTGGTGATGGTCAAATAACTTTTGGCATGAGCAACTTCAACGGGTGCCACTGCACCAACCAGGAGAGACAGTCCAGCAACAATCCACAAATACTTTTTCAAATTTATCATCCATTTCCCTTAAATTACCTCCCATACTAACGCGTTTTCATTGCTATTGTGTAACAGACTCGTCGCAATTTGGTAAAGTTTTAAACGTTTTAAGTTATAAATGAATTGTTTTTTCTTATTAAATAGTTAATTAATAGTGGCCCCTAAGCAATGAATACCGTGCATGTCACGGGGGTGTATGGTACACTAGCCAAAAATAAATATGTTAATTAAGGAGCTGAACCAAGCGTTGTTACATTTTCTTGGTCAATTATACGGGCCATTCTTTTCGATTCATAATTGGGAAACCGTGATCACTTCCGGGGATGACTGGTTAATTATTTTTTCGTTAGTTTTAATTGAATGTTTGTTATCTGTGGACAATGCGGTGGTTCTGGCCGCGCAGACGCAATCGTTGCCAACCCAGAAACAGCGGGAAGAATCCCTGTTCTACGGTATCTGGGGAGCTTATATCTTCCGGTTTATCATCATTGGACTGGGAACCTATCTGATCAACTTTTGGGAAATCAAGGTGGTTGGGGCCCTGTACCTGGCCTTTCTGGTCTTCCAATTCTTCAGTAAGACCCGCGTCACCCATACGCGAAAATTAGTGAGCGAGAAGAAACGACGAATTTTACCGTTGTTCTGGTCGGTAGTGTTGCAGATTGAAATGATGGATATTATCTTTTCCATTGATTCCGTCCTGGCTTCGTTGGCCATTTCCAGTAACCCCGTGATCGTGTTGATCGGGGGTTTGATTGGGATCTTGGCCATGCGAGGCGTTGCCGAGGTTATTATGAAGTTGATGCAGCGGATTCCGGAATTGGAGCCTATGGCCTACATCCTCATTGGGTTGATTGCGGTCAAGCTTTTCATTTCGATTCCCGCCATTGACATCGAAATTCCAGCAGCTTTGTTTGGCATGATCGTGGTGGGTGCCATTGTCCTGACGTTGATTATTCACGTCGTACGCAAGCGGCACCACGCCAAGGATACCGAGGATAAACCAGTGACCGAGGATGAGAAGTAACATGCCTAGTTTCGCTTGATAAAATTAAGATAAGTCAAGGGATCTGTGAGTTCATCACAGGTCCCTTTTTGCCGGGCATCGGGGGTCTACTTCAGTGGTATGATAGAGATAAGTTATGAAGGAGGCACCGCTTATGCAAATTGGATTTATCGGAACCGGTGTGATGGGCACCGGAATTGTGACGAACTTGTTGAAGGCTGGTCAGTCGGTGGTTGTTTACAACCGAACGAAGGCCCATGCACAGACTGTGTTGGATGCCGGGGCAACCTGGGCAGATTCACCCCAAGCCGTGGCGGAACAGAGCGATCTCATCATGTCGATGGTTGGCTATCCGCGCGATGTTGAGGAAGTTTACACGGGGCAGCAGGGGGTCTTTGCCGGTATCCAGGCCGGGAGTATTGTGGTGGATATGACCACCAGTACCCCCGCATTAGCGGTTAAATTAGCCCAGCTGGCCCATGACCATGATGTACTGGCCTTGGACGCCCCCGTCTCTGGCGGGGACGTCGGTGCCAAAAATGCCACATTGACCGTGATGGTTGGTGGCGACAAGGCGGCCTACGATCAGGTGTTACCAGTCTTCAATCAAGTGGGGCAACGTGTGGCGTACTTCGGGGACGCCGGCAAGGGCCAACATACCAAAATGGCCAATCAGATCATGATTGCCGGCACCATGACCGGGATGACAGAAATGTTGGTCTATGCGAAGGCGGCCGGCTTGGATTTACCAGCCGTCCTAGAAACACTGGCCAGCGGCAGTGCCGACAACTGGAGTATGGACAACTATGCCCCACGCATCTTAAAGGGTGACTACACGCCAGGCTTCTTTGCCAAGCATTTCCTGAAGGATTTACGGATTGCCTTACAAGAGGCGGATCGCATGAACCTGGATCTGCCGGCAACCAAGCAGGCAAAGTTATTGTACGAGGCCATGGTCGATGACGATGATCTCGGCAATGATGGGACGCAAGGTTTAATCAAGACCTACAAGAAGTAGGCAAAATAAACATTCAATGAGCAGGGGCAATGTTGCGTTGACCCTGCTTTGCGATCAAGTGGAAGTTGGCGGAAACCATGTTAAAAGCCTACCTAAAGGGCGTCGTGCCAGTCGTTTTGATTCTAGCCATTAGTACCTTTAACCTGCAGGCTGGCAGGTTTGATTTCAGTCTATCCTGGTGGCTGGTCTATCTGATTCTGAGTTATTTGGTTATTTTTCCCTGGACGTATCGACGCCTGTCGGGCGACTTCAAGCAGGCACCCGATTTTGCCAAACGACTAAGTCGTTCGCAGGAAGACTCGGAACAAAAGGCTTTACGGATGGGCTCAAATTATGCGAATACCGGTCGGATGGGCGTTAGCCGAATCGGGGACGCTTCCGGAAAGGAAAGTTGGCTCACCCGTTGGGGGACGGACTTTGTGCTCAGGATCTTTCTGATTCTGGCGGGTGTCTTTCCGGCCGTCTATTGGTGGGTTAAAGATCGTCGGACAAGATGAGAGTGTGACAAAGGGCGGTTAGTCAATGAGCATTAACGTCAATAGACGGCTAATCCTGGTCTTGGATTGTTTGTCTATCGGGGTTAAGCGGAGTTGACTGTCTTTTGTCACACGTTTTGACTATAGATGTTCGGAGCGCAAGAAGGGCCTGAGACTTTTGTCTCAGGCCCTTCGATCGTTTAGAAAGTTTTGTGGAGCACCACCACGGGGGCACCATCTTCATCGTATGGGCCGTCGCTAACGGTGTAACCACAGCGTTCGTAGAACTTCTGGGCGGTAACTTCACCGTGAATCAGGCCGCTTTGATAGCCATGATGGCGGGACCAGTCTTCGGCAGCCGTCATGAGTTGGCGTCCCAGACCTTGACCTCGCAAGTCTTGACGGGTGCAGACCCGGCCAAAGCACATTTCAGTGGGTGTTTGGGGTTCCAAGCGTAACGTGGCAACGGGATGACGGGCATCCTGATAGAGGACGACGTAGAGACGTTCTGGTGTGTCGCGGTCATCGAATTCAACCTCGCGAGGGATACCACGTTCAGTGACGAAGACCGCCTGACGGAGTGACAGGGCAGCGGCCCGGTTGAAAGGGTCGTTTGAAATAACGATTTCCATGAGTCAGATTCTCCTATTCAATATCGGCAAAGAAACTGTAGAGTTTTTCAGTAGTCAAGGCCGCCTTTTCCGCGCCGGAAACGTCGAAGGTGACCTGACCATGATGGAGCACAATCAGACGATTGCCGTAGGTCAGGGCGTCCTCGAGGTGATGGGTAATCATGAGGCAGGTAAGTCTTTCTTCCTGGACCCGTTGGTTGGTGAGGTGCATGAGGTCTTGACTGGTTTGGGGATCCAAGGCAGCGGTATGTTCGTCGAGTAACAGGATTTCGGGGCGCTTCAGGGTGGCCATCAGGAAACTCAGCGCTTGGCGTTGCCCCCCGGAGAGATTACCAGTGGCCGTGGTGAGACGCTGATCCAGACCGTTGTGCATGGTTGCTGTAATTTTCTGGTAGCGGTCGAGTTGCTTGTTGAGGCGACGAGGCACCAGACGTCGGCGTTGACCGCGGCGTTCGGCCAGCAATAGATTTTCTGCGACGTTCATCCGCGGGGCGGTTCCTAACTTGGGATCTTGAAAGACGCGTGCGAGGAAACGCGTGCGTTTTTCGACGGATTCATGGGAGATGTCCTTGCCTTTCAAGAGAATCTGACCGGAATCGATCGTCAGGTCGCCCCCGATGGCGTTGAACAACGTGGACTTGCCGGCTCCATTTGATCCGAGTAGGGTGATGAAATCGCCCTCGTTAACGGTGAGGTTGAGGTGATTTAAAATCGTAATTTCTTCGGGCGTATGGCGATTAACCTTGAGGACAACGTCCTTGAGTTCGAGTAGTGGTTTAGTCATTGGTATCTAACCCCCGTTTCAGCAGGTGTTTAAAGTTCAAGACATTCTTGAAGACCGGTAGCATCATGCAGACGGCCAAGATGATGGCGGAGATGAGGTTGAGGTCGTTGGCTTGGAACCCCAGCTTGAGCACGATCAGCAGGACGAAACGGTAGAGAATACTCCCGAGGGTCACGGCTACCAGTCGTTGGTTCAGCGTCAGATCGCCGAAGGCCACTTCACCAATAATGATGGAGGCCAGGGCAATCACGATGATGCCGATCCCCATGTTGACGTCGGCAAACCCGTTGTTCTGAGCGACCAGGGCCCCGCCAAAGGCGATCAAACCGTTAGAAACCATCAGGCCCATAATCTTCATGTTGTCGGTATTAATCCCCAGGGACCGCGCCATGGTTTGGTTATCACCAGTGGCGATGAAACCTTGACCCAGTTCCGTTTGCAGGAAGTAAATGACAATCGTGGTGATAATTACCATGACGATCGTCCCCAGAACCACACTGTCGAAGTATTGGGGGAGACTAGCGAGAAAATGATTTTTAAACAATGTGTTTTTTCCGAGCAAGGAGACGTTGGCTCTGCCCATGATCCGTAAGTTCACGGAGTAGCAGGCCGTCATCACGAGGATCCCGGCTAACAGGATGGGGATGTGTCCCTTGGTGTAGAGCAACCCGGTGATGAGTCCGGCCAGCGCCCCCACGGCAAAGGCCAGCAGGGTGGCTAACAAGGGATTCATACCATGGCTGATCGCCATGACGGCAGTAGCCGCACCGAGCGGGAAGGTTCCCTCAACAGTCATGTCGGCGAAATCTAGAATTCTAAAGGTCAGGAACAGCCCGACCCCGAGGACGGCCCAGAGCAGGCCTTGTCCAATAGAAGAGACAATTAAACTCATTTGAACACCTCCCCGTGTTTTTGGGCTTCTTGAATGACAGATGCAGGTAACGTGATGCCGAGTTTTTGGGCTTGGGTGAGGTTGATGGTCATTTCACCTTGCCGTTCGAAATGAATGGGGGTGTCGGCCGGGTCCTTACCCTTAAGGATGGCGGCCGTCATCTTACCAGTCTCGACACCCAACTTGTATTGGTTGATGCTGAGGGTCGCGAGACCACCGGCCTTGACCATCGTGTCGACGGCTGGGAAGACGGGGACCTTCTTGGCATTGGCCGTGGAGACCAGCGTCTGCATGGCACTGGCCACGGTGTTGTCGGTGGGCACGTAGATTGCGTCGACCTGGCTGACCATCTGTTGAGCCACCTGGTTGAGGTCGTTGGTGCTAGCGATCGTGTAGGCCTTGAGGCGGACATGTTCTTGTTTACAGAGAGCCGCAAACTGGTGGTACTGTGCGGTTGCTGAGTCGTCGGAGGAGGTGTAAATGATTCCCAATGTTTGCATCTTAGGCATGATCTTTTGGATCAGCTTCAGTTGTGATTTGAGGGGAGCTTGGTCAGAAACACCCGTGACGTTGTTACCGGGATGTTCGTTGCTGTGGACCAGGTCGGCCCCCTTGGGATCCGTGATGGCCCCAAGAACGACGGGAATATTGGAACTGGCGTTGGCCAGGGCCTGGGCGGATGGCGTGGCGATGCCGATCATGGCGTCCGCCTTCTCGTCCACGAAGCGCGCACTCATGGTTTTCAGATTACTCTGATCGTTCTGGGCATTCTGGAAGTCAATCTTAACGTTCTTGTTGACGTGATAGCCTTCCTCAGCCAATCCGTGAATAATTCCCTTATGAATGGCATCCAGGGCCGGATGGGATAACAGTTGAAGAATGCCAACCGTGGGGACGGGCTTCTTAGTGGCAGAGTCTGGTCGACTCTCCTGAACGAAGGCGAATCCCAGGAAGACCACTAGAATTGCGATTAAACCGTATAGACGTTTCATATTTTTACCTCACTTTAATTCAATGGTTGATGGTGTTAGTCGTATAGAAAAAGAGCACCCAGACCGGCTGGGTGCCCAAGAAAAAGGCCCGCAAAACCGGAGAAGAAGACATCCGTGCGGGCTATTGCATCAGAAAGTTAGCCGGCGCAGATGCGAGAATCGCTCTGGGAGCTCAAGTCGCATCTACTCGATGACGACTTGATTACCGGCTTTGCCAACGTCCATTTAACTGAATACCAGACATTTGCATAAACTTTCCTTCTTTCCGAATTTGATTAAGACTAGTTTACGGCATCGCTGAAAAACCGTCAACCACCTTTTCACCTTTTTTGTTATACTAGAAGCCAATAGAAACGATGAGGAGGGTGGCACTAATCATGAAAATTGCAGTGATGACGGACACATCATCGGGAATCTCTTTCGATGAAGCGGCACAACGCCACATAACACTCTTACCGGCACCCATCATGTTCGGTAACCGGCAGTACCACGAGTACTTAGACCTGTCCACGGCGGACTACTACCGTTTAATGCGATTGGCAAAGACGAAGAAAGTTGTGCCGACAGCGCCACAATTATCGATGAAGACGATTCAGGCGACCTGTCAGAGACTAGCCAGTGAAGGTTACACCGATGTCATCGTGATTGGGCCATCGCTGGGGATTTCGGGATTCGTGAATACGCTGGCGGCTTATGTGGAGAATGTGACGGCACTACACGTGCGACCGTGGGATTCGCGGGGCGTGTTGACGGTCATGGGCGATCAGGTTCGCTTAGCGGCCGCGATGGTGCAACAAGGCGCCTCGATCACGGATGTCTTTGCTCAATTGACGGCCCTGCGTGCGACGATTCACAGCGGCTTTGTTGTTGATTCCATGAAGCCCCTCCTGCGAACAGGGGAAGTTAATCCGCGCCACGCCCCCGGGAGTAATCCACTTTATGCGGGGAAACCCATGCTGACATTTGAACCCTCGGGTAAAATGCGGTATGCCGGGAGTGTGTTACGTTCTAAAGGCGCGCTCAGTGATTTTTTGGATAGTCTGGCAGTTGATCTGTCGGGGAAACAACCCGTCAAGGCGACCATTCTGAATGCCGATCAGCCGGAGACTACGCAACAGTGGGTGGCGATTGCTCGCGATCGGTTCCCAATGGCAACCTTCGATGTTGCCCCCATTGGTCCCAGCTTCGGTGTCCACGTCGGGGATGGTGCCATGGGCTTGGCCTGGTCGCAGGATTATCACAGTCTGATTCCCAATGATGAGAATTAAATGAGAATTCGGGGTTGACAGTCTCATTTTTTAATGGTTAACTGGTACTTGTAAATTGAAAAATGAAAGGAACTTCACTCATGAAGCCAAACAACCTCACTCATTTAAATAACCAATTTGCCTTTAGCTTTTTCTTTAGATAGCGTTTGTATTCACACGTTGGATACGAACGCGCCGCTCAATTGCGTTCGTATCTATCGATTGGCTAAAGTTTTTCAACATGACTTAAGCGCCAGATAGATACGGGTATAATCTATCTGGAGAAAATATATCGGGGCCCGATAACACCAGGTAGATTCTACTCAGAATCTATCTGGTGTTTTTTTGTTTTTTTAGAGTGTGAGCCAAGGCGGTTAGGGGACGAGCATTAACGTCGATAAGCGGAATTCCCTGTCTTGAGGAGCACGTTTCGGAAGCTGTCAGGCTGGCAACATGGACGCATCGCGTCAGCCACGGCTGCTACTCAGACAAAGCCAAGTCAGTTGAAAAATCGGTGAGCCAAATGGCCCCATACTTATCAGTAAATAAAAATAGCGAAGCGAGCCGACACTATCGGCCGCCACAAACTTTGGAGGAATTGATTATGAAAAAAGGATTATTAACGGGTATCGCCTTATTAGGATTGGGATTGACCTTAGCGGGCTGTGCTAGCAAGTCCGATGCCAGCAACAAGGGCACGTTGAATGTGGGGATTTTACAAGTCGTCCAACATGGGTCCCTCGATGAGGCCAGACAAGGCTTCAAGGCTGGTCTAAAGCAGGAATTAAAGGATCATCACAAGTCCACTAAGGTGACCTATCACTACCTCAATGCGCAGGGCGATCAGGCCAATTTGAACACGATGAGTCAACAGTTGAGCCAACAAAAGAATGATCTCCTATTGGGAATCGCCACCCCAGCCGCGCAGGCTTTAGCCAAGAAGACCAAGACCACGCCAACGCTGGTAACGGCAGTGACCGACTTGAAGGCCGCCGGGTTGGTGAAAACCAACGACAAGCCACAGACCAACGTCAGTGGGACCAGTGATTTGACGCCAGTTGGCCTGCAACTGAAGCTTCTGGCTAGCCTGACCAAGGGCAACAAACCATTAGGAATCATGTACAACTCATCCGAAGAAAACTCGGTCTTACAGGTGAAGTTAGCCAAGGCTTATGCCAAGAAGCATGATTTGAAGCTCAAGGTCGTCAGTGCCACCAGCACCAATGATGTGGCCAGCGTGCTTGCCGGCTTGCAAGGTAAGATTTCTGGCTTGTACCTACCGACCGATAACCTAATGGCCAGTGCCATGAAGACGATTGGTCAGAAGGCCAAAGCTGCCAAGTTACCCGTAGTGACCGGCTCGATTGAAATGGCCGAAGACGGGGGGACCGCAACTTACGGCATCAACTACTACGATCTCGGTAAGCAAACTGGGAAGATGGCCTACAACGTGTTAGAGAACGGTAAGAAGCCGCAGAACATGGCGGTTGAAACCTCCAAGCACTTGCACCTCTACATCAACAAGGCCAACACCAAGGCCATCGGCATGCAACCCAAGCAGATTAAGCAACCCTAAGTCTAGAAAGGATGATCAGACATGTTAATCACGAGTATCGGTCAAGGCCTTCTGTGGGCACCCCTGGTAATTGGGGTCTTCCTGACATTTCGTATTTTAGATATTCCCGACTTGACCACCGAGGGAAGTTTCCCACTAGGAGCCGCGGTGACCGTCAGTGCCATGATTCACGGGCAGTCAGCCATTGTGGCGAGTCTGTTAGGCTTCCTAGCCGGTTGCCTGGCTGGATGGGTGACGGGGATGTTGGACACCAAGTTAAAAATGCCGTCGTTACTGGCGGGGATCCTCACAATGACAGGACTGTATTCCGTGAACATGCATGTGATGGGTAAGTCTAACGTGCCACTCCTGGATCAGAAGGTCCTGACGAGTTATCTTCCGGCTGCATGGTCAGTGGACCTGCAGACCATCGTCGTGGGTTTGGGCGTGACCCTTCTGGTCATGGCGGGCCTCATCTGGCTATTTCGCACGCAACTTGGGCTTTCACTCATGGCGACCGGGAACAATGCCGCTATGAGTGCCGCTAACGGGATTTACACCGACCGGATGGTGATTCTGGGCTACATGGTTTCTAACGGCTGTATCGCCCTCTCTGGGGCCCTGATTGCCCAGAGTAATGGGTTCGCCGATATTGGCATGGGGATTGGGACCATCGTGATTGGCCTGGCCTCCGTGCTGGTCGGAGAGATCTTCTTGCGTGGCCGCCAGATTTGGTTACGTCTGACCGCGATGGTGCTGGGAGCCGTGATTTATCGCTACCTCCTGACCGTTGCCATGGGTCTGGGTTTCCCAGTCGACGACCTCAAGATTCTTTCAGCGAGCATCCTAGTGATTGTGATTTGCCTGCCGTTATTACGAAATAAATTACAGACGAAGCAACAGTTGAAACGTTATCTCAAACAGATTGGAGTCGATCAGCATGCCACAACCAGCAGTCTTAAGCGTCAAGCACCTACAGAAGGTCTTCTTTCCCGGAACGGTAAATGAGCGTCACGTCTTAAAGGATGTCAGTTTCACCATTGAACCAGGGGACTTCGTGGCGGTCATCGGGAACAACGGTGCCGGCAAATCAACGCTACTCAATACGATTGCTGGCACGTTGCCGGTCGACGCCGGCGAGTTACGACTCGCTGACCATGATGTGACGCATAAGCCCGTGGCTTACCGGTCCCGTTGGCTGTCGCGGGTCTTCCAGGACCCCAAGATGGGCACTGCTGGCGAGCTGAGTGTCGCCGAGAATCTCACGCTGGCGGAACATCACACCGGGAGCATGAGTCTTCGTGGCTTCCGGCACAAGGGCCAGACAGAAGCTTATCGGACACTCCTGCGTCCTTTGAACATGGGGTTAGAGGACCGATTGACCACCCAGGTGAAATACCTATCGGGTGGGCAGCGCCAGGCATTATCCTTATTGATGGCAACGCTGAGTCATCCTGAATTGTTATTGTTGGATGAACATACGGCAGCATTGGATCCCCAGACCAGTCACCAGGTGATGGCCCTAACCCAAAAGATTGTGACCGAGAATCGCTTAACTACCCTGATGATTACCCATAAGATGAGTGATGCCTTAACTTATGGCAATCGCTTGGTCATGGTTCAAGATGGCCAAATTAAACTGGATGTTCGCGGCGAAGAGAAGCAACGAATTCAGCAGGAAGACCTCTTGGGCTTGTTTGCCGATTAGCGCAGAGGGGTTAACGATCCCTTTCAGAAATAGCTCGAAGGCCCAAATGACGGGCTTAGGGACAAAACTAGTCAATAGTCGTTAATACTGTACGCCACTATCGCGAATGTGTGGAGATTTGCTTTATCTTCTGATAAATCAGCCGTATACTAAGTCCGTATTTAAGATTACGGGTTTTTCGGAGGTATTCGGAAGAAGCCGTAAACAAAGTTGTGGAAGTTTCTTGTTGAAGACCTAAACGGACTAACCGTAATGAGAAGGTCACTATCCCAGTGATAGCGGCACTAAAAGGTCACCACCATTAGCGACGGGCTAGCGTCCTATGGTGCAAGAAAGGTCCCCTGAGCGATTGCTCGGAGGACCTTTTTCTGTACAGCTAGATTAATGACATCAAGTTATTTAAGAAATGTAGGGCGATATTATAGCGAATATCCTTGAAGTGCAGGTAGGCGGCCCCGAGGACCCACCCTAGGCCAGAGTACATGAGTAGGGTTGGTGACAGGCCGGAGACGTGCATACTGCCGAAGATAATCCCAGAGATGAAGACCCCGAGGAAGTTCATGAGGCGGGTATTCTTTCTGAAAAAGTAATTCAGGAAGATCCCGCGGAAGATGAATTCCTCATAGATTGGGGCCAACAAGATGGGGTAAGCGGTATTCCAGAAAGGCAACTTGACCACTTGCTGATCGATGATTTGCTGGTTAGCCGGGTTCTGCAGAATGTGGAAGTGAATCAGCAACCCCCAGGCGTACTGGATGGCCATCATGAGAATGAAGAATCCGACTAACTGAGCGATAGATTTCCACGAAAAGGGCGTGCGACCAAATTGCCGCGGATTGTTTTGCTGGAGCTGCTTTTGATAGCGCCAGGTGATAAACGCCAGCAGGAGGCCGGAGTAAATCAGCATTGTCCCGATCAGTTGATTGGTGGATCCACCACGACTCGCCTGATCGGTAGCCAGCAAGAGAATCATGCTATCAATGAGGTAGAGAACAAGGAATCCCACCCACTGGAGATCACGTTTGAACCAATTCAAAAGCCAGCGGGTACTAGAACCGAACATATTCATTCAAGCTGACCTCCCATTAGTTGTCGTATTTACCAATTTCAATGAGGTTTTCATCCGGGTCCCGGACGTAAACGGAGGTCATTGGGCCCTGGGCGCCTTGCTTGGGGATGGGACCGTCCACGATCTCAACGGCATAGTTGGTGAGGTGGGCGAGAATATTGGCCAATGGGTCGGTGGCGATGATGGCAAAATCAGCGGCCCCAACCGTTGGGTGCTTGGCAACGGGCAGGTGAGGCTCATCGGTGACTTGGAAATTCAGCTTTTGTTTGCCCAGTTTAACCCCCTTACGGCCATCGTCGAAGGTGATAATGGGGAGGTCTAAGACCTCGTGGTACCAGCGAAGTGAGCGTTCTAGGTCACTCACGGTGAGCGTAAGATGATCGATGTTTCGAATATTCATGACAGTCAGTCCTTAACTAGTAAATTTCAACCATTATAGCATAGATAACCCCCGAGGCCCTAGGCGTTAGTGTAAGGTTTTCCTAGATGGTCAATAAAATTCTAGGAATATTCATTTT
>NZ_JQCA01000005.1 GCF_001437125.1 Levilactobacillus paucivorans | reverse complement strand
CACCGAAGTGAATGTGCCGTTCAAAATCTCCACCAATACGATTTGACAGAGACCCATCTAATATTCAAAACCAGAATATTAGATGGGCTGGCTTATATTCTGGGATCTAACCGCTGATTTGATCACTCTCTTTAAATAAGATGCACACCCTTATCAACGTAAACCACGTCGCCGGTCATTCCAGTTGCCAGATCACTCATCAAAAAGGCAGCCACATTTCCGATTTCGGTTGTTGTAACGCTCTTTTGATCAACGGTTCTCGACTCCGATTCCTTTAACAATTCACCATGATGCTTAATGCCGGTAACTGCTAATGTCTTAACCGCACCCGCAGAAATTGCGTTTACTCGAATCCCATTCACCCCTAAATCTGAAGCTAAATAGCGAACGTTGGCTTCCAAGGCCGCTTTGGCAACACCCATCATATTGTAATTTGGAATGGCCCGAGTTGAACCAAAATAAGTCAAAGTTACAATACTTGAAGGGTCATTTAGGATTGGTTGTGCATAACGACTCACTGCAATCAATGAGTAGGCACTAATGTTTTGAGCCAAATCGTATCCTTCACGAGTAGTATGTACCAGCCCAGACGTCAATGTCTCACGGTCAGCATAAGCGATTGCATGAATCACACCATCAATTTTGCCATACTTATTACCAATCTCTTCGAATGCATTTTTAATGTTGTCATCATCAGCAACGTCACATTCTACTAATTCTGAATCTTCAGGAACAAATCGTTGTAAGCTCTTCTTAATTCGATCATTTTGATAAGTTAAAATAACCTTAGCGCCTTGATCAATAATTGCCTGGGTACATCCCCAAGCAATACTGCGTTTATTTGCGACCCCCATGATCACAATTGTTTTTCCATCTAAAAAGCCACTCATTTAATTCGGCCTCCAAATAATTTTTCTTTTAAAAATTCCGGTAACGTTGCTCACGTTGGCGTAATAACTCGTCAATCGGTAAATTAGCCAGTTCATTAAACTGATTTGCCAGAAAGTCACGTAGTGGGCCTAAATTCTCACCAGAGTGGTATTCATGAATAATCTGATCAATAATACCATTTTCTTGTAACCATTCTGGTGTTAAATTTAAGGCTTCAGCTGCTTGCTGGACCTTTGATGAATCCTTCCACATGATGCTGGCATAGCCTTCAGGTGACAAAACGGAATAAATACTATCTTCAAACATAAATACTTTGTCGCCACAGGCAAGCGCAATCGCGCCACCACTACCACCCTCACCAACAATGATACTAATGTACGGTACCTTTAGTTGCATGCCCACTTGTAAGCACTTGGCAATTGCAGAACCAATACCGTGATATTCAGCATCCACATCCGGCCAAGCGCCAGGCGTATTCACCAGCGCCAAAATCGGTCGATGGAATTTTTCCGCCTGTTGCATTAATCGAAGCGCTTTACGATAGCCTTCCGGTTCAGGGCTACCGAAATGACGCTTGATATTTTCTTCCGTATCAGCACCCTTACGAATCCCAACCACCGTAATCGGTACATCCTTTAACAATCCAATGCCACCGATTACTGCTTGATCATCGCCATCAGACCGATCTCCATGGAGTTCAAAAAAATCAGTTGTCAAACCACGAATGAGTTCATCCGTTGAAATTTTATGACTGTCACGGGCTGCCTGAACACGTTGATAAGCTGTTTTTTTAGCCATGACTAGCCTCCCTCTGATGCAGTCGCAAAAATTGAGAGATTGTCTGCTTTAAATTGGTCCGCGGAACAATCGCATCGATAAAGCCGTGATCCAAAACAGTTTCAGCCCTTTGAAAATTCTTGGGTGGCTGCTTCATAATTGTTTGTTCAATGACTCGGCGACCAGCAAATCCAACCAAAGCATGAGATTCGGCTAAAATAATGTCGCCCTGCATTGCAAAACTGGCAGTAACGCCACCAGTCGTTGGATCACAAAGAACCACCAGATAAAACAGTCCGGCTTTGCTGTGAGCCTCAACAGCCTGGGACACCTTTGCCATTTGCATCAGTGACTTGATCCCTTCCTGCATCCTCGCACCACCAGAAGCCGTAAACATGACAACCGGCAACTTTTCAGTGGTTGCTTTTTCGAACAATCGAACAATTTTTTCACCAGTGGCACTGCCAAGACTACCCATGATAAAGAATGGGTCCATAATTCCGGCCGCCACTTTTTGATGATCCAGTGACCCGATTCCAGTCAAGACACTTTCCTTAATTCCGGTTACCTTTTTTGCTTTTGCAATTTTACCCCGATACTTCTTATCGTCATATTGGTCGGGAACCGTTACGTCTGCATCCATTTCGTCAAAGGTATCAAACGTAATCTTAGCCCGCCTGCGAGCCGTAATTCGAAAACCAAATCCACAATTAGGGCAGGTTCGCTGCTTGCCCATTCTCATCGAAAAAAACGTTGTATGGCAAATTGGGCATTCTTTCATTAAGTTATCGGGGATTTTATCCATTCGCTTTTTTAATTCATCACGACTGGGCATTTTAAACCGACTTTGCAGCATTTAATCCCCTCCTACCAGCAAGAACATCATTTTCAATAAAACTAGTTGAGTAGGTTCCCTGTTTAAATCGATCAGATGTAACTAACTCATATAAAAAGGCTTGATTGGTTATGACACCCGTAATTTCAAGCTCACTTAACACCCGTTTCATCTTCGCAATGACCGCATTCCGGTCATTTAAATGAACGATTAATTTAGCGATCATTGAATCATAAAAAGGTGAAATAAAACTGCCGTTGGTCACACCAGCATCAATTCGGACACCCAATGACCCATCAGGGAAAAATAAATGGGTAATTTTCCCGGGTTGAGGAGCAAAGTTGTTTTCGGGGTCTTCGGCATTTAATCGACACTCCAAAGCATGTCCCTTAACAGTCGCATCTGCTTGAACAAAGGGTAATACTTCATTAGCAGCAACGGCTAACTGACCCTTTACCAGCTCAATGCCGGTAACTTCTTCGGTAATCGTATGTTCAACCTGAAGACGAGTATTCATTTCCATAAAGTAAAAATGGTGATCGTGATCCATCAAAAATTCGTAGGTCCCAGTATTTGTATAACCAAGTTTAAGCGTTGCCTTGGCAACAATTTCACCTAATTCCTGACGTTCTTCAGGAGAAATCAAAATACATGGACTTTCTTCAATTACCTTTTGATGATTTCGTTGCAGAGAACAGTCACGTTCCGGTAAATAGACAACGTGGCCAAAATTATCCGCAATCACCTGCATTTCAACATGTTTGGCATCTCGGATTAGTTTTTCAACATACATACTATCATCACCAAATGATGCCTTGGCCTCACGTTGGCACTGCTCGAATGAATCACGAAGCTCTTCTGGCCGATCAACCTCACGGATACCTTTACCACCACCACCGGCAGCGGATTTCAATAAAACTGGGAAACCAATTTTTTCAGCAATCCGTTCAGCTTGATCAACTGAAGTGACATCACCCTCGCTACCAGGGATCACCGGAACGCCCGCGGACTTCATTGCCTCTCTGGCGTTAGCCTTGTCACCCATCAGTGAAATCAATTGATGGCTAGGACCAATGAATTGAATATGACAAGACTCACACATTTCCGCAAACTCAGCATTCTCAGAGAGAAAACCGTACCCGGGATGAATGGCTTCACAACCAGTTAAAGTTGCGGCACTCATAATTTGGGCCATATTTAAATAAGAATCACTCGGCTGGGCACCGCCAATACAGATCGCCTCATCAGCTAAATGAACAAACAAGCTCTCCTTATCAGCACTGGAATAAACAGCAACTGCTTCAATATTCATGTCATGAAGTGCTCTGATAATTTGCACAGCAATTTCGCCACGATTTGCCACTAATACTTTTTTAAACATATGCTCACCTTCTTGTACTTAAAAACGTTTTGGAACGCCATTTGGATTCATTCCCGAAATGAGCCAGGTTTCTCATTCCACCGCAAATATCAGGTCGGCCTCACAAATCACTTGACCGTCTCGAATAATCGATCCGTGACCTAATCCAATGTTCATTTTGAGCTTTTTCATTTCCACTTCAAAGATTAACCGGTCGCCTGGTCGAAAATCATCTTGAAAAGTGGCGTTTTTTATGCCGCCAAAAAACACATTTTTCCCTTGATATTTTGGTAATGACAGAATGGCAGCAACCCCAGTCTGAGCCATTGCCTCAATCATAATTGGCCGTGGGACAACTAACCGGTTAACCGGCTGGTTGGCAAAGAACCATTCATTAATGGAAATCAGTTTCACCGATCTTGCCTTAACACCTGCTTGAACATCCAAAAAGCGGTCAATCATTTCAAAAGGATAGCGTTGGGGAATCACATCATTTACGTTGGGTGTCATTATTATCTATCCCTTCTTAACTTGAAACAGTGGTTGATCATACTCAACCATACTGCCATCCTCAACCAAGATATTTGAAATTGTTCCTGAAACATCACTCTTAACTTCATTGATCATCTTCATTGCTTCAATAACGCAGACAACGTCCCCTTTTTCAACTTTATCGCCCTGCTTTTTAAAGGCAGGCTTATCGGGACTTGGCGCGAAATAGATAACACCTACCAGCGGTGCTTTAATTTCGGCGACATCAGCTGCCGAATTAACAGCTGGCGTTGTTGATTCATTCTGTGATTGTTTTGACGTCGGTTTAGGTGCGCTAACAGTGTCATTAGGTGTTGTTAATGTTGGCTCACCTACAACAACTTGGTCACCAGCCTCAAGTTTACTCAATGCCAATTTAAAATCATCCTGCGTTAACTCAAAGTTTTTGAGTGATGATTTATCAAACTTATCTAATAACCGTTCAATTTCCTTCTCGTCCATAACTTTAATCACATCCCTTAAATGCAATTACAGCGTTGTGTCCTCCAAATCCAAATGAGTTACTGATTGCATAGTTAACAGTTGTTTTCTTATTGGTGTCATCAACTAAATCAACATCACATTCTTCATCTTGGTTAACAACACCCACATTTACCGGCATTTGGTTTCTTTGAATTGCGCCGATTGTTGCAACAGCCTCAATCGCACCGGCTGCGCCCAATGCGTGGCCAGTCATCCCTTTGGTACTGCTTACCTTAACATGATCATTCTTTGAGAAGACCACATTGATTGCCTTGGATTCAGCGCTGTCATTGGCATGAGTACTTGTTCCGTGCGCGTTAATATAGTCAACATCAGTGGCATCAATTTCAGCCTCGTCAATGGCCATTTGCATTGCCCGTTTAGCGCCGGTTCCCTCTGGATCAGGCGCTGTCATATGGTAAGCATCACTAGTCGTTCCATAACCAACAATCTCAGCAAGGATCTTAGCGCCACGTGCTTTGGCATGGTCATAACTTTCCAAGACCAGGGTTCCAGAACCTTCACCCATTACAAAACCATTTCGGTCTTTATCAAACGGAATTGACGCTTTCATTGGATCTTCGGTCTTCGATAATGCCGTAATTGCAGCAAATCCTGAAATACCAATTTCATTTACTGAAGCTTCAGTTCCGCCTGCAATCATTGCCTCAGCTTTTCCTTCTTTAATATATTCAAAGGCATTGCCAATTGCATTAGTCCCTGACGAACAGGCAGTCACAATAGCTTGACTGGTGTTACGGGCCTTGAAGGCAATTGAAATATCACCGGCAGCCATATTAACAATGGAATTAGGCACAAAGAGAGGTGATACCCGCTTAGGTCCTTTGTCGTGCATCTTGATGACTTGCTCTTGAATGGTCGTCAAACCACCAATTCCTGAACCATAAATGACGCCTAGTTCCTCTGGTTTGATATTGTCTTCATTCAAGCCAGCCATTTCCATCGCTTCGTGAGCACTATATAGCGCGTAATTGACAAACAGATCATTTCGCTTTGCGGTTTTTCGGTCCAAGCGCTTCATTGCGTCAAAGTCCTTGACTTCACCGGCAACAGAAATTCCAGTTGCTTCTGCATCAAATTTGGTAATCTTATTAATGCCAACCTTCGAATTTAATAAGTTGGTCAGAAAACTATCAACATCATTTCCGAGTGGGGTAACGGCACCCATTCCAGTAACAACGACTCTGTTCATGAATTTATCTCCTTTAGCAATTAAATTGTTAATCCACCATCAATTGTGATGACTTGACCTGTTAAATAATCATTATGCACCAAGAACGAAACTGCGTCGGCAATTTCTTCCGGTCGGCCAAATCGTTTCAACGGAATTTGATCAGTGAATTCTTTTTGACGACGTTCGCTCATTTTTCCAGTCATATCGGTTTCAATCATTCCCGGAGCAACAGCATTACAACGAATATTACGTAAAGCCCCTTCACGAGCGGCTGTTTTTGTCAAACCGACTAGTCCAGCTTTACTAGCGGAATAATTAGCCTGCCCAATATTACCATGCAAGCCTGAAATACTGGAAATGTTGACAATGACACCAGAACGACTCTTTTGCATTGACTTCATTGCAAACTTGGTCATGTTAAACGCGCCAATTAAATTTGTGTCAATAACTGCTTTAAAATCCGACAGCTTAGTGCGGCTCAATAATTTGTCGCGGTTAATGCCCGCATTGTTTACTAAAACATCAATTTGACCATATTTTTCCAGCAAACTGTCAATCATTGCTTGGGCATCATCTTCGTTGGCCACGTCGCCAACCAAATTATCAAAAGTAACTCCCTGATCACTTAATTGCTGCTTCACATCATCATCTAAAGCATGGTGCGTATTTAAAACAACTGTCATACCATCTTTTGAAAGCCTTTTGGCAATCGCTAATCCGATCCCCTTTGCGGCACCGGTTACTAATGCAATTTGTTTTGCTTCACTCATTATTTCACCAACTTTACATTTGATCTGACATCATTCAATGTCTTAACACTATCAATATGTAGTGTGTCAACAGTTGATAACGATTTTGCAAACTTCATCAACGTATCACCCGGACCGATTTCAATCATCGTATCACTGCCCAAATTGACTAAGGCTTTGAGGCAATCAATGAAATGGGTCGGATTAACCAACTGATCAACCAGCGTCTGTTTCATATTGGCAACATCAAATTGGGTCATTGTTGTATTACTAATAACAGGAAACTTAAACTCATGAAAGTCAACAGTTTGAATTCGATCAGCTAATAAATCACTTGCTTCTTGCATAAACGGAGTATGAGAAGCAACCGTCATTTTTAACGGAACAACCCGCTTAATCCCATGTTCATGAAGATAAGTGGTTGCTGCGTCCAAACCGGCCTGTGTACCCCCGATAACAATCTGCGAATCGGTATTAAAATTAGCTGGGTAAATATCACCTGCTTGAGCACCAACCCGGCAGGCTTCACGGACTAAATCAGCGTTTGCCTTAAGAACAGCTGCCATTTTACCCGGATGATCTTTTCCTGCTTTATCCATATAGCGAGAACGATCACGAACCAGCTTTAGCGCATCAGCAAACTGAACACCACGAGCAGCTATAATTGCACTATATTCGCCAAGGCTCAATCCAGCAGCGCCCACTGGTGATCCGAATTCTTTTTCAAGAATCCGAAAAATACCGGTACTCATTGCGACAATGGCGACCTGGACATTATTGGGATCATCCATAACCTCTGATTTACTCAAATCCATATTAAGTGCAGCAGAAGCTTCCTCAATGGTTTGACGATAAATTACCTCTTGTTGGTAAAGGTCCTGCCCCATCTCGGGAAATTGTTTTCCCTGACCGCTAAATAAATAACTTAATCTCAAAGTATCAACCTACTTAGTTTGTTGTTTAAAAACGTAATCTACCAAATCACCAACAGTTTCCATACCTTTGTCAGTTTCAGTTTCAATTTCGATATCATAAGTATCTTCAATTTTTTCAACAACTTCGAAGATATCCAAACTGTCAAGATAAAGATCATTCTTGAAATTAGTGTCTTCTTTAATTTTGTCTGCATCAACATCCAATTGGTCCACGATAATATCCTTTACCTTGTTAAATACTTCTTCTTTAGTCATCATTAATTTCCTCCAATATAGTTGTTTGTTTTTAATTTGATTAATTAATTTTCTATGAGCAATATCGTTAATAAGTCAGTAACATGGTTCCAACTGTTAAGCCACCACCGAAGCCACTTAACGCAATTGTATCGCCACGTTTGATAATGTTGTGTTTTACTAGCTGATCCAACAAGATCGGTTCGCTGGCAGCTGCGGTATTCCCAAATTCACCGATGTTAACCGGAAATTTGGTCATTGGCAGCTCGAGTTCATCCGCAATCCGCTCGACAATTCGAACGTTCGCTTGATGAAGGACATAGTGGTCAACATCTGTCGGTGCTAATTTAGCCACCGATAATGCATGGTTAACCGAATCGGGAACATTCTTAACCGCGAATTGATAAACACGCCGACCATTCATCTTAAAGAACGGCTTGAATGGTTGATGATCTGATGAAAATGGTGATGGCTGACCAGTCTTACCAGCCGTTAAATAGCCACCAAGACTGCCAAGGGTTGTCATACTATCTGCAAGATATGACCCATCAGCAGTTGTCTCGTTCGTAACCAAAACCCCACCGGCACCATCACCAAACAAAACGGCAGTGGATCTATCAGACCAATCCAAAAGCTTACTTAACGTTTCACCACCAATTAAAATGGCATTCTTTTTATGATCTGCCATCAGCATTTGCCGAATTAGCTTCAATCCATAAACAAACCCTGAGCAGGCTGCATCAATATCAAACGCCATCGCCTTAGTAGCACCAATGTTTCCTTGCACAGTTGCACTGGTAGAAGGTGTTAAATAATCAGGTGACATGGTTGCAACAACGATCAAATCAATATCGTCAGGCTGCAGTTCGCTTTGAGCAAGTAATTGCTGAGCAACGCTGGTACAAAGTGAGCTTGTAGTTTCAGTAACGGCAATATGCCGACGCTTAATTCCCGTTCGCTTAACGATCCACTCATCAGAGGTGTCCATCATCGTTGAAAGTTCATGATTATCAACAACTCGCTCAGGCACTTGACTCGCCGTAGCTACTATTTTAAAATCTTCAAATTTCATTTTGATGAAACCTCGTCAATAAATTTCTCAACGTTAACCAATGCCTGCCGCATCTTTCGAATATCGGATCCGTCAAATCCCTTTAAGCAACTTTCAACCAACTGGCGATGGAACGCATAGTTGGCACGATAAAGCAATCTGCCCTTACTCGTCAGCCCAAGGTTGATAATCCGACGGTCCTGTTGGTTAATCATTCGAATGATGTAGCCTTTTTTCTCAAGGTTATTAAGATTGGCAGTTAACGTCCCTTTACTTAACTTCAAAACACGTGATACTTCTGAAGTTGTTTTCCGATCATGAAGGCCAATTGTATGAATAAGATGCAATTCTTTTGCAGTGATGTCCTTAAATCGACTCTTTCGAATTTCACTCTCTTCAATTCGCATTATCTGATCATAAATATCTATCAAAGCCTCACTTATGAAATTGTAATCATCTTTAATTTCATCACTCGTCGAATTCATTCATTAAATCTCCTCATTCACTCTCGGTCTAAATCTTTTTATCTGGATTTGGAACAATGAACGTTAAGTCGGCGGAACAAGCCACTTTGTCTTCAACTTTGGCAGCGCATTTAACTTTACCCATGTTGTCACGCTGTTTTTCCATTTCAACATGTAGCTTCAAAACATCACCCGGACGAACAACTTTTCTGAATTTGGCATTATCAATGGCACCAAGGTAAGCTGTCTTGCCACGATATTTTTCCGTCTTGAGAATTAAAATCGAAGCTGCTTGAGCAAGCGACTCGATAATTAATACGCCGGGCATAACTGGATTTCCAGGAAAATGGCCTTGGAAAAATTCCTCGTTAATTGTGACGTTTTTGGTACAAACGATCGATTCACCCGGATTTAATTCATCGACTTTATCCATAAACAAAATTGGATATCGATTGGGAATTAGATCCATAATTTTAGCTGCATCTAATACACTCATTGCTTTCTTCCTTTCGGTTGCAAAACTGATCAAGTATCACGCCAGATTAATTCGACTTTCGAACTAAATTGTCAAAAAAATTTGGTTGATTTCACTTCATCCATGTCCAAATTTTGAACATCTCACATCATAACCTAAAATAGTTTGAAATTCAAACTATTTTGGTTAATGGCGTAATAACCGATAAAACTAAGAACTGAAACTTGAAAGCTAATAATCACGCCAAAGGCGTGTGGTTATTGGCTTTTTTGGCAAAAAAATAAACGCAAGCTCTCCTGCGTTGTATACTTTAGTCGACCAAAACCAAGATACAAAGGAGACTTACGTCATGAATATTATAAGACAAAAAAATACAGAAAACGAGCTTCACAATATTGTTCATCAATTTACTTCCCTCATTGGTCTATCTAAACTCACCAAGTTGGTGAATTATCGCCGGCATTCAGAAATCAGCTTGATGAAGGTCATTGAATGGCTGCTCACGACAAAGTTCCTGGGACGCTCGCTTTATCGAGCCCATGAAACACCTAACTTTACCAGTCGCACCGTCAGAAATAATTTGAACGATGGCCGGATCAATTGGCAACGCTTGATTTGTCAAGTTGGGAGTCATTTAATCAAGCATTTACGACCGTTTATTGACCGCCGGCGGCGGTTAGCATTGATCATTGACGATACACTCTTTTCCCGTGAGTACGCCACCCAAACCGAATTACTAGCGCGAGTCTTTGACCATGACAAACAGTTATATATTAAGGGATACCGGGCTTTAACTTTGGGTTGGAGTGACGCCAATACATTCTTACCGATCAACTTTGCATTAATGTCTTCCAAGAAGCCACAAAACGTCCTTGGAAAATCAGCTAAAACAACCGATCAACGAACAATTGCTGGCCGGAGACGTCGCCAAGCACAGCAAAAAATGAACCTCGTTTCATTGCAACTTGTCAAGCAAGCCCTCGCAAATGGCGTTCTAGCTGACTATGTGTTATTTGATAGCTGGTATAGCTCACCAAAAATGTTCTATGAATTAACCAAGTTGGGATTAAACGGCGTGGGCATGCTTAAACGGTCCAGCAAAATTTACTATCAATATCGCGGACGGCAATATTCAGTTAAAGCATTATACAAGCGACTGCAGGCCTCAAAATATCAACCCAAGCAAGCTTATCAATACAGCTGCTTTGTCGAAGCGCACGTCGGGAACCAAAAATTCAAGCTTCGCTTGGTATTTGTGGCTAATCGGGCCCGTCAAGATGACTACCTAGTACTGGCAACGACTCAGTTAGGCCTTCAGCCACAAGAGATCATTCAACTATACGCCCGAAGATGGCAAATTGAGAATTACTTTAAAGTTGCCAAGCAATACTTGCGGCTCGACAAATCACAAGTTCAAAATTATGACGGGCTTTGTGGCCATTTAGCAAGGATCACCCCCACATACGTGGGGAATACACTAAACGATCCCCGTCATAACAGCATTTATAAATTAGTGAATGCCAGTTTTACATGAGTTTGATTCCTAATTCAAGAGTTATTTGAGCACCAGATAATACATAATATGAGCTGCTTTTAATTTAAAAGTGGTCTTCATAAATAATGGTGCCTACATGCTAATAAAAAATAGCCGCTTTAGCTCCGCAAGCTAGCGGTTGTTTAATATCGTCATATAGCTCGACATAGGAATCCTTGTTCATATGGGCACTCACAGTATAGCATAACAACTGGTTAACGTTGCACGCCTTGATCCACCTGCTTGCTCTTATGTTTTTAAGTTTTGTTGTGCTTATTAGGTAGATTGTAAAATTAATCCGAACGCTGTTCGGACAAAAAAGATCAGCTTCCTT
>NZ_JQCA01000055.1 GCF_001437125.1 Levilactobacillus paucivorans | reverse complement strand
TATTCCTTAGAAAGGAGGTGATCCAGCCGCAGGTTCTCCTACGGCTACCTTGTTACGACTTCACCCTAATCATCTGTCCCACCTTAGACGGCTGACTCCCGAAGGTTATCTCACCGGCTTTGGGTGTTACAAACTCTCATGGTGTGACGGGCGGTGTGTACAAGGCCCGGGAACGTATTCACCGCGGCATGCTGATCCGCGATTACTAGCGATTCCAACTTCATGTAGGCGAGTTGCAGCCTACAATCCGAACTGAGAGCGGCTTTAAGAGATTAGCTTAGCCTCACGACTTCGCAACTCGTTGTACCGCCCATTGTAGCACGTGTGTAGCCCAGGTCATAAGGGGCATGATGATTTGACGTCATCCCCACCTTCCTCCGGTTTGTCACCGGCAGTCTCACCAGAGTGCCCAACTTAATGCTGGCAACTGATAATAAGGGTTGCGCTCGTTGCGGGACTTAACCCAACATCTCACGACACGAGCTGACGACAACCATGCACCACCTGTATCCATGTCCCCGAAGGGAACGTCCTATCTCTAGGATTTGCATAGTATGTCAAGACCTGGTAAGGTTCTTCGCGTAGCTTCGAATTAAACCACATGCTCCACCGCTTGTGCGGGCCCCCGTCAATTCCTTTGAGTTTCAACCTTGCGGTCGTACTCCCCAGGCGGAGTGCTTAATGCGTTAGCTGCGGCACTGAAGGGCGGAAACCCTCCAACACCTAGCACTCATCGTTTACGGCATGGACTACCAGGGTATCTAATCCTGTTTGCTACCCATGCTTTCGAGCCTCAGCGTCAGTTACAGACTAGACAGCCGCCTTCGCCACTGGTGTTCTTCCATATATCTACGCATTCCACCGCTACACATGGAGTTCCACTGTCCTCTTCTGCACTCAAGTTTCCCAGTTTCCGATGCACTTCTCCGGTTAAGCCGAAGGCTTTCACATCAGACTTAAGAAACCGCCTGCGCTCGCTTTACGCCCAATAAATCCGGACAACGCTTGCCACCTACGTATTACCGCGGCTGCTGGCACGTAGTTAGCCGTGGCTTTCTGGTTGAATACCGTCACGATGCAAACAGTTACTCTTGCACCCGTTCTTCTTCAACAACAGAGTTTTACGAGCCGAAACCCTTCTTCACTCACGCGGCATTGCTCCATCAGACTTTCGTCCATTGTGGAAGATTCCCTACTGCTGCCTCCCGTAGGAGTTTGGGCCGTGTCTCAGTCCCAATGTGGCCGATTACCCTCTCAGGTCGGCTACGTATCATCGTCTTGGTGGGCCTTTACCTCACCAACTAACTAATACGCCGCAGGACCATCCAGAAGTGATAGCCGAAACCATCTTTCAAACGAAAACCATGCGGTTTTCGTTGTTATACGGTATTAGCACCTGTTTCCAAGTGTTATCCCCTGCTTCTGGGCAGGTTTCCTACGTGTTACTCACCAGTTCGCCACTCGTCTTATGGTTAACGTCCGTGCAAGCACTTCAGTTAACGAAGACGCGTTCGACTTGCATGTATTAGGCATGCCGCCAGCGTTCGTCCTGAGCCAGGATCAAACTCTCATCTTATGATGATGGCTTGAATAGCTCATCGATTGTTGTTACTTTTT
>NZ_JQCA01000054.1 GCF_001437125.1 Levilactobacillus paucivorans | reverse complement strand
TACATATTATATGTACGAAGGCATTTCATTTACACAAGATTCTTGACGCTACCCAAAACATTGTAACCCTTACTAGATAACCATTCACCATAATTGAAAGTTAAAGTTGTTTTTCCAACTCCGCCCTTAATGGCTGAAAAAGTAATTATTTTCATAGTGTGCCTCCTTATTTGCAAGTAAATAATAGCATATTATGAAATAGCATGCAACAATATATCATGATATGATATATTGTTGCATGCTATTTCATGGAAATAAGATTATGCGAGTAATCAACAAATAAATCAAGGCCCACACAAATTGCTGGTTGGTCTCAAGCAAATGGCACAAAAAGAAGCTTTAATGAATTCTATGGGAAAAATTAAGCATGCTAAAAAGCGACAAATCAGTCATGCCTTTAGTCATACTTATTTGGTAGGAGCGGTGATTATTTTAATTCTTTCACCGATTGCTTTATTAACAGATCGTAAGCAATTTAAAAGTTGAATTAAGCTAGCCAGTATCTTAATTCAATGCGGATTACTAGCTAAATCTAAGAGGGTATTTCGAATGAGATACCCTCTTAGATTTATAAAATAATCCCCTTACTGGCTAAATTAGATAAACATTCTTTCAAATACGAATCATTATGTTCTGGATAAATCGGGTTAGTTATCGGACACTTTTTCAAAATTATATATGGATCGCAATGGATACCACGGTAAAGCGGATCAAACCATTTTTTATTAGGACGATATCCGCGCCGCTACATTTCGTGCATGACCAGCAAGTGAAATTGATAAAGTTTATACGGTGAGTAATTGAATACATAATTAACAGTTGCATGCTTTTTTCCCCAGCCATTGCCTCTTAAAGCAGCAATTTCCCGATGCTGTCCTAACAGTTGTTGGCGAGGAAGTTTGCTAATGAGTTGCTCATGCCAAAGTCGCATAATTAGCCTCCTAATTTTTTATGTTATTTATCAATGTATTAGGCAGATTGTAAAATTTAAGTTGAACATTTAAGTGGACAGAAAAACCTATCAAGGTCTTTAATGGTGTTACCACACAATCCATTAGAAAGAAGGACCTTGATGAGCACCACTATTGTATCATTCCAGAACCGTGTTGTCATTGAAACGCTTCATAATGAAGGACGTTCCTTGCGATACATCGCTAACTACTTAGACTTTAGTCAGACCACCATCTTTAACGAACTTCACCGACTAAATGGTGAGTACCAGGCTGAGCTAGCGCAAACTGACTTTGAACGAAAGGTTAGTCAACGGGGGCGAAAGTCTTCGCTTACTAAAAACCTTAAACACTTGATCGAGGAAAAGATTCAAGTCCAGAAGTGGTCCCCTGAACAAGTTGCCCATGTGGTGGGGATTGCCTACAAGACGGTCTATAACTGGATTGATCAAGGCTGGCTTGATGTACAGTTGCCCGATTTGCCTGATCATGGAATTCGTCGTCATCGTGCTAAAGAAAAGCGTGGTACGTTCAGTCACGGCCGCTCAATTGAGAAGCGTCCTCATAAAATCGAAACTCGCCAGGAATTCGGCCACTTTGAAGCTGATACCGTACTTTCTGGTAAACGTAAAGGTCAAGCTGTGGCTACTTTTGTGGAGCGTAAAAGTCGCCTGACAATTGTTAAAAGGCTCCATGGTCGCGACAGTCAGTCCATGACTCAAACCGTACTTGAACTAGCTCGTCAACTTCAAGACAAGCTCAAGACGCTTACTGTGGATCATGGTAAAGAGTTCGCTAACTATCAGACAATTGAACGGCGAACTGGTACACAGGTTTATTTTGCCCATGCCTATTCACCGCATGAAAGAGGCAGTAATGAGAACCGTAACCGAGTTTTGCGGCGCTTTATTCCCAAAGGCCAAGCCATTGAAGAACTAAGTGATCACCAATTGGTTCAAATTAATTGGTATTTGAATTCACGGCCACTTAAATGTCTTAATTGGCATACACCAATCGAGATCTTCTTGCTTAATTTACGTCATTAAATTCGTTCAAGTTATTTCTTGCAATCTGCCATAGTTAAAGCATTAGTTAGCAAATTTATTCTGCGCGGTGTGCTGCTTTGACTGGTTGATTATCTAAGTCCGTCCGTACGACGATGACGTCACAAACTGCTGTCCGTGTGACGTAGTCCGTTACAGACCCGATTAATAGCCGTCCAACTGCGTTTAACCCAGTAGCACCAATCATAATCAAATCGGTGTCATTACCCCGAGGAACATCTTCAATGATGGTCCTCGGTGCCCCGTATTCAATGGCGTAATCAATCTTGTCAAGACCATCTGCCTTGGCATCAGCCACGTACTTGTCGAGGGTCTTCTTGGCCGTTTCTGTGACTTGTTCAGCCATGCTGGTATCAAGGCTAGAAAAGATTTGTAAATCCCGTGTATCAACAACGTGAACGAGATGTAAATCAGCATCGTTACGTTTAGCCACAGCGACTGCTTTCTTGAAAGCTAATTCGGCTTCATAGGAACCATCGACTGGGACTAAAATGTGCTTGTATTGTTGTAACATAATATTCACCTCTCATTATTTTATACTCTTATCATACGTTATTTATCTGCAAATAAAAAGCGATATGGTAAAAAAACTGCGAGAAAGTGTAACCGATTACGCCTTAGGGAACCAGTGTAATAGAATCAATTGAATACTGATAATCGCAATAACGCCGACTAACAACATGGTTGAAATGAAGACCATGTTGTTCATGATGGTGGCGACTGCCGACAGCACACCAATCAGTAGCATAACAACACCACTGATCGTCAAGACACGACTTAATTCGTGACTACTTTCGGGATGAAAGACTAAGAAAGCACGACGTCGATGAGCATAAAAGTACCAACCAATTCCTAAAGCCAGCAGGGTATAGCAAGCCATTAAAATGGTGATGGCCATGAAGAGACCTCCTTAGTAAATGGTAGCGTCAAGAATCTTGTGTAAATGAAATGCCTTCGTACGGTAGATTGTATAGAAATAGGGAATGCTGGATGTAAGCTGATTCCTGAGACAACTTTTAAGAGAGGGTATAATGAATAAATCGTCTCTCAAAAGGAAGGAATTTTTACATGCCAACTCGTTA
>NZ_JQCA01000053.1 GCF_001437125.1 Levilactobacillus paucivorans | reverse complement strand
TACATATTATATGTACGAAGGCATTTCATTTACACAAGATTCTTGACGCTACCCAAGCTTCTTCATGGTTGCCTTAGAAGCAACAACCTTGGCACCTTTAGTAGTACCTGGCTTAGTGAACAGAGCATTGGTACCCGTTGATTCAACGTTGAAAGCTTTGTTGTTTACGGTCAAGTCGGTTTCAGCACCGGCTTTAGCGTATGACTTTGCTGAAGCGTTAGTTGAAACGGCAGCAACAGAGACAAAGCTAAGAGCAGCGAGTCCCAAATAAAGAGATTTCTTTAAACTGGATTGCATAATTTTTCTTCCTCCAAACATAATATATGTAATTTATCAAGCAAGAATAGTATAACCGAAGTTAGCGTATTTGTTAAGAATTATATTCCACAAATTGTTAACCGCCATTAGCTATCCCCTAACTACGACATTGATTATAGACGGATAAGTCCCGTTTAACAAGGATTTACCCTTCTTTGTCGTGGGAATGAAACAATAAGCCGGTCTTTGTAATATTCTTGTCATCTAAGTTAAAGTTGTCGCAAGTTATTAAAATATTAGTAACGCACTAGCTGATTCCATAACATACTTAGCGATTTTTTAAAGCTTAATGTGTCGTTAAGGAAAGTCACTTTACTTGCAAAGAATCTCCCTCGGATATACACTGTGTTCAATTAAATGAAAGGGGGTGATGCTTTTTGGCAACTGGAAATAGTTACCTCAAAGTGATCGCTTCCGCGGAGAACGGAAGCAATTAACCACTTTAAGGTGAGCGTCGGCGGATTTATTCGCCGGCGCTTTTTGCTTGCAGAGTGCGCAAGCAGGCGGTTAGCTGGCGAGCATTAACGTCGATAAGGTGATAATCCCGGGCTTGGATTATTGGCTTATCGGGGTTAAGCGGAGTCAGCTGCCTGCTGTAGCACGTTTCGACCATAGAATATGAATGCCACCCCCTAAGACCTGAGAACACCCGCTCTCAGGCCTTTTCTGATCTCAAGGATTAACACCTAGTCTTTCAAAGTACTCCCGATCCTCATTCCAACCGAAGCCACCCAACGTGAATCCCTTAAAACTGCTATCTAAGCCTCTTCCCATCCCCACCACCCATTCACCCAAATCTTCTCCCACAAGTGACTAAGCCACGCTCTAACCCCAAATAACAACGTCCCACTTACCACCCTCACCACTCAACCTCTTTCCTCCCCAAAAATTCACACAGACAAAAACGACCGGCAATCTCCCACCCACCAACCTTCTCAGTGGGTAAACGGATCACCGAATCGTTTTATCTTTTCCTATAATAAGTCAATTCTCAAATTTCAACTCTTACCGACCACTAAACAACTGGCTTAGCCGCATGCAGGGCCGCCTTAATCTGGTCACCCAGTCGGTGCATCCCCTCGTCAATCGTCTCGGGAGCCAGACCGGTGAAGCTCAGCCGGAACCCGTTGCGGACATTGCGGTCCGGGTAGAAGTTCGTTGATGGCACGTAGCTGACGTGAGCCTGTGGAATAATCGTATCGCTCAGGAGAGCGTCGGCATCGAGTTCTTCGGGTAAGGTCACCCAATCGAAGAACCCGCCATCTGGCCGCGTGAAGGTCGCCTCATCGGGGAAGTAGTCCTCGAGGGACTGAATCATGGCGGCACATTTCCGCTGGTAGTCGGCCTTTAAGATGTCGACGTGAGCGTCCAGGTCATTGGCCGTCAGGTAGGCGTCAATGGCCGCGTGGACGATGTTATTAGCCTCGAGGTCACTGGCCTGCCGCGCCCGCAAAATTGCCGTCAAGAGGCCACCATCGGCCACCATCCAGCCCGTCCGCAACCCGGGCATCAGAATCTTCGACATGCTGGAGACGAAGATGACCCGGCCCTCGGTATCGAAGGCCTTCACGGCTGGCAGTGGTAGGTGTTCATACCCGAGGTCGCGGTAAGGCGAGTCCTCGAGAATCACGAAATCATACTTGTTGGCTAAGGCCACCAGCTGTTGGCGCTTAGCCACACTCATCGTAATCCCGGTCGGATTGTGATAATCCGGCACGGTGTAGAGTAATTTGATATTAGGATGCTGCTTCAGAGTATCCTCCAACGCATTCAGGTCGATCCCATCATTTTGCAGGGGAACGCCGTAATACGTCGGCGCATAGAGGTCAAAGGCGGCCAAGGCCCCCACATAGGATGGGGCTTCCACCACGACCTCATCGCCGGGATTCAGTAACGTCTTGGCCACCAATTCGAGCGCCTGTTGGCCCCCGACCGTTAAGACCACGTGATCCCGGGTCGTCTGAACCTGGCCCCATTTGCCAATCCGTCGGGCGAGCTGATCGCGTAAATCGGCGTTCCCCTGCGACGTCTGATACTGAAACAGGTGTGCACCGTGATTGATCATCGCGGTGTCGAAGGCTGTGTGCATGGCCTGGACCGGGAAGAGGTCCTCATTAGGACTCCCAGCCGCAAAGGAGATGGCGCGTGGGTCATCGTCCTTGGGAAAGAGACCACTTAACGCCGACGGTACATCTGGATTAACGCGTTGTGCTAATAAGTCTTTCATCATCGAGCTCACCCTTTCTAGTCGTGCCCGGCCCCAACCAGACACGCTGACTACCCCATTGGGTGTGGAATGATCCCAACACCCAATAAAAGCTTCCTGGCTTTCACAGAGTATGATAGAATACCGGTGACAGAAAAACGAGTTCAACTATCTCAAAATTGCGTGAATGTAATTCATCTTAACCAATCGGAGGGGGTCACGCACGATGTTACCATTTGCTTATCGGGTCTTTCAGACCATTGTTCAAGAACATACCTTTTACCGCGCGGCACAGACGCTCAATGTGACGCCGTCTGCGATCAGCCACTCAGTCAACCAGCTGGAGAAGGAATTGGGTTTTCCACTCTTCATCCGGAATCGTTCCGGGGTGGAGCTTACCACGGACGGACAGAGCGTCCTGCCCCTGATTCAGGCAATCATCAATGCCGAGGATCGGCTCCAACAGGCCGCGGCCAATATCCACGGCTTAAATGCCGGGTCGGTGCGGATCGGGGCATTCTCCTCGGTCTGCATTAACTGGCTGCCGCCGATCATCCGCCAGTTCCGCCAGGACTACCCGCAGATCGCCATCAACGTCGAACAAGCCGGCTTCGGCAAGATTGCGGCGGACGTCAAGACGGGACGACTGGATCTCGGGCTGTCGGCCTTGCCCGTCGCCGAGAAGCTCACGGTCCTGCCGCTGGTACGCGACGAAATCTACTGCATCACGTCCAGTGACTTCGTCCCCGCTAACCGCACGACGGTGACGGCGGCCGACCTGGTCGACCAGAACTTCATCCTCCAACGCGGCGACTACGACAAGGACACCAAGGCCGCGTTGGACCACTACCAGATTCGACCGAACGCCCTGCGCTTCTCGATCGACGACCAGTCCATTCTGGCGATGGTCGAGGCCGGCATGGGCATGGGGATCTTGCCCGAACTGGCGCTGGAACGCGTGACCGGGAACGTCAACGTCTACCCGTTCGACAAGCAGTTCTACCGGACCATCTGTCTGGTGGTCAATGCCGAACAGGCCAAAGCGCCGTCGACGGCCAAGCTGTTGCGAGCCATTACCGATTATGTAGAGGCAACCTACCCAGATAAGGTCTTGACGCATAGCGCTGGCAAATAAATGATTAAATATGCAGAAACGGCCTCGCAGATGAATGCGAGGTCGTTTCTTTTGGCTGTGGTGACGTTATGTGGGGCGGGGCTATTGGGCGGCAAGGACAAGGTCGGCGAAGGCTTTGCGTTGGTCGCGGGTCATCTTGTGCGTGTCAATGAGGTCACTGTCGACGTCGAACCAGGCATTGCCATCATTGTTGGACCAAATAATGTCGGGTTCGGTCATGGGATCTTCGTCGAGGCCTTCGGGAGTGAAGATGGTAATGTCGTGGGCGAGAAGTGTGACGTCGGCGTCAGTGGCGGCACCGGCTAACCAGACGGTGGCTAGGGAGACTAGGGTTAGTTTGATGGTTTTCATTGTGAACACTCTCCTCTATTGGTTTTGTTTATGGGTTCAGTATAGCTTTTGGGGGTGTCACAATGTGTCAGTTTATTATGTAATGACAAAACTCACGAAAAGCTTTGCCATCTTTAACTATCATCGCTGTTGCAAGCGGCGACCAGCTTCAACCAATTTCTCTAACTCTTCGACCAAGACGTAAACCGTTGTGGCTGGGTCTCGTTGCGAATTAGGGGTCGCTCGGTATTCCGCATAGCTTGCCATTAGCTTTTTTGCCCGACTTATCGCCGTTTGCCGCCGGTCCGGAGTCAATAACTCTAAGATACTCTGATCGTTTTTCTGATAGTCAGTCGCTAATCCATTACGAACAAGCTCTCTAGATAGCTTGTCATAATAAGTCTTGCGATCAACCGCTGTTGTTAAATAATCAAAGTGCAACACGTACCACAATTCAAAACAATTATTGCTCCAAGCCGCATGCCACTTTAACTTCTTAGCCGTCCTAATGGCCGTATTAAAATCTGCGTCAGGGAAATCATCTTTGTCAAAGACTAACCAGACATTCTCATAAATCTTCTCGTCTAGCGCCTGCTCTTGCTTCACGTAGTCTACCAGCTTCTGATTACTTTCTCCGCAACCTATCACTCTGACAACTGGGCTTGCACTAATACCTTGATAGGCTTCATTAATCAACTTGGCCCATTCGTTAAAATAGGCCACCTCTGTCACGGTCCCCTCACTCACAATCAAGTAGCTTCCAGGGAGAAGAATTCGCTTCTTTTGTCGAGCCTTTTTCCCAATATGTCGACTCATCGGCTTATCCTAACTGCCGCAAATTCGGCGTTGCTCGGAACTTCCCCAACAGATAATCCTTCCCATAGCTGGCGTCATTGCGAACCTTCTGATTATTGGCATCGCGCAGAGAATCCAACGAATACAGGTCAGAACACCCATCTTGATCCTTGTCAACGAACCAGATTTCATCACGTCGCAAGTCACGTTTATCTAGGGTCACGATGTCTTGGGTACTGAAGATCAGCTGTGCATGATGGGGATTTGTCACATTAGAATGGAACATGATGAGAATATAGCGCATCAATAATGGATGGATCTGAGCGTCCAATTCATCAACAACCAATAGGCCACCAGCTGACAACGTCTGATGCAAGTCGACGTAAAGTACCAGCATCTTGCGAGTTCCACTAGACTCGGCAGAAATTGGCGTCTGCATGAGCTTCCCCGTTCGCGGATTGCGATGGTAACTCACGACATGCTTCTGCTCCTGACGTTCGGTCAAAGGATCCGAAGTCGTGACGACACCTAGCTTGGCAATTCCCACATCAATCGCCTGAATAAAGTGCTCAAGAGCCGACTTCTCCTTGTCATCTTCTAACAACGTAATGAGTGGGCTCAATGCGGTATCGGATCTCATCCGCTGACTCCCATTGCGAACCTGTTCCACATTTCCGTAATCAACGCTATGAAGGTCCTTAAACCAGTTCAGAACTTCAGTTGCGGCCGAAACCCCAACCCGTGCGAAAGTTGATAACAACAAGGCGTTTTGTGGCACCAGCTGAATCAATCCCATCACATCGGAATTAGCCACCCACGCC
Organism: Levilactobacillus paucivorans; assembly: GCF_001437125.1. GTDB lineage: Bacteria > Bacillota > Bacilli > Lactobacillales > Lactobacillaceae > Levilactobacillus > Levilactobacillus paucivorans. The sequence continues at coordinate 14,792 of NZ_JQCA01000053.1, read as the reverse complement.
CCACTTATCCCATCTTCATCACGGCGATACAACTCGAGATAGCGCTCGCCAACCTTCGTTTTATCCCGCTGGTAAAGGAACTCTTCATCAACGAGTCCCTGATGACTGCTAAAACCATACTGATAGATCGTGTCGTTAGTGGAAAAAAGAACACTAAATTCCGTAGGCGTGGTTGGATCTTCAAACCAGTATGGCTGAATTCGCTGAAGAGCCGCTTCATCGGAAAAGGAAACGAGCACGGCATAGGCCATCATTTTAAGCGCAGCCAACACATTACTCTTCCCCGAAGCATTCGCCCCATAGATAGCAGCTAACTTTAAAACTTTCTCGTGGCTCGCATCCACCACCACATCATCTGGAATCTCTTTAATCGCGGACGCCGTCATATCAAGCGTGACCTCGTCGCGAATTGATTTAAAATTTTTTATCGTCAACTGATGGAGCATGGCAATCACCTCTTCTGAAGGATACCTGTTATTGCCACGTTTTACAAACATTTGAGACTTTTTCTCAAAAACACTAAAAAGGCGACCGCATCCCTCTCGGAGACCGGCCGTCCTTTCAGGTTGTGATTCAGCTAGACAGGGTCAGGTTAGACCGTTGGTGCGGGCACGACCGGCGCGAACAGGCTGGTCTTAGTGGTCTCAATCATGTCGGCACTCACGGGTTCGGCGTACAAGTCGCCGCCGTCCTTGGCGAACAACCGGGCTTCCGCAATCTTGGCCATGAGGGCTTCGATTTCCTTAGGCTTCAGGTCGGTGTTGATGTATTTCAACCGGAGGTGCTTGACGCGCTTGTCGGTGCCTTTAAAACTCATTTCTAATGCTTTCATTGATGGATGACTTCCCTTCTTAGTTGGCTAGGCGTTAGGCAACGGTACTTTGTGTGGAGACGGTGGCAGTGCGAAACGTGAGGCCGGTTAAGGTCGCGAGCGTCGCGCCGAAATCCGCAATCTGCGTGGCTTCCGGGGTGCTGATGGCGTTTTGTAACGCGATCTTGACCGGGTGGTCGCCGTCGTCGATGAAGATAAAGGTGATGGTCGTTTTCTTCCAGTTCGTTTGCATGGGTGGTGCTCCTTCCGTGGGGCTGAATTTTGTAGTGGTTGGCCAACCCTTACACTACTACTAACGAAATTCGGGCCGATTTTTTCGCATGTTTTCGCAAATTTGTTAAAAGAATCGGTCCGGTGGGGTTAAATGTTTAATGAGTCGGCGCGTTAAGGAAAGCCGCCAGCGGTACACCGTGGCGAGGTTCACGCCATGCCGGGTCGCAATCTCGGCGGCCGTCAATTGGTCGACGAGGGTGCCCACTAGGAAGCGCCACTCGCCGGTATTGCCCGCCGCACCAATCAATTTCACCAGATACGCGCGGTAATCGGTCAGACCGATGCTGGCTAGGACGTCCTCATCTGCGGGCACGGTCGTCAGGAGTTCCTCCTGATCGCCGGGCGCCTGCCGATCGTCTTGACGGCGGTCGCGGCGGAGTTGGTCCGCCAGTGTCCAGGTAATCTTCTGTTGGGCGTAGGCCAGAAACTGATGCGGATTAGCTTCCGGATCGTCGGGGAACTCGGCATAAACCGCCGGAAAGAGGAGCCGCGCCTCTTGGAGATAGTCCTCGTAATCGTTCTGGGCGGGCGTCAAGTGTAGGCGTTTCAAGGCCCCGTACAGGATTGCCTCGTGGTCGCCAGTAAATAAGAAACGGTAAGCCGGAGTTACGTCGTTGTCCATGATGAATCATCCCTTCTCGGTGGTGATCCATAGCGCTATGGTCAATGCCTACCCTACCGGACTTTCGGGGCGTTGCCAAACCGGGGTTCGACGGTGATCTAGACCAATTATGAGGCGACCAGGGGCAACGGGTTACCCCGCAAACACTCGTTCGCTGAGGTGGGAAGTTGGGCGGGTGTTTGGGGAAATTTGGGTTTGGGGCGTAATTACGGAAAATTTGGGCGGAAAATAAAGTTTAATTTGGATAAAAAACGGCACCCGGAGAGTTAGCTCTGGGTACCACCTTTGTGTTGCTGTAATGGGTTGATGCTGCTTCTGAAACGCGTTCCCCAAGGCAGGGGATTCCGCTTAACCCCGCTAAACCAATAATCCAAAACCGGGATTATCGGCTTAGCGACGTTAATGCTCGTCCCCTACCGCCTTGGCTCACACTCTAATCTACTGGAACTCCCGCGCCGTGAACACCTCCGGCCGGTGGTTGCTCATCAGGTAAGCCGTACCATCACTGGCGAAGCTCAGCCCTTCGAACTCCCGCCGTGATGCGAAGTGCGTCCACAGAACATCCCCGCTGGTCAGGCTACCACTACCCGCGAGCTTCTTGACCGGCAGGCTGGCGATAGACTCGTCGGCCACCAGGTACAAGCGCCCGTTACTTGGGTTGTAGGCCATGCTCTGAACGTGGGTGCCGGGCCCATGTTCCAGGATCTGATGCGTCAACCGGAAGCGCACATGGTTGCGGCTAATCGTCCCCTGGTAGATGTAAACCTCGTTGCCATTTGGCCGCGTCCAGAAGTAAGCTCGACCTTGCTTGTCAAATGCCAGCACGTGCCCGCCAGGAACTGCGAAGCTCCCCGCCTTCAGCCGGAACGTCACCTTGTGCACGGGCTTCAAGCTCGTTTGACTCAACTGTTGGATGACACCTTCCTGGTTGACTGGCACGGCCGGTGCGGACTCACGGTCCTGCCACATGTAGAGCTGGTGGGTCTTCCAGTCATAGGATAGCGACTGGCCGTGACCGGTCACGAAAGCCGGTCCAATCTTGATGGCCGCCGCGATGGCCTGTTCGTGCTTGTCGTTAGCCGCCGAACTGTGGTAGACCCGCTGGATGTCCAGTGGCGATGCATTTAGACTCGCTAATTTTGCCATATCCAAACGCACCATGCGCCCCCGGTTATGCCAAGTCATCGGACAGTAAATCACGTAGAGATAGTGGCCCACCATCGTCATGCTCTGGGGATCGCCCCAAGCCTCGTTGCGGTAGCCCGGTTGTGGTAACAAATACTTGGTCGTGAAGGTCACTGCGGTTCCCTCATCACTGGCAATCGTATTCACACCGTGCGGATGAGCCGCCTCGGCATATGAGCTCGGTGCCGTAATAAAGTGAACTTGAGTGTCCTCTAACGGTCGCAAATTTCCCGGCGCCACTAAGGCCGCCGATGACTGTCTAACGCTACTCATCGCGTGTGCAGATACCGTTCCGGCGCTGCCCAAGCCTAGGCTCAGAACCAACGCGCCCCACAAATAGATTCTTCTCATAACCGGCCACCCCCTAATATTTGACGCCAGTATACCGGTGTCGATTGGATCTGGGGCGTTGTAGGGTTTCGATTACGCGGGAAACTTACTAATTCATGGGGAATGGCTTAGTTCGGATCGTTAAGGCGTGCGCCTGCGGGCACCGGACGCCACCCCTGTGGGGCAGACCTGAAGCCTGAGGAACGGTCTTCAGGGCAACCTTGAACCTCGAAGCTCACGAGTTTCAAAGTTGGCCGTGCTCTAAGCCGAGACAAAACCTCGGCTAAGACCACCGACACGGGGGTTCTGTCCGGTGCCCTCCGGCTGAGGCTGAGCTAAATTCAAACTCAGAGCTTGACACTTCTAAAAGTGTGTCTTCCATATTCGTATCAATCCTCTTGCTTTAAAAATAAGGGCCGTCCTACTACTCTTAGCTTGATGTTGAACTTAACTTGATATAATATAAGTTTGTACACAGCAACTTGAAATGTACGAAAAAAGAAGCATCAGGAACGCAATCCTGATACTTCCAAGCTGTAACGACCTGCTTGCAACGGCCATACCGCCTAGCGACATCGAGTTACAGTTTAACAGTCTTAAACCATTAAACCGTTTCTAGCTGCCCGCTAAACGGTTTTTCTTTTACACAAGCAATTTTAGAGCAATGACAAGAATCCCGAGAATTCCAATAATTCCCGCGAATACAACAGCTACCAGAATGATTGTCATCCCTTTTAGCTGTGATTGCTCCGACAGGCCGGATAGCCCTTTGAAGGCTGATCCAAGCCACTTCATTTTCATAAAGTTGCCGAATTCCCCAGTAATATGCGGAATTAGTGTCATCAAAAAACGTTTTGATCTAGCACCATCTCCATCTTTTTTAGACTTCGATGCCGCTAAGATATGACCAAGTCCCTACAACAGGATAAAGCCTACCACAGTTTGCTTTGGTTAGCTTAGAGCTTTTTTGCTGATTCTGATATTTTTTTCTAGCACTCAGTTCAATTTAGCTTGTTACTAAAATAGACCAAGTTCACAACAATCATGGAGCTTCATGCATCTCCAGGCCATTGTGAGCTTGGTCTATTTTTTACGGCTTAATTCATCTTATTCAAAAACGCCGTTTCATCCAAATCTGATCATTTGCTTGAAGCAGCGTAACTAGTTAAATCTCATCAATTTTCTAACGACGCGTTCAATCCTAGCCGGAGGAGGCCAGGGATGGAGCCACCGGGCGACTTTGAAGACACGTGCTCTTCGTGACTTCAAATCGAGCGAGAAGCCCAAGGGGCTGAAGCGTCCCCACAGCAGGCGGAATCCCTGGCAGCCGCAGGCGGCTAATTTAAACTTGATCTTAAACCGTTAGTCATTAACCGGTGTCCCCGTATAGAACACCGAGCCAGAAGTCTTATGAACCCCAAACACCCGGGTACTGAATTTGGCGGTCCCAACAGTAGACTGGACGTGATAATAGTCCCAGTCACTGTGAGCGGCATACTTCCGTCCCTCGGTATCCTTCAATTTGACCGGATAAATCAACAAGCTCTTTAAGGGCTGATCGTGCTGGGCAATGCTCAAGCGAACCGCGTTACTTGGCGTATACGGGATAAACAAGCACGCCACCGCCACAATCAGAATTCCTAAGAGAATGACGGCTCGTCGCCGCATATTCCCTGACTTTTGCTGCGTTTGTTTCATCACGATTCCTCCGTTCGTTTAAGCGCCGACGTCAAAGGTCAAAGTGCCGTGGTAAAAGAGGTGTCCCGCTGGCCGCCAAATCCCGACCTCATTGCTGTCATAGCCACCCGAATAAGACAGCACCTTGTGGTCAAAACGGTAATAATCCCATGTGCGTTTGCCAGAAGACGTGCGCGTATCGGTCCGTGACTCCTTGACGGTATGGCCTTGAAATGCCTGAAGTGGATGGCCATTACGTAAGATGGTGAAGCGGACCGTATTTCTGGGCGTCACCGGTAGGAAGAACAACAACTCGGCCACAAGTAAAACCAGGATCCCGCCAAATAACCACCAGAGAAAATGGCGTCTATGTAAGTGTTCTGCCACGATGCTCATCCCCCATCCCTTGTTGTTAGGCTTATCATACGCCATCTTGTGAGGGGGTGTTCTTATCGGCTATAAACTTATAAAATATCTAAACTAGTTTAGTAAAAAAACTGCGACCGTAGTCACAGCTTTGGATTTCACATGGCCGAAACGTGTTCCCCAAGGCAGGGGATTCCGCTTAACCCCGCTAAGCCAATAATCCAAACCCGGGATTATTAACTTAGCGACGTTAATGCTCGTCCCCTAACCGCCTTGGCTCGCACTCTGTTTTTCCTACCACCAATTCCGGTCCCCAACGAACAACTCAGGATGGTGATTGGTCAGGAGATATGGGGTGCCGTCCTTGGTGAACGTCAGGCCCTCAAACTCCCGCTTGGGTGAGAACTCAGTCCATTTGAACTGCTTATTCTTCAGACTGCCCTTGCCCACCAGCGACTTGGCCGGGAAGCTCGCGATGGAGTCGTCCGCAACCAGATATAGCCGCCGATTGTGCGGGTTGTACGCCATGCTCTGCAGGCGCGTCCCCGGATTTTGCTTCAGGAGCTGGTTGGTCATGCGGAAGTGAACCTTCTTCCGCGAAATGGTCCCCTTGTAGATCAGCGCGGTATGCACGGTTGGCTTGGTCCAGAAGAAGGCATTGCCGTAGCGGTCAAACGTCAGCACGTGGCCACCGGGCTTGGAAACGTGCCCCGACTTGAGTTTGAAACGAATCTTATGAATCGGCGCCAGTGACTTCCCACTAATCTGGGCGATATAGCCATATTGATTCATGGGTACGCGCGGCGCAGACTCCTTGTCGATCCACATGTAGAGGCGTTTGTGCTTCCAGTCATAGGCCAACGACTGCCCGTGACCGGTGGTAAATGCCGGGCCAACTTTAACGGCCTTGCGAATCGCCAGTTCCCGTTCGTTGGTTTGCGTATATGCCGTTTGAACCTCGATCGGCGTCGCACCCATCTTATCTAATTTCTGCTTATCATAACGGACGACACGTCCGCGATTCTTCCAGCTGGTCGGACAGTAAATCACGTAGAAATACCGGCCATCAGTGGTCAATCGTATGTAAGCCAGCCGTTGGAATCGCATTGGTATTCGGTTGGACTAACCGTAAATCAAAATTGGAAATGACGTCCCCCTTGGTCCCCGTTTCCCGGGTAATCAAACGAACGTATGGTGCCTTAACAGCGGTGTGATCTAACGTAAAACTTTCAACTTTTGCCATTATTTGCCAACTCCTTTTGAGATTGTGGGTACTCCTTTACTGTACACCCCTAACGGCCACCCTGGCTAATAATTTGGACGGGTAAATGACGTGGTCTCCTGACCATTTGGTTAGTCCGAATTTGATCAAAACTGGGCACGTCACCATCCCCTTATCGTGGTCCTCGCTATACTGGGGGCAAATTGACGAAAGGGGGCCTTTGCCATGCGTCAACTTAGCTCAAAGCCACGCCACCTGTTAGTTCGGCAGCATCACTGGCGGCGGATCATGGCCCTTGTTGGCCTACTTATAGCGCTAATCGGTCTGTGGGGGTATCACGCCTGGCAGACCGCACAGAACACCTTTGCCGGTGCCTACCAATCCGCCGGGATTCATCCCGATGACAGCCTGATTACCAGCGGCAAGCCCTTCGCCGTTCTCCTTCTCGGAACCGACACCGGCGCTCTGGGGCGGCACGACGTCGGGCGGACGGATACCATGATTGTCGCCACGATTAATCCGCAGACCCAGACGGCCAAGCTAACCAGCATCCCTCGCGACACGCTGGTCGACATCTACGGGAGCCAACAAGACGATGAAAAGATCAATGCGGCGTATCCGTTATATGGCGCTAAAACGACGCTGAAGACCGTCGAACACCTGGTGGATATTCCAATTCATTATTACGTTTTGCTCAACATGGGCGGTCTGAAACAGATGGTTAACGCCGTCGGGGGCGTCACGGTCAAGCCACTGCTGACCTTCCACTACGAACAGGCCAACGTGACCAAGGGCGTGAAGATTCACCTCAATGGAGCCAGCGCTCTGGCCTACTCGCGGATGCGTGACCAGGATCCCTTGGGCGACTACGGCCGCCAAGCCCGACAACGCCAGCTGATCAAGGCGCTCGTGGTCAAGGAAGCCGGCATCAGTTCCATCCCCCGCTACCAAACCGTGCTGGGGTCGCTTCAACACAACATCCAAACGAACCTCACCTTCAACGACCTGATGTGGCTACGTTTCAAGGACGCCCACACCAGCCGCCACATCGACTCCCAAACGCTTCAAGGGCAGCCAGCTATTCTGAATGGCATCGACTACCAGGTGGCGCCACAATCCGAGATCGACCAAGTGTCCAACAGTCTGCGACGGGCCCTGAACTTGCCGGCGGTGGGGAACTTCCAGACGGATGCGTTAGATCCTTTGGTATTTTAGCCAAAAACTAGACAAATGGACCGCCAGAACAAATCGTCCGGCGGTCCATTTTAAGTTGTTTTAATTTTTCAATAGTCTAGAGAGCCTCGGCCGACTCCTGCTTGACGTGCGTGAGTTCTTTGCCATTGGTTTCAACCGAATAGGTATCTTTGTATTTAGAACTGTTATGGTTGACGACCAACGTGTAATACAACACCACCGTATACGACTGACCACCGTTGCGGGTAATCTGCATGGGTCTGGTCCACGAGTAGGTTCCCTTGACGGATGCCTGATCGGCTTGATTCTGTTGGCGCTTGGTAATTAAATCTTCAACTGCGCTGGACGTGGCGTACTTTCCCATTTCTTGGGCCCGTTGCTTGTCAGTTTTCTCCGTGACGACGAAAATCTGATAAGCAGTGAAGTATTTCTGAATCGCGTTCTTAATGGAACCTGTGGCCGCCTGGGACTTCTTGGTCTCTGCGCGCGACGACTGGTCTGCCTGTTTCTGTGCGTCACTAGAGGCACTCGCCGAATCGGCAGCGGCTTGTGAAGATTCGGCCGCCTTCTTCGCTTGCTTAGCACTGACGCGTGAGGCACTGGCTGCCTTGACCGATTCCGACTGCTTAGCCTTCGATTCCGAGCGGACGGAAGCCAGTTCGGTCTTCAATTCCGCTTGCTTGGCATCGGAATGATGTTTCATCAGAAGGACCCCAATTAGGCCAATGACCAGCACGGCCACAACTACCAGAATTACCCACATCATTTTCTTGTGAGAATGCTTGCGGTTACCCGCTCTTTTTCCTATTGAATCACCATTTTGTTCAATTTTCTTGCTCATCCGGAGGAGTCCCTTCAATCTCAAATATATTAACAGTATAGCATGGATCTCCTCTTTTGCTGAATCGTCTTCTAAAACGGGTGAGATATGAACAGACCCTCAAGATTGGAAAACTCTTGAGGGCCTGTGTTTTAATTTTTTCTGTTTAAAGCTGAAACTTAATCTTAAGCTTTGTGCGATAGGTTTGTCGGCTTTTCTGTTCGGAATTGCCGCAGTCTTGAACGCTTTTGCAAAAGTGCTAACGGCTTATGCCAAAGTCATCAGAGCAAAAGAAAAGAACCGTCGCTAACTTGGCCGTCTGCCCGGTTCTTTGCATTGCAATGTAATTAGGTAAGCTGTTGCTCTACGTCTACCGTGTTTCTGCGCTGATTATAGCACAGAGCACGGTATTTTTGTATTTCTTTAAACTGAAATTCAATACCTCGCGTATGATCACCCAATCTTGATTAATCAATTAATAAGAAAGCTTCGTGAAACTGTCCTATGGATTAGTTCACCTCGACTAGCTAATCCGCCGATCTCAGCCGCAGGGTGGTTCCGTAGGGGGCTCAGTGGTGTCGTTTGCCTTAGTGGCGTGGTTTTGGCCGCTTAGGCAAAGGCCGAGCTTGTAGACTTTCGCCCTTTGAAAGGCTTCAAGTCGTGCCCACTACGTTCCAGCCCCCTACGGAACCGCCCGGAGGCGCGGTCTTAATCCCCAGTGAAAACAGATCCCAGTAAAAAAGGGCAACTCGATCGAGCCACCCAACACATTAATCGTTAGTCGTTTGATGTTGCCGCGCCTGCCAGATATGCCAGCCAATGATCAGAACGCTAGCATCCCCGAGCAATGTACCCAAGGCGATCAGCAGGTTTCCAGAAGCCGTGACCATCAGACCAGACGTCGCGGGCACCCGGGCCAACAAGCCCAGAAAAGTCGTAATCCACAGACTACCCAACACAGCGGGCAACCAGGAATTTGGATGAACGTGGTTCTGCCACCAGGTGAGGCCGGTGACCAGTACGGCAAAGATGAGCAGTACGAGACTGCCACCGCCGCGGGTCAGGTAAACCAAGCCAACCGGCGGAATCGTCTTCGCGGCAATTCGCATCGCCACGAGCAAGGCAATAATCACGATCAGCCACGCCACGACGCGGCCCCGTTCGGTAAACCGCGGCGTCAGCCAGATACCAATGACGAGGGCGACGATGAACAGCGCATACTCCACGCCCACCAGCAATAGCTGAAGCGGCACGGCGGGCAGAATGACGCCGGGTAAAATGGTCCCCAAGGTGAAAATTAACAGCGGCACCAAGAGATCCCAATTCCACCACCAGGGACGGCGACTGCCGGCCTTGCCTAACGCGATAGCAATCGTCGCGGGCCCGCCGCCGAAGAAGTCTTCGGCATCGCGTCCGGCCTTTTGCGCCGCGATAATTTCGGGCAACAGGTCGTGCAGCTCGCGCTGGAGCACGGTTTCCTTACTGAACTTGGCCTGTTGGCGCATATTTTCCACGAGATCATCCCAGTACGCCCGGTTTTCCGGGGACAGTTGGTCTCGTAGCGTTGCATTTTCCTTAATAATTGTTGCGATTCGCGCCACGACCGACACACCTTTCACAAATATTCACTAATCCCATGATAAGGAAGTTACCTGCCAAACGCCATTAATTTATCCCGCAAATCGCAGACCAACGAACAGGCCCAGTGCGGCCAGGAGTAGACCACCGCCGACGCTAGCCAGCCCATAGCCCAGTGCGGCGCCGTAGCGACGTTGGTCGAGCAACATGACCAGTTCGTGACTGAAGGTCGAGTAGGTGGTGAAACCGCCGAGGACCCCGGTGCCCAAGATAACGGTTGGCCAGGTGCCCCAATGCCAGCCGGTGAGCAGGCCCAGTAATAAACTCCCTAATAAGTTGATCACTAGCGTGGCAAATGGCCACCGATTTCCCCAGCGACCGGTCACCCATTTCGTCGTGGCATAACGACTCAGTGCACCCGCTGCGGCACCCAGGCCGGCCAACGCGGCCATCAAGGTTCCACCAGAGGTAGGCCCCACCAACGACGGGCACTCCAGACACCCAGAGTGCTACAGACCAGGCCACCAAGAACGGTGACCGCCAGATAGGCCGTCGCCAGCCCCCACTGTTGCTTTTCGAGCAGGTTAACCGTCGTCAGACTGAACGTGGAGAAGGTCGTAAAGGCCCCCACACCGCCGACCCCGAGGCCCACGGTCAAGGCTTCCGGCCACTTGGCGGTCAATCGTCGAGCGTGTGACAACCAGGCTAACAGGCCACTGCCGAGCAGGTTGATCAGCACTAGACTCCAGGGAAAGCCCGCACCGGTTGGGATAACCTCCCCCAGCCAGTAACGCAGACTCCCACCCAGGAAGCCACAGATTAGAATCGCCAGTACATTTGCCACACCTTCACGTCCTTTGTTTTGAAACGGATTAGTTCATTATAGCAAAAAGGGACGTCGCGACCACTGCGGCGTCCCCATGAATCATCAAATCATTCAACGTTTAGTGGAACTGCATCCCACCATCGACTTCTAACGTTTGTCCAGTAATATAATTTGAATCGGGACCGGCGAGGAAGGCGACTCCGGCGGCGACATCTTCGGGTTCGGACAGGCGACCCAGGGTGATATCCTTGGCGAACGTCTGCATGCCCCACTCGTCGTCCTTACCAGCATTCTGCCCGACCTTGTGAGCAATATCAAACATCATCGGCGTCTTCACAATTCCCGGTGCATAGGCATTTGCCGTGATACCTTCGGCGGCTAAATCCCGGGCAGCCACTTGGGTAATCCCCCGAATGGCAAACTTAGTCCCACTGTACAAGGCTAAGTTTGGATTTCCGACCACCCCAGCTTGCGAGGTAGCGTTGATAATCTTCCCGCCATGCCCGAGTTCCTTTAATTTGGCGTGTGCAGCCTGAATGCCCCACAGGGTTCCGGCCACATTCACGTGGTACACTAAATCAAACTGTTCTGGGGTAATCGTATCGATCGGCGTCGTCGGCCCTAAGCCGGCATTGTTGACGATCACGTCAAACCCACCGAGTTCATCGGCCGTCGCGTTGACCGCGGCAAAGACGCTGTCGCGATCGGCTACATCGACCTTCACGGCGCACGCCTTGCCACCATCGGCTTCGATGTCAGCGGCAACCTTCTTGGCATTGTCTAAGTTCAAATCGGCAATTGAAACCGCAAACCCATCGCTGGCTAAACGTTTGGAAATGGCTTCCCCAATTCCTTGTCCACCGCCAGTAACCATTGCTACTTTACCATTTGATGCCATGTGCCATTCACTCCTTCAGAATAAGTAGATTCACAGGTACACCCTCATTCTACCGGAAAGGATGAGGCAATGAAACCGATTTCACTTCAGGAATCTTAACTCGCTAGATCATCAAATGGGTTTACCAGTTCAAACGTCGTCAGTGACGCCTTTCGACCCACCAAACAGTAAGGACTCATTGTGACGAAACTAACAAAAAGCAGGCAGGAACCGCTGATTGCGATTTCTGCCTGCTTCTTAAATCTGCTTTTAATTAGTGCGTCTTAACCACCAAATCCAAGGCGGCTTGAAGCTCCGTCTGTTGGTCATCGGTGAGTTGGTCCTGGCTGACACACTGTTTGACGTTTTCTGCCACCACAACCCCCATCATCCGTTCCACGCCGGAACGAACGGCGGCGAGTTGGGTCAGAATGTCCTGACAGGGACGTCCCTCATCGACCATTTTTACAATTCCCTGCAGCTGGCCATCGGCGCGACGCAGGCGATTCTTCAATTGACTAGAAGTCGTTTGAACCATTAAGCACTCACCTCAGTTAATTTTTCATCGATATACTTCTTCAACGCGGCCTTAGGATGGAAACCCACGACCTTTTCCGTTGGCATACCGTTCTTGAAGACCACCAACGAAGGAATACTCATGATTCCCAGCGACTGCGCGAGGTCCTGGTTCTGGTCCACGTCGAGGGAGGCAAACTTCACCTGGTCGCCGTATTCCTTGTCTAACGCCTCTAAAACTGGCGTCTGCATCTTACATGGCCCACACCAAGTGGCCCAAAAGTCGACAACAGTGACGGCGGTGTCGTCCCCCACGTGTTCGAAATCCTTACTGGTAATTGCTTGCATGTCTGCGTACCCCTTTTCAAATTTGATCGTGAAATCAGTATACCCCCGTAGGTATGTTTTGGCTAGGGTTTTGCATTCTTATTGAGTTACTTTCATGTTAAATAACGGCTACGAAGTGCTCTGCCGCGCCTTCCGGGCGGTGTCTGGGAGGCTGGAACGCGGTGGGCACGTTGGGAAGCCAAAGAGCGGTCTCCCCCAGCGGCCTGATTGTAAGGCGGCCAAAGACGCCACCTAACAATCACGACACGGCTGAGCCTCCCAGCCACCACCCTCCAGGCTGACACTGACGTTACTTCGGAAATTTGTTGGTTCCATTCCAACTATGAACATGCCACCGTGGTCAACAAATTCTCAACAAGCTATATCTAACAATCCTATTTTTCCGAACTGGATGAAATAGAACAACTCAAAATTTGGAAGAGCACGCCGACGCCACGATTACCAAAGCTCATTGAATGTCAGAACACAATCGACCAGGACACAGAGGCCACGCCATCATTCATTTTGGAGAGCCAAACACGTCTCAGTATTTGGCAACGACCACTCTCAGCCGGAGGGGCCAGGGTCGGAGCCCTGTGTCGGGGCTGTTGGGTCGGCGATCCTGCCGGCCTTACAGCCCGGGACGTCGCTAAGACCCACGCTTTTGTGGGGCTTAGTGCGAGTCCGAAGACCGCCCTTTGGCTTCGGGCGTGCCCCACAGGACGTAGACCCTGGCCACCGCAGGCGGCCCAATACCGCCAAGATCAAAAAAACCGAGACACGAGGTCCCGGTTCAAAGATTCAAATAGTCAGATTAAGCTTCCTCTGGGTCCTTGTCGACCCCAGCGGTCAGGCGTGGATGGTTGTTTCCACGCTTCGTTTCCTTTTCCACGGCCTGTTGGGCTACCAAGTTCAGGTAGTTGAATGGGTCGTCGAAGTTTGGATTGAACAGCATGTCGACGAAGGCCAAGTCATCAATCGTGTTGCGGTTTTGAATCGCAATCGAGATGGCATTAGCGGACTGGGCAACTTCATGTTTACTGAAGAATTGGGCCCCTAAGATCCGCCGATTCTTCCGGTTGTAGACCAGGTTAATCGTCAGGTCGTCAGTCGTTGGCATGTAGCTTGGCCGCCAAGTGCCCTCGAAGGTCACTTGATAGGCATCGAAGCCGGCGTTTAAGGCATGATCGATGGTCAATCCGGTTGAGGCTAACGTCCGACCGAAGATGACCATGGCTGACGTGGCTTGCGTCCCCATGTATTTTTGGATATTGCCGAACACGTTAATCCCGGCCAACATTCCTTGACGGACGGCGTTGGTGGCAAGTGGCGTGTAAGCTGGCTTACCAGTTGGATTGAAGTTAACGACACTGGCGTCCCCACAGGCAAAGATGTCTGGGTTCGACGTTTGGACGTAATCGTTAATGATGATTGCGCCTTGCTTGTTCATTTCAACCTGACCCCGTAAGAGTTCGGTGTTTGGTACGAACCCGGTACAAACCACGGCTAAGTCGGCCGTGAAGTCCCCGTTCGTGGTTTCGATAACCAGTTCGCCATTGTCATTCCCGGTAAAGGAAGTGACGCGCCGATCCAAGAGCACTTTGACCCCTTCATCGGTAAGGATGCTGACGATGTGATCTGAGAGGCCCTTGTCGACGTAGTGGTTCAAGATGATGTCACGGGATTGAATCAATTGGACATCGTGACCCGTCCGTGCATAGCTTTCAGCCAATTCGGTTCCGATATAACCAGCCCCGATAATGGCAATTCGCTTGTTATCCTTAGCGGCCTTGTCGATGGCCACGGCTTGTTCGTAATTCTTACATAACATGACCTTGTCTTCGTCGATCCCAAAGATTGGTGGGACCGTCACCGTTGACCCGGTGGCCATGATTAATTTGTCATAAGTATCCGTCTTCATGTCCCCAGAGTCCATATCGACCACTTGAACGGTCTTGTTCTCGGAATCAATCTTGATGACGTTGTGACGCGTCAACACCTTTGCCCCAGCTTCGGTTAATTGTTCCGGGGAAGAATAAAACATGTCTTCTAGATGTTTGACTTGTCCGTCTAGGAACAGAGAAATCCCACAGGTAGCGTCAAGAATCTTGTGTAAATGAAATGCCTTCGTACATATAATATGTATC
>NZ_JQCA01000052.1 GCF_001437125.1 Levilactobacillus paucivorans | reverse complement strand
GACCACTTCTAAGAATAGATTCTTAGTGTTGCACTTGATTTGACAATTGAGGAAGATTTAACTTGTAATTTCTGACCGACAAAAATCATGTCTGTTGAACTGTCAATTGAATTCTGTTTTTCAAGATCTTGAATGGAAACGCCTAACTTTTGTGAAAGTGCCCAAACGGTGTCCCCGGACTTAACTTGAACAGTATCCGCATTTGCAGTAATAGTGGCACCTGCTGCTAATGCCCCAATGGCACTAACGACCCCAACAACTGCTTTAGTTTTTCGTTGTCCTGTACTCATCTTCACCAACACGTCCTTTTATGACTTTAGATTTTCAAAGCTTGTGAACCCAACCCGCCGAAAATGAAGCGGGTGGTGTTCGTTCATAGTAAATACGAATCACAAATTAATATTACCACACGTTTTCCCAGTTTCTTGTGAATAATTAAGAATTTCATAACTAGTTTTACTCATTGAACTGACGTTCCCTAATCTGTTAATCAATTGCTAGCCGATCGCTGAAAGCCTTGATACCATGGTGAAAAGCGTTTACATTTATCGAACCCATGTTCATTTTCATTAGCGAACTACCTTGCTTAAAATGATTGGTAATGTATAAATTTTCGTATTTAGATTTCAGTTGCAGCCTACAAGTTCCCGTTGAAGCCGCTTTCTGTAAGTTACAATCGTCCTGTTTTGCCTAAAGATTGTGAAATTTAAATTTGAACACAAAAAAACGGGAGAAATTCTCCCGTTAATTTGTTATCTCACCAATCTTACGCGTTTCCGCCAAAGATACCGCTGAAGAATGAAACCACTTTATGCCAAATCTGGACAAAGAAGTTTTCGGCTTTTTGGGCGTCCGCACTGTTGGCGAAGTCTTTTACACTAGCCATTTTGTTCCCAATACTATTGGCTAAGTTATCAGCCACATTCGTGACATTTTTAATGTAGGTCTTACTGGTTGAAACTGGGGCTGACTGAACCTTGCTCAGAGCAACCGCAATATTAGTAATCTGCGTTGAACTGGTTTGATCCGCGATCCCCTTCTTAGCCAGGGCCTTCTGTAACATAGCCTCGATATCTGCCTTGGTGGCGAGGTCATTCCCATCTTGACGCTGCTTGGCCAGGTCAGACGACACATCCCCAACTGCTGACATCAACTTACCAGGATACTTGTTATCCTTGCTGTTGCTATCAATGGCTGGTTGCGTTGCATCTAGCACGCCATTGGCCGCCTGCGTATTTTCGGCATTCAAGGTTAACCCATCCGCTGCCAGGGCCTTATAAACCCCAGTCAGGGCCGATTCACCAGAAACGGTCTTGTCGGCAGTAACGGTGATAATCACGTCCTTCACCCCGGCCATCGTGGCAACCATGGCATATTGTTGTGACGTCACTTCGGTAATATTGTTCTGACCATCATAGTCGGCGATGTTGACCTTAACGCCACTACCTGGGTCGGCAGGCGCTAACGAAACGGAACTAATCATACTAGCGTCCGTCGTTCCGGCCGAATTCAGGTATTGCGCATAGTCACTCCCGTTAACCGTGAGTTCAGAATAGTTGGATTTGGCCCCTAAGGCTTCACCCACCTTGCTCTTGTCCTCACTGGCTAACCCAGCGCCATAAACCACGTAGGCCTTGGACAAGGCCTTGGTCTGAACGGTGCTGCCACTCGAAGCTGAAGAACTGCTGGCGTCCGTCGTGTCCGCATGAATTGCGAGCGTCCGACCACCGAAACCGATTCCCAGTCCCAGCGTTGCCACCGTCAGACCAATTAATAAACGTTTTAACTTCATTAGTTTGCCTCTCTTCTCACTTGATTGACTTCCCTGTGACCTCAGTATATCACGGTCCAGAGCCGTCTTGACGAAACGCCCATGAGCTTAGAGAATTCTTCAAATATCGCGTTTATTGCCAGAAACGCCGGGCCCCCGCATATTCTGGGGCTAATTTTGATTCCGCCATCTTAATCTTCTGAACCGGTTCTCCCGGCTTAGGCGCATGCAAGAGACAACCCGATCCGGCGTAGAGCCCGACATGATGAATTTCACCGGTCCCATGGTTCTTAGCAAAGAACACCAGATCGCCGGCCGTCAGTTCTTCCGGCGCCACTGGATAACCGTTGGCAAACTGGTCACTGGCATCGCGTGGAATGGTGTAGCCCAGTACCCGATGTAAACCGTAGATTAACCCCGAACAGTCAAATCCGGCTGGTGTCAGCCCACCCCATAGATAAGGCGTGCCTAGAAACTGTTCGGCCAAGGAAAGGATCCGACTCCCGTCATTGACCCCGCTCACGCCAATCTTGGCAGCACTGGCGGCAATCTTTCCCGCTCCCAGCGGCGTCAACACATCAATCCATTGTGCGTCTTGACCAGTTGTCGTGAGAATAGTTCCCATGGGCAACTCTAAACGTGGCTGTTCATCAACCCCCAACAGGGTCGTGCTTGGCTGAACCAAACGCACCGTCGTCGTGGGATAATCCAATTCGGCATCGCTTTCAGTCAACTGTGAGAGCGGAATCCAACCAGGATAACCACGACGTTCCAATCGATTAGGCTGACGGGTCACAAAGACCTTGGCCCAGCCATCGACCTGCTGATCCAGAACAACGCGGTCATTAAACAGGGCTTCGGTTACGAGCGCCTCGTCATCCGATAAGCGCTGCAAATCTGCCGGCTTACGGGTGGCCAACCAGGTTGTCAGGTCTCCTGATTTGAGATATGCCTGATCACTCTTGCCAACTGCCTTGGGCGAAGACCATATCAACGCCGTCGGCACCTTGATCCGTCTAATTTCCATAAAAAACCGCCTCCAGTTTCTTTACCCCCAATATACCAATAAATTGGCCAACTTACTAGGCCCGGCCCAACGAAAAACCGAGTTAGCTGCGGAAGGCTAACCCGGTCAAGAGAACGACACATGAAATTATTTAAGTTGCAGGTAGGCCTGGACGACCTTGTCCGTCGTAAACCCAGCCATGGCAATGACTTCTTCGCCCTTACCACTGGCCCCAAAGTCATCCTGCGTCAGTGCAACCCCATCGAGACCAACGAACTGATACCAGCTGGATCCACTGGCCATTTCGATCGCCACTCGACGACGCAGCTTCATTGGTAAGACAGATTCTTGGTACTCATGACTCTGGTCATTGAAGGCTTCGAAACTTGGAATCGAAACGACACGAACGTCGTGACCCAACTCTGCCAAACGTTCCTGGGCGCTCAAGGCTAATTGAACTTCAGACCCAGAGGCCATCAAGATCCCTTCGGCCTCGTCCTTCGCATCGCGAACCACGTAGCCACCCTGGTTAACCCCAGTGTGAACCTTGGCTGCTGGCAATGGTAAGGTTGGCAAGGCTTGACGCGTCAATACCAAGGCTACCGGATGATCCGTTGTCTCAAGAGCGGCTTCCCAAGCAGCGGCTGTTTCGTTGCCATCGGCTGGCCGGAAAACAGTCAGGTTCGGAATGGAACGTAAGGCGGCCAACTGTTCCACGGGTTCGTGAGTTGGCCCGTCTTCACCAACTGCCAGAGAATCATGCGTGAAGACGTAGATCACTGGCAACTGCTGAATAGCAGCCAACCGCAGTGCTGGCTTCATATAATCCGAGAAGACGAAGAACGTTGACCCATAGACGCGCGTCCCACCATGTAACGCAATCCCGTTCATGGCAGCCGCTTCGGCAAATTCTCGGACCCCAAACCAGAGGTTACGGCCCTGACGATTGGTTGGACTGAAGCGTTCTTCGTCGGCCACCGCCGTCTTGTTGGATCTAAACAGGTCGGCAGACCCACCCCACAAGTTCGGGCAAGACTTACTCAACTGTTGTAGCACTTGTGACCCGCTGGCCCGCGTCGCCAAGGCATCCTTCTTGTAATACGTTGGCACGTTGGCGGCATAATTGTCGGGGAGCGTTTGACTAACCCCCTGAGCAAATTGCCGTGACAAGTCGGGTTCGGCCTTAGAGTACTGGGCAATTAAGCTGGACCAGGACTGATGGTTCGCCCAGCCACGTGCCTTGATTGTACTCATGAAACGTTCCGTAACGGCTTCGGGTACTGTGAAAGGATCTTCGTTCCAGTGGTAGAAATCGCGGGTGGCTGCGAGTTCATCATCACTAAGTGGTGCCCCGTGAACCTTGTTTGTCCCAGCCTTAGGGCTCCCGGCCCCAATCTGTGTCTTCACTTCGATTAAGGTTGGGCCGCCCGCATTTTGCTTAGCAGACCGGATAGCCGCATCAATCGCCTCGAGGTCGTTGCCGTCCTCAACTCGCGAGTAATTCCACCCGTAACTTTGGAAACGTTCGCCGACGTTGTCGTGGCTAGCGTTAGTCAGTGGACCATCCAATGAAATATCATTTGAATCATATAAAACGATCAGACGATTCAATTGAAGTTGCCCGGCTAAACTCGCAGATTCAGCCGCTACCCCTTCAAGTAAGTCCCCATCGCCACAGAGGGCATAAGTATAGTGATCAACCACATCGTAATCGGGACGATTGTAAACGCCACGTAAATGACTCTCGGCAATGGCCATCCCAACAGCCATCCCAATCCCTTGACCCAGTGGACCCGTAGTGGCATCAACACCAGGTGTCACCCCGTATTCAGGATGTCCAGGGGTCTTGCTCCCTAATTGGCGGAAGCTCATTAGGTCTTCTCGCGTAATCGCAAAACCACTCAGGTGAATTAAACTGTAGAGCATGGCTGACCCATGACCGGCGGATAAGACGAAGCGGTCGCGGTTGAACCATTGTGGGAAGGAAGGATCAACGCGCAAGTGCCGTGAAAACAGCACGTAAGCCATTGGAGCGGCGCCCAATGGCAACCCTGGATGTCCAGAGTGAGCGCGAGAAATCATATCCATACTTAGCATCCGCACGGCGGTAACCGCTTGGGTATCCACATCATCAAATTTGATTGGTGCCGATTGTTCATTCAACATTTGTTAATTAACCTCACTTTAGTCAGCCGGACAGGACACGGTCGACGGAAATTTATAGATTGGTGTCCAAAACACGTCAGGAATTCTCCCTGACTTTCATAACTATACCAATTCATCAGATGTAATGCAACCATCTTGTGGAAAGTTATCCCGGCGCGGTTTATAATTAACATAATCTTTAATATTCAGATAGACCGCTTTGATGATGTTGCAACCGGTTGTCTTATTTGGCCATAAAAAAACGATCCACTTCCAACCAAATTGGAAAGGATCGTTTAACTTACAAATTAGTTTTCAGAATACCCTACTTGCTAGCTTCAATCACTTGATCGTAGGTTGGGATTGAAGGCATAGCCCCTAATCCTTGAACCGTCAATGAGCTGGCACGTTGTGCGAAGACCAAGGCCGTTTCAATGTTACTCAGGTCAGGCTTCAATTGGGAACTCAAAGCACCAATGAAGGTATCACCGGCAGCGGTCGTGTCAACAGCCTTAACCTTGAAGGCTGGCACGAAGCCAGAAGCCTTTTCGGTAGCGTAGTAGGCACCCTTGCTACCAACCGTGATAATCAGGTTCTTAACACCCATTTCACGGAATTTCTTAGCATTGGCATCCATTGAGGCCACGTCAGTGACTTCAATCCCCGTCAGGTCGGCACTTTCAGTTTCGTTAGGCACAACCAAATCAGTGTAAGTCAACAGTTCTGGACTGATTTCAGCGGCTGGAGCTGGGTTCAAGATCGTCGTCACACCGTGCTTCTTAGCGACCTTAAAGGCAGTTAAGGCGGCAGCTTGTGGTGTTTCGAACTGCGTGATCAAGAAGTCTTCGTTGGCAATGTCATCTTCATCGGCCAACACTTCTTTTTCTTCGATCTGTTGGTTGGAACCGCCATAAACCAAGATACTGTTTTGGCCGGCTTCATCCAAGAGGATGAATGCTGAACCAGTTCCGACAGTTTGGTCCGTCACGATAGCACTGGTGTCAATGCCATCGTTTTGCAGAGATTCAACCATGAAACGCCCAGCATCGTCGTTCCCGACCTTACCGATGAACCGCGTTTCGGCACCGGCACGTGCAGCTGCGACGGCTTGGTTAGCACCCTTACCACCGGCGGCACTACTCTTGTTTTCAGTTGACAAAGTTTCACCGGGTAACGGCATGCGAGGTACCCGTAAAGTTGTATCCACGTTGAGACTTCCAAGAACAGTTACTTTGTTTGCCATAATTAAATTCCACTCCTTAACCAAATTCCGTTCGTAAAACGTTTTACTCACTACCGACACGCGCGGCAATTTGTTTTCTTGTCACTAGCGTATCATTTTTCGAAAGGGCTTACAAGTCCCAATTTGAAAAGTTAGGACGAAGCGGGCCCAGTACTCTCACGTTGTTTCAGATCCACCGGTAACTCCACAGCTTGTGGGGCTTGCCGGCTGTTTTGGATGCGGTTGATCAGCAGCATGGTCGCTTGGCGCCCCATCGTCACCACTGGTTGGTGAACGGTACTAAGCTTCGGGACGATATACTCATCAAAGTCGATATCATCGTACCCCATCACCGAAACATCCTCCGGCACCCGTTTACCCGCTTCGTGGAGCCCCCGAATCAGCCCCATGGCCGTTTCGTCGTTAATCGCGAAAACTGCCGTGGCGCTGGTGGCCAACACTTTAGCTGAAGCCTGGTATCCCCCCAGCTTAGACATCGGTGACAAGATAACGCAGTCGTCTGATAATGCCACACCATCCTGTGCGAGACGGTCCTTGAATCCAGCTAACCGAATCCGCAAGTTCTCCGTGGCATGTTCTGGCATGACAACCGCAATCTTACGGTGTCCCAGTGACAGCAAATGTTCCGCTGCCAACCGACCACCGTGATCTTCGTCGATGCGAACCCGGTCCATACTTGGCCCCCCGTTTTGATCAATCAGGAGGTACGGAATCCCATTCTTTTTCAAAATATTATCGATGGCTTCCGCCGTAATGGACGCACTGGCAATGATTAACCCGTCGACTGCCCGCTTGATCAGTTCCTGCAGGTAGTAACTTTCCAAATCTTCATCGTGATCCGCCCCGAAAATCAAAGGAATGAACCGTCGTTCGCGGCTCGCGGACTGGACGCCACGGATGAACATGCTAAAGAATGGGTTTCCCAAGTTGGGCACCAGCACCCCGATCGTCTGGGCAGACTTCATGATGAGGTTACGTGCGTTGAAATCGGGCACGTAGCCCAATTCTTCTTGCAAATGGTGCACACGGCGCCGAGTTTCCAGGCTAAACCGTTCGCCCTTACCATTTAAAATTTGTGAAACTGTTGTGACTGATACCCCAGCGGCTTCCGCGAGGTCTCGAATCGTTACTTTCCGTGTCATAGCACCCTCCACACCGTCTAGGTATCCTCAAGGTTTCCCTTCTCAGTTTCAGTTAACGTTTAACCCTAAAACCACTAGCGACCAGCCGTGCGCTGGGCACGGTAGCCTCTAATGGCTAGAAGACGCGTTAATCTTGATGACTATCGTTTAACTTAACAGCTTGTGAAACGTGGCCGTTGGTGGCACCCAACAGTGCCTTGGCCTCAGCAATTGTCCCCTTGGTTTCGATTAAAACAATGGCCAAGGGTATATTATTGCCGGCACGGTCTAAAGCCCGTTCGGCGGCCAAAGTTGACGTCTGGGTGGCCTCGGCGATGATCTTCTTGGCCCGCTCAAAGGTCTTCCCATTTGAAGGAACCACGTTAATCATCAGGTTCTGATAGACCTTCCCAGATTTAATCATAATGCCCGTAGACAACATGTTTAAGACCATTTTTTCAGCGGTCCCGGCCTTTAACAAAGTGGCCCCAGTAATGACTTCTGGTCCCACGACTGGGGTGATTGGATAGTCGGCCAGCTTGGCCAACGGGCTGTCCTCGATACACGAGAACCCAATTCCCAAGGCACCTTGGTCTTGGGCAAATTGTAAGGCAAACACCGTATATGGTGTTTGCCCGGATGCGGCACTGGCAATCACCACATCTTTAGGTCCCAGGTTAACTGCCGCCAAGTCATCCTGCGCCAGTTCTGGTGAGTCTTCAACGGCTTGAATGGTATGGGTCAACGCCTCGGTGCCCCCGGCAATCAGGCCAAAGGTTTGCTCGGCCGTTAAGCCATAGGTTGGTTGTAACTCCGTCGCGTCAATAACCCCTAATCGACCTGACGTTCCGGCACCGACGTAAATCAGTCGGCCACCATCGTCGAACTTAGGGAATGCCGCATCGATCGCCGCGGCAATTTCAGGTAATTGTTTTTGTACCGCACGCGCCACTCGGTGGTCCTCGCGATTAATGGTTGCCACCATTTCCAAAGTCGATTCCCGATCAATATGGGTCGAGCGGTGATTTCGTTGTTCCGTGAGCAAGTCATCAAAATGCATCGTGTAGACCTCCAACTTTCACTATGTATGGCGAATAATGTATTCGCTTTCATGATTACTATGTTAGGTATAACATGTTTTCCAGATAATTTCAACGACCATTTCAATTCGCCCTGATTTTGACTTGATTTTACAAAAAAATCCCGGGAAAATTTCTCGGACTTTCAATCATTCAACTTTCTTTCATGTCACTCGTTTTTATTGTTCAACTTTCATCCATTGATAACCACGACTCATACCGGCTGGATTCCAAACATAACCAGAAACCTTCGTGTTCCACATCTCAACAGTTGCGGGTTGATAAAGTGGAATGACCCCTTGTTGGGCCATCAAGCGTTTCTCAGCGTGTACCAGATCTTGGTAACGGGCCTCAGGCTGATTGGCATCTTGATTTTCAGAACGCTTCAAGTCGTTGTCATACGTGGCATCTGAGAAGCCACCATTGTTGTTGGTGTTCCCTGTTTGCATTAATGACAGGAAGTTAATTGGGTCCGCAAAGTCGGCCCCCCAGTTCGTCAGGACCAGGTCAAAATCACCGACAGCCGAACGGCTCAGGCGGGTCTTGTAAGGCAACGTGCGGATACTAATCTTCACATTTGGCACCTTCTGCAATTCGGCCTGAATGTATTGAGCCACCGTCTTACTTACTGAGGTATCGTCGGTCATTAGACTGAGGGTCAACGTCGACGTCTTGCTCTCCTTCAAGCCAGCTTTCATTAAACTTTTGGCCTGCTTCAGATCAAAGGCCACG
The DNA here is from genome assembly GCF_001437125.1 of Levilactobacillus paucivorans. GTDB lineage: Bacteria > Bacillota > Bacilli > Lactobacillales > Lactobacillaceae > Levilactobacillus > Levilactobacillus paucivorans. The sequence goes on along the minus strand of NZ_JQCA01000052.1, from coordinate 7,880 downwards.
CCAGCCTTCACGTAAGCATCCTTAGCGAAGTCTACGTCGGTCTTAGGGTTACGACTCAGATTGTTCGAAACAAACCCTTGAGGGGCCTGCGAGCCATCTCGTAGAACCTTCTTAGCCAATTGTTGCTTGTTGATGGCCAAGGACAAGGCCCGACGAACCTTGACGTTTTTCAGCGCCTTCACGCGCTTCTGATTCATTTGCATATAATACATGGTTCCGCCCACATAGGTCTTCATTGCGGGGTTGTTCTTCAGGTTGGCGACCTGCGTCCCATCCAGTGTCGTCGCATCGAGTTCATGCTTCTGGTAGAGACTCAATCCAGTTGAGGGATCGGCTACCACTTGGAACTTCATCTGTTGCAAAGTGATTTGCTTTTTATCCCAGAAATGGCGGTTCTTCACCAGAGTCCAGTTCTGGTCGGTCCCCTGCCACTTGGTCATAGTAAATGGTCCATCATAGGCCGTCTTTTCGCTGCCATGTCCGTAGTCCTTACCATACTTTTCAACCACGCTTTGTTCCTGTGGGAAGAAGGTTGGAAAGGCTAGCAGTAGCTTGAAATAAGCCACAGGCTTGCTCAAGGTAACTTGCAATTGATACTTACCCGTCGCCTTAACCCCCAACTGACTTGGCGCTAATTTGCCACTCTGAACCTGATCATAGTTCTTGATTCCGGCCATCAGGTAGGCGTATTCAGCCGCTGTCTTGGGGTTAACCGTCCGTTGCCAGGAATAGACAAAGTCCTTAGCCGTCACACGGCTACCGTCGTTCCAACGGTTATTGTGTCGCAAGTCAAAGGTATACAGCGTCCCATCCTTGCTGACCGTGGTCTTCGTTGCCATGGCGTTAATGACCTTTTCATTCTTACCGAGGCGATACAGTCCCTCTTGCGTATGGTACAGCTGTGTCAAACTCGTCGAATCCGAGGCCTTTGACACATCCAACGTGGTCACTTCTGACTTGGTTGCCAACTTCACAACCTGCTTGCTAGCCAGCTTCCCCGTTGACTTGGATGACGATGACTGGCCACAAGCGCTGAGTGCGCCAACCATCACCATCGTCAGGCCAATTAAGGCCACAATTCTTTTACCCTTCAAAATCTTGGTCACTCCTCAATATTTGTTAAAACTGCTAAATCCCAGATCATCACAAAACAAGAACCATCACCAGAGTGACGGTTCTCGTCCTAACTCACTATCGTTTAAGTTCTAGGGAACCCGGTGAAATAAGGAATCAACCGGTTCCTGATGGTAAATCAAGTCGATGGCCTGACCAAACAGGTCGCCAACCGACAAGATCACAAATTTATCACTTTGTTTCTCTACTGGCAACTGAATCGAATCGGTGAAAACCACTTTCTTCAATGACGATTCGTTAATCCGTTTGACGGCATCACCAGACAACACGGCATGGGTCGCACAGGCGTAAACGTCTGCCGCACCCGCGGCCATGAGCGCTTCTGCTGAGACGGTAATCCGCAATGCGGTGTCGATAATATCGTCGACCAGGATGGCATGCTTGCCATGAACATCCCCAATCACGGCATCCGGATGAGCCGCATTCTCGGTATCCGTCCGGTTGTCAATAATGGCAATCGGGGCACCCAATAATTCCGCTAACCGCCGAGCGCGACTGACACCCGCATGGTCGGGGGCGACAACCACGATGTCCTCATCAACGAGATCTGGACTCTTTTCAAAGTAACTCGTCAAGAGATGATCACTCTGCAAGTGGTCAACTGGAATGTCGAAGAAACCTTGTAATTGCGCCGCATGGAGATCCAGTGCAATCACCCGATCAACCCCATCCATTTGGAGCAGTGAGGCAATTAATTTTGCGGTAATTGGTTCACGTGAACGTGCCTTGCTGTCGGCACGTGAATAGCCGTAATACGGGATGACGACGTTAATCTTAGCGGCACTTGCCCGCCGAGCGGCATCTACCATGATTAAGAGTTCCATCAGATTGGTGTTCACCGGATCTGAGACGGATTGAATAATAAAGAGCTTATCGCCCCGAATACTTTCGTCGATACTAATCTGGATTTCACCATCGCTAAAGTGTTTGATCGTTGCTTTACCGAGCGTTACGCCAGCGGCCTTCGCAATCTTTTCAGCGAGTGGCCGGTTAGAGTTCAACGCAAAGACTTTCATTTTTCCAGCTTCGACATGTTCTGCCATAACAGCCTCCCAGTGGGTTCACCACAATTCGTTTATATTTTACTGCCTATATTATCGCAATCTTTTTCCGTAAACGCAACGCTTAAGCCAGACTTTTAGGGCTTTGCCATAAATTGTTGTGGGGTCACACCAGCCATCCCAATCATGGGATCGACCTGCCGACCCGTAATCATGGCAAGTGTTAACCGATTTGACGCCGGTTGGGCGTCCTCTACCGACTCGGTTTCTGCCGCCGTTGGTTCAGCTGCCACAACCGGTCCATCGGTCTTGTCAGCCTCTGCAGCTTGTGGCTTCTCTGCTACACCGGAGGCTGGCGTCTGCGCATGTTCGCCATCCGGATCCAAGACCGTTGCGATCCGCTCGCTCAACGTGGTATGCCGGTTCACCGAGAGATTCTTGACACAGGTTTCAAATGCCTGTGATTCCCCCAGTAAAATCAGCATGTCCGCGGCCCGGGTCACGGCCGTATACAACAGATTGCGCTGAAGCATACGGTTGTACTGGGCGACCATGGGCAAGATCACCATCTTGAATTCGGACCCTTGGGCCTTATGAATCGACATACAATAGGCTAACGTCAATCGATTCCAATCGTTACGGGCGTAGGTCACTTCCGTCTGTTCAAAGGCGATCGTGAGTTGATCTGACTTGACCTTGCTGTGTTTGTCACTCGCCAGGTCAATCCCGGTAATCGTCCCGATGTCGCCGTTAAAGACGTTGTTTTCGGGACTGTTCACCAGGTGCAACACCTTGTCCCCAATTCGAAACTGCTGCTGGCGAAATTCGACCTGCTTCTGCCGCTCCGATTTACGGGGATTCAGGATACTCTGAAGCACCACGTTTAGCCGATCGATCCCGGCCGCACCTCGATACATCGGGGCAAGGACTTGAATGTCACTAGCGGTGAAACCTTTAGCATGGGCCTTGGCAACGACCTGATCGATGACACTCTCAACCTGGTTTGTGCGACAAGCGATGAACGACCGGTCCTTTTGATTCTGCGTAAAGTCTGCCGGTAACCGTCCATCCTTGATGGCATGGGCCAACGGAATAATCGACGACCCATCCCCCTGCCGGTAAATGGTATCCAGTTGAATCTTTTTCAATTGTTGACTGGCTAGCAGGTCATGGAAAACTTGGCCGGGTCCCACCGAAGGCAATTGATCCTTATCACCTACGAAAATGACCTGCATGCCAACCGGCACCGCTCGTAGGAGGGTCTTCATCAGGTAGACGTCAACCATCGACACTTCATCGACAATCAAGAGGCCCCCTTCAAGATCTTTAGTCGCCGCGGCATCTAGATCGGCCTCGCGACCCGTCAGACCCAGCAGACGGTGAATCGTGCTGGCTGGCAATTCCGTGGCCTCACTCATCCGTTTGGCTGCACGACCAGTCGGCGCTGCCAACAGAATGGGAAACGGCCGATCCTTGTACTCGTTAATATCTAAAGAATAGTCATTGAGCCGAGCATACAGCTGAACCAGGCCCCGAATAATCGTTGTTTTCCCGGTTCCTGGTCCCCCGGTTAACAGGAGAATCTTCGCCTGCACGGCCGCCGCCAGGGCGGCCGTTTGCGACTCGTCATAGACGATGTCTAACTGCTTCTCTACAATTCGAATCTGCTTAGCGATGCTCTTCTCATCGTACTCGTGTTGTGGCGTATCCGCCTGGAGCAGCCGTTGTAGATGCTCGGCAACCTGCCATTCTGCATCGTACAGAGCCTTGAGATAGATACGTTGGTCATCACCAACGACTTTCTGTTGCTTGGCCAACTCCAAGAGCTGATCCGCCAAGGCTTGCGGGTTCAACCGCACGTTACGCGAATTCTCTAATAAGCTCAACGCTTGATTCAACAGCGGTTTGGCCGTGGTAAAGGTATCCCCATTGGCCACGGACAAGTCCGTCAGCGTCTGCAGCAGTCCCGCCTGCAAGCGTTCCGGACGATCGGCCGCGTAACCCAACTGTGTCGCAATTTGGTCGGCTCGTTTGAAGCTGACGCCGGTAATCTCTTCGGCCAACCGGTAAGGATTCTCGTGAATCACATCGAGGGTCTTTTCCTGATAACGATTATAGATGGCCGCCGCCAGGGTACTCCCGAAGCCATAGCTATTGAGGCCGATGATAATCTGTTCCATCCCATTGTTCGTTTGCAGTTGGCTCACCAGGGTGGCCACGATCTTCGGTGACAACTTCAAGGGGGCCAACACGTTGCTATCGTCTAAAATAAGTTCGATCGCGTTGGTTCCTAGGGCATCCACAATCTTCTCGGCCGTCTTCTTCCCTAGGCCTGGGAAGTCGGGACCACTGAGATAGGCGACCACCCCACTACGGGAAGTTGGCGTTTCATTTTGATAATTATCCGCCTGAAATTGAACCCCGTACTTGGGATGTTCGACCCGTTTGCCGGTAAAGCGATAGGTCACGTCGTCCTTGATATCGGCGAAGTTACCCGTCACCACGATTTCATCCTCGTGCCAGTCCAGACTGGTCTCCGAGACCTTCACCAACATGACCTTGTAGAAACTGTCTTGACTGGTGAAAAAGATGGCGCTGACGGTACCCACCACATAGTCGGCCTGTGTTCCTTGGTCGTCCGCTAGTAAATCCATTGATTCGGTGGTCATGCTGTCAGCCTCCTTGTGCTACTTGTCCTTATTCTGGTCCGTGCCCCGTTGGGTTTGGACGAAACGTTCAATGTCGGCCAGCCGCTGCTGTCCCTTCTCGTAATAGGTGGGATCTTCTCGTTTGGCCTGATCGAAATAGGCTTGATAGGGTTCACCCTGAACCATGGCGACGAGGCCGCGGTCAAAGTTGGCCCGGCCACTATCCGGCACGATTGCTAACAACTGATCGTAATAGGTGGCGGCCTGCGCCATGTTTCCTAGTGCCAACAGGTTCTCCGCCACCAATTGGAGCGTCGCCGCATCCTTGGGCTGACTGGCAAGCGCCGTCAGGGCAAAGACCAGGGCCCGCTTGTGGTCCCCACTCGCCATGTAGCTCTGAGCCAGCATCAGATAGCCTGCTCCCTTGAGCTGTTGACCCAACTGGTCAAACTGCGCAATCGCCTTAGGATACTCCTGAGCAGCGTAGTAAACGTTACCCAACCCGTAGTGGAGCTTCTCAACCGTTTCTGGTTGCGTCGCAAATAACCCCAGGGCCTTCATGAGTAGCTCTTCAGCCTGATCAAATGAATTCAAATCAACTAGGACTGTCGCGAGTTCATAATAGGCATCGGCATCTCCCGGGTGACTATCAATGTGTTGAACCAATTTGTGAACCATTTGTTCCGAACGTTCTTTTTTTAGGTCACGTTCCCGACCTTGCTTTTTTTCAGTCATATTGCCACCTAAATCGTATCCGTTGGCGTAGCTGCCGCCGTCAGAAAACTTGTATTGTTCCAGTCCAACAGGTTAAAGGTTTGACCACCATCCGTGGTTTCCAGAATCGTCAGACTAGTATTCCGTAACCCACCGCGTTTTCTCAAGTCCGCGATCGGCGTGCCTAATAAGGCATTGATCTCCGCATTCAGGGCCGCACCGTGGCTCACGACCAAGACATTGGCCTGCGGATCATCGTTTGCCGCAACGATCCGCTGAATTGCCGGCGTCATGCGGGCAATGACCTCTTCAAAGGTCTCGCCGCCGATCCGATCGGTACGATACTGGTCGGGATGATCATGAAAGGCCGCAAGCTCCTCTGGAAATTGTTTCTGGGCGTCCGTAAAGGCCATCCCCTCGAGTTTTCCCAGATGAAATTCCTCTAGCTGACTCAGTAAGGTCAACGGCACGCGTTGGTGGGCCGCCTTAATCACGCGCTGCGCGGTCACCCGTGCGCGCTTGATCGGGCTGGCGTAAGCGTGCTGAAAGGCGACAGGACGCAGGTAACGCCCCACCTGAATCATTTGCTGGTAGCTTGCCGTTAATAGCTCAGAATCGCCACCAGCGCCCTGAAACCGGCCCTCTAGATTCCATTGGGTCTTACCATGTCGCACGAAGTATAATTTCAAACTTTGGTGCCTCACTTTCTCTGATCACATGACTTTTTTAAAGTTCTAATTAATCGTGTCGGTTGATCGAGCCGAAATGCTTGGCGATCCTAACCACACACGGGTCTCGTGCTTGTGACCGACAAGATTCTCAGCCACTAGCACACACAGGTTCTATTATGCCAGTTTTCACGGGATTTTCAAAGACACAACTCCGCGAAAATCTCCCCAAATCAAAAGGACCCCCATCATCGTTGTGATGACGGGGATCCTTCGATCAATTAGATTAACTGTAACTCACGGTCCTTGTTGTAAGCAGCGTCAATAATGGCACTCCCTAAACACTCGTCACCGTTGTAGAAGACGACAGCTTGACCTGGCGTAATTGCCCGGGCTGGGTCATCGAATTCAACCGTGACCTGCTGACCGTCATCGCTCAAGTGAACCGTCACACCAGTATCCTTTTGACGGTACCGGAACTTGGCCGTGCAATGGAAATCACTCCCACGGTCAATCGTGTTCACCCAATGAATGTCGGAAGCTGACAGGTGGGTCGCGTACAGGTGCTCGTTGTGGTAACCCTTCCCCACGTAGAGAATATTCTTCGTGAGGTCCTTACCGATGACGAACCAAGGCTCGTTGTCCTCACCATCACCACCGATACCCAGGCCACGACGCTGACCAATGGTGTAGTACATCAAGCCGGCGTGGTCGCCCTTGATCTCACCATCAACGGTCATCATCTTGCCGGGCTTGGCTGGCAGGTAGGTGTTCAAGAAGTCCTTGAAATGACCCTTCTCACCGATAAAGCAGATCCCCATGGAATCCTTCTTATCAGCAGTGGCCAGGCCGGCCGCCTTAGCAATCTCACGAACCTGTGGCTTCACGAGGTCCCCGATTGGGAACATCACGCGATCCAACTGCTCTGTGGAAAGCTGGCTCAAGAAGTACGTCTGATCCTTGTTCTGGTCGACGGCCCGCATCAAGTGGGCATGACCATCCTCGTCACGAGTCAACTGTGCATAGTGACCCGTTGCGATATAGTCCGCACCTAATTCCAAGGCATAGTCCAGAAATGCCTTGAACTTGATTTCCTTGTTGCAAATAACATCGGGGTTGGGCGTTCTCCCCTTCTTGTACTCATCCAAGAAGTACGTGAACACGCGGTCCCAGTACTCCTTTTCAAAGTTAACGGAATAGTAAGGAATGCCGATCTTAGCGGCAACCTTAGCTACGTCCTTGTAGTCCTCGGTTGCGGTACAGACACCGTTCTCGTCCGTATCGTCCCAGTTCTTCATGAAGACGCCGATCACGTCGTAACCCTGCTGCTTTAACCGCAAAGCGACAACGGAGGAATCGACCCCGCCACTCATACCAACGACAACCCGTGTTTGGCTGTTGTCCTGCATGGTATCACCATCATTTCTATCAGATTCTGGAGAATCTACGATTTGAAGGTCGCATAAATCCAGTATTGCCTAGTTTACCTATTTTATCCGGTGATTGCAAGCCTGGCGTATCTTTTCACAAGTCCCACCATTTCGACTGACTGAAATCACATAAAAATTGACGTCACAGCGAATGGGAACGTCAATTTTGGCTCTATGATATTTGGTGTTGATGGAAAATCCATCAGCATTATTTTTGTATAATAAAAAGGCCTCAATTGTCAAATCAAGTGCAACACTAAGAATCTATTCTTAGAAGTGGTCTAG
>NZ_JQCA01000051.1 GCF_001437125.1 Levilactobacillus paucivorans | reverse complement strand
TTGGCCATGGGCCATTCTTTATTTAATTAGTGTTGCACTTAAAGTGTAAATTCAAGATGAAAAAAATGAATCGTATTTTAGTAGCCACGATGATGGCCTTCACCATGTTAGGTGGCACGATTGTTCCTAGTGTGACAGCATCTGCTGCCAAGAAGACCGGTTACAGTCGGATTGAAAAATGGACGAGTGGGTTTAATCATGATAAGTATCGGGTTAAGAATAAAAAGGGTCGTACGTATAAGATGACCGGGAAAGCCAAGAATATTAAGTTAAAGACCAATCATTACTTAAAGAATTATAAGAAGACCAAGTGGGTTCGTACTGGAATCACCCAAATCAAACACAAGGGTGATTGGATGGTCTATTATTATATGAAGCCAATTACTAAGAAGAAACATGCCGGTGGTTGGGTTAAGTTGACCGACATGAAGCCGGTCAAAACTTATAAAGCCGATAAGTATCATACCGCCGATTTTGATACATGGTATCGAACATTAAATAAGTCACAACGAAAGAATTATGTTGGTTGGGTGCAGCAAGGCGGTGCATCAGATGGTGATGGGGAACCATCACAAATTGACAAAAGTTATCTCAACTAAATTTATGTGACTAGAATTTCTCCAAAGTTCATCCAAAACAATCGACCTTTTTGAAATTGCGATTCGCCTACGCAAATCGCTGCTTCTTGGGGACTATTCTCTCCACTTTCATTTCACTAATATAATTGTTCGTAAACATAGCCGATGACAAATTGTCAGTATCTTTGATTACCGTGAAGGGAGTTTTTAAATTGAAAAAAATGAATCGTATTGTAGTGGCCGCTGCAATGGCTTTAACTATGATGGGTGGCACAGTGATGCCGAGTGTTGTCGCTTCTGCTTCTAGTAAAACGGGTTACAGCCGGATTTTCAAAGCAACTACTCGGAATCATGAAAAATATCGGGTCAAGAATACCAAGGGTAAAACCTATAAGATGACTGGTACCAAGAAGAATGTAAAATTGAAGACCAACCATTATTTGAAGAACTATAAAAAGAACAAGTGGACCCGAACGAAGATTACCCAAATCAAGCACAAGGGTAGTTGGATGGTCTATTACTACATGACCCCTATCACTAAGAAGAAACATGCTGGTGGTTGGGTTAAATTAACCGATATGAAGCCAGTTAAGACTTATAAAGCTGATAAGTATCATACTGCTGATTTTGATACATGGTATCGTGGTTTAAAAAAAGCAAATCGTACTGAATATAAAAATGATGTTTTAAGTGCCGGCGCAATTGATGCCCTTGGTGACCCTTCAATCTTTTAATTAAGTTTATAATATGTGAATATTTCCAATAAAGAAGACATGGTCTTCTTTATTGGCCTCGCGATTCGCCTACGCGAATCGCTACATAATGGGGCTAATTGCCCCACACCCCATTTCACACATGTAATCACAGTAATTGTTCCTAAACACGGTCGATGCTCTTTCGGTTGAATCTGTTGGTAGCTTTAAAACAGCAAAACACAGCTTAAAGACAGATGACATTCAGATCAAGTAGGCACGGTGAGAACATTTAAACTCCAATTGAAACGCCGACTATCTTAAAGCGTTCATAAAATGGTAGAATGGAAATGCTGATTAAATTCCATTCTACCTTTTTGTTGTTCTGTTTTTTGGGAATGACACTAACAGAGAACTTGGCTCTAGTAATTAGGTTCAATACATTGCTAGTGACGACACAATGACAGTCGACAGAAAACATTATCGACAAACTCTGCTACCGTGATCAGTATGACTTTCGAAGCACACACAAGCTTAAATAATTTTACAAACCAACGACACACAACAAACTACAAACGTTGCTACATCAAAGGAGAGAACACTATGAGTACCATTCAATGGTTCCCAGGCCATATGGCCAAGGCGATTCGCCAAATGGAAGAGAACGTTCACCTCGTGGATATTATTTTCGAGTTGGTCGACGCCCGCATTCCCGCTTCATCCCGTAACCCCGAGGTTACCCGAATCGCAAAGGACAAACCGCATTTAATCATCTTAACCAAGAAGGACTTGGCAGACCCACAACAAACCGCTGCCTGGATGCGTTACTACCAGTCACAGAACTTGCCAGCTATTTCAATTGATTCCAGAGCCAACGTGACTCCCAAGCAAATTACCAAGATTGCGGCCAGCATTCTGGCGGACAAGCTCGCGGCGGAAAAGGAAAAGGGCTTGAAGGAACGCCCAATGCGCGCCATGACAGTTGGAGTCCCTAACGTGGGTAAATCAACATTACTGAACCACCTGGTGAGCCGCAAGGCCGCTCAGGTCGGCGATACCCCTGGTGTGACGAAGGGCCAACAATGGTTGCGCTCCAGCAAACACTTGGAATTACTAGACACCCCCGGAATTCTCTGGCCTAAGTTCAAGGATCAGGACGTGGCGTTGAAGCTTGCATTGACCGGAGCCATCAAGGAAAAGCTCTATGCCAAGGATGACGTTGCCTTATTTGAATTGAAATTCTTCCGACAATATCATCAGGTTGCGCTGCAGGAACGGTATCATTTGGCAGACGAAGACTTCGACCTGTCTGACGTTGATCTGTTAATGCAAATCACCGCCAAACTCGGCATGCGTGAAGACTACGAACGGGCCAGCGAACGCCTCATCTTCGACGCTCGCCGTTCTAAGATGGGTGGGTTCACCTTGGACCGCGCACCCCAAGCGGGTGAGGACCATGACGACTAAGCCCGTTAGCCTAGCCGAACTCCGCCAGCAGTTGACCGATGTGACGTCGCCTTCAGACCCCCGTCTGGAGGCGCTAGCCGCCGATCCGCGCAAGGGGGCCCAGCAACTCCTTGCTAAGCTTAAACGCCAGCTTGCGCGTCGTGAGGCCGCTGAGGAAGCCTTTCAGCATCGCCTACACTACGAAAGACCATTCTGGGCCGCTGGTCAGCAGGTTGCTGGGGTCGATGAGGTTGGTCGAGGGCCCTTAGCTGGACCGGTCGTGACGGGGACCGTCATTTTACCCAGCGACTTCGATATTCCTTTAGTTAATGACTCCAAGCAACTCACACCCAAGGAACGTGAAGCCCTATACCCGAAGATTCTGGCACAGGCCACGGCCGTCAGCATTGGGATTGGGAGTCCACAGCTCATCGATCAGATTAATATTTATCAGGCGACGCGGGTGGCTATGCAACGAGCCGTTCTCGGCCTCGGTGTGGCGCCAGATCACTTGATCGTCGATGCCATGCAGATTCCAGTGGCACTTCCGCAGACCCGGTTAATCAAAGGGGACGCGAAGAGTGCCAGCGTTGCGGCGGCTAGTATCGTCGCTAAGGTCTACCGGGACCATTTAATGGCAGCCTACGATCAACTGTATCCCGGCTATGGTTTTGCCAAAAATGCTGGGTACGGGACCGCGGAGCATCTGAGTGGTTTGGCCGATCGGGGTGTGACCCCAATTCACCGCCGAACTTTTTCACCCGTTCAGAAAATAATTGCCAACGAATCACGGAGTTAGTCCTAAAGAGGACAGGAGGTTGCGACATGCAACTGACACTTCGTGATTTTTTCATGCGCTTACCCTTAGTCACTGGCATCGGCCCCAAGACCTGTGTGGCCTGCTGGCACTGGTTAATGGCCCATCCCCAGATTCAAGCCATCACCACCGCCACTCTCGACCAATTAGGTGCCGAGCTACCGTTACCCGCCGAGCGACTCAAGCAACTTCATCTGGAGTTGTTCAGCCATGCCATGAACCAACAAATAACCGAAAATCTCACGCACAGTGGGTGTCTAACCATTGTCGATCACGCTTATCCGCCGCAACTCAAGGAAATCTACACACCACCAGTCGCGTTATTCTTTCAGGGCGATCTGCGCAATCTTCAAGGGCCACAGTTGGCGGTCGTCGGGTCACGGCACCCCACAAACTACGCCTTAACGGCCATGCGCCTGTTACTGCCAACCGTGGTCGAGACCAACATTTGCATTGTCTCTGGCCTGGCCCAGGGCGTCGATACGCTCAGCCACCAGGTGGCCTTAGCCCATCGTGGCCGCACGGTGGCGGTGATTGGGACCGGCCTAGACAAGTGTTATCCCGCCGCCAACCGTGACCTCATGGACACCCTGGCCCACGATCAGCTTGTACTTTCGGAATATCCGTGGGGTACCAATGGCGCGCGGCATCATTTTCCAGAACGGAATCGGATCATCGCCGGTCTCTCACAGAGTGTTCTCGTGGTCGAGGCGGCTCATCATTCGGGGAGTCTGATCACGGCTAATTTTGCACTTCAGGAGAACCGAAACGTCCTTGCGGTTCCCGGGACAATCGACGGTCCAAATTCGGTCGGCACTAACGAATTAATTCTCGCTGGGGCGAAACCGATCTTGAATTCCGATCATATAATGGAAGAAGTTTTAGTTGACAAGTTACCCTGACTTGAAATATCATGTGTGGGATTATAGTGAAATGTTTAGCGAACTTTTGTTTCGCGATTAAAACAAGTCGATAGGAACGGGGATTCCCGCCCAGCGGGGCTTCGTTGCCTATTATTCGAGGGAGTAATGTGCATTGCCGACTAAAGCAAAAACTAAGACAGCAGCTAAGACACGGCGAAAGCCACAAAAAAAATTAGTGATTGTCGAATCACCAGCTAAAGCCAAAACCATTGAGAAGTATTTAGGCCGAACCTACAAGGTCGTTCCCAGCTTGGGACACGTCCGGGATCTGCCTAAGAGTTCAATGGGGATCGACTTCGATAACGACTACGACCCACACTACATTTCCATTCGGGGGAAGGGTGATGTGATCAAGGGTCTGCGTTCGGAAGCCAAGAAGGCCAAAGCCGTTTATTTGGCATCTGACCCTGACCGTGAAGGGGAATCCATTGCCTGGCATTTAGCCCACGTCCTTAACTTGGATGTGACCGCCAAGAACCGGGTCACCTTTAACGAAATCACGAAGGATGCCGTCAAGGAAGCCTTTAAGACGCCACGGTCCATCGATATGGACTTGGTCAATGCCCAACAGGCCCGCCGGATCTTAGACCGGTTGGTGGGATACTCTATCTCACCTCTGTTGTGGAAAAAGGTTAAGAAGGGCCTGAGTGCCGGTCGTGTGCAATCGATCGCACTGTCCCTGATTATTGCCCGTGAAAATGAAATTAAGGCGTTCAAGCCCGAAGAATACTGGACGATCGATGCCGACTTCAAGAAGGCTCGTCATACCTTTAGCGCCAGCTACTACGGGCTAAATGGTAAGAAGGCTGACTTGAAGGACAATGACGCCGTTCAAGCCGTCTTGGGTAAGCTGGATCGCAAGGGCGACTTCGACATTACCAACGTCGTACGTAAGGAACGGAAACGTTCCCCACAGCCACCATTTACCACCAGTTCCATGCAACAAGATGCTAACCGGAAGTTAAACTTCCGGACGCGGAAGACCATGATGGCCGCTCAACAGCTTTACGAAGGGATCAACCTGGGTAAGGAAGGCACGCAAGGGCTCATTACCTATATGCGGACCGACTCGACTCGGATTTCCAGCATCGCTAAGCACGAAGCCTCCACGTTTATTCATGAGAAGTATGGGGCGGAATTTGCTGCAACTAAGCCAATCAAGGGTAAGCTGCCAGAAGGCGCTCAAGATGCCCATGAAGCTATCCGGCCAACGTCCGTCTTCCGGACACCGGCTAGCCTGAAAGAACGCCTGACTAAGGACCAATTCCGGCTCTACCAATTGATTTGGAATCGATTCGTTGCCAGTCAAATGACGAACGCGATCATGGACACCATGGCCGTTACGCTGGACCAAAACGGCGTAACCTTCAGAGCCAACGGATCCAAGATGAAGTTCGAAGGGTTCTTGAAGATTTACAAGGGTGGTAAAGAAAAGGATAATCTGCTCCCTGATCTCGAAATTGGTGATCACGTGAAGTTGGCCAAGACCGATCCAGCCCAACACTTTACTCAGCCGCCTGCACGTTATTCCGAAGCCAACTTGATCAAGGCTTTGGAAGAAAACGGGGTTGGTCGACCATCAACCTACGCCCCAACGCTGGATACCATTCAACGGCGCTACTACGTTAAATTAGTCGGTCGGCGTTTCGAACCGACGGAACTCGGTGACATCGTCAATACCATCATCAACCAATACTTCCCCGACATCGTGGACGTTGGGTTCACGGCCGGTCTGGAAGAACAATTGGATGGGATTGAAGAAGGCAAGCAGGATTGGGTCAAGGTTATTGACACCTTCTACAAGCCATTTTCAACCGAAGTGGCGCACGCCGAAGATGCGATCGAAAAGATCCAAATCAGAGACGAACCAGCTGGCTTCGACTGTGACATCTGTGGTGCCCCAATGGTCATCAAGATGGGGCGTTACGGGAAGTTCTACGCTTGTTCACGCTTCCCAGATTGCCGGAATACCAAGGCCATCGTCAAGGAAATCGGCGTCATCTGTCCCGTTTGTCACAAGGGCCAAGTCATCGAACGTAAGTCCAAGAAGAACCGGATTTTATACGGTTGTTCCCGTTATCCGGACTGTGACTTTGTCTCATGGGACAAGCCCGTTGGCCGTGATTGCCCTAAGGACGGTCACTACCTGGTTGCCAAGAAGATTCGTGGCGGCTCGCAGATCGTTTGTCCTAACGGTGACTACGAAGAAGCGCCACAGAAGTAGCTTTCCACAATTAAATCTTAATTTTGTTTCACTGGCGTTGACCTCTCAGGGGTCGACGCCTTTTTTGGCCCTTCACTTATTACTAACGTAAAATCACTCAATTTTTTCGCACGATTTTAGAAAAAATCGTTTCAATCAAATAATGGTCCATCCCCAACAGTATTGTTAAGGCTGTCTGTTGGCGGTATCAAAAAAGCGGCAGTCCCACCCCGGGCTGTCGCTTTCTAAAGGAAATTTCTAAGGATTAATTGGCCAACCAAACCTCAGGATGGTCAAAAGCCAACTGAAGCTGTTCCAGGAATTGACTCACGTGATAGCCATCGGCCACCGCATGGTGAATCGTCAAGGACAGCGGCATTTGCCAACGCTTGGCTTTCTGTTCAAACTTTCCCGCCTGAATGACTGGGAAGAATGTGTTTAGTGGGGTGAAGGGCAGGGGCGTGTAGCTGGTAAAATGCGTCCAGGGAATACTACCGATCATATAGGTATTCGCACTCTGTGGAGCCTTGGGCATCGGCGTCCGCTGATCACCGTATTCGGTCAAATCGGCCAGATAGTTGCGATGGAATTGTTTGAAGTCGGGATCGTAGGCGGTCCACAGGCCAGAGATACTGTGGTCATCCGCATGCATCACCGAGTAAGACGGGTGGAGAACATCATAACGTTTCAATTGCCCGGCATCGTCTCTCGACACCCTAAATTCCGGTGTCTGGGCGATGACTTTCGAGACCAGGTAGAGATACGCCGCATTGAACTTGTAGTCGCGGGCCGCGATCCATTCCTTGGTAGCCGTGACATCAAGATCAACGGTGAGGGTGAATCCCGTTGGCATCATTTTGGTGAAGTAATAAAAGTATTCCCGCCGTGACCAAGTTGCTAAGTCGATCGGGGTGCTGTGCGTATTTAAGTTTGTCATGTGAAACCCTTTCTGGTTGATTAATTGTAGGCCGGCTGACACTTCTCCAGCCACTTGGCCTTGAGATCCTTCAGTGTCTGCCGGAGATTGTCGACATCGGCGGTATCAGCCTTCCAGAGAACGCTGTACGTAAAGGCGTCCGCCCCAAGGGCATTCCAATCTGCCTGTAATGCCGTATCGTGATAGAAATTCTCGTTGAGGTTGGTTTGATAGTAACCCCAGCGATTGTGAAGGTTCCGGGCGACGTCAATGAAGGTCTTGCCGTTCTGGTTATTCTTGATCTGGATCACACCGTAGTAGGTCGGTGCCGCCTTATAATTTTGAATGATTTCTTTGCGATTCATTTGTTGCTCCTTATCATCAAGGTTCCGCCAATATTCACTACCACTCGCCGTCCGCTTCAGGAACCCATAATCGACGAGGTAGCGCCGCAGTAAGGGAAAGTCAGCATAGATCGGCTTCAACTTAGCCGTAAGTTCCACTTCCGTCAGATGCTGGGTCATGGGCAAGGTCTGACTGACCCGCTTCAAGATCGCTAAGATGGCTTTTTGGTGTCTAGGCCACCGCGTTAATGTCAAAGGGTTGACGGACGTAAAGTACTTCGTGACCAGCTCGTCGTACTCGGCGGTCGTCATGGTGAAACGCGCATCCTTTTTTCCGGGCTGTTCAGGGAACGTGACGAGTTGCTCGACCGGCGCTGGCTGATTGAAAACCTGTTCATAAATAGCCAGATAAAGTTTGGCCTGCTTGGCCTTCTCGCGGAAGGTAAACTTTTGATGCCGCACGGTGGCCGCCGCCACACCCATTTTCTCAGCAATAGTTGCATCCTTATGGCCTTGGGCAAATGCCAATAGAAGGTCACGCTGCCGGGCGGTCAGTGTATTGTATTTGTTATCAGTTCGAATCAGGTCAGCCACGGCATTGGGGTGACTAGCCGCCAGGTGCCGTTGAATCATAGTGGCTGCCGGATAGAATTTATCATCTTCCGGAAAGACTTGGTCCTTGGCAAACGTCGCCTCACAAGTATTACAGATATAGGCTTCAGCCGTTTCATGCCAACCTTGTTTAATTTCAGTTACTGTCAGATCAACTAGATTCATGTCTCATCCCTCCAATTGCATCTACTTTACAAATGTTTATCAATTATGTCAACAGCTATTTTATCATCAGCGAGCAAAAAGGACGATAATTGCGGTTATAATCACGCTTAAACACATCAAGTCGCTAAAGGAAGTGTTTGCTGTTATCATAAACAGAAGTCCTAGCCACCAGTCATTGTCGCTCACCACGTCACAACGTCGACCAGTCTAGCAAGCCCATTCACAACCTTTTTGATGAGTTAGTTGAGTTTTTAGGGCGTGTTTGCTAGCATTAACTCGTAAAGAAATAGGAGGTGAGCGCCGTGGCAACAGCGATTGAACAGTTCATGAGTTACCTAAGCGGCGAACGCCAGTATTCACCTGAGACGGTCAAGGCCTATCAGGAGGATCTGACGGAGTTCACCACTTTTCTTGAAGAGACTGGTGGGGCCAAGCCCTGGGACAAGATTGATCAGCTCGACGTGGAGGTCTATCTGAGTCATCTCTACGACCAACACTACGCACGAACAACCATTGCCCGCAAGCTTTCTTCGCTACGTTCCTTCTATAATTTTTTGATGAGTAACGGTCAGGTCGCCGACGACCCCTTTGCCTACATTCAACTCAAGCGCCATCAGAATCATCTCCCACGCTTCTTCTATGAGCGTGAGATGACGGCACTCTTCACGGCAGCGGGGGCCAACCCCAATGCTCAGCTAGCAACTCGGGATTCGGCGGTTCTGGAAGTGCTCTATGCCACCGGAATTCGGGTTAGCGAGTGTGTGAACCTGACAATGGGGGACATCGACTTCGATAACCGACTCATGTTGATTCATGGGAAAGGGAATAAGGAACGTTACGTGCCATTTGGCCATTACGCCAGCGACGCCCTTGAAGCGTATTTCGACGCCGCCCGGACACCCTTGATGACGCAGTATCACCACCAGCATGACTTCGTCTTCGTCAATGCTCATGGTGAACAACTCACATCAGCGGGGGTCACGTACCTCCTCAACCAAATGATCAAACGGAGCACGTTGACGGGGGAGATTCATCCCCACATGTTGCGGCACACGTTTGCGACCCATCTTCTGAATCACGGGGCGGATCTCCGTTCCGTACAGGAGCTTCTGGGCCACAGTAGCCTCTCAACCACTCAGATTTATACCCACGTGACGCGTGAACACCTCCAGCGGGATTATCGTCAGTTCTTCCCGCGGGCGACGGCGGATCACCAGTCACCTTCAACCAAATAAGGAGATTATTAAATTATGCCAGTAAAATTTGAAGCCACTACCATCTGCGCGGTTCGGCACAATGGCCATAACGCCATGGCCGGCGATGGTCAAGTTACCATGGGTGAAAAGGTCATCATGAAGGGAACCGCCCATAAAATTCGCCGCATCTACAACAACCAAGTCGTTGTCGGATTTGCCGGTAGTGTTGCCGACGCCTTCAACCTGGAAGAAAAATTCGAAGGCCAACTCAACGAATACAGCGGTAATTTACAACGGGCCGCCGTAGAACTCGCCAAGCAGTGGCGTTCCGACCAAGCCTTACAGAAGTTGGAAGCTCTGTTAATTGTCATGGACAAGGACGAAATGCTTCTCGTGTCCGGTTCCGGTGAAGTGATTGCCCCCGACGATGACATCTTAGCCATCGGTTCTGGTGGTAACTTTGCCTTAGCCGCCGCAACTGCCCTGCATCACCACGCCACCGACATGAGTGCCAAGGAAATTGCCGAAAGTGCCATTCACATTGCCGGCGGAATCGATATCTTTACGAACGAAAACGTCATTTCTGAAGAATTATAAAGGGAGGCCTCACTGTGGACGCTATTAATAAAACACCAAAAGAGATTGTGGCCCTGCTTGACCAATACGTCATCGGTCAAGACGAAGCCAAGAAAGCCATTGCCATTGCCTTACGCAACCGGTACCGGCGCATGCAGCTCGATGCCGCCATGCAAGAAGAAATTTCACCTAAGAATATGCTCATGATCGGACCCACTGGGGTCGGGAAAACGGAAATTGCTCGGCGATTAGCTAAGATCGTTCATGCCCCATTTACCAAGGTCGAAGCCAGCAAGTTCACCGAAGTCGGGTACGTCGGTCGAGACGTCGAATCCATGGTTCGAGACCTCGTCGAAGTCTCCGTCAGCATGGAAAAACAAGATCAATTCAAGAAGGTCCGTAACGACGCGGTTCAGGCGGCCAACAAGCGCTTAGTCAATCTCCTGGCACCAGCCAAGAAGAAGGCCAACAAGAACAACAATGACTTTGCGAACATGATGAACATGTTTAGCCAAATGCAAAATGGTCAGACCCCAACGGCCCCAAGCGACCAAGAAGAGGTCAGTGACGACTTGCGAAACGAACGCCTGTCATTGGCTGAACAACTGAACCAAGGCCTCCTCGAAAACCACCAGGTTGAAATCGAAATGGCTGACCCGCAACAGGCCAACGCCACCGACAACAACATGCTGGGTCAAATGGGGATCGACCTCAACGATACCCTCGGTGCCATCATGCCCAAGAAACAAATCAAACGGACGGTCACGGTGGCCGAAGCGCGTGAAATCTTGGTCAGCGAGGAATCCGAAAAGCTGGTCAACAACGCTGACATCAATCACGATGCCATTCAACGGGCCGAAAACACCGGGATTATCTTCCTCGATGAAATCGACAAGATTGCCAAGGGCAATAGCCAAAATAGTGGCGACGTTTCCCGTGAAGGGGTCCAACGTGATATCTTGCCAATCGTCGAAGGGACGCAGGTTAAGACCAAGTACGGGACTATCGATACCGACCACATTCTCTTCATCGCCGCTGGGGCGTTTGCTGAATCCAAGCCAAGTGATCTCATTGCGGAACTCCAAGGTCGTTTCCCAATCCGAGTTGAGTTAAATGACCTCAGCAAGGACGACTTCGTCCGAATCCTGACAGAACCGAACAACGCGCTGATCAAGCAATACATTGCCCTGATTGGCACGGACAACGTCAAGGTCACCTTCACCATGGAAGCCATCGAACGCATTGCCGAACTGGCCTTCGAGCTTAACCACGAAAACCAAAACATCGGGGCTCGTCGGTTACAAACGGTGCTGGAAAAGCTCCTGGAAGACCTGCTTTACGAAGGTCCTGACATGGGGACCGGTGACGTCACGATCACCGAAAACTACGTCAACGATAAGATTGGCGACATCGTCCAGAATAAGGACTTATCACGTTACATTCTTTAATCACAACGCAAGGGACCAGGGCAGACGGCCTTGGTCCTTTTTGCAGAATGCGGTATCATAAAAACAATATGTTTATCATTGTGGGAGGGATTCGATGTTAACGTTAAAGAATGACTACCTGACAGTAAAAATTAACCCGTTGGGAGCCGAAGTCAGCAGTGTCCGCGACAACGAGAGTGGCCTCGAGTACATGTGGCAGGCCGATGCCGCGTACTGGGGACGCCATGCCCCGATTCTCTTTCCAATCGTCGGTCGGTTGAACCAGGACCAATACACGTTCCAAGATCACAGCTACCACATGACCCAGCACGGCTTTGCCCGTGATCGGCCATTTACGATCCAAGACCAAACAGCGACGCGCGTTGTCCTCCAACAAACGAGTGACGACAAAACCCGTGACGTTTACCCCTTCGACTTCACGTTGACCCTGACGTTTGAACTGAAGGACCACGAGTTACGAACTGATTTAGCCGTGACGAACCCTGCGGCAGACACCTTATACTTTTCCATTGGGGCTCATCCCGGTTTCAACGTGCCTTTAGGTGGAGCGTTAGCCGACTTCACCGACTATCAGGTCACAGTTTCACCCAAGAAGACCTACCAACGCATCCCCTTAGTGGGGTCTGCCAGTGACAGTCACCATCCGGTGTCACTAGATCTCACACAGCCGTTGACGCTGGACCATGAATTATTCAACCACGACGCGCAAATCTTAACGCTCGACAACCACGAGACCACGGTCATGTTGAGCACAACCGCCGACGACCATGGGGTAGCCCTGACCGTCGCGGCACCTTATCTGGGTATTTGGTCACCATATCCCAAGCAGGCCCCATTCGTTTGCCTGGAGCCGTGGTGGGGACTGGCCGATGACGTGCAGGCCTCGGGGCAGTTTACCGACAAGGTTGGCTTACAGCATCTCGCGGGTGGTCAAACCTTCGCGGCACACTACCAGATCACTTACTTTTAGCCAAAATAAAAGCTCCCAACGACTACAACTAGTCGTCGGAAGCTTTTTCGCTTCTTAATGTGCACGTTTATGATAGCCATGGCCAAAGGGCACCATGGATTCGGTGCCCGCCTTAATGCGGGCAATATTGGCACGGTGTCGGTAGAAAACAAAGACCGTGAGCACCAGGGCAATTCCCGTTAAGTACCAGTCCTGAAAGGCCAGGGAGATCAGTGTGATCAACGAGAAGGCAATCATGCTGGCCAGACTCACCATGCTGGTCCAATAGATCAGGCTGACCCACAGGCCGGCCGCAATGACGAACATGATGGGGTTGTAAGCCAGGAGCATCCCCGCCGACGTAGCGACGGCCTTGCCACCCTTGAAACGGTCGAAGACCGAGAAGGTGTGGCCCAGGATAGCCATTAACCCAAATAAAAGGGGAGTGGCCGTCCCGAGAATCGTGGTCACATGACCCCAGGTTGGGAGTAAGGTGGCGACGGTGCCCTTAGCAATGTCTAACACCATGACGATGGTTCCGGCATAAGGTCCTAGGACCCGATAGGTATTGGTGGTCCCGATGTTTCCCGAACCTGACTGTCGAATATCGGTGTGGAAAAATGTCTTGCCCACCCAAACCCCATTGGGAATGGCCCCCAAGAGATAGGCTAGGATTAATAAACCAATTAATTTCACAGGTAATTCCTCCGCTCTTCCTCGCAACCCGATCCCAATCTGAATGGGATCAGGTTTATAAGCTGTTCACTATTTTAGCATGTTTTACCCATTACGCCAATTATCTCGGGAAACTAGCCACGCTTTGTTTTCCTGTGGTATGATAATGTGGTTACTGAAACCCCGGCCCGCGCGAACGCTTCCGTTCTATTGAACATATGTTCGCATTGCGGTAAACTAGGGGCATACCAACGAAAAGAAACTAGTAAAAGTAAAGGGGATTTACGCATGGCGAAAGCAAAAGCAAAATATGACGATTCCTCCATCCAGGTGTTGGAGGGATTGGAAGCTGTTCGTAAACGTCCTGGGATGTATATCGGGTCAACTGATGGCCGCGGTTTGCATCACTTGGTCTACGAAATTGTTGATAACGCCGTCGACGAGGCCTTGGCCGGTTACGGTAAGGAAATCAACGTTACTATCCACCAGGACAATAGCATCACCGTTGTCGATCATGGGCGGGGTATGCCAGTCGGCATGCACGCTTCGGGGATTCCAACGCCGGAAGTTATTCTGACGGTCCTCCATGCCGGTGGTAAATTTGGTCAAGGCGGCTACAAGACCTCTGGTGGACTGCATGGGGTCGGGGCGTCCGTTGTGAACGCCTTATCCAGTGCACTCACCGTCACCATCGTTCGTGATGGCGTCCGTTACGAAGAAAAGTTCGCTAACGGGGGACATCCCCAAGGAACCTTGGTGAAGAAGGGCAACACGCGGGCACACAATGGGACCACACTGACCTTTAAACCCGATACTAAAATTTTTACAACGACTGTTTATAATTTTAATACGCTCTCAGAACGACTGCGGGAATCAGCCTTCCTGCTTAAGGGTGTCAAAATCACCCTGACCGACGAACGATCCGGCCAGGAACGCGCCGAAGAATACCATTACGAAGAGGGTATCAAGGAATTTGTCAGCTACTTAAACGAAGACAAGGATACCCTTGGAGATATCATGTATTTCGATGGCAAGAAAGACGGGATTGAAGTCGAAGTCGCTGCCCAGTATAACGACGGGTACACCGAAAACCTGCTGTCCTTCGTCAACAACGTCCGGACCAAGGACGGTGGGAGTCACGAAGTGGGTATGCGTAGTGGCTGGACCAAGGCCTTCAACGAATATGCCCGTAAGGTTGGCTTACTCAAGGATCGCGATAAAAATCTTGAGGGTACCGACGTCCGGGAGGGACTCTCTGCGGTCATCTCCCTGCGGATCCCAGAAAACCTGCTGCAATTCGAAGGCCAAACCAAGGAAAAGTTGGGGACACCAGAAGCCCGGACCGTTGTCGACAACGTGATCAGCGAGCAACTCGGGTACTACCTGATGGAAAATGGGGACTTCGGTCAAATGTTGATCCGCAAGTCGACCCAAGCTCGTCAGGCCAGAGAAGCCGCCCGAAAGGCCCGTGATGAGAGTCGTAGTGGTAAACGCCACAAGAAACACGAACGGCTCTTATCTGGTAAGCTAACGCCCGCGCAATCCAAGAACGCCGCCAAGAACGAACTGTTCCTGGTCGAAGGGGATTCCGCCGGTGGATCGGCTAAACAGGGCCGTAACCGAAAGTTCCAAGCCATCCTGCCCCTTCGTGGGAAGGTTTTGAACACCGAAAAGGCCAAGTTACCCGACATCATGAAGAACGAAGAAATCAGCACCATGATCTACACGATCGGTGCTGGTGTCGGCGCGGAATTTAACATTGAAGATGCCAACTACGATAAGATTATTATCATGACCGATGCCGATGACGATGGGGCGCATATCCAGATCCTCTTGCTCACCTTCTTCTATAAATACATGCGGCCGATGATTGACGCCGGGCGAATCTACATCGCCTTACCACCGTTGTATCGCATCAAGACGACCGGCAAGAAGTCACAAATTGAATATGCTTGGACCAACGACGAATTGGCAGCCAAAACTAAAAAGATTGCCAACCACGGCTACAACCTCCAACGTTTCAAAGGGTTAGGGGAAATGGACGCCGAACAACTTTGGGAAACCACCATGGATCCCGACAATCGAACTCTGATTCGGGTTCAGATTGACGATGCCGCACTGGCCGAACGCCGTGTGACGACCCTAATGGGGGACAAGGTTGAACCCCGCCGGAAGTGGATCGAAAACAACGTTCAATTCACGCTAGAGGAAGACAACACGAGTCTGTTGGAATCCTCCGATCCCGAAAAGTAAACCAATTACCGGTGAAAGGAGACATCATTTCGTGAGTGAAGGACAGAAGATTCAAGAACTAACGTTAGAAGAAGTGATGGGTGACCGCTTCGGCCGTTACTCAAAATCCATTATTCAGGAACGGGCCTTGCCGGATATTCGTGATGGCTTAAAACCCGTTCAACGGCGAATTCTATTCGCCATGAACAAAGATGGTAACACCTATGATAAGGGCTTTCGTAAGTCCGCCAAATCCGTCGGAAACGTCATGGGTAATTTTCACCCCCATGGTGACAGTTCGATCTACGAGGCGTTAACGCGGATGAGTCAGGACTGGAAGGTCCGTGAACCCTTAATTGAAATGCACGGGAACAACGGGTCAATGGACGGCGATCCCGCTGCCGCTATGCGGTATACCGAAGCCCGTCTGAGTAAATTAGCTGGGGAAATGCTCCGCGACATTGATAAGGACACCGTGGAAATGGTGCTCAACTTCGATGATACGGAATACGAACCCACCGTTTTACCCGCTCGGATTCCGAACTTGTTGGTAAACGGCGCTACCGGGATCTCTGCAGGTTACGCCACGGAGATTCCACCGCACAACTTGGGTGAAGTCGTGGATGCCTTAATCTACCTGCTCAGCCACCCCAAGGCCACGCTGCCAGAACTGATGAATTTCGTCCAGGGACCTGACTTCCCAACCGGGGGGATCATCCAAGGAAAGGACGGCATCGTCAAGGCCTACGAGACCGGCCGTGGCCGCATTGTTGTGCGTTCCAAGACGGCCATCGAACCCCTCCGTGGGAACAAGAGTCAGATCACGGTTACCGAAATTCCGTATGAAGTTAACAAGGCCCAATTGGTCAAGAAGATTGATGAGATCCGTTTGAACAAGAAGGTCGAGGGTCTCGCCGAAGTTCGTGACGAAACCGACCGTGATGGGTTACGTATCGCGATCGAACTGAAGCGTGACGCCGATGCCCAAGGGGTTCTGAACTATTTGTTCAAGAACACCGAACTGCAAATTACCTATAACTTTAATATGGTTGCCATTAACCATATGCGACCAGAACATGTTGGTTTGAAAACTATTCTGAGCGCCTACCTGGAACACCAACGCGATGTGATTACGCGACGGACCAAGTATGAACTCCAAAAGGCTTTGGACCGGCAACACATCGTGGTTGGTTTAATCAAGGCATTATCCATTCTGGACCAAGTCATTGCGACCATTCGGGCCAGCAAGGACCGTCGTGATGCCCGGAACAACCTGATGACCAGCTACGACTTCTCCGAGAAGCAAGCCGATGCCATCGTGGCCCTGCAACTCTACCGGTTAACCAACACCGACGTGACCCAGCTTGAAGCTGAGTCCGAACGGCTGTCGGCCGCCATCGAACGAGATCACCAGATTCTGGCGGAAAAGAAGACGTTAAACGCCGTCCTCCGCAAGGAACTGAAGGAAGTCGCCAAGGCCTACCGCAACCCTCGACGGACCGAGATTCAGGACGAAATTGAGGATCTCAAGATCAAGACGACCGTCACCGTGGCCGACGAGGACGTGATCGTTCTGGTCAGTCACGACGGTTATCTCAAACGCTCCGGCGTGCGGTCTTACACGGCTTCTGATCCCGAGGATAATGGGTTGAAGGACGAAGATTATCCAATTTTCTTGGAGAAGTTGAGCACCTTGAATCACCTGATGATGTTTACCAGCAAAGGGAACCTCATCTATCGACCCGTTCACGAGATTTCGGACGTCAAGTGGAAGGAAACCGGGGAACATATCTCCCAAACGATCGGCTTAGCTGCCGACGAGGAGATTGTGGCCACGTTTGCCTTTAAGACGCTCAAAGAGCCCGGTCGTTTCCTCATCGCTACCAGCGATGGCTACATCAAGCAAACGGCCTTCAGCGACCTTACACCAGGTCGGACGTACAAGCGCCGCGCGATGGTCTTTGAAAAACTTAAGCATCCTGAAGCCAGTGTCGTTCAGGTCAAATACCTCACGGATACTGACGATCAGACCGGAATCTTACTCCTGTCACAAAATGGTTATGCCCTGAGATATCCAATCGACGAGGTTTCCATCAATGGGGCTCGGACCACTGGGGTTCGTTCCATGGACCTCCGTGACGACGACCAGGTCGTTAATTTGGCTCTGGTTACCGATAAGGACACTATTGCCATGATTACCCAGCGTGGGGCCTTCAAGCGCCTCGCGATGAAGGAACTTTCCGTCACAAGTCGCGCTCGTCGTGGAGTCTTAGTACTCCACGAACTCAAGCGCGATCCGCACCGAGTCGTGGACTTCATGACGATTCCAGCTGGCAATCCGCCACTGGAAATTATCACCAGTCGGGAACGAACCCATGACGTCATGCCAACCGATCATCCTCTGAGCGGGCGTTATTCCAATGGTTCATTCGTGGTTGACACCGACGTCGAAGGGACACCAATCTCCCTACGTCTCAAACCAACAGAGTTGGTTCTGGACTAGGCCTAGTCGCCGTTTCTGAGCGAAAATCGTTGCGCTTTCAATGGAAACAGCCTATTATATACTTTAATAGTAACCATTAGACTGAAGTAGTGTTCGCCAGTCGTACGCCACGCCAGTCAGAAGGAGTAAACGCGGATGAAGACGAAACAAGAGAGCATCTTTTCTTCTAAAACCCTGACGTATTTTCTACAGCTTGCCGAAACCATGAATTACACGCAAGCTGCTCAAATTCTGGGCATTACCCAGCCAGCGTTAACCCAACAGATTAAGAAGTTGGAACGTACGGTGGGCGCCCCGTTGTTCTATTCGGTAGGTAAGAAACTTCGCCTATCAGATGCCGGTTACACCATGCTTGACGCCACGCATAAGATTTATGCGATTCTGAATCAAGCCACCGATGAGATCCAGCAGTCAACCAGCGCAACGCAAGGGGAGATCAACATTGGTCTCCTGGCCTCGATGGAAGATGCCGTCTTCGAGGACTTTGCAATTCTGTCCTATCAGAAGAATCCGGACGTCAAGATCTCGTTTCACATGCTGACCCGTAAAGAAATCTGGGAACGCTTGGAAAACAATAAGATTGACCTGGCCATTATGTACCTACCGGACGATTCTATTAAGAATTGGAAGCCATACGAATCAAAGAAGATTATTTCCGATGATCTGTTGTTTATTCACCACGATGAACGACTCGCTAAGAAACGGCGAATCAAGTTCAAAGACACCACTGATCAAGTTTGGGCCATGTATCCCGATGGTTACTACCTGAATCAGACCATTCACGAGGCCTATAAGAACCAGCTGGCTGACTTCCCGAAAGGGGGTCGCCAACTTCACCACGCCAACGCAGCTCCTGCATTTCTCGATGCAGACCCAGGCGTCCACGGCGTTACCCAACTCGTTTATGGTTGGTCAAGAATCGTTGCCCCAAACGTGGACAGCACACTTTGACCCCAACATCCGATTTGATTTGGCGTTCGTCTTCCGTAAAGGGAAGGCGGAGATTCCCCGAATCAGTCACTTCCTGGCGCAGTTCGATCAGTATTTAGAAGCTGAGGACTATATTTCACGCCTTAAACATTTGCGTAACAAGTAAACCTAAAAATCTATTTGTTAAAGGAGTTTTTTCAATGAGTAAAGCCTTAATTTTCGGTCACCAGAATCCTGATACGGACGCAATTGTTGCTGCCAAAGCCTTTGCCTACTACCAAACCCAACGCGGTTATGACGTTGAAGCGGTTGCCTTAGGCGAACCTAACATGGAAACCAACTACGTCTTGAACCACTTCGACGAACCAGCACCACGGGTCGTTAAGACGGTTTCTAACGAAGTCGACCAAGTGATGTTAGTTGACCACAACGAAGCACAACAAAGTGTTTCGGACTTAGACAAGGTTCAAGTAACCTTCGTCGTTGACCATCACCGGATTGCCAACTTCCACACTGATGCCCCTCTGTACTACCGTGCAGAACCAGTGGGTTGTGTCAGCACGATCTTAACGGAAATGTTCGACGAAGCTAAGATTGAAATTCCTGCTAAGTTAGCAGGTCTGATGCTTTCAGCTATCATTTCTGACACCTTGTTATTACAATCGCCAACCACGACCGACAAAGACCGCGAAGCCGTTCGCGCCTTAGCAGAAATTGCTGATGTCGACGTTCAAAGTTACGGGATTGCCATGCTTAAGGCTGGTACTAATCTGGCGGCTAAGAGCGACAAGGAATTAATCGATGGGGACGCAAAGTCCTTTGACATGAATGGTCACAGCGTACGTATTGGCCAAATCAACACCGTTGACTTGGACGATGTGATCTCCCGTCAAGCTGGCTTGGAAAAAGCTATGCAAGACGAAATCGCTAGCGAAGGCTACGACTTATTCATTACCTTAGCAACTAACGTGTTGAACAGTGACTCCGAACTCATCGTTGCCGGTGAACCTAAGGATGTCGTTGAAAAGGCCTTTAACACAAAGCTGGCTGACAACCGTGCTAGTCTTCCTGGTGTTGTTTCCCGGAAGAAGCAAGTTGTGCCGCCATTGACTGAAGCTTTTAACGCTTAAATTATTGAGATTAAATGCTTATTGAAGAAACTATTCTTCAATAAGCGTTTTTTTTCGGCAAGAAAACCCGACCTTGCTATAATACTGACCGATGGTAGCCGTTAGGCACATTCCCTTAGAGAAGAAGGGATTCTGCATGACAAGAAGTGCATGGTACCGTAAAGCTTTAACGACGTTAGTAACAGTGGGTCTTTTTGTCAGCCAAATCGGTGGGATTGTTGCTTCGGCGGCAACAACCACACCATTCGGGGCGCAGCGGTTCGCGAAAGACCATGCGACCTATGTGATTACCACTAAATCGGATTATTACAAGTCGATTTGGCGGTCTGCCATCGATGCCTGGAACGCAACCGGGGCATTCAAGTTTAAGACTAGTTCCGCCAGCAAGGCCCAGATTACTTTGGGGATCGCTTCTAAGCGTGAATCCAAGAAAATGGGAAACGATGTCGGGTTAACTGAATTTTGGGCCCGTGATAACTACTTTGTCTCCGTCAACTCACTACTGAACGCTCGTCTAATTAAGGAATACGATTACTCGCGGTCCGATGCCATTCACGTTGCTGAACATGAATTAGGCCACGCCATGGGATTAGCCCACAACCCATCTACTAAGAGCGTGATGTACTACCGTAACCGTGCCGTTGGCATTCAGAAGGTTGATATCAATGGCGTCAAGGCTCGTTATCAGACACCAGCTGGGCAGACCAACTAGACACTTAAACGATTCTCTAAAAACACCTTACCACGACTAATGGTGAGGTGTTTTTGTGAGGTGTGTTCGTCCTTTACAAGCTAATTAATTGCCTTTTACAGGAAAACCTTTAAACTGAAGGAGTAATCAATTGTACACAACCGATTGGAGGAATTCTAATGAATTCAAACGAATCAAAAGAAGACTTACGGCAACGACTGACCACCGAGGAGTTTGCAGTGACGCAGAACGCGGCCACAGAACCCGCCTTTACCGGGAAGTATGACCAATTTAACGAGGTTGGCATTTACGTGGACGTCGTCAGCGGACAGCCACTGTTCAGTTCGACCGATAAATATGATGCCGGTTGTGGCTGGCCATCCTTTACGAAACCAATCGATGCCGCTAATGTTCAGGAACATACCGATCACTCATTTGGCATGGTTCGTCAGGAAGTCACCAGTGCCGATGCTCATTCCCATCTGGGACACGTCTTTAACGACGGCCCCCAGGATCGTGGGGGCCTTCGCTACTGCATCAATTCCGCTGCCCTGAAGTTTATTCCAGCAGATCAGTTAGAGGCCAAGGGTTATCATGGTTTTGAGAGCCTCTTTCCCAACAAATAAGGAGTGACGACAATGAGTGAGACACAGACAGCAATATTCGCCGGTGGTTGTTTCTGGTGCATGGTTCGGCCATTCGACACCCAACCCGGCATCAAGAGCGTGGTTTCCGGCTATACGGGTGGTCACACGGTCAATCCCACATACGCCGACGTTGCCAGCCATACAACTGGGCATACCGAAGCCGTTGAGATTACCTTTGACCCAGCCATCATTAGTTATGCCGACCTCGTCGAGATCTACTGGCGACAAACGGATCCGACCGATGCCAGTGGCCAGTTCCAAGACCGCGGTGACAGCTATCGACCTGTCATCTTCGTCAACAGTCCGGAACAACGGCAGGTAGCCGAGGCCTCTAAGGCTAAATTAGCTGCCAGTGGCCAGTTCGATGACCCAATCGTGACGACTATTGAGGACGTCCAACCGTTCTATCCGGCCGAGGAAGAACACCAGGACTTCTACCGTAAGAACCCATTCCGCTACCAAATTGAGGAAATGGGCGGCCGTGAGGACTTCATTAAGCAGCATTGGACCCAAGAATAGCTTGAATGAGTGGCCTTACTGGACTAGTAAGGCCACTTTTTGCATGTTACAATTAATTTAAATTCATCGGAGGTGTCTTAATGGGATACGTGCTAGATCTAAGAAAAGTGACCGGTTCACGGCCCTTGATTGTGGTTGGTGCAGCGGCATTTGTAACTAGCAATCAGCAGCAATTACTGCTCGTTAAACGAACCGATAATCAGTTATGGGGCTTACCGGCTGGATCGAAGGAGCTTAACGAGTCACTGGTGACCACCGCACAACGGGAATTACACGAGGAAACCGGATTGGTTGGTCAGCAGCCAAGCTTGCTGACGGTTGTCAGTGGTGCTGGCATGCAATACACATATCCGAACCAAGACCAGATTGATTCAGTAACTGCCGTTTATAAAATGACAGCAACGGGTCAGCAAAACGTCACGAGTTCAGAAATCGAAACGATTGGTTATTTTTCAATGACAGCATTGCCAGATGACTTAACGCCAATTACAAAACGCATTTTAAACGAGCTAGGGAAACTTTAAATCGGTTGGAATGATTAATGACGACTTAAAGAACGAATGAATTGGAAGATCGAAGCATAAGGTCACTTTCAAGGACTTCAGGTCTACTTTCGATAATATATATTATGTAAAGTAGAGAAATTAATTGCATTTAGGGGCTGGAATTGCCGTTCCCTTTCTTCGCTTTATCCTGTCAGCTTAAATTATCATTCTCATATCATTAACGACAAGTTCGCAACAGTTGCTGTTTGCTGACAACAACTTATAGGTTCCAGCCGAATGGTCATCCCGCAGGAAAACGCAAACACGTTCTACTAAACTGAGATTCACCATGACTCATCCTGTTGGTAAGTATCGATTTAACCTTTTCCAGGTAACGTCTAGGTAATCTAGCACATCAGTTGCTAACACGTCTATTTACCTCAAAACACTACTTTTAGAGGCGCATTCTACGCAATTCTCATGATGAGGTCTCCATCTAATTCTTGAACGTGTGCTTAGAGTCAACATCCAAAATCAATAAACCGGTAACTGGTTTGGTTGGGTATCCTGAAGGTCGCCACCCAATTAATTGCCTAGCGTTCTGGGGCTCATTGCTGATATGAAGCCGGTCATGTCATGGTCAAGTGAACCTGATGTCGTCATTGACCAGGTCAAGTACTTTAGCCTTGCTGAACTGGTGTGGATCAGGCGTCCCAACAACTATCAGACAACCATATTCGATGGTCTTATCAACTGGACATATAAGATGATATACACTTATTTTCAACGTCATTAAAGCGTTTAAAACCTTGTAAAATCGGGCTTTGTGGTCATTTTCGTAACAGCGAGCAGTACCATATTGCTACGATCTAGGTTAAGGATTGATCCACCAAAGGCACGCTAAACACTGGTATTACAAGGATATCACGTGCTACGACTGATCTTCTCAATCAGGGTCTCGCAATCAAACCAGCTGACTACTTTCATTAAAACAAATATTTTAAAGAGAGTAGTCACATTTTAAAACGAGCGGGGGACTTGCTAATTATCTCAATTCTCGGTATCATAGTGGCTATACGAGAACATATGTTTGGAGGCCACTTCTATGGAAAAACAACACTACTTAAAATTAATCAATGAAGAACTGGCCAATGCGCCCTGGTACGTTCAAGAATACTATCAGGCCAAGGCTACTGTGCCTCTCTCCCCGGCAACATTGTATCAATACCTGACTGAATACCGCCGTTTCTTTAACTGGCTCATCAGTGAGGGCCTGACTTCGGCCGCCCACCCCGCCGATATTGATATTCAGGTCTTAGCCACCTTAAAAAAAGAGACGGTCGAATTATATAAGTCTGCTCTATTGAATCAGACGAAGCTCACAGGCGCTCCTGGCAGTCGAACTCATCCGACCATTAACCGCTCCCTAAATGCCCTCTCATCGCTATTTAAGTACCTTACAGAGGACACGGAAGACGAGCATGGTGAAGCCTACTTCGATCGTAACGTCATGCATAAGATTGCCCTGGTCAGAACCAGTGAAACCTATGCGACTCGTGCGGCCAATCTGAAATCCAAGCTGATGCTGGGTAATACCGACCATGACTACCTGGAATTCATCGATCGCAAATATGGGGAGCAGCTTTCACCTGCCAAACAGCGGTATTTCCATCGTGATAAGGTCCGCGATCTCGCGATCAATGCCTTATTACTCGGCAGTGGCCTACGCGTTTCCGAAGCCGCAAACGCTGATCTCCGCCATCTGAATCTCAAGACGGGCACCATCGGTGTTGTTCGCAAGGGTGGCCAACGAGACACAGTCCCCATTGCTCCCTGGACACTACCCTATATTCAAGATTACCTAGAACACCGAACAGCTATTTACCACGCCACGAATAGCGATCGGGCCCTGTTCCTAAGTAGCTACCGGGGCCAAGCATCACGGATGCAGGCCAACTCCATTGAAAAGATGGTCGCCAAATACTCGGCCGCCTTTAAGGTCCGTATCACGCCCCACAAGCTTCGCCACACCTTAGCCTCAAAACTCTACCTGGCCACCAAAAATGAACAGCTCGTGGCCACTCAGCTCGGTCAGAACTCCACGAGTGCGACGGGCCTGTATACCCACATCATCGATGAGGAACAACGGCAGGGACTGGAGAAAATGTAGACCTGCGCGGATTCCTTAATATTTCCAAATATAACGACGATTACCAAAAAATCCTCCTTAATGGAGGATTTTTATGTATCTTTTATTCGCAACTTCCACAACGATTGACCTGACTATTCCGTCAATCGGTAACTCGCATCCACTAGATTGGTCAGTTCGGCCTTCGACGTCATTTGGTGAATATCCAGGGTAATCCAATGTTGTTTGGTGAAATGCTTCCCCGCCAAGATATAGGGGAAGTTCGCAACCAACTCATCAATCTTCCCCGTCTCACACTTGAGATCCAGGTATAAGCCTTCATCGTTATGATAAGCTAGACCAAATATTTTTTTACTTGTTGAATGCCGCATTGCGTCGAAAATAATTTGATTCCGATGCGCTGGATTATTGAAAGGTTCATCGACGACCACCTGCCTACCCTGACTACTGAATTTAATCAAGTCCTCTTTTGTCATTTCCACGACACCACCCCCTGTTTAGTTCTGACTATGATAAGCACGTCGTTTTCAAAATTGAAAACGGTCAATGGCATGATAAGCATAAACGGTAATGCCTGTTGATAGGTCTCAAGAAAACCCCGGCCAATTACCACTTCATTTCAAGCCTAATCGAGGAAATGGAAGTCGTCAAGAAGGAACCGCTGATAAAAAACTATCGCACCCCACATCACATTTTTGCGTGACCACAATCAATTTTAACAACAATCAATAAACCACCGGACCTAATACAATTTAGCGGTTTTTGCAAAAGTCGATTTGCTTATCACTACAGAACCATCAAAACTGATTGTATGTAAAACAGCCATAATTAGCATCGATTTAAAAACTGAATTGAACCTGCTCTAACTTCGATGCGCATTAGACTGTAACCGCCATGACCACAATACTCCCAGCAAGGACACCATGCCCGTCCCAAGCATCGTTGCATGGAATCCGCTAACAAAATCCCCACTCTGGAACTGGTAAAAAATCATCACGGCAACAGTGGTCCCTAATGCCCCACCTAGCAAGCGAAAAACATTATAGATTCCCGAAGCCTGGCCAATTGCTGAGCGTGGAACGGCACCCAGAACGGTCTTCTGCAAGGCTGGCCCAGCCATTGACAACCCAACCCCTGCCAGCATTAGCGGTAGAATTAACCAGCTATAACTTTTGTAAACGCATACGGCGATCAACAAATAACCTAGACCCTGAAGTACTAAACCTAGCGTAGCCACCCACCGTTCGCCAAGTCTATCGACTGCTCGTCCAGCAAAGGGGGCTACCACAACTAATGTCCCCGTCCACGGTAACAACTCTAAGCCTGCATTCAGTGCCGTAGCGCCAGGACTCAGTTGGAGATACTGGGGCAGGAAGAACACCACACCATACATCGATCCATAGAGGCAAGCGGTGGCAAAATTTCCGCCAATAAAGTTTCTTTCCCGAAAGAAGCTTAGTGGCATCATTGGAGCCGCTTCGCGAGATTGGCGGAAGAAGAACCACGCCCCACACCCGAAACTAACCAAACCAACTACCAGTACCCAGCTCAATTTGCCACCGCTGAGCTGACCAGTTGTGGCAGATAATGCCCAAATCAAGCCAGCCATGGCCACCATAATTAAGAGGTTGTCACCAAGATTAATCGGATGACTCTGACCATGACTTTCGGGTAAATAACGTTGGGACAAGAGAATGGCTAGCACGCCCACCGGAACGTTAATCCAAAAGATCCACTGCCATGTTAACTGAGCCACAATGAAACCACCCAAGGATGGTCCCACAATCAGAGCCAGGCCACCAATCCCACTCCAAATTCCCAGCGCACGGCCCCGTTGACTTTCAGGTATGGCATTTGTGAGAATTGCCATCGACATCGGCGTCATGACCGAAGCTCCAAGACCTTCAACAATCCGGGCCAGAATCAACCAGTTGATACTAGTTGCTAAGGCACAGAGAACTGAACCGACCGTAAAAATTAGGAGGCCCCAATTGTAAATTCGCCGCCTACCCCAACGTTCGCCAAGTGAAACGCCAACCAGTAAGACCGCCGCAATCGTGATATTATAGGCATTCAATGCCCACTGGAGCGTACTCACCGAAATGTGAAAATCGATTCGAATTGCGGTTGAAGCCGTGGTTACAATCATTGCGTCCATCATAGCCATGAAAAAACCTAATGATGTCAGTAAAAGAATCCGTCTTGAATTAGTCGCCTTCCCCGTCATTTTCCCGTCTCCCTAATGTTGAAATATAGTTCAAAATGTTTTGAACTATCTAAACATAGCATGCTCACTTTGACCTGGCAAGAACCAAAATTAAAAAGAGACGATCTCAGCGATCGCCTCTTCATTGGTCTAGTTAACTAGAAATTTTGCCAGAAATGGGTTAGGTACTGATCAAATGTCGACCGGTCTAACGCCACATATTTTTCACGTGCGACCTTATGGGCCGTGATCAATCCCGCTTCCTGAAGAATCTTAAAGTGATAGGACCCGGAAGTCTTACTAATTGCCAGGACCCGACCAACCTCTCCACAGGAAACTTCATGACCCAATTGGTTCAGATAACGGATGATTTCTAAGCGAATCGGATCAGCAAGAGCCTTAAAGACCTTTGTGCTTTCTTCAGTTGTGTTTACTTGTTTTGTCATAGTCCCTATCCTACTAGAAAATTGATTTTTCGCAAGGATTTGAAGCTTATAAACCAATACTCATCTCAATTTCGAATTGTTCATGAAATTCAAAAATCACCAAAGTCAAAGTATATTTTATTGAACCGATTTAAACTTCATCTTGCAAGCTCATAACACCGGATATCATCAACGATGCCATATTTTCAGGTGATTGGGGTTCCGATTCGATTAGCCAATTGCCTAAGACATTCCAAAGCCCACCGACAGCGAACATCATAAAATAAGTCTTTTCTTTCTCCGTTCCTTTCATATGCCATGGAGCCGGGAACCTTTGGTAGATCTTAATGACATGGGGATTCATTGCCTCTAGAAACCGGCCGTAAAGCCCTTGCCTCATGAGTAATCTTATTTGCTCTCTCTCACGCCACCAGAATTCAAAAAAGAAGGTGAGTCCCTCCTCAAGTGTTGCTCCCCCAGAACCAAACTTTACAAGCTCTGATAGATATTGACTGCCAATCTCACTGTTATAGGAGTTTAAAAGATCCTCTTTATTCTTATACAAACGATAGAATGTGCGCCGTGAAAGCTGGGCTTTTTCCGCAATCTCTCTGACTGAGATGTCTTCATAGGGCTGTTCAGCTAATAAATCAAAAAGTGCTTTTAATAGCCATGTCTTTGATTGCCGTACCAGTCGTTCTTGCCCATTCATTCCAATCCCCCCTACTGTCACACAAATGGCCTATATGTAGCACTTGTCAAACAATACACCAACTATCTTGTTTTACCAATTATATAATGCTAAAGTCATGGCGTCATAGGGAAGCACTTTAAACTGTGACTAATTGTTAGCCAACAATAAAATTAGTTTTATAATTTGGGGGAGATAAAAATGACTGACGTTATAACTGGCAACCAGCAATTTGATTTTCAAATCCATCGTTTTACGATGAATTT
The DNA here is from genome assembly GCF_001437125.1 of Levilactobacillus paucivorans. GTDB lineage: Bacteria > Bacillota > Bacilli > Lactobacillales > Lactobacillaceae > Levilactobacillus > Levilactobacillus paucivorans. Next base: position 14,388 of record NZ_JQCA01000051.1, on the reverse strand, counting down.
CTTACAGAACAAGGACGTTCAAAGTGATTTAAAGAACATAGCCAAAGATGTCACAGACTTTGCAACCTGGACGAAGTGGTGGTCCAAACGGGCTGAATATTATGAGGAAGAAGATGAATATGCTATAGCTGCCAGCTACTATAAAGCTGCCATGTTTTATCTGTTCGAAAATACGAAACAAAAAGTCACTCTATATAACGATTTTATTCGATGCTTCTACCAGAGCTACAATGACTTTGATTATGAACGATATCAGGTACCTTACGAAGGTGGAACACTTCCAGCCTTATTATTAAAGCAGCCCCAGGCAACAAAAACATTACTCGTCATTGGTGGATTCGATGGCTATTTGGAAGAACTGACCAGTTTTTACAAATACATGAAAGGAACTAACTATAATATTATTATTTTTGATGGTCCAGGTCAGGGCAATACTTCGTCACAAGGCTTGCACTTCATTCATAATTTCGAAAAACCAGTTTCTGTAATACTGGATTATTTCAAATTAAGTGAAGTTGACGCAATCGGTATGTCTTGGGGAGGATACCTAGTTATGCGTGCCGCAGCCTTTGAGAAGAGGATCAAAAAAGTTATTGCACTTGATGTTTTTTACACCCCAATGGATACCGTTAAAATGAACTTAGGACTATTCAAATTTGGAATTTTATCGGGAGCGCTACTCCTCCATCAGAAGAAAACTCTAAACAGACTACTATCCAAAGCTGCCCAAAATAACATTGATCTTCAATGGAAACTCGGTAACGGCTATCTATTGACCGGTACCAATACCCCTTATGATTTCTTACAAGATATCAAGAAACATAATGCTAGCCATATCTTGAAATACGTGAATCAGGATTGCCTTTTATTGGCCGGTGAAAACGATCAATATGTACCCGTAAAGCGATTAAAAACCATTCGAGAAAAACTAGTCAATGCAGGAGAAATCAGAACCAAGCTCTTTACAAAAGAAACTGGTGCCGATCAACATTGTCAAGTTGGACGTGTTGATCTTGCCTTCGATGAGATCAAATCCTTTCTTGCAGACTAAGTAAAACGGATGAAGTGAGGCGCCACCAATCATTGGCGCCTCACTTCATCCGTTTTACCATCTGTGATTAAACACTAACACCAACTAATTCCGTAAGAAACTAATCAACAATTTATCTACCTTCACATTGTCATGCAACTTGCTATGCTGCGCACTGGCCCCAACAATCTTACGTTCCTGATAGGACTTGGCTCGGCCTGAGACCAGGTATCGTAATGATTGGGAGGAAGCGTTACTGACTGATCCATCCGAATGCGACCCATCATTCTTATCGCCATAAATATTTAGAACCGCAGCTTGGTTCGGGTAAGTTTTACGGAGACCTAGCAGCCGCTTATAATCCGCTTGCATCTTCTCAGGCTTGCCATTGGCCTGCAACTTCATTCGATTAGGTTCATCATTCATACCAAGAATTCCGTTAAAGTGGCCGGCAATATCGACTTGTTTCTGTAATTTCGGCAAACTGCGATTGTTATTGCGTAAATAATACATAATGGCCATGTTACCCATCGAATGGCCAACTACATTGAACTTCTTCGTGTGATAGGTCCGCTGTAGCTTAACCACAGTCGCCTTAGCCCATTGTCCCCATTGCTGCGAACTGGCATTATGATTATCTTCAAACCCGACCTCAACAATGGGATGGTAATCACCTTCACGGAAGTGGCCTTTCAGCGACACCTTTCCTTTTTTCGAAACGGTCGCCCGAATAATGGTATGCGTTAACCCCGCATTTACCAATGAATGGGCCATTTGTTCCTCGGCGTGCGTACTACTTCCCCAACCGTGAAAAAACAGCGTTGGCTCGTATTTACTGGCGTCAGGCAACGCCGCTGCATCACTCCGATTGCTAGTCAGGCCACATGCTGACAACCCTAAAGCCAACAGACTAATCCCCAAAAACAGAAATCCTCTTTTTTTCATAAGATGGTTCTCCCCATATTTTATTTAACGGCAAAAGTATACCCCCTCATGTGGACTCTAAGGCAAGCCATATTTTGAAATTAATTTATATCGCGTTTTATTTTATAAAAAGCTCACCGCCATTTGACGGTGAGCTTGTATATTTAGGCTTCTAACATGGTGACAAACCGGTGATCCCAAATACCTTCAAAAAAGGCAATAGTTTGGTCCGCTGTCATAAATTTATTATCGACGGTGGTTGTTAATCCCCGCGTCATTTGTAAGTCATAACCAATACCGTGAGCTACCTTAGTAGTCGTATCAACACAGTATTCAACCTGTGCGCCACAAATTTCCAAAGATTCTGCGGCAAAGCTTGTTAAGACGCTCCGCAGTTTAGTGTGGAAAAACGCGTTTGCGTGGTGTTTGGAAACGATGGGATCTGTGTTGCGATAATCCAATTCGGGAATCAATTCCCAATCGTGAGTCCCTGCTACCAAGTCTTCATCCGAATGCTGGATAAAGACAATTGGTTTCTTAGCCTTGCGATACGCCGCAATCCGAGCGTTAACACCTGCAATGACTTGGGGCATGTTTGCTGCGGTTTGTTCACCGTAACAAACACCGTTTTGAAGATCAATGACTAGTAAGACATCTGCCATGTTGATGGCCTCCTTCAGGAATCTTTCAGTTTAGTTTCTATCATACGCTATTTATGGTGTCCAAACTATTAAAAAATTTGAGTTGGCTGTATTTAAGGTTTAATCGTCCTTCGCTTGCTAATTAGTTATGGCGTAACGCCCAACTTTCGTTCACTTTAGGCAGATACTGTAAGCGACTACAAAAGAGGCCTCAGTGCCCCCAGGGGCGCTGCAAAGCCTCTCTTGCCTTCCTCATTAAAGTTGGGCTTCATTCTCCTCATTCAGCTTGTCACAGTCGATAATCAACTGACAAACCTCTTTGTCTGGGGACAACTTCATCGAATACTTTCGACCGTATTCAATCATCGTATGATGTGCGCGATGTAATTCCTCAGGAGCTAAAACACCAACAATTTTCTTCTCCACCTGTAGTGGGGATGCCGTTTGCTCAACGAAGTGTAGCCGCTTCGAAATAGCCGACACGTGCGTATCTACCGCAAAGGTTGGCTCGCCAAAAACATCACTCAAGACAACATTGGCCGTCTTTCTCCCAGCACCTGGCAGGGCCATAATCCCCTTACGATCGGTCGGGACAACATCATTCAATTCCTCATGAACGATACGAGCGGTCTTGATAATGTTTTTCGCTTTATTGTGGAATAAACCGACACTCTTAATAATCGATTCGACATCGGTAACATTGGCCACCATTAAATCCGCTGGATTCGGATACTTCGCAAACAAAATTGGTGTCACCTTGTTAACCGAGACGTCTGTCGCCTGCGCACTGAGAATCACCGATATCAAATACTGAAACGGTGTTCTAGAATCAAGTGAAGGTCCAACTGGACCAATATCTTCTGCCATCTCATGAATAGCCCAGACTATCTGTTTGTCTTTCAACATAAGTAATGCCAGCCCCTCTCGTCTTTTGGACGGTAACTTCATACCTCAATCTTACCGCAAAAGGCCAGAGGACAAACTAATTCGACAAACTTATCTACCGACTGTAAAACCAGCACCGTGGCCACCAAAGTTATGAAAGACACCGTTGAGTTCATGGATACCATGGAGAATATAGGTGGTGTTTCCCACCCGTTTTACCTTTTCCTGCATGAAAGAAATATCGCCATTGGGAAAACGGTAATAGTTATGTACGATGTCCGCTGGAACCTTCTGGGCCCTTAACTTCTTGAGTTTAGCCACATACTTTTTATTAAGCTTATTAATCTTGTGTGTCAAACTCTTCGCTTGTTTTGCCGTATATACGGTTCCTTTTTCCTGCGCAATCGTCTTCTTCAAATGTCTGAGTAACTTGATCTTGTGTGATACAACTTCTTTCCAGGCGATCGATAAGCCCTTCTTATTCAGAGTTGCCGCTCGAAGCATTTTTTTATTTTTCTTAATGTAATAGGTTTTCTCTGTTCGTAACTTTTGTTGGCTCGGAACCTTGGCTGCATCAGCCTTGATCACTGATAATCCTAAGCTTAGGGTTATGACAACGCCAAGAATTGCTACCCAAATTGGAAGTGGTCTTCTTGATTCATCATGTTGCATGTCAATTCCTCCATTCAACTATGCCAATGTGTTGCTGCCAGAAAAAAATATAGGAGTTACTCTTATCACATCCTTAGCAGCTATATATTTATAAATTTATACTTAATAATTTTATTATTGCTATGTGCTGGCTAATACTAGCACTCATTTTACCGCAGAAATACTAGAGCCCCTAAACCTTATCATCCAGCAGTTCTTCTGGCAAGCATCAAGAACGCGATGCCGTTCTTCCACCAAAGTATTAGCCTATTGGTCTGGTCATCGGAACACCACACTTACCGATCAAAAGTCATACTTTCACAGATTGGGTCAGGAGAAGTTATAAATAACTTTGTGCTAGTATTTTGACGCCATACCCTCACTTTCTGTTAACTGCCAAGAGGGACCTGTTCTTCAAATTAACTGTTAAGCATCGTTCCAACACTCCTATAAAAGGTGTATACTCAAAATCTAAATTCAATAAATCACGTCAAGGAGTAAACGCATGCAAAACTTAGACTTAACCAATCTTGTTCTGGGCGCTTGGCTACTATTTGTCGTTATCAAACGACAGTTGGCACCCAAGATCATTCGGTTCAAAATTGAATTTTTTATTTTAGTGATCCTACTCGGTGCAGCTTCAATTGGGGATGCCTTCCAGAAACAACATTTACAAATTACGTTGCAACAGGCCTTGATTTTCGGTGGTTTGAGCTTAGCTAGTGCCGTGATATTTGCGGGATTACGGGCCTGGTCTTACCATTTTTGGGTGAGTGATGAGGGAATTGTCATGCGCCAAGGTAATTGGCTCACCCTGGTTTGGTGGGCTGTCGGTACGGTTGGCCACCTCGGTGTAGACCGTATTTGGACCGGAAGCTCGGTAACCCTGCTCCTCTATTTAGGCATAACCTTGCTGGTTCAACGGGGTTGCGTCTGGCTACTAGCGTCGCGACAGTACCCCACTGAAATGCGTCACAATGCGGCCCTGCAAGCCGAGAGCCGGCATGACCGTCATGAACGAAAACGTTCAAGAAAAAATAGATAAAGTAGCATGTAAGTTCTCAGGAAACCCTTTAATTTCTGAGGACTTTTTGCTATCCAACGATTCAATGTCCTATAATGTAGATGTATCGGAAAACCAGGGGGGAATTAGATTGTTAAATCATAAAGTTCTTCGGGGACTACTTTTGTTTGGAGCTGTTGTCGGAATGGGACTTACATCCGCAACCTTATCGGCTCAGGCATCTAGTAAGTATGTCTCATTGTCAAACGACTGGTATGTTCGAACTAAGAAATCGATGTACCTTGACATATACCAAAAACACGGAAAAAAATATAAACCGCTCCTCATAAAAAAAGGAACACTTCTTGTGGCAATACCAAGTTATAAATGGCATCAAGACAAGGTCACTGCTGCTTTTAGATTTGGAGCGATTCATTACAGCAAGCTCAAAAATCTTCGTTTCCCGGGTGATGAGGACATACCACTCACGAAGGCAAACTTTAAACCAGTTACCCTAAAAGCCCCTATCCGATCCACCATCTTGCGACCAGGCATCGGATTTGAAAAGGATAAAGATTCAAATTTTTCAACTCCAGCATTTTATTTAACACTAGATAATTACATTCAATATTACAGTAAAGCTGCCATGGACAAGTATGCCCCCGGTGGCGATATCATCGTAAATACTGGAAACGAAGACGACGCCTACAAGCCAACAGCATCCGCTAAAATGACCAAAACAACTGTTAAAGGAACTACTACCACCGTTCAGTACCGTACACCCATCAAAGGGATTCCAGGTAAAAAGATTGGCGCTCATAAGTATCAGATCAAGATAAAAAGCTTGAGAACTGAAGGCCACTATAATGACACTGATCCTAATGATTTTGACAGATGGAGCGGATACTGGAACAATTACACCGTAAATGGAAAACCCTACTTTTCTGGTTTCATGGACGGTGACGGTGATGAATAGCGGGGTTTTAAATAAAATCAAAATCATATTTTAAAAAAACTGGTTCCGAAGATCACAATTACCTCCGAAACCAGTTTTATTTATCTTTCAATCTAAATTACTCATCGACCAGCCTGACCCACCCGAGACTTCGCCGCCAATCGGCGTCGTGTATCCTCTAAGATCGGCTTTGCCAGCCCTAAGCGTTCGGCCAACCACACCACCTCACTAGCCCCAACCTGATGCAGAAGCAAGCGATACGTGGGCCGTAATGTCTTGGGATCGAACGCCATGGTAGCCGTCATAAATGTTGGGCAATCCACGGCATATTCCTTAATGGCACTGAAGTGGGTCGTCGCAATGATCGTCGCCTGTTGCTGGCGGAGATATTCGATAATCGAAATACTCAAGGCAGAACCCTCTTCGGGATCGGTCCCACTCCCGATTTCATCAAGTAAAACGAGGGCGTTGGCTTGAATATTAGCCGTCATATCCACCAAGGTCGTCATCTCAGCGGCAAAGGTACTCAACTGAGCAGTCAGACTTTGATTATCCCCAATATCGACCCAGAACTGACTAAACACGGCCATCTCTGTGCCCTTATCAGCAGGTAATTCCAGGCCAAACTGAACCATCAAGGCAAATAACGCAATCGTCTTCAACACCACGGTTTTCCCACCGGAGTTGGCCCCAGTAATCATCAGGCCTTGATGTGACGTGAGTTCGATATTCAAAGGCACGGCATCCGGTCCCAACAAGGGATGGCGGCCGGCCACAATCTTAATGTATTGGTCGGTGTTCAGTTTGGGCAGATGGCTATCTGTTTCCAAGCCATACTGCCCCTTGGCCATCGTCTGATCGAAATCACTGAGTAAGTCTTGATTGGCTTTCAGATCGTCCCAGTGATCCAGAACGTCGCCGGTCAACGTGGCCAGCAATTGATATATTTCATCACTCTCGGCATTGATCAGGCTAGTCAATACGGCTGACTTTTTTGCTGCCGCTTGGGGTTCGAAGAAGACCGTTGATCCAGTCCCAGACTGATCGACGACCTGACCTGGGAACCGATTCTTATAACTCGCCTTCAGTTGCACGCAGACCCGGTCATTTCGCGTGATCAGCCGATTGCTTTGAACCGCCTTGGCGTGCTTCTGGACAAATTGAGTCAGGGTTGTTTGCACCTGTTGGCGTTGTTTCTTAATCTGCCGCCGAATATCGGCCAACTGTGGCGTGGCGTCGTCCGCAACCTGCCCTCTGACAATCACGTGAGTTAAACGGCCCTGCAGACCGCTCAGACCCTTGGCAGAAGCCAACATGACCGTTAACCCTGGTGCGAGTTGTTCGTGCTCACGTAGCACGGTCGTCAATCGCTGAAGGTTTGTCAGAAAGTCACTAACCATTCCCAATTGTTCCGCCGTGAGTAAGAGTCCTTGGTCCAATTTTGTTTGTAGCGCGGTCAGCTGATCCAAATCAAAGTAGGTCAACATGACATCATTGGCCAGTAAACGATGGGCCTCGGCCGTCAGTTTTAACTGTTGCCGAACAGTCTTAATGTCGGTCACGTTAGGTGCCGTCTGTAAAGCGTTCGCCGCCCGATCACTATGCGTGAATTGAGCGACCGTCGCTAGGATCTGATCAAGCTGGGTAATTTGTTTTAAAGTCATTTTTTCTCCTTGCAGCAATCAGCATGGAGAAACATTCATTGGTTTGAATTGTCGGTCCTGCTATTGCTAATTCATGTATTGGTTTGTAACGGACATCGCGCGACAATTATGCACACTCATTAACTTCACTCCTTATAGCGTCGGCTTCCACCTTAGCACACCTAGGTTTTTCGGGCAAACATGCCAACTAAATAGCCACCGTCATCGCTGATGGTGGCTGTTTAAGTCTAATCTGGTTGACTATCCTTGAAACGCTCGGTTAGCTTAGTCTCACTGGCCGACAACAGGTCACTAGCATCGATATCATACAGACTACTGATCACCAAGACCTGGTCGAGCACATCTGCCAATTCTTCACGTAAATTAGCCTGACGTGCCGCAGGAGTCGCTTGTTTTTCGCCAGGATGGTCCCGCCCAATCTCAATCGCCCGAATGGCCCGCGAAACCTCACCGGCCTCTTCGGTTAGGAAATTCAAATGAACAAAGGGTGAATATTGATACCAATGCCGCCGCTGGTAGAAATCGACCAGCCAATCTTGATGTTCCGTAATTGTCACGTGTTCGTCCCCCTTTTCGTGTTCTTTCAACTGTACCAGAATCCAATTGTGAACTCAGTGCAGACGTCTTATAAATAAATAAGTAGCCACAACTCCCCGAAAAAGTGTGATGATTCTTTGCCTAAGTCCTTATGGTTTTCCTAAAGGAACCAAGAAAACGTAAAGCTCCTCGCAAAAACCACCACGCTAGCCAATTCTGTTGTAGTCTAGGAACATGATAACCGACACGATAGATAAGCAAACTTTTATGGAGGTGGTTCGATGCGTTGGGAACCCTTATTACTCATCATCTTACTGGCTGGACTAAGTGGCCTACTCATCGTCGCAACCGGCCGCAAACGCCGCTGGTTCGCCCTCTTAGTGCTAGGCTACTTAACTGGCCTAGCCGCCATTCTCTTTACCCCAATTTCATTTTCCGGCACCGCGATTTATATCATGCCCATCGGAATTGGCCGGGTCAATTTAACCAATCTGGACGTCTTCAACCTCGGCTTCCTCGAGAACATCGTCTTGACGATTTCCCTAGGGCTACTGGCCAAGTGGGCGTTACCTAAGCTTTCACTCTTGGACGTCAGTCTCTTGGGCCTCTTCGTTGGAGGTAGCGTCGAAACCATGCAATACGTCCTCTCGCATCATTGGCTCATCAACCGCAGCAGTGACATCAATGACGTCTTGGCCAACGCCTTAGGCATTCTGGTCGGTGGCCTAGCCGTTGCCCTCTTCAACCGAATAACCAGCCGCAAAACTCATGCGGAGCGCGCGATAGCCTAAGTAAACTTACCACTGACATTCTTATGGATGTCAGTTTTTTTGTAGCAGGTCGACGTTAGCCGTTCACACGCCCCAATCAGCCGACAGTGGCCTACTAGCAAAATAAAACCCATTACCAGCAATCTCATGCCAGTAATGGGTTATCAACTGATTTAATTCTGTTCATTAATTGATGAAGCCTTGTTCTTCTTGAAAACAAACCACTTACTAAAGAAGTAGTTAGCCAAGACAACCACCACTTGATCAACCAATTTGGTCACCATTTCATTTTGCTGGAGCAAGGTGACCCCGGCCCACATGATGGCCATATCCATAATCAATGTCGCCCCCCGCGCGAGGAAGAACGTGACGACCTCGCTGAAAAGGGCCTTAGTCGTTGTAAAGTGGGAATGGAAGACCCAGACCCGATTGGTCAGATAGGCAAACAACACCGATAGGAACCAAGCCCAGACGTTGCCTACCTGATAGTTCCACCCCCACAGTGTGGCCGTGACATAAAAGACGACCAAATTGACCACCGTCGTCAGTCCCCCGAATATCAGGTAGGCCAGCACGTCCTGATATTTGTAGTAAAGTTGCAGTAATCGTTGCATGTTTCTAGTCCCCCCTGAATAATCCGTATCTTCTCTCGTTATAGCTGAAAACCTTTAATGACGCAAGCTGCCGCCCCCATTTAATAGAAAAAATTAAGGGTTGGATCGCTGACCTGTATTTACCGTTAATTGCTGGTTAGGCTGCGTTGGCAGGTTGAGCCGTGTGGCGGAAGAGGTGAATTTTGATTTGCATAGGTTAAAGTAATTAATTTAATTCCCCTAGCTGCACCGCAGTTAAAAACACCGTCCCGGCTTAACCGAAACGGTGCTCGTGTTAGTTATCGATTTAATCGTTCCTGAATCGTTTGAATCACGCGGCTCTTTAACAAGCCGTAGACCAAAACAATTTGAATGGGTGTCACAATGAGCTGTTTAACGGCCCGTAGTGGCAATAAACTCCAGAATGGCGTCCGGTACATGATGGTCACCCACAATGTGTTGAGAAAGGCATTCACGACGACTGCGATAATCACAGAAGCCAGTGTGATGCGTCCCCAACTCACCGGTTGCTTGTAAAGGAACAGCGCGTAAATCAGTGATCCCAGGATCGCCGATACCGTAAATCCCAGGAAGAAGGGTCCCCCGGTCATCAAAGTTCCCACCACGTCAACGACGGCCGCGGTCATCATGCCCCACCAGGGACCGAACAACTTGGCCAGTAACGCCACAATCAGAAAAGTAAAACTAAACTTGATAAAGTTATTGCCGATCGAGAAGCGACTGATCACCAGCTGCAACGCCATCAATAACCCCATCGTCACCATACTCAACGTGTCCAGCTTGGGTAGCTGGGTTTTTGCCATTGTCTTCAATTCAGACATCTCCTAAGGGAGTTGCCACATTGCTGCGGTCAATGCGGAAATAAGATCGCGGGACACATTCCCTTCGTCCGGTGTTCACATTGCGTTCCACCGGCACTTGACGCCTTATTTCCTACTCCGTAAATTTAATTACAGAAAACAGCATACCATACTCATTCCAGACTTGCACGCGTTATGCGCGGTCAAAGTCCTTCAACCAAGCTAAAGCCAAAGCCTTTTCCCCAAGGTGGGTCCCAATGACTGGCCCGAAGTAAGAGCGTTCGACGGGGATCTCAGGGTATTGCGTCGCAATCTTTTCGGCCCAAGCTTTCCCACCATCTGGATCGTTCGCATCTAAGACTAACGCCCGTAATGGGTAATCAACCTTCGCCTGGGCTTGAACAAACAAGTCCTCGACCCGTGCTAAGGCCTTCTTACGTGACCGTACCTTTTCAAAGGCCACAATCTCGTGGGTCTCATCGTCAAACGTCAATAATGGCTTAATCCGTAACACACTGCCGATAAACCCAGATGCATTGGACAACCGGCCGCCACGGACCAAGTTTTGCAGATCGTCAACGACAAAGTATTCGCCAATCGTTGACCGCAAGTCATCCAATCGCGCAATGATTTCGTCCGGTTCGGCACCCTTCGCAGCCATCCGTGAAGCTTCAATCGCTAAGTACCCCATCAACTTGACCGTGATCTGTGAGTCATATGGAATGACCTTGATCCGCTCTGGTGGGCGCCAAGGCCTTCAATTGATTAACGAATCCAGAAATGGTGCTGGCCAAATGAATACTAATCACCGCATCATAACCCTCATCGGCCAATTGGTCGTATAAATTAATCATTTCACCCAACGGTGGTTGGGACGTACTTGGAAATGACTTGGAATTTCTTAACCGCTCGTAGAATTCACTCGTGGTAATATCAACATCTTCATCATAGGAGCGACCATCAATGATCACCGGAATTGGTACGACGTGGATATGATACCGCTCGACCTCTTCTGCGGACAAATAGCTAGTACTATCGGTGACCACAGCAATCTTCATTTCTTACACCTACTTTTGTTTTTTATCATTTAGAAACTAGAATACCATAAAACGCCAGGAACGCCTAGAACTTGTACGGTTATGGAAACGTAATCACGACAAATTTAACCTTTCTAACCTAATCCCATTTGCACGCGATTGTCAGGCCTGACGCCAATGATCCCGAGAACTTATCCAGGTTTAATTGTGCCTAGCCCAAATGGGCCTCCTATGCCGTCTCAAGGACACATCTGAAGAACGACCCTGCTTAAATTGTAACACCACAAAAACACAGAAGACAATCTGTCCCTGCATGCAGTGTCCACCACCTCACATCAAGCCAAAGGTTTCTTCACATTGCGCTGACGATCCATACTTTTATCTAAACGGTTCAATAATATCTGTAATAAATTGCGTTCATCGGTTGACCAGTGTTCGAAAACCTCATCTGACAGCGCCTCAAATGCTGAATTAATGGTTGCCGCCGTCTCGGTTCCCGCTGGGGTGATGCTGTAGACCAACTGGCGTTTGTCACGACCAATGGCTTCCTTGGAGACCATCTCTTTGGCCACTAAGCCCTTCAGTTGGCGACTGAGTGTCGACGTATCCAACCGGGTCTGTTGGGCAAGAATTTCTTGGGTGTTTTCACCGCCGCCGATATGATCCAAGAGTTGCCACTCGGAAACGGTTAGGTGCTGTTGCTTGGTCATCCGTTGCAGTAACGTTTGCTGAACTTTGTTGATGGCCATAAGCGCCGCTAAACTGGATTTCATTTGCCCTCACTCCTTTGATTGTATTGTACAACGATCTGGTTGCTAATCACAAGTCAATTTGATGACGTTTTTTTACCCCTTTGACTCGGTTCCCGAGGAAAGTTCTTTGCACTTCGCTTGATCGCCCGGTATACTTTAAGTTGTGTCGTTTTATTGAACGATTGATTCAAGACTCTCTAGATAGAAAGGTGTTGTTCTCCATGTCATTTGACGGATCCTTTACCCACGCAATGGTTCAGGAATTGGGTCAAGCCCTCACGACCGGTCGGGTAAGTAAGATTAACCAACCTTACGCCAACGAAGTCGTCCTCACCATCCGGGCTAATAGCCATAACTATCCGATTCTGTTATCGGCTAACCCCACCTATGCGCGGATTCAAGTCACGCAGATTCCATACGTGAACCCACCCGTACCCACTAACTTTACCATGATCTTGCGGAAATACTTGCAAGGGGCAATCTTAAAGAACATCACTCAGGTTGCCAACGACCGGGTCGTGCACCTGCAATTTACCTCTCGTAATGAATTAGGAGATCAACAAGATCTTCTCCTTATTATTGAAATCATGGCCCGTCACAGTAACGTCATCCTAGTCGACGGTGCCGAAGGCAAGATTCTCGATGCCATCAAACACGTTGGCTCCGATCAAAATCGCTACCGGTTACTCTTACCAGGGGCGCAATATATCAACCCACCGAAGCAAGATCTCACCGATCCCTTCGCTGGCCCTCGTCCTGATTTAGCCGATACGCTCCGCGATTTCCCTAACCAGGAAGTTCTCGCCCAAACCCTGCAGCACCAATACCAGGGACTAGGCAAGGACACGGTTGCCGCATTAGCCACCGCCCTTCACCAACCTGGCGATGTGGCCCAACACTTCCGAGACTTCTTCGCCACTTTCGATGCCCCACAGCCCACGTTAACCATTTCGCCTAAGGGCAAGACCAGTTTCACGGCCTTCCCTTACCCAGCGGAAGGGTCCACGCAACAGACTGCGGCTACCCTCAGTGAGCTCTTGGATACCTACTATCAGGACAAGGCCGAACGCGACCGGGTTCAACAGCAAGGAAGCGTGCTGATTCGTGTCGTTCGTAACGAACTCAAGAAGAATCGCACCAAGTTAAAGAAGCTCCAGCGCACCCTTGCCGATACCGAGAACGCTGACGAGTACCGTATCAAGGGCGAGATTCTGACGACCTACTTGCACCAAGTCAAACGCGGGGAGACATCAGTTTCGTTACCCAACTTCTACGATGACAACAAGCCGTTGAAGATCGCCCTCTCCAATCAGTTATCACCCAACCAAAACGCGCAAAAGTACTTCAAACGCTATCAAAAGGCCAAAAATGCCGTCATCTACGTTAATGAGCAGTTGAAAATCACGCAAGCTAACGTTGATTACTTCGACAACATCATGGCCCAGATTGAACTGGCCGCCCCGAAGGATCTCGTGGACATCCGTCTCGAACTCCAACAAGGGGGCTACCTGCGAGATCACGATCACCTGAAGAAGTCTAAGAAACAGCGGCGTCAAAAGGTCAGCAAGCCCGATCGCTTCACGGCTAGCGATGGCACGAAGATCTCTGTCGGTAAGAACAACTTGCAGAATGATCAGTTGAGCCTGCATACTGCCAAACGAACCGATATCTGGCTTCACGTGAAGGATATGCCGGGTTCCCACGTGATCATTCACGCGGATAATCCGAGTGAAGCGACGATTCTTGAGGCCGCCAACTTGGCCGCCTACTTCTCCAAGGGTCGCGAGTCGAGCAATGTGCCCGTCGATTACCTGCCTGTAAAACGACTCCACAAACCTAATGGGGCCAAGCCAGGCTACGTGATCTTTACTGGCCAACGGACGGTCTACGTCACACCAGAAAGCTCGCTGGTTGAAAAACTCGCGGATAATTAGTCTTAATTGCTATATACAACTACATTTACAGACAAAGCGTTCAGTCATTTCGATATTGACTGGACGCTTTTTGTTATCTACAATTACCGAAATTAAAAACGGTTCTAAAATAACTGTTGTTGGTAATCAAGATTATTTCTTCCTCAATTGTCAAATCAAGTGCAACACTAAGAATCTATTCTTAGAAGTGG
>NZ_JQCA01000050.1 GCF_001437125.1 Levilactobacillus paucivorans | reverse complement strand
TTCCTCGTCCGTTCGCGGTTCCAGACTTTTATTTTTAGGGAAGTATTCTCGAATCAAACCATTCGTATTCTCGTTTGTGCCTCGTTGCTGAGGTGCATATGGATCTGGCCAGTAGATAGTAACACCAAGTTTTTCACGGATTTCCGCTAAGTTCAAAAACTCTGTTCCATGGTCCGGAGTAAGTGAAAGAACAAATTCCTTAGGAATTTGATCAAACATTGTTGTGAGGGCTTCATTCACTGATTGACCATTCTTTCGTTTGGC
>NZ_JQCA01000049.1 GCF_001437125.1 Levilactobacillus paucivorans | reverse complement strand
TGGCCATGGGCCATTCTTTATTTAATTAGTGTTGCACTTAAAGTGTAAATTCAAGCGCGTAAAAATATTGATAAGTTAGTATTCGTACCAACCATCGTTTTATTTGTACTCGCGTCATTGTTATTCATTTTGGGCGGTGGCCAGTTACAAGCCACGCTGAGCTCCATCTTGAATTGGATTGATACTCGCATGTCATGGGCCTATATGATGGTGTACGTGGTCAACTTTTTATTTTTTATGTATTTGGCATTTGGTAAATTTGGTAAAGTAAAACTTGGTGACCCAGAGGACAAACCTCACTATAGCAACTTCCAGTGGGGGTCCATGGTCTTCGCTACGGCGATCGATGCCAGCATCTTGATGCTGTCCATCGTGGACCCATTGCGCTACTTACAACATCCAGCGTTTGGACTGAAGCCTTTCTCTGGAGAGGCTTACAGCGCAGCGCACATGTTGGGGCAGTTCAACTGGGGCCCAATGGCTTGGATGATGTTTGCGCCAGCCACCATTGCGATTGCTTATGTGTTGTACGTCAAGCACGCGAAGGTTCAACGAGTTAGTGCCGCTATCACCAGTCTTCAGGGTGACAGCAAGGGCAAAGTCATTGCTCGGCACGTCGTGGACTTCCTGGTGGTTTTTGGTATCATGGGCGGGATTGGCTCATCCGTTGGGATGGAAATCCCCATTATCTCCAAGGTTTTAAGCCGGCTTACCGGTGTTCAAGACAATTTGATGCTAAAAATTGAACTCTTTGTGATTCTGTTTATTCTGTTTGCGGTCACGGTCTTCCATGGGTTAAATGGTGGGATCAACCGCTTAAGTTCCGCTCATATTTGGACGGCGCTGGGGCTATTAGCGATTATTTTAATTATCGGACCCACAGTTTATATTTTAAATTCTGAAACGAACAGTATTGGTTTGATGGCTCAGAAGTTTGTGGCCATGTCGACCAACACCTTACCTAACGGGGGAGATAGCACTGCTCAGCAGGAAACTATTTTCTACTGGGGTTGGTGGCTCTCCTACATGCCCGTCATGGGACTCTTCATTGCCCGGATTTCTAAAGGCCGGACGATTCGTCAAGTCCTCGTGGGGATGTTGACGTATGGGGCCTTAGGGTGCATGAGCTTCTACGCGATCTTCGGGGGTTACTCCCTGTGGTTACAACGTACCGGGGCTGTTAACCTGGTTCACATCTTAAACACGCAGGGTCAAGCCGCCGTGGTTGCCACGGTGATTGCGACATTGCCATTTAAGATGATTATCCTGGCTTTGTACTGTATCTCCTGTTTCATCTTCTTGGCCACGACGATTTCGTCGTCAGCCTTCATCGTGTCATCCTTTACCAGTCTTCACTTGGATGACGGTGAAGAACCAAGTCGCTGGAACCGGATGATCTGGGTGGTTGTCTTCATCTTCTTCTCCTTCGGAATTGTGATGGTTGGGGGCTTCAAGACTGTTCAAACGGTCTCCACGATCGCTGGATTCCCATTGATGTTTGTCTGTGTGCTGTTGTTGCATTCAATCTGGCACATGTTGGCTGCCAAGCCAAAGACGGCACCAGTGGTCGTGCCACAACCGGTGGTTGTTCGTCGGATTACCGTCGAATTGCCACGTGCGGTTCGCGGGCCAATGATTCTTTCACCGGACCACGCGAGATAGAGTGCGGACTAAGGCGGTTAGGTCCTGAGCATTAACGTCACTTGGTGCCAGTTCGGCGAAGCCGGACGGGTGCTAAGTGGGGTTAAGCGCAGGGACCTGCCTTAGGGAGCACGTTTCCGAGGCTGCCAGTACCGGGATTGGAAGGCGAGAGTCGATCCTTTCCATCTGACAGTTCTCAGCAAAGCAAATCAAACTTAACAAAAACAAGAGTCACCAGCGCCTCTCCACAAAGGAAAGGTTACTGGTGACTCTTTTCGTTTCAGGCTAATGAAGCTGACACTAGTTTAATTTCAAAGTCGTATCAAAGTTCTTCGCAAAGTTGTTATCATTCTCGTCATCGGTATCGTAGAAGGCGTCCCATTTCAAACGAATGGACGTGAGACTAGCAACCGACTTGAGGTTCGGCAATAAGAAATAGACATTGCCGTCCTTGACTGTCCCTTTATTGAGATCGCCATCGAAGGTGTCACTCAGACTCATGTCGGAATTGACCTGTTGGCCGAGATTAGTGTTCAACGTGGCTTGGGTGGGGTAAGCGGCAATGTCGCGACCAGCCTTGATCTTGAAATGAACGGCAATGACACCATTGAAGGCTTTCTGTTGGTCACTTTCATCGAGTTTAACGGCCTCGGCGGTCTTAGCGACCACGACCTTATCGATGGCAAAAGTGGATTTCGCCCAGTTACTATTTTGATAAGCCTGGTGGTAAGTCTTCTGCTGACTGAGGCGAACTTGGGAATCACGAAGCGTCAGACTTCCGCCCTTCGTGGCACCGTTTGTAGCGGACTCAGCTGGTGTATCGGTAGTCTGACTGGCAATGACCGCGGCGCGAGTAATCGTGCTCAGCGAGACATAGGAGCCGGCAAAGATGAGTGACAATACCGCTAGGATGGTCCAAGACCACCACGTCCTGGTCCAATGTGTCGAAGTCGGCGAGGTTGTGAAGCGGTTGTTTGCCTCAACTGCGGGTTGCGTCAGTAGTACTAGTAAGATAATGGGACCCACAGTGGGAATTAGGGATAGCCAGAGGAAGTGACCGGACCGGTTGGTGTCATGTAGCCGCCGAATGGTAGCCGTGAATTGGATGACACTTAGGACGGCGACAACCGCCCCAATTAGCAGAAAGGCAATCGTTTTTCCCGGAGATAGGACGAGGCCCTTGGAAAAGAAAACCAGACTGAAGAGAACCGTCACAACGAGACTGATCAACACAATATCCAGGTAGAGCCACCAATAGTCTGCCCGTGAGAAGCGGCCCTTAACTGTAAAGGCCGCTTTGATTCCGCGGTCGAAGGCACTGGCCATATTGGGCCTATCGCTCGTCGGGTTCGGTTCTGAAGTTGGGGTGAAGACGACGGTTGGACCTGGTTCTGAATCGGGTTGAGATGGGTTCGTGTCCGTTTGTGAGGCCGCTTTTGCCGCCTCGTCGTGAGTGGCTGGCTTTTCTGGTTCCGAGGAAGACTCAAAATCTGCTATGGGTTGCTTAGCCCCACAGCTCGGACAGAACGTGGCTTCAATGGGGATCTTCTTACCACAGTGTAGACAAAACTTAAAATTGGGTTCAGTTGGCATTGGGGGCACCTCCATGGGCTAGACACAGTCTGTAAAGACAAGTTTAATTTAACCATACACTAGCTGGTTTAGATTTAAAAGGTTTAGTTACTGCGTCTGTTTCCTATGTCAAATTTTTACGGGACAGGCGGCCTCTTTCCCGTCAGATATGATACAATGAGCTCGTGTTACCAATCATTGCAGGAGGGGTTTTATGGCAGACGAAAGTAATAATCCACTATTTTTCCGGCGGATATTAATCACGATTGACGAGGACGACCGGCCGTCGACGAGCCGGGCTTTCCGGTTCGCGTTGACGATGGCCCGGGACTATCAGGCTCATCTGGGGATTGCCTCCGTACTTGAGAACAATGATATCAGTATTTATGAGTCACTGATGCCCGACAAACTCAACCAAAAGCGCGATCACCTGAAGGCCATCGTGCAAGATTACGCCAACAGAGCGAAGGCCTTTGTGGTCGAAGATGTTCGGTCAATCGTGGGTGAGGGTGGCGATGTCGATGACGTCATTCTTCAAAAGATTGTGCCAGAATTCAAACCAGATCTGATCGTTTCGGGAGCTGACGTTGACTTTGCTAGTCATGGCCGTCCTGGGGCTATCGGGTTACGTTTGGCGAAGAAGTCAGACGTTTCAGTTATTGTCATTCGATAAACAAATAATGGTTCACTGCCGCGTTTTAGGCAGTGAACCATTTTAGAATCAGTTATAATAGCGTTAGAAAACGGTTCGAAGGGGGAGAGCACATGCCAACACCACAACGATTAGGGTTCTTATTCGACCTCCATGGAGTTTTAGCCGACTCATGGCAATATCACCTGCGCTCATGGCAGACGATTGCCACCGAATTGGCGATTCCTTGGACGGCAGAGTTGGCTGCTAAATTACCAGGAATGAGTCGAGACGACTCGCTGGGGGCTATATTGGCCTCTGTGGGCCGCCAGGGGGACTTTAATGCCAGTCAGCGACAAGTGATCACGGATCATGAAAACACGCTGTACAGGCAGTATGTGGCCGCTCTGACCCCAGCAAACTGTTTACCAGGAATCCCAGCGTTTCTCCAGGAATTGACAGAGGCTGGCTATCCGTTGGCCGTGGCTTCGGCCTCGACCAATGCTGCCAGTGAGATTGATCATTTGGGATTACGGAACTATTTTCCACATATCGTGGATGCCCGGCAACTCAAGGCCAGCAAGCCTGCGCCGGATGTTTATCTTGCCGCAGCGAAATTGGTTGACCGCGAACCCGGAGATTGTGTGGCATTTGAGGACACCGTGACTGGGGTGCAATCGGCTCTGGCCGCTGGTTGTCGCGTAGTTGGGATTAATCAGAATCCCTTACCCGGCGCAACCGTCATGGTGGCCAGCACCGGTGACCTTAGTCTGTCAGTCGTTCGGCAGGAACTCGATCTGCCAGATGTTTAAGTAGGAATTCTTTTAAGATAATTGCTTGGTTGTGTTCCTCGTCCTTGGCGCCGTATAATAAAATCACATCTTGATCGGCGAGTTGTCCCGCAACCAGGTCCAAGAAAGACGGTAGCGCTTCGTTGGCTTCGATTTCCGCCACGTAGCGTTTTTTGAATTCTGGAAACTTCTCAGGTTCGTGGTTGAACCATTTCCGGAGGTCGGTCGTGGGACCCATTTCTTTTTCCCATGAGGCCAATTGCGCGTTCACCTTTGAGATGCCACGCGGCCAAAGCCGATCGACTAAAACCCGATACCCGTTGAGATCAGCGGGTTTGGTATAAATTCTTTCACACTTAATTGCCATAAGGAATCATCTCCATGGTCCCATTCTAACATAGCAAACGGGAGGTAAATGATGTCAGATGCATTAGCGGATTTCTATACTGGGCGGCCAACGCCCCAGATTGCTCAGGACTTGTTGGGGCACGAGTTGGTCTATCAAACACCAGCTGGAACCATGAGTGGGTGGATTGTTGAAGCCGAGGCTTATCTCGGGGAACAGGACACGGCAGCGCACGCCTTTAACGGGCGATACACGGCGGCCAATGCGGCGCTCTACGATGCACCGGGAACGATCTACATTTACATCTTGCGGGGTTATTATATGTTCGACGTGGCCACGCAAGCCGAGGGAACGCCTCAAGGGATTCTGATCCGTGGGATTGAACCCCACGAGGGCCTCGACCTGATGCAACAAAATCGTGACAAGCCGGTGCCGGATGTGACGAATGGTCCCGGTAAATTAATGGCGGCTTTGGGGATTCAGTCCAAGGACCTGAATCGCACGATGTTGGGGGATCAGAACCTGACGATCACGCCAACCGCGACGCGCACGCCACGTGAAGTCGCGGCAACGTCGCGGGTCGGCGTGTCCGCCGGGAGCTGGCAAGATCGTCCGTTGCGGTTTACCGTAGCCGGTAATCCATTTGTCTCCGGCAGTCGCAAGCGCGACTGGGATCGTGAAGGGCACGGGTGGAAGTAAGTATGGTTGACCACTATTCGCCAACTTCCGGTTTCTCTGCACACAACCATTTTCAACTTGAACAAGCGGGTTGCGAGGGGTAAGCTATCTTCTAAGGGGAGCTGATAGTAATGGATGAAATTACATCTTTTGAATATTCTGCCGGGGCCGGGGCTTTAAATTCTAATGTTTACAAATTCAAGGTTGACGGCAAGAAAATACTTAAAATTGATTACCCAGATAAGAATGGGTTTATCGCGGTTCATGAGCAGAATGGCGAGACAGAGTACATTAAGGCGTCATATATGAAATTCTCTACTTCCAAGTAAAACTTAAAATAGGCTCGAATCTTTATTATCCTTTTTTACAAGGGATAGTCGGGATTCGAGCCTATTTTACTGAGCTTTTTAGCGATATAGTTTCGTTCCAAAATGCACCGCCGCGGCACCTAGGTTGAAGCGTTCAAAGTGAACCTGTGCCAATCCAGCCGCTTCAAACATCGCCACCAATTCGGTCACGGAGACGAAGCGATGCGTCGAACTTTGGAGGTAGTTGTAGGCCTGGTAGTGGTGAACCAGGCGGCCCATCATGGGAACCACGTGACCAAAGTAGAGTTGCCAACCGGCATGCACCAATCGGTTGTCAGGCTGTGAGGTTTCGAGGCAGACCACCTGGCCGCCGGGCTTGACCACCCGAGCCATTTCGCGGAGAACTTGGTTGGCATCGGGGACATTACGCAGACCGAAACCGATCGTGACGACGTTGAAACTGTTGTCCGGGTAGGGCAGATGCATGGCATCGCCTTGACGCAAGGTGATCCGGTCCTGTAGACCAGCTGATCGTACCTTATGAGTGGCTTCCTGTAGCATGACCGAGCTGAAGTCCAAGCCCACGACTTGACCGCTAGGGCCGACTGCTTGGGCCAGGGCCAACGTCCAGTCCCCCGTGCCGCAACAGAGGTCCAGGGCAAAGTCCCCAGGCCGAACAGTCATCAGTTCCATGACGCGTTTTCGCCAGATACGATGGGTTCCTAGGCTAATGAGGCCATTCATCTGGTCGTACTGTGGTGCGATGTGGTCGAAGATTGTTTGAACGGTGTCCTCTGATGTTTGATTGGTTAAGGTCATTTGTCGTTACCTCCTGGCTAATACGACTCGTTTTGATTATCTTCAGTGTAAAACAAAAGAGTGAGAATCAAAACTGATTCCCGCTCTTAATTGAAAGTCTGATTAGTCTTTAGGCTTAAAGTTGGTACTTTTTGTCGATCTCGTCGCCTTGAGAGGTCAGGATCTTAGGACCATCATCGGTGATGACCAAGGTGTGTTCGTATTGAGCGGACAGCGACCCATCAGCCGTGACGTAGTAGTCCCAAGACTTGTCGGCAGTTTGGCGAGTGGCAATCTCCCAAGTTCCCAGGTTGATCATGGGTTCGATGGTAATCGTCATGCCGGCGCGTAACCGCAGGCCCTTACCAGCTTCACCGTAGTTGGGCACGTTTGGTTGTTCGTGCATCGTGGGTTGAATCCCGTGACCGATTAATTCACGGACATCGCCCATGTGTTCCTGACCTTCGGTGTAGGCTTGGATAGCGTGACCAATGTCACCGATCCGGTTGCCGACAACGGCTTGGTCAATCCCCAGGTACAGGGATTTCTTGGTGACATCCATCAGGTGTTGGGCTTCTGGGCTGATCTTACCAACCGCGTAGGTCCAGCAAGAGTCACTTTCAAAGCCGTCCAGGTTGACGGTCATGTCGACGGCGACGATGTCGCCTTCCTTGAGTAAGAGTTCCTTACGAGGAATGGCATGGGCCACTTCATCGTTGACGCTGACACAGGTGGCATACTTGTAGCCTTCAAAGCCCTTTTCGGAAGGAGTAGCACCATGTTCTTCAATATACTTGTTGGCAAACCGTTCGATTTCCCAGCTAGAAATTCCGGGCTTGATGATGTCGCGTAATCCCTTGTGGACACCGGCTAAAACGGCTCCGGACTCCGCCATTTTTTCAATTTCACGTGCTGATTTAATGGTTATCAACGTGTTACCTCCTCAAAAATTTCATCTGGTTTCACTAAAATCAAGTTGCCGCTGACGTGCGAATAAGTCCGTAAATGTCAGCTAACAACTTGGAACCAGACATTTTCATACAATACTAATTTACACCTAATTTGTTATTTAGGCGAACCGAGTCTTTGATCCCAGTCATACTGGAAAGCGTTACGGTTACTTATCAAAGAAGTGGGTTTTAATCAAATGGGCTGCGACCAGGATTAAGAGGCCGAGTAGGGTGAACTTGAAGTCCGTCACGAAACAATAGACCAGCCAGGCCAGCAGGGCAAATAAAAAGATAAAGATCAGTTCGTCGATGATGGTCCGCATAAACTCGGAGTTCCTTTCATATTGGGTTGACGGCAGAAACGAGTCTGAGACGACTGTCCCAAACTCGTTTGTGAGGTGCTCCCCGGTGGAAGTCACCGTTATTCGGCGGTTAGCCGGTCAATGGTCCCGTTATCAATTTGGGTCAAGATACGCTTAGCTTCCGTGATTCGAGCGTCACAAAGGAAGTTCATGGCGTTGTCCTTTTCGTCTTTAGCGCGGTTCATTTGTTCGGTTAGAAAATTAATTTCGTCATGTAAATAGGCTACTAAGTCCATACTTTACCCTCTCTTTATCGTGTCATAGTTGTGCTCACAGGTTCGTAAACACCAATTACATTTATTGTACCAAAGTTTACCCCATAAGTAACTCGATTGCTTAGACTAATCACGGGGCGCGTTGGTTTACAGAGAATGAGAAAAGGACTACGATAACTATTAGTTGATAATGTTTCTAAAGTAGAAAAGTGGGAGTGAGTGAATGGAGAAGGCAATTGATTTACAGGGAAAGCCATACAATCACCTGGCGTTTATTTGGACGTTGCTGGCGGGGACCTTCACCATGTCGATTAGTCAGTCGTCCTTGTCGACGGCCTATCCGACACTGATGCGGTACTTTAACGTGCCAGCATCAACGATTCAGTGGCTAACGACAGGATTTATGCTGGTGATGGTGGTGATGATGCCGATCAGTCCGTGGATGCTTAACAACGTCCGTTTTCCGGTCATGTTTGTGAGCGTTTTGGCCTTATTCGATATCGGAACTTTTATTATTTATCTTGCTCCTAGCTTTGGCCTGATGATGTTAGGCCGAGTGATGGAGGCCATGGCCGTGGGGATCATGTTTCCTTCGTATCAAACTGTCATGTTGCGTATTACCCCAGAAGACCAGCGTGGTGCGGTAATGGGAATGGCCGGACTCGTCATGGGGTCGGCCTTGGCCGTGGGTCCCATTATTTCAGGAATCATCCTGCGTTACACCACTTGGCAGGGACTCTTCGTGGTCTTTATGGTTATCATTACCGTTGTCTTCTTGATTGCGCTTAAAACGATTAAGGACGTCATGCCCCAGGCCACGTCGCACTTGGATTACTGGTCCGTGTTGAGTAGTATTGGTTTCATTGGGATTTTGTATGTCGTTAATCAAATTGGCAAGGCCAATGCCAACTGGACCCTCATGTTGGGGTTGTTAGTGGTCAGTGTCTTGGCAGTAGCGTTCTTCGTTTGGCGGCAATTTAACGTCGACACGCCACTGCTGGATTTGCGGGTGCTCAAGACCTTCAACTTCGATCTGGCGGTTCTCTTGACGGGAGCGTCTTACATTGCCTTGATCGTCGTGACCATCATCTTCCCACTGTATTATCAAGAAGTGTTGGGACTATCACCATTTGCCTCGGGGATGGCTTTGGTGCCAGGGGCCATTGTCCTGAGCTTGCTGAATCCATTGACGGGGAAACTAGCCGACCGGATTGGGTTTAAGGCCACCATGCTAACGGGGATGAGTATGATCGTCGTCGGCTGGCTCTGGTTAAGCTTGGTTGGTGGTCGCCAGTCCCTGCTGGCAATGGTGCTGACTGCGGCCCTGATCGAAGGGGGGAACGCCTTCGTCATGATGCCAGCCGTCACTTTGGGAGCCAACTCATTACCAGATAATCTGATCTCCCACGGGACTGCCGTGATTACCACGGTGCGGCAAATCCTGGGATCGACTGGGGTTGCCGTGGCCACGTTGGTGCTGGCTATGGTCACCAGCAGTCATGCCAAGGTGGGCAGTGCCACAGTAGCGACGCTCGCCGGGTATCGTGCCGTGTTCCTGACCTTCCTAGGTGTCGCCATCGTTGGCTGGATCTTTGCGGTCATGTTACGTGACGGTCGGAAGTCGGTTGCTAAATAAATTTAACCTTGCGAGAAACAAGTGAGATATTGAACCCCCTGAGTGGACTTTCACATTCAGAGGGTTCAATTTTTTTTAGTTTTTAAATGATATTATCTCAAGAAATCGTTCGCCTGTTTAACAAAGTCATCGTTGAATTGGAAGACACCAGCGTGGCCGGCATCAGGATAGATCACGAGTTTGCTGTTTTTAAAGGCTTTGGCGAGGTCATAGCTGTTAGGTTTTGTTGGGACCATCAAATCATCGTCTCCATTGGCGACTAAGACCGGAATTTCAAGCTTGGAAAAGTCGATGGCAGTCTCGGTACTCCACTGGTTAATGGCCTTTAGTTGCGTCCGGTAAGCATTCCAGCCAATCGAACGGTCGCGGTTCGTCTTCCGGGCCTTGATGCGCTTCAAGAAACGGGCGGCTTGGTTCTTACCGTTGGCCGTTCGGGTGAAAAAGAGGTAGGTCTTCACGTCTTTAAAGGTGAAAATGGCCTTGGCTAAGGACCGATCGGAGATGCTGGTCACGTTGCCGATACCTTGACCACCACGAGGACCCGTTCCCGTCAACATGGCCCGTCGAATCAAGGTCGGTTCCTGATTGATGACCTCTTGGGCCACGAAACCACCCATTGAAAACCCGAATAAGTCGATCTGTTTGAAACCGAGGGCATGGATAAATTCACGAATCTCTTGGGCCATGCCTTGAATGGTCTTAGCAGCTTTCCCGCCGGAACCGCCAACGCCCTGGTAGTCTGGTAAGATCAGTCGGTGTTCTTGGGCGATACCGTCGATCACAGTTGGATCCCAGTTGTCGAGATTACCAGAAAGGTGAATCAAGCCGATTACGGGGACACCAGTGTCCGTCCCAATCTCGCGGTAGGCAAAGGTTTTCTTTTCCGGGGTGACAATGGTCTTGGTTGGTACATCAATGTATGAGGTCATAGTGAAGAGTCCTTTCCGGTGAAGTGAACGCGTCCGTTGACCTGTTTCGCAGTCTTCATTAGCGATTCCTTCTTTTGTCTTAATGACAGGTTAGAGATTTAATGGTTAAAAAGAGTCTACTGCATTAAGTAACAAAAATCAATGATTGTAACTTTCAAAATTAAAAACATGAAATTCGAAGGAGCGGATCGGCTGTAATGAGCTGGTTCGTTCCTTCGAATTGGGTTTGGTAATCTTGAATTCAACTTAACTCTGATTGTTTCGAATAGTCGAAAGAGATGATAAAAACCGTTGGATCTTAGCCGGAGGAGGCCAGGGATGGAGCCGGCCGTGAAGGTGGTGTTAACTGGTGGTCTTCCAGTTTACAGCACGGGCGACTTTGAAGACCCGTGCCTCTGGCGGGGCTTCAAATCGAGCGAGAAGCCCATAGGGCTGAAGCGTCCCCACAGCAGGCGGAATCCCTGACAGCCGCAGGCGGCCTTTTGATCACCCAATGGACTTATCTAATCCACCCGCTCAAAGACTTCGCAGAGACAGGGAATCTGTTCGTTAAATGGCTCATCGGATTCGTTCTGATATTCTTGGGTAAAGACTTCGCGGTGAACACGACGCCAGTAGGCCAATGTCCGATCGCCTTCGCCTTCATGATAGGCATGTTCAGCCGTGACGTGGTCAAAAGGCATCTCCTCGACCACCTTCGTTTGCGTCACACAAACCGGCTGATCGTGGCTGTCTAGGATGATGTTATATTCGCCTACGAACGGGCGAGCCTCATCAGGTTCATAGAGACCCAGGGCAGATGTGGTGGCTGTTTTCTGGCCAATTGCGACTAAGTGCGCGAGTTCGTCCGCATCTTCATAGCCAAAGGGATAGGCATCATAGTGATCAGTGGTCACTTCCGGGTGACGGGATTTGAATTCCTGCCAGAATTCATCAATGGTCATTTGCATGTTCCTCCTAAAGTTTTTAGTGGGTTTCGGCGAAGCCACGACGGCCGCCGGGCTTAGGAATCTGGTTTTGCATCATGACGCTGAAACCGCCATCGATGGCGAGGCTAGTCGCGTTGACGTAGCTCGACCGGTCACTGGCCAGGAAGAGAATGGCGTTGGCAATATCGTCGGTTGTTCCGATTCGCTTGCTGGCAGTCAACTTCTTCCGACCATTTTCAACTTCAGGATCCGCGTAGAAGGCGGCGGACATTGGGGTCTTGACCAGGCAAGGTTCGAGAACGTTACTCCGAATCCCGAACATGCCCCATTCGGCCGCGACTTGCTTGGACAGCATGTTGACGCCGGCCTTACTGGTACTGTAAGCACCACTATAAGTTTCGGGGATGTCGCTGGCAACCGTAGAGATGTGGACGAAGGTCCCGTGTTTCTGAGCAATCATTACTTTCCCAAATTCGTGGGTGATGAGGTAGTACCCGTTTAAGTTGACGTCCAGGACTTGTTTCCAGGTCGCATAGTCCAGGTCCTCAAGCGGATCGAACTTCAAAATGCCGGCAGTGTTGATCACCACGTCGACCTGATCAAAGGTTGATTGAACCTGGGCGACGGCGGCCTTGACGCTGGTCTCGTCGGTGACATCACAACTGACGGCTAACGTCTGGACGTCATAGTCGTGGGCCAGTTCCTTAGCGAATTTTGTCGTGGGATCAGCTTGACGATCCAAAACGACGACCTTCGCCCCTTGTTCGGCGAGGGCGGCACAAATCTTGGTGCCCATGCCACCGACCGCACCGGTAACGACACAAACTTTATCGCGTAATCCTAACCATTCTGTTGTCATTATTAGTCCTCCTTAAATAAATGTTCCCGTACCTGCTCGACTGGCATTGCCTGGCCGGTCCACAATTTAAATGCCGCGGCCCCCTGATTGAGTAACATGCCCTGGCCGTTTAAAATATGGGCCACGTTGGCTTGCTTGGCGACGCGCATGAGTTTGGTTTCACTCGGGGCGTAAACAGTATCGAAGACCGTCATGTTGGGGTGGAACCAGGTTGGATCAGTCACGAGGGCCTGATCCACGAGCTTGCCCATCCCCAGACCGGTGGCATCGACGTACAGGTCGCTCTGCGCGATGGCGTCTTGGAACTGGTCCTGGTGATCAAGGAGCGTAAACGTGGCGTGACAGTCGGTTTGCTCATTGATTTCGGTGACGATTCGTTTGGCATTAACCACGGCGGCGTCATTGATATTAAAGATATTGAGCGTCTTCAGGCCAGCTAGTGCGGCTTGAATGGCAATCGGCGTCCCGGCACCGCCAACCCCGGCAAGCGTCATCGTCTGACCCTTGAGTGCGACCCCTTCGTCCTTTAAAGCATTGACGAAGCCGATTCCATCGGTGGTATAGCCGGTGAGGTGGCCGTCGTGGTTGACGACGGTGTTCACGGCCCCAATCATCTTGGCGGCCGGGTCGAGTTCATCGAGCAGGGGAATCACGGCCTGCTTGAAGGGCATCGAAATACTGGCACCTAACATCTTAAAGGCGCGGATGGTGTCGATGGCTGTGTTGAGACGTGCGGGTTCGACGTCGAAAGCCAGAAAGCGGGCGTTAATGTGGTCCGCTTCGAAAGCTAGATTGTGCATAGCCGGGGACTGTGAGTGACCGGCCGGGTGGGCGATGAGGCCCACTAGTGCTGTATGTCCATCAATTTCCATGACAGAAGACTTCCTTTCGAAACAAGTTCCATCTTTATCGTAATCCATGGTCGACCGGATTGCCACCGATGTCGCAAGAAGTCACTTCCCTCGGCTGGCAAAGTAGGCTAGAATGGCGAGTAAGGATAGATCTGAAAGGAGACCGCTTATGCAAACACCAGAATCATTAAATTTACCGT
Organism: Levilactobacillus paucivorans; assembly: GCF_001437125.1. GTDB lineage: Bacteria > Bacillota > Bacilli > Lactobacillales > Lactobacillaceae > Levilactobacillus > Levilactobacillus paucivorans. The sequence continues at coordinate 24,706 of NZ_JQCA01000049.1, read as the reverse complement.
CATTTTACGCGAACCCGGACCGCAGCGTGGCCGTGTTGAACTATAACGAACACTTTATTACCAGTATTTTCGACTTGGTGAATAGCCCCGAGTTGGCTGGCTTCGTGAAGTTGTTCTTAGACGAACAACGCGATCGCACGCCGGATGCCGCCGATCCCAAAACGACCTTTGATTTAGTCACGCCAGACGTGTATCTCGCGACCATCAAGGCCGTTCTGACCGATCGGGTGGACGCGTTTGATCGTTTTAAACCGGCTGAGATTCTGGCCAGCATTGAGGATCTTTATTCGTATTATCGGACGTATCTGCGTGTGGCGACGATGACCGTTACGCAAAACGATGTGGTCACCAGTGAATTTATGACGATTGACCAACGTTTCAATGACTTGGTTATTCGGTTATACCGGACGATTGAGGAAAAATTGCAAGGCCATCCCAACCACGTTTACCGTCAAGTGAGTGCCGGGTCGAGTGCCTGTGTGCTGTTACGGCGGTTGGCTTGGAACATGCCTGCTGGCTATGAGGGACTGAAAGATATTCGCTTCATTAGTCGCTTGATGTTACGGCCACCAATGATGTTGCACACCAAGAGCAACAAGCGTAAGGGCACCTTCACCGCAACTAAAGTAAACCCAATGAAAAACTTTACGGGTACCGAAGACGACTGGTTCTGTTACCCAGCTAAGATTGGGGAGAGCCTGGCTTACCTGTACTTCCACCGCGACTATTTGGCTTCCGGCTTGGCCCTAGCCAACCTCTTTCAGTTGGCGGACAGTACCGAGGTGGCCGCGCACAAACCAGACTTGGTCTTGTTGTTTGGGACCCCAGGGGTTGAGAGTGATACCGATCACGAGAACGGCCATTACTTCTATGATGCCGCTAATGATATTTACGTGGGTCAAGTGCCTTACAACGACCAAACAACCTACTTTGGTTACATGAAGAAGATGTGTTTGACGCTGCATAACCTGCACATGATTGCGCAGAAGCACTTGCCAATTCACGGGTCCATGGTGAAGATTACCTTTGCTAATGGGCAGACTAAGACGGTTGTCTTCTTTGGGGATTCCGGTGCCGGCAAGTCCGAATCAATCGAAGCCCTCCAAGAGGTGGCCGACGATCAGATTGTCAGCATGGAAACCATCTTCGATGACATGGGGAGCTTCACGTTGAAGGGACAGGATCTTTACGCTCAGGGGACCGAAACCGGGGCCTTTGTCCGCTTGGATGACCTCAGTAGTGAGGTGGCCTTCAACAACATGGACCGGGGAATCTACATGAATCCCGAACAGAAGAATGCGCGGGTTATCATTCCTGCCAACACTTGGCCACGCGTTGTGGCGCACCATCATATCGATATGTGGGTTTATGCCAACAACTATGACGATGCCGTGGGCATTCACCGTTTCGACGACCAGCAAACAGCCGAAGAAACCTTCGTGGCCGGCAAACGTAAGGCGCTGGGCACGACCGATGAGGTGGGGATGAGCACGACATTCTTCGCCAACCCATTTGGTCCTGTTCAAGAACAAGCGGCGACGCAGCCCATCATTGATGCCGTCTTCGACCGATTATTTGCCGATGGCGTTTATGTGGGTGAAATTTACACGCACCTGGGCAATAACAAGTCGCAAGATAAGTTGAACGAGTCTGCGCGCGAACTCTTAGCAGTTTTATTGGATCTCTAAATTTTAGGGCTTACTCTTACTAACGAAATTCGGCCGTATTTTTTCGCAGGTTTTTGTGAAATAAATTTAATTATGAGTTGGGCTAGGCGTCGTTTGATTCTCACTTTTGAGGATTGAACGACGCCTTTTTGAGGCCTGATGATCGTTAGCAGTCATTTTTTTAGTAAAAACGAAATAATCCAAACGTTGAAAATAGGGTACAATGAAAGCGGATTACCTGATTGTTAAGGTGTAAGGGAAGACAGCTTCCTAAGGGAAATTATTGAGCCACACTGGTTTAGAACGCCCAAACGGGGTATGATTTTAGTAAGCGTCAAAATTAACAGGGGAGGCGCCAACAGGTTGGACCAAAGCAGGCACGCAACTATGGACGTGTCGCTGGCCCAAGGCATCCAATTAAACCTATGGCGTTAGTCATTAGAACTTACAACTATTAAGGAGAGATAATCATGAGTTGGCAAACAAATTATCAAACTTGGCAAGAGCAACCCACAATGATTCCTTATATCCATGACGAATTAACAGTCATGGCTGGGAATGATGAGGCTTTAGAGGCTGCCTTTAGCGGTCCCATGAGCTTTGGGACCGCCGGGATGCGTGGTGTCATGGGACCCGGTATCGGGCAAATGAACGTTTATACGGTGCGTCAGGCAACCGAGGGGGTTGCGCGTTACTTGGATACACTGGATGAAGCCACGAAACAACGGGGTGTTGCGATCAGTTTTGATTCCCGTTACCACTCGCGTGAATTCGCCCATGAAGCGGCGCACGTCCTGGGGGCTCACCAGATTCCAAGCTTTGTCTTTGATGACATGCGGCCAACGCCTGAATTGTCATTTGCTGTGCGGCATTTGCAGACGGCCATGGGGATTATGATTACGGCCAGCCACAATCCTAAGCAATACAATGGCTTTAAGATTTATGGGCCAGACGGTGGTCAGATGCCACCCGTTGACTCGGATAAGATTACCGAATTTGTCCGTTCCGCAACCGATGTTTTTGCGATTCCAGTGGCCGACGAACGTGACTTACGACAGAATAAATTACTCCGAATTATCGGCGAGGATGTCGATCAAGCCTACCTTGCCAACGTGGCGAGTGTGACGATCAATGCCGACCTGATTCAAAAGGTCGGGAAGACCATGAAGCTCATCTATACGCCACTTCACGGGACGGGTAAGGTGATTGGTGAACGTGCGCTGCGGGCAGCCGGTTTTGAAAACTTTACCATGGTCCCCGAACAGGCGATTGCCGATCCCGAATTTCCAACGGTGCCATTTCCGAACCCTGAATTTGCGCAAGCCTTTGATATGGCGATTGCCTTGGGTAAGCAGGAAGGGGCCGATCTCTTGGTGGCCACCGACCCCGACGCCGATCGTCTCGGTGCCGCCGTTCGTCAGCCGAGCGGGGAGTACCAACTGTTAACTGGAAACCAGATTGCTTCAATTTTGTTGGCCTACATTTTGAAGGCGCGCAAAGAAGCCGGTCAGTTACCAGCCAACGGTCGCGTGGTAAAATCCATCGTGTCGACGGAATTGGCCACGAAGATTGCGGCAGCTTACGGCATTGAAATGAAGAACGTGCTGACTGGGTTTAAGTTTATTGCCGAACAGATTCACCAGTATGAGACCCAACATGACCACACTTTCCTCTTTGGATTCGAGGAAAGTTATGGTTATCTGATCAAGCCATTCGTGCGGGACAAGGATGCCATTCAGTCGACGGTCTTGTTGGCTGAAGTTGCCGCTGATTACAAGCAACGGGGGATGACCCTATATGATGGGATCGAAGAACTCTATGCCACCTATGGCTACTATGCCGAAAAGACGGTGGCTCAGGAATTCCCTGGCGTCAACGGTGCCCAAGAGATGGCGCATCTCATGACTGAGTTTAGAGAAAATGCCCCACATGACTTTGCGAACGTTGCCATTACGGAGACCGAGGACTTTTCAACCGGGGTTAAGACGTCAGCCACGGGTGAAACGAGTACGATTGATTTGCCACAAGCCAACGTTCTGAAGTATTGGTTGGCCGATGGGACTTGGATCTGCATCCGGCCTTCTGGGACTGAGCCTAAGGTGAAGTTCTACGTGGGAACCAGTGCCAAGACGGATCAAGCGGCCCAAGAAAAATTGGCCACCTTTGAAGCAGCCGTCAATGCCTATGTAGCCTCAATTTAAAAACCGATGTTTTCTAAGGACCTGAGATTTAATTCTCAGGTCTTTTCTGTTTCCAAACTTAGCTGGTCGAAACGTGCGCCAAAAGGCAGCTGGTTCCGCTTAATGACCAAACAATCCAAGACCGGGATTATTCGGTTATCAATCTTAATGCTCACCAGCTAACCGCCTTTTGTCTCACTCTTCTCCTGCGTTTGTTACCCGATCAGACTGGAACGTTTTCGGGGCTTCGGTTTTGGATTTGAACCGGGGGATGGTAATCTTAAGGAGAATAGGGAAACAGGCTTAAAAAAGATTTACGTTTAAGTTGTTTGCCAATTAGTGCTGGTCAATTTCGCTAAAATGATGGAAAATGAACACATCACAGTCAATCTGAGGAGGAGTTTACCCATGACAGTTTTAGTCTTAGGTGGTGCGGGCTATATCGGTTCCCACGCCGTTGATCGATTGATCCAACGCGGTTACGATGTGGCGGTGGTTGATAGTCTCGTCACTGGCCATCGCGCCGCGGTCAATCCCAAGGCTCGTTTTTATGAAGGCGATGTCCGTGACAAGGTTTTCCTGAACGACGTTTTTGATCGCGAAACGATTGAGGGCGTGATTCACTTTGCTGCCTTTTCAATCGTACCGGAGTCTATGCAGGCACCGTTGAAGTATTTCGACAACAACACGGCTGGTATGGTGACTCTGCTCGAAGTGATGACGCAACATCAGGTTAAGCGGATCGTGTTCTCCTCAACGGCGGCCACTTACGGCGAGCCTAAGCAGATTCCAATTCGTGAAACCGATCCACAAGTCCCCACGAACCCCTATGGCGAAAGTAAACTCATGATGGAAAAGATCATGCACTGGGCGGACGAAGCTTACGGGATTAAGTTCATCGCGTTACGGTACTTTAACGTCGCTGGTGCCAAGGAAGATGGAAGCATTGGCGAAGACCATCATCCCGAGACGCATTTGATTCCGATTATCCTCCAGGTGGCGGCCGGTGAACGACAAGAGCTGGCCATCTTTGGGGATGATTATCCGACAAAGGACGGCACCAATGTTCGGGATTACGTTCACGTGGTTGACCTCGTCGACGCTCATATCCTGGCGCTAACGTATCTCAAGGACAACAACGTCAGTGACGCCTTTAACCTAGGGTCATCGACGGGCTTCTCCAATCTGGAAATTCTGGAAGCGGCGCGCCGGGTGACGGGTAAGGCTATTCCCGCAAAAATGGCCCCACGGCGTGCTGGCGACCCCAGCACACTGATTGCGGCCAGTGACAAGGCCCGCGAAGTGTTGAACTGGCAACCACAATTTGACAATGTGGATGATATTATTCGGACGGCCTGGAACTGGAAACAGAAGCATCCAGCCGGATATGCCGATGTTCAAAAGGCCTAAGGTGGCCGAACCTATTGTAAAATGAGAGATAAGCTGAACTAAAAGACAATCATAGGGACTCGTTGGCTAACCGCTAACGGGTCCTTATTTTAGTGCTCAAATAGTTTGTAGTGACGAGTATTTACACAACTAATCATCAAGCTTCCACGGAGAATAGGAAATTTAACAAACCAGTCATTTGTCTAACATCTCATGTATAAACGTGCTAATTTATAGGTGCTTAAAAAGGCGTGATGGAGAGGTTAGGAGGAAAGACAAATGCGAAATCATATCAAGGGATTATTATTGATTGCGACCTCTGGCTTGGCCCTGTTTATTTGGGTCGAGGTACCTGTTAACGCTGATGCTAAGATTATCACTGGTAGTGGGACTAGTGCCGCTGATGCTAAGATTGTGACGGATCCTACTGGCGTTGTGATGTCCCACACGGAAGTATTGCCAGCAAGTGGGGTTTATGATGTGAAATACGAGTGGAAGATCGCCAACAATGTTTACGTGGCAAAAGGTGACAAGATGTTCTTTTACGTGCCACTAAACGTTCGGGTTGATCGGACGCGGTCATTTGGTATGGCCAGTTATAATGGCACAGCTAAGGTTGGCACGGTCACGGTCACGATAGATTCACACGTCGGAGTGGCAACCTTCAATAGTTATTTTTCAACGCACAGATATGACAAAGAGGGCTGGATTAGTTTCGAGACACGTGGTTCCGGTGAAGGTGGAGACGAAGAAGCCCCTGGGATCGAGGAGCCTGGGACTGAAGAACCCGGAGTCGAAGAACCCGGAGTCGAAGAACCCGGAGTTGAAGAACCCGGAGTTGAAGAGCCCGGAGTTGAAGAACCCGGAGTTGAAGAGCCTGGAGTCGAAGAACCCGGAGTTGAAGAGCCTGGAGTCGAAGAACCCGGAGTTGAAGAACCTGGGACCGAAGAACCGGGCGAAGAAATCCCTGGGACTGAAGAACCGGGCGAAGAAATTCCTGGCGTAGAGGAACCCGGTCATCCCGGCACGGAAGTTCCAGAACCGGAACACCCTTGGGTCGAAGTTCCTGGGACTGAACATCCGGGTGAAGAGGCCCCAGAAGAGGAGACGCCCGAAGTCACGATCCCTGGCGGTGAAGAACCAGGAGCTACGTTACCAGAGCATCCGGCAACCACGACGCCGCAGCGGCCAACGACTAGTCACCCAACGACCACGGGAACGCAATCCGGTGGTCAAGGCGCAACAGTTCCGGCGGCTAGTGCCTCGACGTCTTCGTCGACAACCAAGCCCGCTACGTTGCCACAAACGGGTGACCAGCGCGCAATTGTTGCTGAATTAGCTGGATTATTGTTGTTATTGGCTAGCTTGACTGTGGCCGGTATCGCCGGTGTGCGGTCAAAGAAGTCCTAACCTTGTTTCCCCCCAACCACTAAATAACTGTCCAGACGTGAGCTTGCGATTGATGGTCATTAACTGGAAACTGTTGGCGTACGTGTTATTTAGCTTACCTAAATCAAATGGACGAAAAAACGTTGTGTCAGCCTGAGAGCTAACACAACGTTTTTGATTGAAATGATTTAAATTACCAGATCTTCACGCGATCGGCGGGAGCCAAATACATGGCATCGCCAGGTTGCACGTCAAAGGTGGTGAAGAAGTCGTCGAGGTTCTTGACCTGAACGTTGGCCCGAAGCTTAGCAGGGGCGTGCACGTCAATCGACAACAGCAGTTGCATGTATTCGGTCGTGGCCTTCATCCGCCAAACGTTGGCCCAGTTGATGAAGAAGGCGCGGAGGTCAACGTCATCGGCGGATTTAGCAGCTTCAAGCGCACAGCTCAAGCCACCACCATCGGCGATGTTTTCGGAAACGGTGAGCTTCCCATTGACCTTCTGACCGGCAAATTCGATGCCGTCAAATTCTTTGATCATGGCTTGTGCCAAGTCTTGGAAGTGCGACAAGTCGGCTTTGGTCCACCAGTTGTTGAGGTTCCCAAATTCATCGAATTGGGCCCCGTTGTTGTCAAAGGCGTGGGAGATTTCATGGGCAATAACGGCTCCAATCCCGCCGTAGTTGGCACTGCTGGATTGGTCCAGACTGTAGAATGGTTTTTGCAGAATGGCTGCCGGGAAGACAATTTCGTTGTTGGTTGGGGAGTAGTAGGCGTTGACGGTGTTGGCACTCATTTCCCAACGATCACGATCGACGGGGTGACCCCAGTGGCCGAACTCGTCAGCCAGAGCCAATTCACCGAAATGCTGAATGTTATCGAATAATGATTCGGTGGTGTCAACGTGGAATTGTGAATAGAGTGGGTCGATTTGGTCGGGGTACCCCACCTTAATCGTTAACTTCTGTAGCTTAACGATCGCTTTTTCACGGGTTGCGGCACTCAACCAATCGTTGGTCTTCAGTCGTTGTTGGTAAACATGCGTCATTTTCAGAACCATGTTACGGACGTCAGCTTTGGCGGTTTCACCGAAGTATTTCCGACCGTAGTAGTCCCCGACAACTTGAGAGAAGTTCCCGGTTGCCAAGTAAAAGGCGGCCTTTTCTGGTGAACGGGCTTCCTTCTTACCGGAAAGGGCGCGGCTGTACGTCCCGCCAACCTGCCGGTATTCCTCGGTCAAGACGCCGGTGGCATCAAAGACGGTGCCAACTAACATCCAACTCTTCAGGTTTTCGAAGTTAGCCGGAGTTAAGATGTCATTGGTCGCGTCGAAGAAGGCGGGTTGTGGCAGGATGACCTCGGTTGGCGTGTCATGTAAAACTTGAGTGAAGGCGGCTGTCAGGTCCAATTGGCTGACCTGAGCATCCACGTCGCTGAGTGCACGTGGGTTGTACATCTTCACGTAGTCAGCTGCCTCTTCGGAAGACTTCACGTGAGGGGCAATCTGCGCATCAAAGGCCTTGGCTTGTTCGACAATGGTTGCCGCTTTTTCGGCAGAGTAGCCATTAAGTTCGAGCAGCTTGGTAGCCGTTTGGGTGAAGATTGGCAGGAGTTGCTTAGCTGCGGCGTTGTCGGGTTCATAGTAGGTTTTGTCGGGTAAGAAGAGATCCGGTGCGTCCACGAAGAGGGCGTAACGGCTGGTATCTTTCATATCGGGTTCCACCGACATCGTGACAGGTGTTGGCAGCCCCTTCTGATACCATTCTGCTAAATGGTCACTGAGATCAGCCCAGTTTTGAAGGGCTTCGATTTTAGCTAGCCAAGGCTTCAAAGGTGCGGTACCCGTGGTTTCTCGTTTTTGGGCGTCACTCGTCATGGCATAAAGCTTTTTGAACTCGGCCATTTCAGGGTTGGCTGGCTCGAGTTTGCCGGCTAAGAGGTCGGCAAAGTCACGCATCAAGGTCTTTTCAATGCCATCAACCAGGTCCATGAAACCACCGGTCGAGGCGTGGTCACCAGGAATAGTTGCTGTTTCGGCCCATTTACCGTTGACCGCTTCATAAAGGTCTTGTTTCAAGAGTGCTGAGTTGACTTCACCGGCGGTCGTGCCGTTGGTAGAAGGTTGTGCTGAGAAATGGTTAAATCGCATACAAAGATCCTCCTTAAAATTAGTCGTTAGACACAGGTTAACCCATTTGCCTTTAAAAGGGAACTTTTTTATCATCATAATTTAATAAAAGTCGCCAAAGACCATAATAACGGGGTCAAGACTCTCGGTCTTGCCCCCGTAAATTTGGCTATTCGCCACCTAAAGCTTTGCGTTTAGCATGGAGTACCGGCCGCCGGAACTTTGGCCGGGTCCGATCCCAAATCGCAATGTTCTGTTGATATTGCGTGAAAAAGTCGTTGATGTTCGCGGGCTTCATATTCGCTGGGATTTCCTCCCAAGTCCGCGCACTTTGCAGGAAGGCTTGACGGATGTCGTGTTCAACCGTGACGCCTTTAGTGGTCAGGCGAAGGTACTTGACTCGGCGATCATCCATCTTGGCTTCTTGTTCAACGAATCCGTCGAGCAGGAGGGCCCGTAACTTGCGGGCCGCCGCTGAACGCGTGGTGTGTGTGGAGTCTGCCAGTTCACTTAACGTGATGTTTCGTTGTTCATGGATTTGTTTCAATAACAGATACTGTTCGAAACTAACCGAGTACTGGCCGGTGATCTGTTCGGCCGCATTGATCATGACTCGAAAAATCTCGCGATACTGTCGTAGGAATGCTTCGAATACCCTTTCTTCGTTTTGCATGATACTCCCCCCTTGAAAACACTAGTGCTGGCATAACAACTTTTGCATGACGAAATGACCACGCAACTTCACTACATCAGCATACCGTTATTATGCCGCCTCAATGGGTGGGATAAAAATGATTGTGCTTAGACACGAATAGTTTGGTCTATTCAGTTTGTAATCTCAATTTCCGCTCTGACTCTGGTTAAGAGATTAAATGGGTCGCCTGCGGCCACCAGACTAGCCCGTCCTGTGGGGCAGACCTGAAGCCGAAGGGCGGTCTTCATGGCAACCTTGAACCTTGCTTAAATCGCAAGCTTCAAAGTTGGCCGTGCTCTAGGTCGAGAAAGGACCTCGACCAAGACCACCGACACAGGGGGCTAGACTGGTGGCCTTCGGCTGAGTGATTGCCGCAGTAGCGATTTGAGGGGGATGAGGGAGAGTTGTATAGAAGTATGTCTGAGCTATGGGTCAGGGACCAGCGGGGAAATGACTATCTTCTACGGAATGAGAATTTCGACGCAAACAAAAAGCCCGCGAAGTTTATAGGCTTCGCGGACGCGTTTAAGTTGTTATTTTGTCATGTAGATGTAGAGCGTATCGGTTGAGAAACCGGTGTTGAACTTGATGCCCTTAGAGGTGATGGTCTTGGTGGTTGTGGAAGAACTGTTCTTCTTAGCGTCCTTCAAAACCTTCTTGAATTTCTTCATCACCGTCTTAGGTTCCGTGTCCAACGTTGTTCCTAACAGGGCGAAGGTCGTCCCGAACTTCTTTTGCCCGGTCTTTTCCTTCATCTGCTTAATAGGGGTCATCAAGGCTAATCCCATCAGCTTCCCATCCTGAACGTTGGCCCGAACCGTGGTGTACTTGGTGTCAACCAGGTTCTTGAGGCCGTCCTTAGCCGTGGTAGGCAAGAGCTCATCCTTGGCCTGGTGCTTGGCTGTGGCCATCTTGGCTTGGAGCTTCTTAGCTGCAGCTTGTTGTTGCTGAACGGCAACAGCGGCTGCTGCGGGGTCCGTTTGCGCCAAGGCTGCCAATTTCTTCTTGGCAGTTGCTTGAGTCTTCTGGGCCTGTTGAAGCTGTTTTTGCGTCTTGGTTGGCAGGTAGCTGGCAATCATCATCTGATTGTACTTAGCCGCAAACTTCTTGTAGTTACCCAGAGACTTAACCGGGTAGACGGTTACAGACTTCTTGGTGTTACCCGCACTAATCTTGACCGATTGTTTGGTCGTGGATGTGGGAACTTGGAAGAAGTAGGTGCCACCCTTAACGGCGACGGACTTCTTGGCTTGATTATCGACTTGGTAGTTGACGCGCTTGGTCTTGGCCGTGCCTTTGATAACAGCGGTCAAAGCGGTTGGGCGGTAGCTACTCTTTTTGGTGGTTAGTTGGTCGTTTGAGCAGCCGGCGAGAGTTAGTGCGAGTAACCCCAGGGTGCCCAACAAAAGCTTCTTCATTATGTTATCCATCCCTCTAATTAATTTACTTGATACATCTTACCACAATCCGAATAAAAAGCGAGAATGAGAATTGGCTAACATTTTATCATGCTCTCTAAGAGTCTCGTGATAAATGGCTCAAAAGGCTTCCATACCGGGCTTTTTCCTGATATGATGAAGTTGTTGAAAGCGATACCACATATACGGTTTACTATGGAAAGGACGGGTTATGATGTATAAACGCATTTTAGTACCAATGGATGGGAGTAAGAATGCCCATGCTGCTTTGGATGAGGCTATTAAGTTAGCGCAAAAGCTGGGTGCCAAATTGTTCATCGTGGCCGTCGCCAGTGATCAGACATATGCCCACTATGGCGCGGAATTTGGTAATGAGATTGTGACACACTTTAAGAAGGCGGCGTCCAAATTCTTAGATGGCGCCGTTCAAGAAGTTAAAGACGCGGGAATTCCTGTTGAAACCCACTTCATGACGGGTCTCGCTAAGCCATCCATCGCGCAGACATTTCCGGAGAAACTCCACACTGACTTGACGGTTATTGGCCGTTCGGGGGTTCACGGATTAGGGCGGGCCATCATGGGCTCAACCACGAGTTACGTGGTGCACCACTCAGAGACCAGTGTCTTGGTCGTTGATTAAATAGATTATTAGGTAAGGGCCTGGGATAAATCCTAGACCCTTTTGTGTTTCAAACTTGGCGCATAAAAAAAGAGACCGGAAAATTCCGGTCTCTTTTCAGTCAAAACGTATGGCTACTTCTTATCTTTTAACCAACGTTGTAAGTTTGAAATGTCGTCGCGGCGCTTCCGGTCCTTTTTACGGTTAACCTTCCGCCGGCCTTGTACGCCATTTGGATGTGCTTTTCTCATTGTATGAACCCTCGCTTAATTAAAATAACAATCGACTGTTATTGTACTGTTTTTTTTCAGGGAATGCAAGGCTTCCAGCGTAATCCTTGATGATTAACACCCTAGCAAGGTTGCTAGAGTAGGGATTACTGTGATTTTATTAAAGTTTATATGGAAGGAGAAGCCCACCCTGAAAGAGTGTTATATTGAATGATAACACGGCAAGTTGAGAAGGGACAGGGAATATGCAAAAAAGATTACATAAAAGTCGGACGACGATGCTGGTCGCCTGGGCGGTGGTGATTGCCGTCGGGGGCCTCCTCGTCTGGGTGACCCAGCATAACGCCCAGTGGTATCACGAACCGATCGTCCGGGTCACACAGGTTCAGACGCGATCGGGAACCACAGTGGAAGATGATTTTCATAATCAGGATGTCCAGACGAAACAGATTCTGACCGGGAAAATTTTAAACGGGCAGTATGCCGGGAAGACGATCGTCCTGAACAATGTTTATTCGCGATCCAAAGCAATGGACCAACGTTATCGCGTGGGCAGCCAACTCTTCGTGACTCTGCATCACCATCACGGTGATTTAAGTGGGACTGTGAAAGATTTGAAACGGGATGGGCCGCTGGTCTTGATGCTCTGGGTCGTCGTGGGGTTACTCTTACTGATCATGCAGTTCAGTGGGTTCATGGCCTTTCTCAGCGTGGCTTTAAATGGGGTCCTCTTCCTATTGGCGATTTTTCTGAATGGATCGACGCAAGGAGCACGAGTTCTCTGGATCTTTGGGAGCCTGGCGATTGTCTTCGCCGCGCTAACCTTGTGGTTGGTACTGGGCGCCACCCGGCAAATGCTCATCACGCTGATGACGACACTCAGTGGGACTGCGTTAGCCTTACTGATTGCATTGCTGGTCTTTCACTTCACCCATGAGAAGGGGATGTACTACGAAGCCATGGAGTATGTCACGCAACTTCCCCGGCCCTTGTTCTTAGCGGAAACACTACTGGGGTCGTTGGGGGCCGTCATGGATGAGTCGACAGATATTATTTCGTCACTATTTGCGTTGAAGCGGGAACGTCCGGAATTGGGTGCGGCTCAAATTTTTAAATCTGGTCGCCAGATTGGGAGTACCATTATGGGGCCATTAATTAATGTGCTCTTCTTTATCTTTGTGGCGGATACCTTTCCAATGGGGATTCTGTATCTGCGGAATGGTAATAGCTGGGGCTACACCTTTGCGATGAATATGTCGATGGGGGTTGTTCAAAGCCTGATCAGTGGGATTGGAATTGTTCTGGCTGTACCACTGGCTAGTTTTCTGGCCAGTCGGTTGATGACAAAGAAGGTGACGCTATGAGCACCATTAGTGTGTTAGGTTTAGTTCTCTTATTATTAATGGCTTTGGTTGGCGGAAAGGCCGGGATTCAATCATTCCTGGCCTTAATCCTAAACTTTGGCCTCTTGTTCCTGGCAATGGTGTTAGTTGCCTTCCAATTTCCAGCATTGACGGTGACCTTAGTGGTTGGCTTGTTGGTGTTGGCCCTGACGATCTTCATGAGTAGCGGGGATGACTTGTCCAGTACGGTCGCCTTTATTGCCTCAGCCATCGTGCTGGTGGGGCTAATCCTGGTGATCGTTCCCGTTGAACATTGGGCCATGGCCCAGGGATTCGGTCCCGAAGATAGTGAGGACCTTGAGGGCCTTTCCGTTCTGGTTGGGGTCAGCTTTACCCAGGTGGCCATCGCCACGGCAATTCTAAGCACTCTAGGAGCCATTGCAGAGGCCGCTATGGCGATTGCCGCAGGATTAGGCGAAATCCTCGAACAACACCCTCAGGTGGACACTAAGAGCCTCCTACGGGATGGCATCGATGTGGGTAAGCAAATTATTGGGACAACCTTCAATACCTTGTTCTTTGGCTTTTTCGGTGGCTTTCTGGCCCTGTTCATCTGGTTTACCGGCGTGCACTACTCATTTGGGGAAATCTTAAATGACAAGGTCTTCGTCGCGGAAATCCTGATGATTCTCTTTGCCATGGTCAGTGTGATTCTGACGGTGCCCATCACCACCTGGGTCATGGCCCGGGCGGTAACTGGTCAACGGCGTCATCAGGCTGCTGTTACGGCAAAAAAGGATGATCAGAAATAGCCGGAGATTCTTAAAATTTTTTATCCATCGCAATGGTAGTTTGAAATAATGAATTACAAAAGCCACAAACTATTCAATTAACAAGAATGGTTTGTGGCTTTTTGCGCCCTTAAAGCGGGAATGTTCGATTGCCAAAAATGATCATGATCTCAGCCGGAGGACACCAGACAGAACCCCGTGTCGGTGGTCTTAGTCGAGGTTTTTTCTCGACTTAGAGCACAGGCCAACTTTGAAACTCGTGTTCTTCGAGGTTCAAGGTTGCCCTGAAGACCGCCCTTCAGGCTGCAGGTCTGCCTCACAGGGTGGCGTCTGGTGGCCGCAGGCGACCTGAGTTATTTGCAAATAAAAAGGACGTTACCCCCGGCTAGAGAGGCAACATCCTTATTCGAACTTTGGTTTAATGACTAGTTGTTAGAACTTGAGGAGCTAGCAGAAGAGCTAGATGCACTGGCAGAAGTAGCTGTGGCAGTCGCCGTTTCGACGTCCTTGACTCCAGTTAAGTTGCCACTGTAGACCCAGTAACGCGTCTTGCTGTTCTTAGAAGGCCGGATACGGTACCAAGTGGTTGACTTGTACTTTTTACCGACTTGGTCGATGTAGTAGGTCTTGCCAACCTTAGGTGAGATCTTTGACCAGCTAACCTTTTTAACGTTCTTAGCGGCACCCTTTAACTTGTTGTACATGCGGAAGTTCTTGTACTTCTTACTTAACTTACCTTGCTTGTTGACGTTAGTGTAAGTAGCACTGACCAACTTCACATGACTCATGTTCATGTCATTGTAGTACTGTCTAACCAACTGATAGAAGGCAGCCATGGTGTACTTCTGACCGAAGTACTTCCGGCCGTTAGCAGCATAGTAACCGATTGGGTCGGTATGTGAGGACCCGCCGAGCTTCTTGGCTACGGATGAGTGAGACCAAACCGTTCCTTTGCCATCGTAAGCGGCATCGTTAGGCTTCAAGTTGTATTCGTTTAAGAGGTAGGCGGTGTACCAGGCAGCGTTATTAACTTCCTTGGCAAAGGCCTTCTTACTGTGAACCTCAACTTGTTCGAATTGAACAAAACGTGCGTTACCAGGGTACCCGACACCCCAGGCGAGATAGTCCGTGTTCGCGATGTTCACAATCTTAGAAGCATCCACGAAACTGTGAACGAACGCGTTTTGGTAGTTACGTTTCATGTAAGCGACTTCGTTAGTCAGTGTGGAAGAAGGGTTGGCCGTTTCGTGAACGACAACACCTTCGGGCTTACCCTTACCATGACGGTACTTGTACTTAGGGAACCCTTTCCAAATGGACTTTGTCACCTTAGCGTGACCAATGTTCTTGCTACTAATATAATCGTTTACTTTGGAACTGGCATTGGCCGTGGTTGACGTGGCAAGAACTCCCGTCGCCCCTAAAACAGCCAGAGCCGTTAAAACTACTTTGTGCATCTTCACCCTGATCATCCCTCAAATCTTTTTAGTCATTACACAACCGGATGACCGGTTGCTCAGTCGATATTCTTCGCTATCAACTATAACCATAAATTTTAGCCCAGACAACCGGCTGATGGGGTGTCCACCGTAATATTACGATGGTAATAATGACTCTATCGGGGTTTGATCGAGGTGTTTTCAAATAGATTAAAACTTAACGACACCTGTAATGTGGCTGTAACATTGCTATGACAGCGGTTTCGCCTGGTCTGCAGCCAATTTTGAGTTACCGGTATTCAGGTGTAACTTCTGCTGGCATTCTGGACAGATACCGTAGACTTCCACGTGGTTGCTAGTCACTAGGTAACCTGTTTGATCGCTGGCTGCCTGATTGAGCGCACGTTCAATTTCTGGAAATTCCGGCGCAAAAACATCGGTGATTTTGCCACAATTTTCACAGATAACGTGATAATGGGGACGACCGAAGAAGTCGTAGCGTAGACCACCGTTGTCATTAGGAAGCTCGATCACAATGCCGAGTTCCACAAAGAGATTCAACGTATTGTACACCGTGGCCATGCTGAGGTTAGGCAACTGGTCCGTGAGGGCCGAAAAGATCGTTTCCACCGCGGGGTGGTTGTGATGCGTTACCAGATACGTCAAAATGACTTGCCGCTGGGGTGTTACGCGCACGTGGTGTGTCTTCAAAGTTTGTAAGGCTTGGTCGAGTAACTGGGTCTGATTAGCCATGCTGATCCCTCCTTTAATTTATAATCACTCTAGTTTGCCTCTATTAAACCACACTTTGCGTGAATAGCCAGCTAAAAGCTTATCAGAAGAAGTCGTGATGGGTCACGAGTCGGCGTTTGAAACAAGTGATTTACTTTTGCCGAAATGAGCGTACAATGAATTTATATTTAGTTAATAATAATTCTAAAGTGGGACGGAATGTTAATCTCACCTAACTTTTAATTCTAAGAGTGTTAAACTGAAATTAAGACATATCTGGGGGCAGAGAATGATGACAAGAAAGAAGAAACCAGCAACGTTGGCCCAACGGATCAACGTATTACGGGCAAGTGTGATGGGTGCCAATGATGGGATCCTCTCCGTGGCGGGAATCGTCGTGGGGGTTGCGGGTGCCGCAACCAGTAGCTTCGCCATCTTTATTTCTGGGATTGCGGGGATGATCGCGGGGACTGTGTCGATGGCGATGGGCGAGTACGTCTCCGTCAATACACAGAAGGACGCACAACGTAAGGCGATTGAAACCCAAACGGTGGCGTTAGACAATGATTATGATAACGAATATAACTTTGTTCGCGACAAGTACGTGGCGACGGGCATCAAGCCGGAGCTAGCTGATCAGGCGACGAAGGAAATGATGGCCGAGGATCCCGTAAAAACAACGGTGCGCGAACGCTTCGGCTTCAATGTTGGGGAGTATACCAATCCCTTCTCTGCGGCGATTGCGTCGATGATTTCATTTCCAACCGGATCAATTTTGCCGCTCGTGTCGATCACGTTGTTGCCGAAGAACTGGCGGATTGCTGGAACGTTCGTGGCGGTGATCATCGCCCTCTCTATTACAGGGTATGTCGCCGCAATTCTGGGGAATGCCGATCGCTGGCACGGGACCCGGCGTAACGTGATTGCGGGAATCTTGACGATGCTGGTCACTTACGGCATCGGACACTTGTTTGCATAGGGGAGGCAATCAATCATGGCAACGAATGAACAAGCATCTGTTAAAAAGCAAAAGCAACATCAAACGATGGATGAAAAATTAAATACCTTGCGCGCCGGTGTCCTGGGTTCCAACGATGGAATTTTGACCGTCGTTGGGGTACTTTTCAGTGTGGCGGCTGCGACGAGTAACCAATTTACGATCTTTATTGCCGGCCTATCGGACCTGTTGGCCTGTGCCTTTTCGATGGCGTCAGGAGAGTATGCCTCCGTCAGCACGCAAAAGGATACGGAAAAATCAGCGGTAGCGCAGGAAGCCAAGTTGCTCGAAACCAACTTCGACGATCAGGTTGCCGCTGTGCAAAAGTTCTACGAAGAACGTGGGGTGACCCCCGAAACGTCATTGGCTATCGCCCAAGACTTGATGCAAAAGGATGCCTTGGCTACGGTCGTCAACGTTAAGGATGATATTCAACTGGGTCACTACATGAACCCTTGGGATGCGGCCTTTTCGTCACTCTTTGCCGCCGGCTTAGGGGGTACCTTTCCGTTGATCGCGATGACCCTGTTCTCAGTGACGTGGCAGTGGCCCGCCACCATCATCGCCGTTATTTTATCCGTGGCCTTGACTGGGTTTCTGAGTGCTAAATTAGGACACGGGTTAGTTAAGACAGCCATTATCAGAAACGTTATTGTGGGGATTATTACCATGTTTATTCACTATTATGTGGGGCAACTATTCTAAGTAAACTATTGCTGCTTTCTTAGCACATTGCCAGATACCAAGTGTACAATGGGCCAATATCTTTTTTTGAAAGTGAGGAATTTTGGTTGAAGCGCAAGATGAGTTTATTTTCTTTAGTCATGCTAACGCTGAGTGCCATCATTGGCTCGGGTTGGCTGTTTGGTGCGGGTATGGCCGCCCAGATCGCCGGTCCGGCTGCCATCCTATCTTGGATTCTGGGGGCCGTCATCATTGGCCTGATCGCATTGAATTATATTGAATTAGGGACCATGTTTCCCACGAGTGGGGGGATGAGCCAGTATGCGGCTTTCTCTCACGGCCCCTTGCTGGGGTTCGTTGCCGGCTGGGCCAATTGGTTGTCCTTATTGACGATTATTCCGATTGAAGCTGTGGCCGCCGTGCAGTACATGAGTTCCTGGCCGTGGTCCTGGGCCAACTGGACGCGGGGGTTCCTGAAAGATGGCGACATCACGAATCAGGGTCTGATCATTGTCTTCCTGTTTATTCTGGCCTTTACGCTGTTGAATTTCTGGTCGGTTAAATTGCTGACGCGGTTTACCAGTTTTATCTCCATCTTCAAATTAGGGATTCCAACGTTAACAATTATCGTGCTCATGGCAACTGGTTTTCAGTCGGGGAACTTCGGCCACACCGCGGGCTTCATGCCTAACGGGAGTGCGGCCATCTTCTCAGCCACGACGGCTGCGGGGATTATCTTCTCGTACAATGCCTTTCAGACCACGATCAACATGGGAAATGAGATCGAACACCCTGAACGCAACATTCTTTGGGGAATCGTGATTGCTTTCAGTATCAGTGCGGTGATCTACACGATGTTGCAGGTTGCTTTTATTGGCGCGGTTCCGGGACACTATTTGGTTCACGGTTGGCAGGGGGTTAACTTTGAGTCACCGTTCGCTAATCTGGCAATTCTGATGAACTTGGGTTGGCTGTCGACGTTGCTCTATTTGGACGCCTTCGTGTCGCCGTTTGGGACCGGGGTTTCCTTCGTGGCGACTACCAGCCGGGCTTTAGCGGCTATGACTGGAACCAAGCACATGCCAACTAAGCTGGGTGAGTTGAATCGGAAGTATCAGACGCCACGGCGAGCTATGATCGTCAATATGGTTCTCGGGGTCGTCCTCGTGGCTGGTTTTCGGAATTGGAGTGCCTTGTCGAATGTGATCTCGACGTCGACCCTGATTGCCTATCTGACGGGCCCCGTGACGGTCGCGACGCTGCGGCGGAATGCGCCGGAATTTAGTCGACCGTTTCGGTTGTGGGGCCTGCAATTGTGGGCACCCTTAGCTTATGTACTGGCTAGCCTCGCCATCTACTGGGCGAAGTGGCCGACGACGATTGAGGTCTTCGGTGTCATTGCCTTGGGTCTTATCTGTTACGTCTACTATGAATTCCGACAACCTGCCGGCTGGACAGCCTTGCGAGCTAGCCTGAAGGGCAGTCGATGGTTGCTGGCCGAAATGATTTGGCTCACCATTATGTCGGCCGTGGGCAGTCACGAGTTTGGTGGTCACGGCTGGTTCCCATACCCACTGGACTTTGTGGCAGTGACGCTGGGAAGTCTGGTTTGTTATTATCTTGGGGTGCATGACGGTTATCAGAGTGAATCCTTTGAGATTGCCCAGGAACTAAATCGACGTGTTGAAGAAACGGAATAAATTTAAAAACGGGCGTCAACTCAATGAAGAGTTGATGCCCGTTTCGTGTATTAGGGTTTAATGTTGAGCGCGCCAGATCCACTGCTGATCTTCATATTGGAAGCCTACGGCGGTCAATGCTGTTTTGGCTAAGCGATGATCGTCAACGAGGGTGAGCTTGGTTAGTTGTAATTCATCGTGCCCAAAGGCAATCAGCCGTCGTAAGATTTCTTCCTGGTCGGTGGGAGTGAACTTAGGGCCGACAACCTGAAGTGCGCAGCGGTGAGCCGGAATCTCAAGGTCGGTGAAACCGCCCCAGCCCATGAGTTTGTGGGTTTGCCGCCGTTCGATGCCCCACGTCAGTGCCGTGCGGTTCATGGTTGCATGCATGGTCGCATTGACCCAGTCGGCGGCAGTTGCTAAGTCCTGACTGGTCAGGGCGGCCACGTTCTTTAATTTAAATTGGGTGAGCCAGTCGAAACGAAAACTGGGCGTGAGAAGCGGGTGGTAACCTTCGAAGCTAGACATCTTCAAGTGAGTCCTTTCTGAACCAAATTACTCCTATTGTACCGGTAAATTGCGCGGTTGACCAGAGACTTCTTCGGTGTATACCAGTCAGCTGTGCTATACTTGGAAGTAGATATTGGTAAGTTGAAAGGGGTAGCACAATGACGGAAGATTTTTATATTGGAACTTACACCAAGCGGATTAGCCGCGGAATTTACCGGGTAAGTGTGGATACCAAGAAGCCAGAACTCACTGATTGTGAGTGGTTGGCCTCAGCAGGTAGCCCAACTTACATCGCTAAAGCCGATGCCAAACGCTTGTACGTCATCAACAAGAAAGAAACTGATGGCCAGACACAGGGTGGATTAATCATCTATGATGTCTCCGAAGAAAAGCCCCGGGCCATTCAACAAGTGCTCACCCATGGGGCCTCACCGGCATATGTTGCCGTCGATGAAGATCGTCAACTGGTGTACACCGCAAATTACCATCGGGGAACGGTCACGGTTTACGCAATTGCCGATGATGGCACGCTATTGAAGACGGACCAGGTTGTGGACGATGATCCAGTTGGTCCAGCGCCAGAACAAGCCGACGGGCCACACCCACATTTTGCCAACCTGACACCGGACAACCGGTTAGTGGCTTGCGATTTGGGAACCGACCGGGTTTACCTGTATGACGTGTCCGACGATGGTAAGTTGTCGGCTGTTAGCACGTTGGAAATGCCTGCTGGTTTTGGTCCACGGCACATCGTGTTTGATGCCTCCAAGAACGTGGCTTACCTGGTGGGTGAGTTGAGTAGCAATGTTGCGACGTTAGCTTACGATGCCACTGCCGGTAAATTTACGGTTAAGGGAATTGTTTCCGCGATTCCTGACGATTGGACCGCACATAACGGCTCCGCTGCCATTCGTTTGAGCAGTGATGGTCGTTTCCTCTATGTGTCTAACCGTGGTCAAAACACTCTGGCTGTCTTTAGCACTGACGATGAAGGGAAATTAACGCGGCTTCAGAATATCTCAACGGAAGGTGACTTCCCACGAGACTTCAACTGGACGCATGATGAGAAGTTTGTCATCGTTGTTAACCAAAACTCCGACAATGCTTCCCTGTATACCCGTGATGCACAGAGTGGTCAATTAACCTTAGTTCAGAAGGACTTTATGGTTCCCGAAGGGGTTTGTGTCTTACCTGCCTAGTTTTTAGGTAGATGTGTTATCAGCGCCTCCGGGCTAGTGGAAATGAGACCGGAACGCTGTGGGCGCACGCGCGGAGCCGAAGAGCGGTCTCCGTGCTTAGGTTCGAGCCTCTGCGAGTCTCAAACCTAGCAGTTTCCTAAGTGACAAGGTTCGTCACTAAGGAAACTCCCACGGCTGGGCTCATTTTCACCAGCCCTGCGGCTGATATTAGTTTAAAAGCAAATGCAAAGACGTCGTGCAATTATCTTGAAGATAACTGTACGACGTCTTTTTTCAAATCTAGGTGTTTAAAAATAGCGTTTGAGAAGGCCGTTAGGCCCTTCCAAACGCTATGATTGTTTAATATTGATGTTTTCGTCCAACGCCTCGCATGAGATGCCAAGTCTTGTATAACGCGAAGAAGACACTTTCAGCGATGAGAAAGCCCCAGGAATCTAAGCTGGGCGCACCCCAGAAGGTTGGAATCAAAATTAGAATAATGACGACGCCAATCAAAGTTGACTTGATTTGACTCGCGGAATGGGCCGCTGGCTTAGACAAAAAGGGATACAAGATGATCCCAAGCATACTGACAATGGCCAGTACCTTAAGGAACCAAGCCAGGTGAACCGTTAATAGAAACAGGCTAATGCCAATGACAGTGCCATTACGAATTAAACGATTGCTGGTCTTTTCCAGTTGCGGCCGTTGAGCTTGCGCCATGAAGGCTTGAAGCGTCGTGACGTTGAACTTATAAACGGTTGCGAGTCGCTGAATCATGGCTGGCGTAGGCATTACGAGATTGATTTCCCATAAGGTCACAGTCAGTGGTGAAACTGCCAAACTTCTGGCGGCTTCTGGCCGTGTTAGCCCGCGATTGTGACGCGCGGATTTTAGAATCTTGCCCAAATCCATACCGATTATCCCCTTAGTCTTGCTTATCTTCACGGTAGGCATTTCGAATGATATTCACAATTAGTGTTGGCACCATGAGTAACGTGTAGAGGATAGCCAGCCCGTTAATTAAAAGCGCCCACCAGGTGGTTTCTCCGAAAACCCACACGATGGTATCTAAAACCGCAACTGGCCAGAATAATAAGACCAGTAATTGCCCCCATTTGGAATAACGCTGGGTGGCCTTATTGTAGCCTAGCAGATGTAACCAATTTCCCCGATTAATTTTCATATGACGTTCCCCTTTCCCCAATAAGTTCAGTATAGCACGTCGCGTTGGGGGTGAACCGTTTAGGGGGAAGATCTTAAAAATTCTGCTGGCTTTTAGTTAGGATAGTGGTTTTAAAGTAGGTGGCCATCGTTTGAAGGTGGTGTTCCAGACTGAGACGTTTAACCACCCCGAGTCCTGGGAAGTGTTGGGTGACGTGATAGTCGGCCAATGCCAACGCTGCAGGGGTTTGCACAGCAGCTGGTTGTGCGGGTAACCAGGCCGCAAGTTTGGCGACGGCCTGAAAGAATTTCTCCTTGGGATGGCGGAAATCCTCGCGATCGTCGGAGACGAATCGATGGATGCGGAGTTGGTCACCGGCAAAGTAGGTCAGGTGGAGGGTCACGGCGCGAGCCGGATAGCCGTGTTCACTGTAGTGGGCACCACCGATCGTATAGTCACTGATACTGGTATAACCGTCGAGGCGGGCCTGCTGCCAGTCTTCACTGAAGAAACCATCGGTGATATCCGCGTAACTGCGATCGTGTTCCGGTAGCCAGGCATGGTCAAATAGACTACCGCTAGGTCGCGTCAGTAGCCGGCGAATCCTAGCTTCTGGTGGCACGAGTAAGTGGGTGGGGGCGTCCAGCCAGCCAGCATGGCTAGCCGCCAGGAGTTCGTCATATTGGCGCGCAACCAGTAATGTTTGGTGATCCGGCGTTGCCTGCAAGTCCTCGGGGATGATGGTGGGCGTCAGAATGTGACCCACAATGAGATTGGGATTATCGGCGTATGACCGCCAATCATAGAGCTTTTGCTGAGTGAGGGCGTAGTCACTGACGGTGGGATTGGCAATGACGACCAGTGGCTGATCGTGCTCCACAAAGGCCGCGACGGTTTGGGGCAAGGCCCGAATGTCGCGAACGGGTTCGATAATGGGGATGATGTTCGGTGGTAGAGCGTGTTGCTGGGCAATATTTTTTAGTGCCAGTAGGTCATACTGGCGCCCCCGAAAGTAAGGAAAATAGATCATGATTGTTGCTCCTTGAGTTGTTGCTGAAGATCGTGGCGTTCTAAGTTTAAGGCGTCAATTTCGCTCTGGAGGGCCGTCACCGCGGTCGATTGGGTATCGTCGATGAACTGGTCGTAGAAGTTGGCCTCTGGATCGTAGACGTCATAGTGTTGGTGGCGTTTTTTCAGTTCCTGATAGAGGCGCTCGGTGCTGTATTGTTTGAGTCCGGTGGCCATCTGTTTGGCCTTACCAACTTCTCGAGCCTGTGAGGCAATGAACCGAGTGGTCAATTCGGATTCTGGTACCTGAAGGTCTTGCCGACGGGGCGGACGGGCCACGGTCAAGTACCCTGGTGTACTGGGAGCCTCGGTGGCGGTTGCCAACATTTCCTTATTGAAAGGTCGGTAAATCAGCACCCCAATATGAGCGGGGATCTCGTCGGCGACTTCCTGATAGAGCTTTAAGGGCAAAACGAAATAGTTATAGTGGCCCACAAACGAGAGCTTGGCCTTGGAGTGAAAGTCGGATTTGGTAACCTTGAGTTCATAACACCGCCACTCAATGTCGCCACTCGGAAGTTCTTGATAGCTCAGGGTATCCACGATGCCTTGATCGTCGGGCATCGTGACCTCTTCGACGGCAAAGGCCCCGGCTTCGCGACAGTAGGCGTAGAGGGTGCTTTCTAGTTCAAGGGTTAATTTTGTTTTCATCATGACACCTCCGGATGCCAGAAATTATGAACGGCACTGGTGAGTTGTTCCGGCCGGTAGAGTCGTTGGAAATGTTGCCAGTGTTGGGGATACAGGTGCGTGTAGCGAGGACTACTGAAACGTTGATCCATAAGGAGAATAATTCCAACATCCTTAGACCCCCGAATCAGGCGACCAGCAGCTTGGAAGACGTTGTTCAGACCAGGTAGTTGATAGGCAAATGCGAATCCCTGGTGTGATTGTTGGTCAAAGTAGTCTCGTAGTAAGTCGGTTTCCGTATTGATACCGGGGAGACCGACGCTGACGACACCGACGCCGATCAGTCGATCGGCCTTGAGGTCGATCCCTTCCGCGAAGATGCCGCCCAGTAAGGCGAAGCCTACCAGGGTCGAGTCGGGATTAGGCGCGAAGTTTGCCAGAAAGGCAGCTCGATCGGCCTCGGCCATTTGCGCCTGTTGGACGACGGTTTTTAAGTGCGGGTACGCCATCGCAAAGGCTTGGCTGACATCGAGCAGGTAGTGGTAGGACGGCAAGAAAATCAGATAGTTTCCGGTCTTACCATCGACGAGGGTTTTGATGGCCAGCAGGATATTGGCCAGGTTAGCATCTCGTTGTTTATAAGTTGTTTGAATGTAGTTCGTGACAAAGATTGCCTGATGCTGGGGCTTGAATGGTGAGGTGAGTTGATAGGCCAGGCTGTCCGGTAGCGTCAAGAATCTTGTGTAAATGAAATGCCTTCGTACATATAATATGTA
>NZ_JQCA01000048.1:45929-103318 GCF_001437125.1 Levilactobacillus paucivorans | reverse complement strand
TCTATACAATTCAGAAATCTTTTATGCATTTACACAAGATATTTTACGCTCTCGGCAATTCTGGCGGTAGTGGTGACTAAGAGTGATGGGATCTTTGACCTTGCCAAGCCTGTGGGTCGGCATTACGCCGCCCTCTTCCTAGTCCTGGTTCACCTGACCATCGGACCGTTCTTCGGGACTCCCAGAACGGCCGCCACAGCCTATGAAATGGCGGTTCAGCCGTTTCTGCCCACCCGTTTCAATACGGTGGGGATGCTAATCTTCACGGGTCTCTTCTTCGGCGCCGCCTATGTTCTGGCCACGCACCAGAATAATTTGGTGAAGGTCGTGGGAAAGTATCTCAATGCCGGCTTCCTCTTGATGCTAGCAGTTATCTTCGTTGTGGCTTTTTTCAATCCAATGGGGAACCTTCAACACACTGCCACGGTGACCTATCAGACGCATGCGACGGTTCACGGCTTTCTCGAAGGTTACAACACCGTTGATGCCGTGGCATTGTTGGCTCTGAGTGTGACCTTCGTCCACGCCGTTCGTGGTCTGGGTTACCATGACCGTGAGCTCACTAAGCTGACTGCTCAGGCAGGGGCCTTGAGTATTGGCCTAGAAATCCTCATCTACTTCGGTTTGGTGCTACTGGGGGCCTTTAGCCTCAGCCAACTCAGCCTATCCGCTAATGGTGGGGTGGCACTGTCGCAAATTGTCGGACATTACTTTAGTAATTTTGGCACGCTCTTTCTCGGGGTCCTGGTGACCCTAGGGGTCTTCACCACGGCGCTGGGGTTGGTCACGTCATTTGCCCAGGACTTCCACAAGCTCTTTCCGCGGGTCAGCTATCTCGCTTGGTTACGGGTTACGACGCTGGTTTCCTTCCTGGTCGCTAATGCTGGTCTCGATACCATCATTGCCTGGTCTTTACCAGTGTTGATGCTCCTTTATCCGTTATCATTAGCGCTGATTTTGGTTGCTTTGACCGTGGCTAATCGGCCGTATGCCGGTATCGTCTACAAACTCACGATTGCCTTCACAGTTGTTCCTGCTGTTCTGGACATGCTCAACAGTGCCCCGGCTGTCGTGACGCAGTTGGCGCCGGTCCATGCCGCTCTGGCCGTTTATCATCAAGTCGTGCCATTTGCCAGTCTCGGATTGGGCTGGCTGGTACCGACCTTCCTGGGATTTGCCTTGGGCATTGCCTGGGGTCGGCTGCGGTGGGCCTTGGAACCCCTGACGGCACCCGATCAGGATCGCTAACCCTTTTGTTCGCAAACTAAACGGGTTATCATTGACCTAAAAGGGTGGTGAGTCTCGTGGAGCAGGAATCTTTATTTGCAAATCAGCAACAGTCGCCGTTGGCCAGTCGGGTACGCCCGCGGTCATTGGCGGAATTTGTCGGTCAGGCCCACCTGCTGGGTCCCGGCAAGATTCTCCGCGAGTTAATTGAAAACGACCAAGTCTCGTCGATGATTTTCTGGGGTCCGCCGGGTGTTGGCAAGACGACGTTGGCCGAGATTATTGCCCGACAGACGCAGGCTAAATTTCTCCAATTCAGTGCCGTTAACAGTGGTATTAGTCAGATTAAAAAGATTATGAAACAGGCCGCCAGTGACCTCTCAGTAGGGGAAAAGACGATCGTCTTCGTCGATGAAATCCACCGGTTTAACAAGGCCCAACAGGATGCCTTCCTGCCATACGTTGAGCGGGGGAGTATTGTGCTGATCGGGGCCACGACCGAGAATCCGTCATTTGAAATTAACTCCGCCTTGTTGTCCCGGTGTAAGGTTTTTGTACTCAAGGCGCTTCAAACTGCCGATGTCGAACAACTCCTGAAGAATGCCTTAGCCAATCCAGCTGGGTTCAAGGGGCAGGTCACGATCGGTGATGATGAGATTCGCGCCATCGCGGAGTTTGCCAATGGGGATGCCCGTTCAGCGCTAAATACGCTGGAAATGGCAGTCCTAAACGGTGATAAGCAAGGTGACAAAGTGGCGGTGACCATGGACGACCTGAAACAGCTCATCAACCAAAAGTTTGTGCTGTATGACAAGTCCGGTGAGGAACACTACAACATTATTTCCGCGTTGCATAAGTCGATGCGTAACAGTGATCCGGATGCGGCGATCTATTGGATGTCGCGGATGTTGGAAGGCGGTGAGGACCCGCTGTACATTGCGCGGCGACTGGTTCGCTTTGCCAGTGAAGATATCGGGCTGGCCGACACCAACGCCCTGAACGTGGCCGTGAATGTCTTTCAAGCCTGTCAATTCTTGGGGATGCCAGAATGTGATGTGCACCTGACCGAGGCCGTGACCTATCTCTCGTTGGCACCCAAGTCGAATGCCATTTACAAGGCCCGGCTAGCCGCCAAGAAGGACGTTCAGGAGACGCGTGACGAGCCCGTGCCTCTGCAGATTCGCAATGCGCCAACCAAGTTGATGAAAGATCTGGACTATGGTAAGGATTATCAGTATGCTCACGATACGAAGGATAAATTAACCACGATGCAGACGCTTCCAGACGACCTGGTAGGTCATACGTACTACGACCCCACCGATCAGGGACGTGAAGGACTTTTCAAGAAACGACTGGATTACGTGAAAAACTGGCGTCAAGAGCATGCCAACGATCAAACGGATCATACGTAGCCATTAGCGCCAACTACTAAAGACTGGCGCAAGCCGAAAGCGAGGGCGTTATCATGACCCAACTTTATTTTCTCTGTACCGGAAACTCTTGTCGTAGCCAAATGGCAGAGGGCTTTGCCCGGGTATTCGCGCCCAAGGACTGGCGAGTTGCCAGTGCTGGTGTCGAGGTTCACGGCCTGAATCCACTAGATGTGAAAGTCATGGCTGAAAAGAACGTCGATATCAGTCAGCAGGTTTCAAAGTTAATTGATAGTGAGTACTTGCTGAGTAGCGATGTTGTCGTGACCCTCTGTGGGGATGCGCGGGATAAGTGTCCCATGACGCCACCATCCGTGGAACGTCGTCACTGGCCGCTCATTGATCCCGCGCAGGCGACCGGAAGTGAAACTGAACGTCTGGCGGTCTTCCGTGAAGTCCGCGATGAGATTCAACAGCGAGTCACCGATCTGGTTAACGAATTGCAAACAAGATAAGTCTTTTAGGGAGTCTCATGATAGGGGCTTCCTTTTTTGTTGACGAAAAGTTTTGCAAGCGCTTCAAAAAGATTGAATAAGTAGTTGAATTCTTTTCATTTATAGGGGATACTGATGTTAGTTGGTTCATTAAACCAATGTGAGACTGGTCTGAGGACGGCTGAAGGCTGGCTAGTCATAGCTAGTCGTGGCAGCCAGTTGGTTTGGAAATCTAGTTCTCACTTTAAGTGAAGAACAAGCTTCTCAATTAAAATGACTATTTAGGAGTGATTGGATGGTTCAACGCAGCATGAATCGGAATCAATTACATGATCAAAATTTAAGGCTCGTGTTACAGCAAATTTTCAATAATCATCCCACCTCACGGATTGAGATCTCGCACCAGTTGCATTTGAACAAGTCGACGGTCTCTTCACTCTATAACACTTTAATGGCGGAGGGTTACCTCACGGAATTAGGTTTGGGGGAAGCGTCGACGGCTGGGGGACGTAAACCAACCTTAATCGAAATCAATCGAAATTACGGCTATACGCTAACGTTTGACCTGGGGTATCGCCATTTGCATGCCTTAGTTACTGGGATCGATGGCCACGTTCGCCAGTACAATCGCATCAAGTCACAGGGAAAATCGATCCATGAAATGGTTGATCAAATTAATCAGTACATTGGGCAGGTCCAACACGACGATACGACGAGTCACGGTTTGTTGGGAATTTGTTTCTCCATTCACGGGATTGTGAATGATAACCAAGTCAAGACGTCCCCATTTATTGAGATGGATGGTGTTGACTTAGAACAAGTCTTTGGGACGGCCTACCAGGTTCCAGTGATCCTGGAAAACGAAGCGAACCTCGCGGCTATCTACGAACGGGACTTCAACGGCGCGCGGCACTTAAATAGCGCGGTTACAATCAGTATTCATAGTGGGATTGGGGCCGGAATTATTTTGCATCGCGATCTCTTCCGTGGCGAGCACGGGGATGCGGGTGAAATTGGCCGATCGGTGGCTAGCATCCAGATGGACGGCGCCGGCAACCCACATCCAGTACATGCTGAAGACGTGAGTTCCGAGGATGCCGTTATCCGTCAAGTCGAAGAACGGAAGGGACTCAAGGAGCTTAATCGTCAAGCGATCGTCAAACTCTACCAGGCTGGCGATCCGGAAACGACAGAGATTCTAAGATCCTTTACCACAGCAATTGCCGGGCTCATTTATAATACAATGCGGACCCTGGATCCAGATGCCTTTTATTTAAACTCACCGTTAGTAGAGGAGTTACCAGCCTTACTGGCATCCATCAAAGCCACGTATCAACAATTGGCGGCAAATGATTTGAGTATTGCAATCACGCCTAATGCGCGACTGGCCACGGTTTTGGGTGGTTGTTCTCTCATTACCCATCGCGTATTGGAACTGGATGGCTATGAACTGAACTTTACCCAACCAACTGAAGAACAAACTGAAAATGACTAACGAAACTTGCTTAACGAAAGGTCTGAGAGCTTATTCTCAGATCTTTTTTGATCCAAAAGATAAAATGCTTTCGAGAAAACGCTTGCAAAACAAAAACAACTCTGTATAATGAATCTTGTAAGTTGGTTGTCGCAACGAACTAACCAGGAGGGTTTAATAAATTATGGATACGAAAACAAATTACTGGAATGGGATCGACAAGATCCAATACGTCGGTCATCAAGATAAGAAGTCAAGCTTTGGATTTCAATACTACAATCCTGAAGAAGTGATTGCTGGCAAGAAGATGAAGGACTGGTTACGGTTCTCTGTTGCCTACTGGCACACCTTCGACCAACGTTTAGTGGACCCATTTGGTGATGGGACCGCACAACGGCCATACGATAACTACACAGATCCAATGGACTTAGCCTTGGCTAAGGTGGATGCTGCCTTTGAATTTTATGACAAATTGGGTGTCGATTACCTTTGTTTCCATGACCGGGACTTAGCCCCTGAAGGCGACACGTTACGTCAAACCAACGCCAACCTCGATAAAGTGGTTGACAAGATCGTTGAATACCAAAAAACAACTGGGATGAAGGTTCTCTGGAACACGTCTAACATGTTCTCTAACCCTCGTTTCGTCGATGGTGCCGCAACATCACCATTCGCTGATGTGTTTGCTTACAGTGCTGCACAACTCAAGCACAGTTTGGAAATCGGTAAGCGTGTCGGTTCCGAAAACTATGTCTTCTGGGGTGGTCGTGAAGGTTACGAATCACTTTGGAACACGAACATGAAGCAAGAACAAGAACATGCCGCTAAGTTGTTCCATTTGGCTAAGGATTACGCTAACGAAATCGGCTTCGATGCTCAGATGATGTTAGAACCAAAGCCTAAGGAACCAACGACTCACCAGTACGACTTTGATGCCGCAACCACGATCGCCTTCATGAAGGAATACGATCTGGACAAGGACTTCAAGTTGAACTTGGAAGGAAACCATGCCAACTTGGCTGGTCACACTTACCAACATGAAATTCGCGTTGCCCGTGAAGCCGGCTTACTTGGTTCCTTGGATGCCAACCAAGGGGACAAGCTAATTGGTTGGGATATCGATGAATTCCCATCAAACTTATACGCAACTACGGCCGCAATGTATGAAGTTATCGAAAATGGTGGTATCGGACCTCGCGGTGGGTTAAACTTTGATGCAAAGCCTCGTCGTTCATCCTTCGAAGCAAATGACCTCTTCAGAAGCCACATCGTGGGTATGGACAGCTTCGCTGCCGGCCTGCGGATCGCAGCGGCTATGAAGGAAGATGGCTTCTTGGATAACTTGAAGGCTGACCGTTACAGCTCATACAAGTCCGGTATCGGTGCCGATATCGAAAGCGGCAAGGCCGACTTGAAGAGTTTGGAAGACTACTCCTTAGACAAGACCCAAGCTGACTTGGTTGGTGCAACACACTCCGATCACTTGGAACAAGTTAAGGACACGATTAACCATTACATCGTGGAAACGTTAAGCAAATAATTAGTAATAAGAGGCGAACGGACGAGAGTTCGTTCGCTTCTTTTGTGAATCATGATTAGGCGGGAAGACCCGCCGACTGAGGAGGAATAACCGATGGGTAAGTACGTACTTGGTGTCGACCTAGGAACCAGTGCCGTTAAGGTCTCGGCTGTCGACCATGCGGGGCAGATCGTCGCGCAGGAGAGTTTTGACTATGACTTAATTCAGAAACAACCCGGTTACAACGAGCAGAATCCCGAAGATTGGGTATCTGGCACGACCGTGGCTATTGTCCGGTTGATCCTAAATGATCACCTGGCCGCCGAGGATATCGAGGGGCTGAGCTTCTCCGGTCAAATGCATGGGTTGGTCTTGCTCGACGAAAATAACAAGGTGTTACGGCCTTCAATTCTCTGGAACGACACCCGAAGCACACCACAACGAGAAGAGATCGAAGTCAAGATGGGCGACCGGTTTGTCGACATCACCCGTAACCAACCATTGGAAGGGTTCACGCTGACGAAGTTATTGTGGGTGAAGGAGAATGAACCGGAGATCTGGGCGAAGGCCAAGACTTTTGTCTTACCTAAAGACTATGTGCGTTACCGGATGACGGGAAATCTAGCGATGGATTACTCCGATGCGACCGGGACGGTGTTGTTGGACGTGGCCAAGGGTGTTTGGAGTCAGGAGGTCTGCGAGGCCTTTGATATTCCGCTGAGTCTCTGTCCACCACTGATCCAATCGATTGACTTCGCTGGGACGGTTACACCAGCCTATGCCGAATTCTCTGGTCTGA
The DNA here is from genome assembly GCF_001437125.1 of Levilactobacillus paucivorans. GTDB lineage: Bacteria > Bacillota > Bacilli > Lactobacillales > Lactobacillaceae > Levilactobacillus > Levilactobacillus paucivorans. The sequence goes on along the minus strand of NZ_JQCA01000048.1, from coordinate 96,435 downwards.
CCACAGCCACCAAGGTCTATGGTGGGGCGGCTGATAATGCTGCTGGTGCCGTTGGTGCGGGAATTCTGCACCCGAATATGGTGCTATCCAGCATCGGGACGTCCGGCGTGGTCTTGAAGTATGAAGACAACGCCGATGTGAACTATCACGGTGTGGTTCAATTCGAGGATCATGCCATTCCCAATAAGTACTACTCAATGGGGGTGACGCTGGCTGCGGGCTATTCGCTGAGCTGGTTCAAGAAGACCTTCGCTCCAGCCGAGGAGTTTACGGATGTGGTGGCGAGTGCGGGTAAATCGACGGTCGGCGCCAACGGCTTGCTGTACACTCCTTATATTGTCGGCGAGCGGGCCCCTTACGCAGACGCTGACATCCGGGGAAGCTTTACCGGGATAGATGGAACCCATCAGCGCTACGACTTCGTCAGAGCCGTTTTAGAGGGCATTGTCTACTCCTTTAAGGACCTCTTTGACATCTACGAGGAAAACGGCGGTGATTTCGATACGGTCGTTTCTATCGGGGGTGGGGCCAAGAGTCCGCTCTGGTTGCAGATCCAAGCGGATATCTTCAATCGCAAGGTGGTCAGCCTTAAGAACGAACAGGGGCCAGGGATGGGGGCTGCCATGATCGCGGCTACCGGTCTGGGCTGGTTCGACTCGCTTCAAGACTGTGCCGAAACCTTCGTTCATTTTGGGAAGGCTTACAAACCAAACCCTGAGAATGTTGCGAAGTATGCCAAGATGCACGCTATTTACAGCCAGGTTTACCAGCAAACGAAGGCCATTAGTGCCCAGTTGTTGGATTACCGGCGGACAGAATTAACGTCTCTTTAAGTTGCGTTTACAGAAAACTCGGGTGATCCGAGTTTTTTTAGGAGATTTATAGAAAACGCTTCCATTATCAAAATGAACATGGTATGCTATCGTCATAGTTGGTTGTTCAACTCAACCAACGTGTCATTTAACCAACTTACAATTCAGTACAACTTCCACATACTGCACTTTTTAGAATCTATGGCGTGAGCCGTATAAGGAGCGATATCTATGCGTAAAGTTTCGACCGGATTTGTTTATTTTTTCGGAGCCCTTGGAGGATTACTCTTTGGTTATGATACTGGGGTTATCTCTGGTGCCATCTTGTTTATTCAAAAGCAGATGCACCTGGGTTCTTGGCAACAGGGATGGGTCGTCAGTGCCGTCCTGCTGGGTGCCATTCTAGGGGCTGCCATTATTGGGCCTTCCTCTGATAAGTATGGGCGGCGGAAGCTCCTCTTGTTATCAGCCATTATTTTCTTTGTCGGAGCATTAGGTTCCGGAATGGCGCCAGAGTTCTGGACACTCATTATTTCTCGAGTGGTCCTAGGGATGGCAGTTGGGGCGGCTTCCGCTTTAATTCCAACCTATCTCGCAGAATTATCACCTGCTGACAAGCGGGGGACGGTATCCAGTCTGTTTCAACTAATGGTGATGACCGGAATTCTATTGGCCTACATCACCAACTACGCCTGGGCTGACATTTACACTGGTTGGCGTTGGATGTTAGGATTCGCCGCAATTCCTGCCGCATTGCTGTTCTTAGGGGGATTAGTTTTACCCGAAAGTCCGCGTTTCTTAGTGAAGACTGGGCATGTCGATCAGGCCAAAGCGGTCTTGGATACCATGAATAAGCATGATACAGCTGCCGTTGAAGCCGAATTAAACCAGATTCAGGAACAGGCTCAGATGAAGAGTGGCGGTTGGAGTGAGCTCTTCGGTAAGATGGTACGACCATCCTTGACAATTGGGATTGGCTTAGCAATTTTCCAGCAAGTGATGGGTTGTAACACGGTGTTATATTACGCGCCAACCATCTTTACTGATGTTGGTTTTGGAGTCAACGCAGCATTACTTGCCCATATTGGAATTGGGGTCTTTAACGTGATTGTGACGGCCATTGCCGTGATGATTATGGACAAGGTCGATCGGAAGAAAATGCTGAATATTGGATCTGTCGGGATGGGGATTTCGCTGTTCGTTATGAGTGCCGGGATGAAGTTCTCCGGTGGGTCACAAGCGGCGGCAATTATCTCTGTGGTTGCCTTGACGATCTACATTGCCTTCTTCTCCGCTACTTGGGGTCCTGTGATGTGGGTCATGATTGGGGAAGTTTTCCCATTAAACATCCGCGGACTAGGGAACTCCTTTGCTTCCGTGATTAACTGGACAGCAAACATGGTGGTTTCTCTGACCTTCCCAGCACTGTTGAACTTCTTCGGAACTGGAAGTCTCTTCATTGGTTATGGGATTCTCTGTTTCGTTGCCATTTGGTTTGTTCAAAAGAAGGTTTTCGAAACTCGGAACCGTTCGTTGGAAGAAATTGAAGCAACCTTACGGAGCAAGGCTGGTGAACCAGCCTCCGTTAGTGCAACAGAATAAAATAAAGTTTTCAGGGCCGAGACTATTCTCGGCTTTTTATTTTGGAAAACGCTTCCAATATTTTTAGGAAAGTGTTATCCTAATATCATGGTTGGTTGTGGCAATCAACTAACCGAATAACTAGCCAACTTACAAAACTTCAAAAAATCTACGGCGATGAACCGGTAAAAGGAAGTCAGAAAATGCGAAAAGTTTCAACGGGATTTGTTTACTTCTTCGGCGCCCTAGGTGGGTTGCTCTTTGGGTATGACACCGGAGTTATTTCAGGAGCCATCCTCTTTATTCAGAAGCAAATGCACCTGGGCTCATGGCAACAAGGATGGGTTGTGAGTGCCGTTCTACTGGGAGCCATTCTAGGGGCTGCTATTATTGGGCCATCATCTGATAAATATGGGCGACGTAAACTACTCTTACTGTCAGCTGTCATCTTCTTTATCGGGGCCTTGGGTTCAGCCTTCTCGCCGGAATTCTGGACACTGATTGTCTCACGGGTCATTCTCGGGATGGCAGTGGGGGCCGCATCGGCCTTAATTCCAACCTACTTAGCTGAATTGGCCCCTGCCGATAAGCGGGGGACAGTTGCCAGTCTGTTCCAATTGATGGTAATGACGGGGATTCTGTTAGCCTACATCACGAACTATGGGTTCGCCGGCATTTACACCGGGTGGCGTTGGATGCTCGGTTTTGCCGCAGTTCCCGCAGCCTTGCTCTTCTTTGGTGGGTTGATTCTACCAGAAAGTCCCCGTTTCTTAGTTCGAACGGGGCGCCTCGATGAAGCCCGTGCCGTTCTTGATACCATGAACAAACATGACACAGCGGTTGTAAACCGAGAAGTCGAACAAATTCAATCACAAGCGCAAGTGGTCAGTGGGGGTTGGTCCGAACTTTTTGGTAAAATGGCTCGACCTTCTCTGATTATCGGGGTTGGCTTGGCGATCTTTCAACAGGTTATGGGGTGTAACACGGTGCTCTACTACGCCCCAACTATTTTCACGGATGTTGGTTTTGGTGTCAGTGCGGCGCTCTTGGCCCACATTGGTATCGGGATCTTCAACGTGATTGTCACGGCAGTTGCCGTATCTATCATGGATAAGATTGACCGCAAGAAGATGTTGAACATCGGGGCCGTGGGGATGGGAATTTCCTTATTCGTCATGAGCTTCGGGATGAAATTCTCTGGTGGGTCACAATTGGCAGCCATTATCTCTGTGATTGCCCTAACCATCTACATCGCGTTCTTCTCCGCAACTTGGGGCCCTGTGATGTGGGTCATGATTGGGGAAGTCTTCCCACTGAACATTCGAGGATTAGGGAACTCCTTTGCTTCCGTGATTAACTGGACAGCAAACATGATTGTCTCACTGACATTCCCATCATTATTGGATTTCTTCGGGACTGGGAGCCTCTTTATCGGATATGGTATCTTGTGCTTCGTTTCTATCTGGTTCGTTCAGAAGAAGGTCTTCGAGACGCGGAACCGTTCATTGGAAGATATTGAATCCACGTTACGGGCCAAGGCTGGTGACGAATCTGTCGATTTAGCTACTAAATAGCTGTTTTGAACTTTGGGGTCGTTCCTGTGAGGACGGCTCTTTTGCTGTCTGAAGCGATAAATTTTCTGACAGGGCAACTCTCGGTCCACCGTGCTATACTAATAACCATCAAGTTCAAAAATCGTTAAGGGGTGTTTACATGATTCAAGATTTCGAAGAATTCGTTGATAAGATTGAGAACTCAGACCATCAAGCACGGATGCGGCACGTATTGGAATGGGTTCAGGCCGAATTCCCACAGCTGGAACAGCGATATGCTTGGAATCAGCCGATGTTTACTGATCACGGCACCTTCATTATTGGTTTTAGTGTGGCCAAATCCCACATGGCTTTTGCACCCGAGGGTGTGGTCATGGAACACTTCGCCACGGGGATTGCCGCTGACAACTACAATCCAGGTAAGAAGTTTGGTCGGATCAAGTGGACGCAGGACGTCGATTATGAGTTGCTCCACCGGATCATTGCCTTTAATATTGCAGATAAAGCTGAATGTACGACATTTTGGCGTAAATAAACAATAAGGAGGATCAGGCAATTGCCTGGTCCTCCTTATCTTTTTTTAGAATTTTGGTTGTTCTTGATTTTTCTGAACAAGTTTCTTGGGGTCAACGCGGACGCCCTCTGCCGTGGTCCGAACGACGAAGACATCGATATCGGCCATCCGGCTGACGTACGCCGTGACAGAACCCTCGACCATCCGGGCAACGGCGCTCATCCCGGTAGCCCCCAGCATGATCAAGTCATTCCCATGATCGCGGACGAACTCGTGGGCAATGACCGTTCTGGGATTCCCAAAACGCACGTGAATGTTGAGATCCTTGAAGCCGGTGGCGGCCGAGGTCGTTTCAACCAATGAGGTCAGGTAGGACGTCGCATCGGTTGCCAGTTCGTGAATGACGTCACCCGGCATTGAGCCGCTGGCGTAGAAACCGTAGTGGTTAATTCGGAGGACGTTGAGTAGGTCAATCTTGGCGTGATTCTGTTGGGCCACGGTGATTGCCTTCTTCAAGGCCAGTTCGGCCTGAACGGAGCCATCGACCGGGACCAAGATACGTTGATAATCGTGTTCAATTTCCATAGTGAACCCTCCTCCTATTGCCGATAATGACCGCTAGGCACGTCCGCGTAAGGTGAATGTGGCGGTAGCCAGGGTATGGTCGGCTGCGTGGTGCATGAGATCATTTAGCCAGAAGCCTTCCGGTAGATCAAGGGTCTGGTCTAGGGCATAGACGGTCAGGATGTAATCGTGATCGGCATCGGGTGGGAAGGGCCCTGTGTAGTTCTGAAAAATTTGTGGATCGGTGTTCCCAACTAATGAGCCGGCATTACTGTTGCGGCCGTGAACGTGGACAATCTGGTCAGTCCGCGACACGTCGGCCGGAATCTCACGCGTCGTACCTGGAAAGTTAGCGGCAACCCAATGAATCCAAGGGAAACCACAGACAGGCACAGCGTCAAAGTCGACGAGGCTCAGTGCCAGCGTCTTGGTGCCGGCTGGTACATCCGTGAGGCTGATCGGGAATGACTTGACGGGATCACCGCCGTGGACGTCAGATCCCATGGCCTGCTTACTATATTCGGCAGCCAGGAAGCCGCCCTGTTCGGTTGGTACTGTAATTTTCATCCGAATCCCTCCTAAATGAAACTTATCTTCATTATACCGCAGGGAGAAATGTGACGCGAATATGCATTTATAATGTATAAAAATACGAAACACTAGCTTTTAGCTCATAAATTTCCATAAAATGTTGTTATTTAGATAAAATGGCGTATCCTAAGATTCATGATGATCCAGTGAAAGGAAGATGCACATGACACCCCAGAAGAAGATTGAAATTTTACAGCACCTGATTCAGATTCCTTCAGTCAATGACCACGAGACCGAGGTGGCGGATTACCTAGCCAGCCTGTTCGCGCCATATCCGCAGGCTCAGGTGGAGAAGATCCCATTCGCCCCCGGCAGAGACAATCTAGTCGTGACGATCGGTGGTGCTGGACCGCAGCTGGGGTTGAGTGGGCACATGGATGTTGTGGCTCCTGGCGATACCTCAGCTTGGCATCACGATCCATTCGGGGGTGAAGTTGTCGGTGACCGGCTCTTTGGTCGTGGGGCTTCTGACATGAAGAGTGGCCTAGCAGCGATTACGATCGCTATGCTGGAATTTTTGGAACAGGGAACACCACTCAATGGGAGTGTCCGGCTCCTAGCCACGGTGGGTGAGGAGACTGGCGAGTACGGCGCGGCCACGCTGACCGATGCAGGTTACGCCGACCAGCTTGCCGGTCTGGTAATTGCCGAACCCAGTGGCCTGGATCAGGTGGTCTATACGGCACGAGGCGTCATCGACTACAAGGTGGTGTCGACGGGCAAGAGCAGTCACAGTGCCGAACCGGAGAATGGTATCAACGCTATCGACAACCTCATGCAGTTTTACAATGCCGTGGGGCCACTGATGGCTAAGCATACCGAGGAAGATCCAGTCTTGGGGCACCTGCTCCACAACGTCGATCTGATTTCCGGTGGGGAGCAGATTAACTCGATTCCGGCACATGCCGAACTGATGGCTAATATGCGGACAATTCCGGCGACCCCTAATCAGGTCATTTACGATGAGCTAGAGGGCCTGATTGCCAAATTGAATCAACAGGACGGGGTCGACCTTAAACTCACGTATAGCTATCCAGAGGAGGCTATTCCGGGTGATCCCCACGCGCCACTGGTCCAGTTGGCCAAACAAATCAGTGAAGAGGTCTGCCAACGGCCAGCACACGTGGTGGGATCCGGTGGGGCCAACGATGGCGCCGAGTTCTTACGGGCCAAGGCCGACTTTACCAGTATCGAAATGGGGCCGGGGAGTGACACGTCCCATCAGGCCGATGAGTACATCTCAATTACCGAATATTTACAAGCAATCACGGTTTATGAAAAGTTAGTACCCGCGTTCTTTGACCAATTACAAGGCTAGCCAAAAGGCCCCGCAGTCCGCTTAATTTAAGAGGAGTTGCGGGGCTTTATGATTTAGTTGGACTATTAAAATTAGCAAACTGGTTAAGATTGATCAGAAGTCTTGGCAATTCGGTTGAAACAGCTTATATTAATCTATAAATCATTGATGGGGAGCGGGGGTTATATGGAAAAGAAACGACGTCATCAGTGGCTAATTGTCTATCATTGGGTCGTGACGATTCTGACACTCTGGTCAGTCGTCAACCTAGGGCTCTTACTTCTGAAAGTTGGAAGCTACGCCCTAGAAATGGGAATTGCCAACGGCTTACTGGTGGTCTTTGCCCTCGACTACTTTGTTCGACTGATGACCACTAAAAATCGAAAGATCTTCCTGATTCATGCGGCTTTCGATCTATTGGGAATCATTCCCATGCACCCGGTCTTTGCCCTTTTTCGGTTGAGTCGGCTGGTTCGAATCATTCGGTTCCACCACCTCTTCTGGCGGCTAGGAATTTCTGGCAAGTGGACCAAGGCCTTTCACCGTTTCGTTTATAAAACTGGATTTATTTATCTCTTTTCAATTAGTGTGGCTATTATTGTGGTCAGTGCGTTTCTCTTTTCGCTGACTGAGAAGCAGTCACTGGCTAACTCTCTCTGGTGGGCGATTACGACCGCCACCACCGTTGGGTATGGGGATGTCACTCCGCAGACGGCCTTTGGGAAGATCATCGCGGCCATCCTGATGGTTGGTGGGGTTGGCTTCATTGGGTTATTGACCAGTACCATTGTCGATTTCGTTAACACCCGAGTTGCTGCGAGCGAAGACACCCAGCAACAGGACGATATGGCCGAGCTGATGGGAGAGATTCGTTCGCTCACGGCGAAGGTTGATCACCTGCAAACGACCGTCAACCGGTTGAGTAAGCAGACCAAGAAACGATCAACGAGTAAGAAATCTAAGCAGACGGCAGTGAAGCGGTCTGCTTCACCGAAGCCGGGGAATGTAGCTGAAAAGCCGCAACCGACGGATAACTAAAAAGCGCGTTTGGGCAATTGCCCAAACGCACTTTAAGATCTAATGAACGAACTGTAAATTGTAATTACCTTGCCCATCGGACGTAATGGTATACGTCGTGTAGCCGGCTTGAAGCCACTGATTCTTGGAAGCCTGTGCCCAGTTTTGGGCATCGTCAACTGAGGAGAAGGTGTGAACGTCATCGAAGGAATTCGATCCGCTACTTTCCTTAGAGGAACTGGTTGCGGATGATTTCGTCGATGCTTGATCGAGGAGCTGTTGTTCGCGGTCTTGAACGGCGTCGTTTGATTCGTCGTTGATGATGTTTTGTAATTTTTGTTTCTGAGTGACGGTAAGGCCATTATCGTTATACGCATCATACTTCTTTTTGAAGTTGTCGTAGGCCGTCTGCTCCGAGTTGGAGGACGATTTGGCGGCAATCGAAGCACTGTCGCTGGAAGAAGCGGCAGTGTTCGATGTTGAATTGTTATGATGCGAAATGGCCAGGACTAACAGAATGGCGATCGCCAGTGTGATTAGCGTCATAACCCAAGGCCACCAACGACGGGGACGCTTGCGTCGTTGCCGCGTAGGGTGTTCGGGGTCCTGATTAAAGTTATACCGTTGTACGCGTGATTTTGGTTCTTGGTTGTTCAACTGAAAAACCTCCATGTCCAGAACGGTGTGAAAAAACAAGCTTGCCGCCGAGACGACAAACTACCACACCTTCCATAGTACCTCAAAAAGTGATCAGAAGAAAATGTTAACGTCTCATTTGCCACATTTCTAATCTTTTGGTCACCGAAAAAGGGACGTGTATTGTATGATAGAAGTGGATCAAAGTTTGAAAGGTGGTTTTAATTTTGCACAATGAAATTCCAGCATTACCCTTAAATAACAATAACCGCATTCCCCAATTGGGACTAGGGGTCTTCCAGGTGGATAACGCCAAAGACACCAAGGATGCTGTTAAATGGGCGCTAGCTGCGGGCTACCGCCATATCGACACCGCGGCCTACTATGGCAACGAACAGTGGGTGGGCGAGGCCATCCGTGAGAGTGACGTCAAGCGTGAAGATATCTTCGTGACGTCTAAGCTCTGGAACAATGAACGGGGTTACGACGAGACCAAGGCGGCCTTCCAACGGACTCTGGATAAGTTAGGCTTCGACTACCTCGATATGTTCTTGATTCACTGGCCAGCACCCGGCTTTACTGAAAGCTGGCGGGCCATGGAAGACCTTTACAAGGCTGGCAAGATTAAGAATATTGGGGTCTCAAACTTCAATCGGTCGCACATTGAGAAGTTGATGGAGACGGCTACGGTTAAGCCCGTGGTCGATCAGATTGAGACGCACCCTTACTTCCAGCAAAACGACCTGCACGCCTACCTGGAGACACAAGGCATCTTACACGAAGCCTGGAGCCCACTCGGTGGTGGCCGGAACAATGCCTTGACTGACCCAGTGATTAATGAATTGGCGGCCGCCCACGATGTCAGCGCCGCTCAAATTATCTTGCGTTGGCATGTGCAACGGGAAGAAATTGTGATTCCGAAGTCAACGCATGAGGAACGTATCCAACAGAACCGCGACATCTTTGCCTTTGGTTTAGACGAAGATGAAATGCGGGCAATCAGTGCGCTCGATGCTGGCAAACGGGTTGGTCCCGATCCAGCAGACGATGCGTGGTTAAAGCAGTCGCAGACTTACGACGGCCGGAAGTAATTACCGGTAAGGTGGAATCTGTTGTTCCTTAGCCAAGGGTTCCAGTTTTTCAGTGATCCGATTGGTCACTGCCAAGGGAATTCCGGCGAAGGGACTGAAGAAATGGGGATGATCCGGGTCGGGAACGTCCTGGGTCTCCTTTAATTTAGGCACCAAAGCGGCTAGGTCATCCTTGTGATAACCTAGCTTTTTTGCGTAGTAAACGACCTCACGATAGCTGACGTTTTTAAAGTAAAAGTAGTAACAAAGACCGGCGGCAACGACGACCCAAAAGATGGTCCATTCGAGGCCAATTTGGCTAGGATTTAGAAAGCCAGTAAAGACAACGGCCAGGATGAAAGCCACGTAAATCACGGTTGAGACGGTGGCCCAAGTTTGTTTGTGTGTCATATCATGTTCCTCAATTCTCATTTGGTTTGGTCTAAGTTTACGGGGTTTACCGGGTGGATTTCAAGCGATTTTATTAAATGGTCTAGTAAATTTTCCCCATTGAGGGCTTAGACGTGTATAATAACACAGTATTGTTAGATCTGGCTGGGTATTTGCGGCCATGAATTGGCGACTACGGGGCAATTTGGCCTTGTCCGTTATCGGATTAATTGATCAGCGGGTCGTGTAATTAAATTTATTCATATATTGTGAATATATACATGAACGTTGCCTCTAGCCGCAGGTCCCATAGCCTCAGAAAAATAGTAAATGTAGATGAAAACCGCTTAGAGATTGTGAGGGTGACGAATTGAATTTGAGTTTTGAAACCATTCAGCCGATGGATTACGATCAGGTAGACCAAGTGGTCGCCGCCGCTTTCGCTCCCGTTGCCGAGAGTACGGGAACCGAAGTCGATCTGATTCACCGCATCCGCGATACCTATGATTACCAACCGAGCTTAGAGGTTGTCGCCAAGCCTTCAGTTGACCGTGTGGTAGCGCATGGGCTATTGAGCCCGGTCACGATTCGGGGTAACTGGCATACGACGACCATTGTTGCCTTGGCACCCTTAGCCGTTGATCCCGAATGGCAAGGGCAGGCGATCGGCAGTGAACTGCTGAGTGAGCTGGAAACCCGGGCTCGTCAGGCCGGGTTCAGCGCCGTCAGTGTGGTTGGTGACACGACCTATTATGGTCGTCGCGGCTACGTCATGGCGGAGGATTTTGCCATTCATAACACGTTACCCGTTCGGATGGGGAACAGTCTGATTAAACCGTTGACCCCCGGGGCTTTGGCCCACGTTGGCGGGATGCTGGAATATCCAGCACCGTTTAAATAAATTTAAAATTAGAGTTGACGGTAGTTTCTCATCGTGCTATCATCAAAGTCAATCAAATAACGAACGCTAATTTCCATTACCAAGTAGCGTGTCATCTGTGGGTCAGAAAGTCGGTGGTTGCTGCGAACCGATCAGGGTGATTACGACGAAATACAGTGGAATGTCCTGCTACGGCAGGCGGAGAATAACTAGAACCGTTACCTTCTAGTGAGTGGAGTGGACTGGGTCTAGAACCAGTCGCTCAAGCTGGGTGGTACCACGGTTGAAGTCTAATCGTCCCTGTTGCAATCATGATTGCAGCGGGGGCGATTTTTTTATACTTTAAAAATTTGGCATAACTATAAGAGGAGCGATTTTGATGAAAGAAAACAAGAAGGCATGGCGGGCTGTTAGTTTTGGCGAAGCCCTAATGATTTTATTGGTAATGTTATTGGTGATGGGGACCGGCGTTATAAAATTTGGACTCTCCCCAATGACGCCAGTTCTTCTGGTGATTGCTTTGGTTATTCTCTGGGCTAAGTTACGAGGCGCAGAGTGGGACGACATACATAATGGCATTATTGACGGAATCAAAACGGGAATTGTTCCCATCTTTATCTTCCTGTTAATCGGGGCCTTAATCAGTGTCTGGATTGCCGCCGGAATTATTCCTTCGATGATGGTCTTCGGGTTCCACTTAATTTCCGCACAGTGGTTTGTGCCCTCTGTCTTCCTGGTTTGTGCCATCATCGGAACGTCTATCGGGAGTGCGTTTACCATCATCTCTACGATTGGGATTGCCCTCTTCGGGATGGGGACCACGATGGGCTTCAACCCAGCCTTAGTTGCCGGGGCCATCATCTCCGGGGCGATCTTCGGGGATAAGACGTCACCATTGTCTGACTCAACCAACCTGGCTTCTGCCATTGCTGAATCCGAACTCTTCGCGCACATCAAGAACCTGATGTGGTCGACGATTCCAGCCTTCGTTGTTTCCCTCATCTTGTACTTCTTCATGGGAACTGGTGCCTCAGATACCAACGCCTTAGGTAAGATTAACGCAACGATTACCACGTTAAATACGCACTTTACGATTACCTGGTGGGCCGCCTTACCAATTATTGTGATGTTCGTCTGCGCTTGGCGAAAGATTCCAGCCATTGCGACGTTGTTCCTAAACGTCGTCCTAGGGGTGGTCATGATCTTTATTGAAAAGCCAAGTACTTCGTTAAAGAGTATCGCCACGATGATCGAATCTGGTTTCGTTGCCAAGACCGGGAACGCCAGCGTTGATGCCTTACTGACCCGTGGTGGGATTAGCGCCATGATGTCGACTGTATCCCTGATTATCCTGACCCTGACCTTAGGGGGCCTGCTGATGAAGTTTAACATCATCCAGACCGCCATGGTGCCTTTGGCCAACCGTTTGAAGGGAACTGGAGCTGTCGTGACGGCTGCTATTCTCGCTGGAATTGGGGTTAACATCTTCGTTGGGGAACAATACCTCTCCGTTATCTTACCTGGGAAGGCCTTCAAGCAGACCTTCAACGACCATGGCTTGGACAACCTGGCCTTGAGTCGGGTCCTAGAAGATGGTGGGACTGTGATTAACTACTTGGTTCCTTGGGGTGTTGCAGCGGTCTTTGCTGCCAACACGTTGGGTGTTTCCACGTTAGCCTACCTACCATTCTGTTTCTTCAGTCTCCTTTCACCAATCTTCTCCATTCTGAGTGGGTTCACCGGTGTCGGCCTGAAGCGGTTACCTGCCTCAGACGACCAGAGTGCCACATCCGCAACGATGGCGGCGAGTGGTCGTTAAAATTTAATTGTCAAAAAGAGCTCGAGACGCTGTCTCGAGCTCTTTTTATTCGGTTGATGCTTGGGTATAGATGTAGTCCGCAGCAGCTAGGTCAAGGGCCACGGTATCGTGATCGTTCCAGTCAATGTAGAGTAAATTGAGCGCTGGATCTTGTTTAATGAGGTGGATGGGCTGGCCCAACGGCAGTTCCAAATGTTCTAAATAGGTGACCATATCGGGCGTCTCTAAGTAGTGATGAAAGATAACGGTTGTATCCGGCGCAACCTCGCTGAGTCGCGTCATTTCTGAGTCATTTAAAATATCGGTGGGATTGAGACTGCCACCGAAGGGACTGGTTTGTGGGTGATCCAAAAAAGTGGTTAGGGCCGTGGTAGTTTCCGGCGTTAGCGTTGCCGCCATCGCCCAAGCCTGGCCTGGAATCTGAGGTAAGGGTAGTTTCAGCTGTTGGGCTAAGAAGACCTCACAGAGCCGGTAACGTTCGAGAAGCTTGCCAGCCAGAGCTTGACCCTTGGTTGTCAGCGTCACGCCGGTATATCGGCGACGGTGAACCCAGCCGGCTAGTTGCAAGTGGCGGGTCATTTCCGTGACGGATGCGGGCGACACCTGAGCGAAACGAATGATTTGTTTATTGCTGACACGTGGTCGCGCAAAGTTGCACTCTGCAATGATTCGCAGGTATTTATTTTGTTGGCGTAACATGTTCATCAACTCCCCCAAGTTGTTGAAAGTTTAAGTGTCCCTAAAAAAATAATTCTCACTTAAAACTTTAACGATTGCTGGTTGAAAAAGCAACTCTTTTTTTAAATAGGTGATATTCATTTCGGAAAAGTTAGTTGCCCAAAACCAAATGGCCGATATAACGGCGTTTGTTATTAAATTTTGCGAACGTTTAGGCTAAATTTCAACACCAAAACAGAAAGGCAGAAACGGAAGGACATCGCGATGAAAGCGCTATATCCAAATATTATTTTATTAATATTTGGACAAATAAATGTTATGCGGCCCTAAAATTCTATTTGATTTACCTGAACATTAAGGTACAATGATCCGTGTAGGAGATAGAAGGGGGTTTTAGTTATGAGCGATGAACCAAAGAAGCATAAGCTCATTGAGTACGCCAACGGGCGGTCACTCGAAGAAATCAACGGTACGGTTAAAGTACCGAAGGGTAAAGGATTCTGGAAAACATTATTTATGTATTCCGGGCCTGGCGCATTAGTCGCAGTGGGGTACATGGATCCAGGTAATTGGTCAACGTCAATTACCGGTGGTCAAAACTTCCAATACCTATTGATGTCGATTATCTTGATCTCAAGTTTGATTGCGATGTTGTTGCAATACATGGCAGCTAAACTTGGTATCGTGAGTCAGATGGACTTGGCTCAAGCTATTCGGGCCAGAACCAGCAAATCCCTCGGGATCGTCTTATGGATCATGACGGAATTTGCCATCATGGCAACGGATATTGCCGAAGTTATTGGGGCGGCAATTGCGTTGTATCTACTGTTCCACATTCCGTTAATCATTGCGGTATTTATTACGGTTTTAGATGTTTTGCTCTTATTGTTATTAACCAAGATTGGTTTTCGGAAGATCGAAGCCATTGTGGTTTGTTTAATCCTGGTGATCCTGGTCGTCTTTGCCTACGAAGTGGCCTTGTCATCACCTAATTGGGGTGGCGTCTTTGGTGGTTTGATTCCAAGTATGAAGACTATTTCATCTATACCACAAATTGGGGGACAAACGCCACTCAGTGGATCCTTAGGGATCATTGGGGCCACGGTTATGCCACATAACCTGTACCTGCATTCTGCTATTTCACAAACGCGGGAGATTGATCACAACGACGAAGAAGACGTGGCAAGAACGGTTCGCTTTACCAGTTGGGATTCCAACATCCAACTGACGCTGGCGTTCTTCGTTAATGCCCTCCTCTTAGTCATGGGGGTTGCCGTATTCAAGAGTGGTTCTGTCAAGGATCCGTCATTCTTCGGGTTGTTCCAAGCTCTGTCTGATACCAGCACCATGAGTAATGGGGTCTTAGCTAGTGTTGCGCGGACCGGGGTTCTTTCAACACTGTTTGCCGTGGCCTTACTGGCTTCGGGTCAAAACTCAACGATTACGGGAACGCTGACCGGACAAGTTATCATGGAAGGTTTCGTTCACATGCGGATGCCACTATGGTTACGGCGACTGGTTACCCGGTTACTTTCTGTGATTCCTGTCGTTGTCTGTGTGCTGTTGACCAGTGGCAAGAGTGCCATTGATGAACATGAGGCGCTGAATGATCTGATGAATAATTCGCAAGTCTTCCTGGCTTTTGCCTTACCGTTCTCGATGTTACCGTTACTGATGATGACGGATAGTAAGATCGAAATGGGGAAACGTTTCAAGAACTCGCTGTGGATTAAGATTTTGGGATGGATTTCTGTCCTGTCACTAACGGGTCTTAACCTGATTAACATGCCGGCCTCCGTTCAAGCATTTTATGGGGATGGCATCACAGCTAGTCAGACGGTCATTGCCAATAGTATTGCCTACGGTTTGGATGCCGCGATCTTAGCGCTGTTAATCTGGACAATTTGGGAACTTCATCTTGGAAGTCAAAAGCTAGAAGCACAATTGGCCGCGGATGCTAAAGGCACAACCGACAAGGAGGCCAAATAATGGCAACGACTTTTAAGCGAATTCTAGTTGGAGTTGATGATTCCGAAGACGCACTCCTGGCCTTCGACTATGCGATTCATCAAGCCAAGCGTGACCAAGCGGAATTGGTGATTGTGTCCGTATTGGAGAATGACGACATGAACATTTACCAGGCACTGGATAGTGACTACGTTCATGGCGAACGTGACGCCCTGAAGGCCCACATCAAAACCTACCAGAAGCAGGCCGAAGATGCCGGGTTGACTGCCGTTAAGGTGGTCATTGCGGAAGGTTAACCTGGAGAAACTATCGTGAAGAACGTCATTCCTCACGTCGAGCCAGATTTGTTAGTCATTGGGTCAATCGCCAAGAAGGGTGTCAGCCGGCATTTTGGGAGCCAGGCGGCCTACATGGCGAAGTATGCCAAGATTTCTGTGATGGTTGTCCGTTAAAATTAAATGAATTGTATTAATGAAAGGTCCTCACGATGGTGGGGACCTTTTGTGTATCCTGGATAATTAGGTGCTTGACGCAACAGAGCTAGGATTTGAGGCTACCAAGTGAGGATACGGTACACTGTGACTAACTAGGGGTCAGATACCGTTAGTGAATTAGGAGTAGGGGGAATTGCCATGACAACCATATTTAAACGAATTTTAGTGGGAGTCGATGACTCGGAAGATGCCTTGCTAGCGTTTCGTTATGCGATTCAGCAGGCGAAACGAGACGACGCCGAGCTCGTGATTGTGTCGGTGCTTGAGGCCGATAAGATGAATATCTATGAAGCCCTGGACAAGGACTATATTCATGGCGAGTTCGATGAACTGGAGGAACACGTGCGCGAATACCAGAAGGCGGCAGAATCGGCCGGCGTGGCCGACGTTCGCATGATGGTGGCAGAGGGGGAACCCGGCGAGACCATTGTGAAGGATGTGATCCCGGACGTGAAACCAGATCTCCTGATTATTGGGTCGCTGGCCAAGAAGGGTGTCAGTCGCCATTTCGGGAGTCAGGCGGCCTACATGGCAAAATATGCGCCGATTTCGGTGATGGTCGTGCGACACTAACCCCCAAACACTATGATCAAAAAGTCCCACAAAGATCAGCAAGGATCTTCGTGGGACTTTCATTAACTTCAGTTTTAGTAGCTGTCACCATTCATGATGGAACTCTTCACGATGACGTAATCCACCGTGCGGATGTCGAGCAGGTTGCGCCCACCGGCATAGGAGATGGAAGACTGCAGGTCTTCGTGCATGGCATTCAAGGTGTTGGCAATGTCACCACGGAATGGGACCAACATCTGCTTACCCTCAACGTTACGGTAGGCGCCCTTTTGCTTCTCAGAAGCGGAACCCCAGTATTGTTTGAAGGTCCGGCCGTCGATAGTCAGCAGGCTACCAGGGGACTGTTCATGGCCGGCGAGCATGGAACCAATCATCACCATGCTGGCACCGAAGCGCACGGACTTGGCGATATCACCGTTGTAGCGAATCCCACCGTCGGCGATGATTGGTTTACGGGCAGCCTTGGCACAGAGCCGTAGCGCCGCTAATTGCCAACCGCCGGTACCGAAACCAGTCTTGAGCTTCGTGATGCAGGCCTTACCAGGTCCAATGCCGACTTTAGTGGCGTCTGCCCCGGCATTTTCCAGTTCCCGCACGGCTTCGGGGGTGCCGACGTTACCAGCAATCAGGAAGGTCGTGGGCATGGTCGTCTTGATCTTCTTGATCATTCGGATGACGGCGTCACTGTGGCCGTGAGCGATGTCGATCGTGATGTATTCAGGAACCAGATCGGCTTCCGCCAGTTCGTCGATGACGGCGTGTTCGTCGGGTTTAACGCCAACACTGATGGACGCAAAGAGTGATTTTTCATGCATCCGGGCAATGAACCCGCGTCGTTCTTCTGGCTGGAAACGGTGCATGACGTAGAAGTAGTCGTTTTGCGCGAGCCAAACGGCTAACGGTTCGTTAATGACCGTCTCCATATTGGCGGGTACGACCGGAATCTTGAACCGATGGGGGCCAAATTCGATGCTGGTGTCGGCCTCAGAACGGCTATCGATGACACATTTGTTGGGAACGAGTTGAATATCTTCGTAGTCAAATACTTCGGTTGGGTGCATGGCAATCACTCCTTGATAAGGTTAGGCGTTCCAAACGGGTTGGAGCACGTTGGTTTGTTCACGGTCGGGACCGACAGACAGCGTCGCAATGTCGACGCCGACGAGTTCGGCCAGGCGCTTTACGTAGTTCTGTGCGTTGACTGGCAGGTCTTCGATCGACTTGCAGTGGGTAATGTCTTCTGTCCAGCCTGGGAGTTCTTCATAAACGGGTTCGCAGGCGGCTAAGGCGCTTAGGCTAGCGGGGTAGTGGTAAATGGTTTCCCCATTTAAGCTGTAGGCCTTGCAGATTTTGACAGTCTTAAGACCAGTCAAGACGTCGAGACAGTTGAGAGACAGGGTTGTCAATCCAGAGACGCGTTTGGCGTGACGGAGAACGACACTGTCGAACCAACCGATTCGGCGTGGACGCTTCGTAACTGTTCCATATTCATGACCAGTTTCGCGAATCGTGTCACCGATCTCATCGAATAATTCGGTAGGAAATGGACCGTCACCGACCCGAGACGTGTAGGCCTTGCAAACGCCGACGACGTGGTCAATCTTGGTTGGGCCGACCCCGGCGCCGATGGTTACCCCACCGGCAACGGGGTTTGAGGACGTGACGAAGGGGTAAGTCCCATGGTCGATATCCAGCATAACCCCTTGAGCCCCTTCAAACAGGACATTCTTACCGGCGTCGATGGCATCGTTGATGACCACCGACGTGTCGGTAACGTGACCCTTGATTTGTTGGCCCAGGGCGTAGTACTCGTCAAAGACGTCGTCGAAATCGAGTGGTGCGACGTCATAGAGTTTCGTTAAGACGTTATTTTTTTCAATTAAGTTTTGACGTAATTTATCAGCGAAAATGTCGTGATCCAGCAGATCCGCAATTCGAATCCCAATTCGTTCGGCCTTATCCATATAAGCCGGGCCGATACCCTTGTTGGTGGTTCCGATCTTGTTTTCCTTGGCCTTTTCTTGGGCCTGGTCTAACAGGATGTGGTAAGGCAGAATCACGTGAGCCCGATCAGAAATCCGAAGATTATCGGTCGAGACGCCATTTTCGTGGAGGTAAGTCAGTTCTTCAATCAGTGACTTTGGATTAACGACCACGCCGTTACCGATGACACTCAATTTATCCGCGTAGAAGATCCCTGAAGGAATCAAGCGTAACTTGAAGGTCTGACCATTAAAGACGATGGTATGACCGGCGTTATCACCACCCTGGTAGCGGGCAATGACATCAGCCTTCTCACTCAGAAAATCCGTGATCTTTCCTTTACCTTCATCGCCCCATTGACTACCAACTACTACTGTTGATGACATAACAACACCTCATCGCTTTATTTTACTGAGCCGAACGCCCAGCAAGATTCAGTGTACCAAGTTCGGATTTAAAAAGCAAGTGAAATGCGAACTATTTTTATTTAAATGGCCATAAAAGTTCTGAATATTCAGTAAGGAAACGAATTATCCCCTTAAATAACGGGCAAACGGTGGCTAAATTGGGACGAACTATGATATGATAGCTAACGGAGCAATACGCTAACTATAAATTTAATGTTCGTCTTTTAATTCTTTTCTGATATAGGAGGAAACGCATGTTAGAACGTTATACCCGTCCGGAAATGGGCCAAATTTGGTCATTAGAGAATCAGTATCAGTCCTGGCTGGCTGTTGAGGTTGCCATTGATGAAGCCTGGGCTCAGGTCGGTGAGGTGCCAGCTGCCGATGCCCAGAAGATCCGCGAACACGCGACGTTTGATGTCGATCGGATCGCTGAAATTGAAGCCGTTACCCACCATGATATGGTCGCCTTCACCCGCAACGTCTCCGAGTCCCTTGGGACTGAACGTAAGTGGATTCACTTTGGGGTCACGAGTACCGATGTCGTGGATACGGCACAGGGCGTGCGGTTAAAGCAGGCTAATACGCAAATTCGGCAAAGTTTGACGACGCTGATCGAAACGCTCGGCAATATGGCGCGACAATATAAGGATACGGTCATGATTGGCCGGACCCACGGGGTTCAAGCCGAACCGACGACGTTTGACCTGAAGATTGCCCGTTTCTATGCGGAGATGCAGCGTAACCTGGATCGGTTTGACCGAGTGGCTGCTGGCGTTGAGACTGGCAAGATTAGTGGGGCTGTTGGAACGTTTGCCAACGTCCCACCCGAGGTCGAAGCCTATGTCTGCGACCAATTAGGACTGACGCCGCAGCCGATTGCCAGCCAAGTGCTCCCACGGGACCTCCATGCCGATTACGTGGCGACCTTGGCCTTGATTGGCACGAGTGTGGAGAATATTGCGACGGAGATTCGGGGCCTCCAACGTTCGGAGATTCATGAGGTGGAAGAACATTTCAATCCCGGCCAAAAGGGATCTTCAGCAATGCCGCATAAACGGAACCCGATCGGATCGGAAAATGTGACCGGTCTGGCCCGGGTCCTGCGAGGAACCATGGTGACGGCCTATGAAGACGTCAGCCTCTGGCATGAACGGGACATCTCGCATTCCTCCGCTGAACGCATGATTTTACCGGAGAGTACCACATTGCTGGATTACATGTTGCACCGGATCAACCGTATCCTGACCAACCTGGACGTTTTCCCAGAGACCATGCTGGCCAACATGAACCGGACCTATGGGCTGATTTACAGTCAACGATTACTATTGAAGTTGATTGAATCTGGATTGAGTCGTGAGGATGCCTATGACCTGGTTCAACCGTTGACGGCGCAGGCTTGGGACCAACAGATTCAGTTCCGGCCATTGGTCGAGGCCAACGCGGCCATTACCGCTCGACTGACACCGGACCAGATCGCCGATGCCTTTGACTACCATTATCACTTGCGCCGAATTGATTTGATTTTTAAACGACTGGGCTTAGACTAAGTTCGAGATCATACAGGGTAAACAAAAACGAACCCCCTTAGGAGTTCGTTTTTGTTTACCCTTCATATGCTTGAACCGTGACCTTCTTCTGACCTGAGAGTAAATGGAAGATGTAAACGATCTTACCGTTCTTTTTGACGACCTTGCCATGTTTCGTTTTCTTCGTATAGTAGCCAGCCCGTGCCCAGGCTTTCTTGGCCTTAGGAGCCTTGATTGTGGCCTTAAAGGTCCCATGTTGATTTAAGCGAACGAACTTGTAGCCTTTATAAGTGGTGATCCGTGCCCATTTGGCGTGATGTTTCTTGGCATTGGCGTGATTGTGAATGGCAACGGTCCCTGTGACCTTCACGGCCTGATTAGATTTGGTTTTCGTCGAGGTTAGCTTAGAAACTTTGTAAGCATAGGCGGCCTGTTTTACTTTGAAGGCTTTGACCGCTTGATTGACCTCGGGGGACACCGCGGCCGAAACCTGTGCCGCTGTGGCGGCATTCTTCAAGGCCGCTTTGGCCTTCGACCGGTCGAGAGCGTTTGAGCCGTTGACGTAGTCGTTGCGAATAATCTTAAATTTCACACTAGTGTAGCGCTTGATGGTGGCCATCATAGCGATCAGGGCTGCTCGTGGCGATCTGGTCTTGGCATAGGTGTTGTTGTAGGCAACGTCCGCCTTCACAATAATCGCCTTGGCAATCTTGTTACTGAAGGTGGCATACAGCCAAGACTCCATGCCGACTTCAACATCAGCATTGGCCCAGTATTTGATTTTGACGGTCACGACCTTGGTGGATGCCCGCGCCGTGATTGGTTGACTAACAGCGGGGATGGCTGGTGCGATGATGCCAAATCCCAAGATGGCGGTTAGGGTGAGAATGGTGGCTTTTAACTTATTCATGGGGAACGCCTCTTATCTCGGCTCATCCAACACGGATGGCCATTAATTAGTTTCGCGTAATAACGATTTACTCAGCTGATAAGTTAAGTATACCACCTAATCCATGCAAAAACCGCCACACCTTCCGGGGAGGAGGATGTGGCGGTTTTTATTGAGGAGTGAGGTCACTTAGGGGGAGTAACACTCAGTTAGAGGAGTGGTTAGGCTTGAGGGAACCTAACCAATGATCAGATTCTCTTTGGGGGAGAGAATCTAAAAGGGATTGGATATAGAATTTGACTAGTAACAGTTATTGGCTAATTACTATGATGATAACTATACCCGGACTTTGTGACGAGAAAAGGGGGCAGACTGTGATGACTTTTTGATCATTTGTTAAAGGAAGTCTAAACCTGTGAATTTTCTTCGACGGGATTGTCAAAGTAGGTCTTTAAGAACTCCGTCACGTGGGTCCGGTAACGATCTGGGTTGATCCAGAAGCTCTCGGCATGCGAGGCGTTACGGACGATCCAGAGTTGTTTGGGGGCGTGGGTGGCGGCGTAATTCTCATAGGCCATGCCCACCGGCACATAGACGTCCTGTTCTCCGTGGATAAAGAGAATCGGACGTTTATTCTTCTTTAATTGGTCGGTGGCCGTGACGTCACCCAGGTAGTAGCCGAGGCGGCGCTTGGAAATGGTGCTGACCAGCGGCTCGATCGGGTATTTTGGCAAATGAAATTGGCGTTTGAGCAGGTAGGTCAGTTCCGCCTCGATGCTGGAATAACCACAGTCGGCGATGATTGCCTTGACCTGAGCGGGTAGCGTTTCACCAGAGAGCATCTCCATCGTGGCCCCACCCATGCTGACACCAAACAGGAGAATTTTGACGTTGGCGTCGGCCCGGTCAATAACTTGTTGAATCCATTGGAGATAATCCAGGCGGTCAAGCCAGCCGAAGCTGATGTACTTACCGGCGCTCTCCCCATGACCGCGGTCGTCGGGGAGGAGAACGTTAAAGCCTAACTGGTGATACATTTGCGCAAAGTTGGCCATAGTTTCCCCATTTCCCTTGTATCCGTGGGAGATGATGACGGTCTTGTCACTCGGCGTTTCCGCTGGGATATATTCGGCCACCATTCTGTTTTTCGGGTCGTGTTCGTGGAGATACCACTTTTCCTTGTTAACCTGCTTAAACCAGTCGACGTAGGCATAGTAGGCATCCGCGTATTTTTGTTTATCGGCGGAGGTTTCCGGAACGTAGTTGACCCGCTTGAAAGCAAAGTTAAACAGGCGTTCACTGGCAATTAAAGAGGTTGCGGCCAATCCGGCAAGGGGCAGTGCCCAAGTCAATGTTTTCTTTTTCATCTAATCAGGTCCTTTCTGGCGAGGGGTTAAAAAACCAGACTACCCGTAAATTGCGGCTAGCCTGGCGCTCGTTTAGTCTAAATAGAGTTTCTTCAAATCCTTGATATCGCCATTGGAGACATTGAGGACATCGTGCAAATAGTCTTGGGTCCCACCATATTGGGTGTTAATGATCTTCATGGCGGCGTCAAAGTAGTCGGCGTGTACCGTGTACAGGGCGCGCATATTCGTAACAAAGGTGTCGTTTAAGCCTTGGGCCTTGGCCTCGGCAGCCTGACGGTCCACACGAGGGGCGACAGCCTGATTGGTTAACAGGTAGTCTTGACGAATGACCTGAGGATCGACGCCTAAGGCACTCATCGCAAAGAAGGCCCCAATCCCGGTTCGGTCCTTACCCGCTGTACAGTGGAAGAGGACGGCCTGGTCGGCTTGATCGTTAGCCAGCAGCGTGGCGAAGAAGTCGTGGTAGGCATCTTGGGCAGTTTGCAGGGTAATCATTTGGCGATAAACATCTAACATGTGTGTGTGCCCAGCCTGATCATTTTTGGAGAAACGGGCAGCCAATTCTTCCTGAGTAGCGGAGGCATCGGTCTCGTCATCGGCTGGAAAGACCGGCAGAAAACGATAGGTGACACCGGCCGGAACCTTATCAGGGGCCTGGCGTTGCTCATCCTTAGAACGGAAATCAACGTCGGTGACAACCCCATAGTTACTGAGGTGTTGTTGGTCAGCGGGGGTGAGATCCGCTAAGCCGGCGGTTCGAACTAATTTATGCCATTTAACGGTGTGCCCATCAATCGTGGGGTACCCTCCTAATTCGCGGAAGTTAATCCCTCCGGTCACATCCAGCATTCGGTTATTTGTCATGTGTTCCCACCCTTTCAAATATTGTTTGTTACCCGTCCTATTCTACCGGTTTTTCAAGAAATTACCTAGTAATTGATTCTGGGGAGGCGTTTTGACGCCAAACGCTGTATACTAACACTATAAGTTTGGATAAATTTCCTTGTACCGCCTTGTACCGCCGGAGGCAACCAGACGCCACCCTGTGGGGCAGACCTGAAGCCTGAGAAGCGGTCTTCAGGGCAACCTTGAACCTCGCAAAAAACGCGAGTTTCAAAGTTGGCCGTGGTCTAAGTCGAGAGAAAACCTCGGCTAAGGCCACCGACACGGGGTTCTGTCTGGTTGCCTCCGGCTAAGCATAGATTGTCCGAATAGGGATTAGACTAATTCAGATTTAGCCGGAGGGGGTCAGGGTGTCGTCCTGTGTCGATGGTGTTAGGTCGGTGGTTTATCCGGCCTTACAGCATGGGCCATCTTCAAGACCCACGGGTTTAGTGGGGCTTGAAGGTGAGTCCGAAGACCGTTCTTTGGCTTCGGGCGGGCCCCATAGGACGACACTCTGACCACCGTAGGTGGTTTGATAATTTTAAGAATGAAGTGGCGTCTGCTGGCCGCAGGCGGTGCGGTGTATACGAGAGAGTTTTGAGAATTGATGAAGGTTTAAAGATAAGGGTGATAGTCGTGAGTTTGCGTGGGAAATGGCTACTCTTCAAGACCAAACATAGTCAACTCAAGCAACAGATGCAGCAGGCATTTTTACAGCCTAGTCGGCGCAACCAAGCCGTTGTTCCCCAAAAATTTCCGGCTAATATTGTAACCAAGGAGCGACCAATCTTCGGTGGCCGTCTCTTGACTGCGGGTTCCGGTGCCCCACAACCACAGCACATCATGCTATTTCATGGTGGGGCGTACACGATGGAGGGCACCACGAGTCATCGGCAAATGATGGTGTCTCTGATTGAACAGGCTAACATACGGATAACCTATGTGGATTATCCTTTGGTGCCGGAAGCCACCGTTGAGGAAACCGTGGTGTTTGTCATGAACGTTTATAGCTATCTGCTTGCCCAGTACCCAGACGATGAATTCTTTTTAATGGGGGATTCCGCCGGGGGTGGCCTGGCGTTAACGTTGCTGCAACAGTTAGCGTTGCGTGACGAACCGATGCCGGCCGGGACCATTTTGATTTCGCCGTGGACCGACTTGAGCATGATGAATCCTGATTTAACGGCCGCAGCCAAGCATGACCCATTCTTGACGTTGGAGACCTTGAAACGCATTGGGTATGAGTATGCGGGCAAGTATCCGGTCACGGATCCCTTGGTCAGTCCCATCTATGGCAACTTTGATCACTTAGGCAAGATCGAGTTGTACTTTGGAACAAATGAATTACTTCAGGCCGATGATGAGCGCTTGCTACAGAAACTCTCGGCCGCGGAGGGCACGTCTTTTACCGCGCACGTCATGACGTCTATGTTGCATGATTATATTCTCTGGCCGCACTTGCCGGAAACCAAGCGGACGTTGAAAGAGATTAAACAGTTCGTATTGACGGGAAAATTAAATTAACACAAACAAAGGACCTGGGACAACAGTCTCAGATCCTTTTTGCGCCTCGAACATCTATAGTCGAAACGTGTGACAAAAGGCAGTCAACTCCGCTTAACCCCGCTAGGCAAACAATCCAAGACCGGGATTGTTCGCCTAGCGACGTTAATGCTCATTGACTAACCGCCTTTTGTCACACTCTTTTCAATCGAATTTAGTTAAACATCAATGTGGTGCTTCAGTCGAGGGAAGACGTGGAAGTCCGCCCAGGCCATGACAATGCCTTGGGTAATGAGTGCCCAGACCGTCCCGAAGCCGATCGCGTGTAGGTCACCGGTAAATAGGTAGGACAACACGATGATCGTTAGCGGTGGCAGGTAGCTTACCCATTGGGCCAGGACCGCCGATCCCCGCAGATATTTAAATCGCAAAATGTAGGCCAAGTCGTCGTTGGGGTGCATGATGATATTGCACCGTTGATAGATCGACACGGCGAAGGCAACCCCGAAGAGGCCAATGATATCGACAATGATACGGCCGGTCAGGTTGAGCTGATTGACGCCCAGCCAGTTCCAGAAGTAGCCGAACCATTCAACCAGGTAGCTAAAGGGCAAGATATACAGCAGGTTGGACACGAAGCGGCGTCGGTCGAATTTACCTAACAGAGCCTGATTCAATAGGGTCACGGCAATCCCATACAGAAAAAGGGTAGTCCCCAGTGGCACGTGAATCCAGTTCGACAGGTTGACCGATGACCCGGTCCAGACGGCACTCCCCAGGTTAGTGGAGATGGTGAGTGCGTTTGCGGCAGAGTTCAATAGGATCGAAAACCCTAAGAAACGCATTCGTTGGCCGTAATCCTTCATCTTTGCCACAAGCTCACCTTCTCCTCATTCAGTCTACTTACCAGTGTAGAGGAAGTTGGCGGGAAGTGAAAGCCCTTTACTGTAATTTTACAATTTAGGGGTGCGCTTGGCGGCGCGCTGGATGAAGTTGACGAAGATCTGGCGGGATTCCTCGTGATGTTTGTACATGTTTTCCGGATGCCACTGTACGGCCACAATCTGGTCGCTGTTGGTGGATTCCAGCGCCTCGATGACTTGGTCGTCGGCCTTGGCGATAGCGGTCAGCGTCGGGGCCACGTCTTTAACCGCCTGATGGTGCCGGGAGTTAACGTAGGGTCGCACACCCATTAGGTCACTCAGGATGCTAGTGGGGTCGACCGTGATGTGGTGGCTGGGTTGGTTACCCATGGCGGCTTGACTGTGTTTTAACTTGGCAGTTGGATCTTCACTGAGGTCCTGGTAGAGCGTCCCACCGAGGCCGACGTTAATCAGTTGGAGACCGCGACAGATACCGAGAATCGCCTTGTTTTGTGCGACAGATTGGCGTAACAGCTCGATCTCAAAGAGGTCACGTTTCCGGTAGGTCTTGCCTAGCCGCAAGTGAGGTTCTTCATTGTAGAAGGTGGGGTCAACGTCAAATCCACCGAGAAAGGCCACGCCATCAAATAATGGCAGGTAATCTGCGACGTCGCTAGGATCGACGCTAGGCAAAATGATCGGTAAGCCACCGGCCTTGACGATGGCCTCGACGGCTGGTCGGGGGGCAAAGGCGGCGTTTCGTTCGTTAATAATATTGGTAGCCTCGTCGAGGGTGTCGGCGGGTAAAGCAATTCGTGGGCGCATGGCGTCGCTTCCTTTCGGACAGTTAGTTACCGCCCAGTATACCCATTTCACCACGTATTTGTCATCATTGGGTTGTCTAACCTTGACGAAATAGTTCACAAAATCTCGGATTAATCTTATAGTAGAGAGGTGGAATAAAATAAAGCGAGGTAAACAAGATGACAGAACGGCAATTGATTCAAGAAATTTTGAATTCCGAAGCGGTTGAATACAGCTTTGAAAACGTCGATGAAGATTCTAAGGAATACACGCTTTTATTAAAGAAACAAGACAAAGACGTGCGGCCAATCGAGACACTCAACGAAGAAATTAAGAAGTACTTCCAGAGTGCTAATTTCGATTACCATGAAGACATGAACCCTGATGGCGACGGTGATATCCGTTTAGTCATCAAGCGGAGCTAAGCGTCACAGAATAAGAAGTTAACGGCCGGTCACTCAGGTGGCTGACCTTTTTATTTGGGAAGGAGATCCGCACATGACTTTAATGGAACTCTATCATTTGATGGCCAAAGAAATGGGGCCCCAACCTTGGCTGCGACCGGGAACGCCGTGGGCGGAGACGCCGGTGGAAATCATGTTAGGGGCGATTCTGGTTCAGAATACGAACTGGCGCAACGTGGAACCGTCGTTGATTAAGCTCAAGGCGGCCACCCAATTCGAACCGGCTAAGTTACGGACTTATACGCCAGAAACCCTGGTGCCATTGATTCAGAGCAGCGGGTTCTATCATCGCAAGAGCGAGGCAATTTTGGCGCTGGCCACTTGGCTAGGAACCGCTAACGATGACCTGACGGCCCTGTGTCAGCGTGACGGGG
Organism: Levilactobacillus paucivorans; assembly: GCF_001437125.1. Lineage (GTDB taxonomy): Bacteria > Bacillota > Bacilli > Lactobacillales > Lactobacillaceae > Levilactobacillus > Levilactobacillus paucivorans. The sequence goes on along the minus strand of NZ_JQCA01000048.1, from coordinate 68,927 downwards.
TTAGCCTACGTCAGGATCTCTTGGCGATCACCGGAATTGGCAACGAAACGGCCGATTACATTTTGATGTACACGCTGGATCACGGGACCTTTATGGTGGACACCTATGCCCGTCGACTCTTTACGTGGTTGGGTGCGACTATGCCCAAGACCTATCCGGCGTTTCAACGCAAGGTACTCCCGCAGTTGGCCTTTACCCTGACGGATTTTCAAGAATTTCATGCGCTGATCGATGAATTTGGTAAACGAATTAAGTCCTCAGCAGATTTCGACCGATCCTTCTTAGCAGGTCAACATCTTAGTGTTTAAAGCTTAAGAATCTGCCAAATCTAATCGTGGGTGGGCAAAATCTGCGGGATTTGGCGGGGAACATGCTATGATTAGTGCATTGAAATTGAAACCGCTTTCGATTTTAGCGGTGTTTTAGTTGGAGGGAGACATTACATATGGCATTAAAACAGCCAGAAAATTACCTCTTGGCGATTGACCAAGGGACCAGTAGCACCCGAGCACTTATCTTCGATCATACCGGCCGTAAGGTTATTGAGGCCTATAAGGAAGTTCCCCAATATTATCCGCATACCGGTTGGGTTGAATCCGATGCCAATGAGATTTGGAACAGTGTCTTGTCGGTGATTGCCAGCGCCCTGATCGACGCCTCCATTCACCCCGAAAATATTGACGCCATTGGAATCAGTAGCCAACGGGAAACTACGATTGTTTGGGACAAGGTTACTGGCGAGCCAATCTATCACGCTATTGGGTGGCAAAGTCAACAGACGGCCTCGATGGCTAAGGACTTAGTTGCCGCAGGGAAGGCCGAAGCCATTAAGGATAAAACCGGACTCGTGGTTGACGCTTATTTCAGTGCCACCAAGGTTCGTTGGATTCTCGACCACGTTCCGGGGGCCCAGGAGCGCGCTGAGAACGGCGACCTGCTATTTTGGACCGTTGATAGTTGGTTAGCCTGGAAACTCTCCGGCGGAAAGATTCACGTCACCGACTATAGTAATGCCAGCCGGACTATGCTCTTTAACATCCATGAGTTGAAGTGGGATGCGGATATTTTGAACTGGCTCAACATTCCAGCAGCTATGTTGCCAACGGTGAAGTCCAGTTCCGAAGTCTATGGTGTGACCCAGAACTTCCAGTTCTACGGGGTGGAAGTGCCGATCGCCGGCATTATCGGTGACCAATCGGCCGCACTCTTGGGGCAACTGGCCATCGAACCCGGCAAAGTGAAGAACACCTATGGGGATGGGGCCTTCGTCATGATGAATACTGGGAAGGAACCGCAAACCTCCGAACATAACCTATTGACGACGATTGCCTACAAGATGAATGGCGAGGTTACCTACGCCCTTGAAGGGTCAATCCTGGTGGCCGGAACTGCGTTGGCCTGGTTACACGAAAGCATGCAGATTATCAGCAACGTGCCGGAATCTCGCCAGGCGGCGATGGCGTCCACGGATAACGATGAAGTTTACGTGGTGCCAGCCTTTAACGGACTCGGAGCGCCTTACTGGGATCCCGATGCCAAAGGGGCCGTCTTCGGCCTTTCCCGGGGAACCAATCGAAATGATTTCGTGAAGGCAACGCTTCAGTCGATTGCCTATCAGACACGAGACGTTCTCCACACCATGAAGCAGGATACCGGGATTGATATCTCGGAATTGATGGCCGATGGTGGGGCCTCACGGAACCGTTACCTGATGCAGTTCCAAGCCGACATCTTAGCGACTCCCGTTCAACGGGCAGCCGACGAAGAGACAACCGCCATGGGAGCCGCCATTGCGGCCGGTTTGGCCGTAGGCTTCTGGCAGAGCCTCGATGAGATTAAGGAAATCCGCAGTGCGGGACGTTTATTCACGCCGAACATGGCTGAAGATCGCCGCGCCCGGTTGTACGCTGGCTGGCAACAGGCCGTGGCGGCAACTCGAGCTTTTAAACCTGATTTGTAAAATAAGAGTGGGACGCAAGGCGGTTAGCTGGCGAGCATTAAGGCTGATAACCAGATAATCCCGAACTTGGATTATTTGGTTATCAGGTTTAAGCGGAGCCAGCTGCCTTGCGTCCCACGTTTCAGCTAGATAAGATTGCAGATTAAAATAACCGCTAGGGATCGACACGATCCCTAGCGGTTATTTGATCTATTTATATTTTTCTTCCAATTGACTCATCCAATACCCCAAGGCAACGCCAGCCACAAGAGCTGCGGCACTAGCCAACAAGGTGCTGGTCGTCGCGCTCGCATAAGAGATACTTTCGGCGGCGTGGCTGTTGGGAACCAGGATCAGGATGGTACTGGCCACCACGATTCCAAGAATGAAGTGATACACGCGCGAGTGAAAGCGGTGGATCAGATAGTCCATCCCCTTAGAGAAGAGGGCCATCGCGAGAATGCCCCCGAGGCCAATGGGTAGGTACACACCGAGGAGGTCGAAATTTTTGAAACCCGTTAGCATGGGCGTGAAGAGCCCGAGAATCAGTAACAGGTTAGAAGGACTCAATCCGGGAACCAGAACCCCCAAGGCAATCAGGGCCCCGGCCACCATGAAGCCCCCAAAATTTGCCGGGAGCGGGCCGAAGAGATCACTCATGAAGTAGAGCAAACCACCACTAATGATCAGGGTGGCGAAGAACCAGATCAGATCGATGGCATCGCGCGGTGTCTTAGCGCTGGCCGTTTGAGTCAACGCCGGTAAGGTCCCAATGATGGCCCCGGCGAAGCCCCAGAGGACCACGACCTGGGCATGCGCTAAGAGAAATTCCAGCGGGGCCGATAGCAGGGCAATCCCCACGATACCACCGATGCCGACCGGAACGAAGTACCAGAAGTCACGTTTGAAATTTTGTCGAAAGTGGGCCATGAAGCCCAGTAGGCGTTCATAGATTCCCAAGATGGCGGCGAGAACCCCACCGGATACTCCGGGGAGGATAAAACCTAACGCAATAATCACGCCCTTGAAAAATCGTTTCATCGGGGTGTCGGATCGAGTTGTTGGCATATGGCTCTCCTTTTATGTGGGTCAGTCGTTAGCTTTCAAATTAGCAAATCCCGCTGGAAAAGGCAACTAAATCAGAATGCCGGGTCAAAAGCTTAAGGATAACTTGAAAAAAGTGCGTAAGTTGTCTTGACTTAGAGTTACTCTAAGCGGGTAGACTGTGCCTATTCAATCAAATAGGAGTGATTTTTTAATGACAGTCAAAGATAAAGTAGTTGTAATCACGGGTGCATCATCCGGTATTGGCGAGGCTACGGCCAAGTTGCTCGCAAGTAATGGGGCCAAGGTGGTGCTCGGTGCTCGCCGTGAAGAACGCCTACAAACTCTAGTTGATGAGATTAAGGCCGCTGGCGGCCAAGCCACTTACCAGGTGACCGACGTACGGGATGCTGCCGAGGTACAAGGTTTAGTCGACCTGGCGCAGTCCACGTTTGGCGGTTTGGACGTCATCTTCAACAATGCCGGTATCATGCCAAGCTCACCCATCAGTGCGCTTCACGTTCAAGAGTGGAATGACATGATTGATATCAACCTCCGCGGGGTTCTCAACGGAGTTGCAGCGGTGATGCCAACCTTTACGAAGCAGAAACACGGGCAAATTGTGACGACGTCTTCCATTGCCGGAATTAAGAGTTTCCCGGGTTCTGGAGTCTACGGGGCCACGAAGTTTGCCGTTCGTAACTTGATGGAAGTTATTCGCATGGAGAGTGCGCAAGAAGGAACCAACATCCGGACGGCTACGCTTTACCCAGCCGCCATCAACACGGAACTTCTCCACACCATTACCAACCAGGAGGCCAAGCAGGGTATGGATCAGCTGTACGATGCGGTCGGCATTACCCCCGATGCCATTGCCCGTGTCGTCAACTTTGCCATCGACCAACCAGCCGAAGTCAACGTTAATGAATTTACGATTTACCCGACGAAACAAGCCTAAATGAATGTTCAGAAAGGGCCAGCGATCTGAAGAAGATCGCTGGCCTTTCGTCTGAATGCGTTTTGAGATGGACAGTAACAGCTATAAGTTGAAAATGATCAGGAATTAGGGACAGTGAAGTTAACAGCAACTATTTAAAGCAGCTGATAGATTTAGCTTAGCCGATCAAAGCCGGAGGAGGGTAGGGGTGTCGACCTGTGTCGAGGGTGTTAGGTCGGGTGGTCTATCCGGCCTTACAGCCTGGGACGACTTTAAGACCCACGGTTTTAGTGGGGCTTAAAGCGAGGGGCAAGACCGCTCTTCAGGCTTGCCCCGGGCCCCACAGGTCGTCATCCCTACCTACCGCAGGCAGGTCCAATAACAAAAATAAACCCACCGAGTCACGGTGGGTTTCAAAGCTAATTTTTACCTTTAGGTTGGGACCAGTAGTGTGCTCGGCCGAGTAGGTCACGGGAGCGCACGTCAGCGGGGACAAACCCGCGGCTGAACAGGTGCTTGAAGTACATGAGGTTGTACAGGGACCCCCAGAGAACACAGCGGACGATGGGCCAGCCAATCGCTACGAACTCAGTGAGTTGCGCGGGGGTCAGCACCATAGTCAGAAGCATGGCACTTCCGAGTTCGATGCCCATGATACATAGCAGATTGTACCAGTCGGCCCGGAAGATCGTCGGGAACGGGGGGAAGAAGAACATGGTCCAAGAAAAGCCAACCTTGGCAATTCGCATGTTCCCCGTCTCGGGGTTAACGACGGTTGCGTAGTTCGGCGGTAACGGCAGTCCTTGAGGGCCGTTATCATTTTGGTTATTTTGATCATCATCGTTAAAGCCCTTGAAAGGATCTTGCATGTCATTTGCCAACTTTCTACAGAATTAAAAACCAATTTATCGTTAGTTAAAAGTCTAACACGAAAACCGGGGCCTGCCTATTAATCTATTGACGCCGGGTGAGTTTCACGACGGCTTCACAACGGGCAGTCTGCGGCATCATGTCAACCGACTGAATGTAGTCGACGTGGTAGTCGTGAACTAACGCTACTAAGTCCTTGGCGAGAGTAGATGGGTTGCAGGAAACGTAAACCAATTTTGGTGGACGAACCGCTAAAATGGTATCGATCAGCGTGTCGTCAAGACCAGTGCGGGGTGGATCAACCACGATAGCATCCGGATGGAAACCGGTCATGATCCACTTAGGAAGGAGGTCTTCGGCCGTCCCAACTTCATAGTGGGCGTTGGTGATGCCGTTGGCTTCGGCGTTGGCATTGGCATCGTCGACGGCTTCGGGGATGACATCCATCCCCCGAACTTCTTCGGCGACGTCGGCCAGTGAGAGTCCGATCGTCCCAATGCCAGAGTAGGCATCGACGACCGTTTCACCGGGTTGTAAGTCCAAGGCCTTCTTGGCTTCGGCGTACAGCACTTCCATTTGAGCCGGGTTGAGTTGGAGGAAGGCCCGCGCAGAAAGCTTGAAGGACAAGCCGTCCAGCTTTTCGGTGATGGCCTCAGCGCCAGCTAAATGCTTGGTTTCCTCGCCCCAAACTAATGACGTCTTGCCGGGGTTAACGTTTTGCATGACGGAAGTGACCTGAGGGAGTTCCTTAGCGATCCGTTCCAGCAGTTCGCGTTTACGGGGTAACTTTTGTGAGTTGGTGATGAAGACCAGTTGCACGTCGTTGGTATTGGCGGCGGCCCGGACAACTAGGGTCTTCACGATACCGGATCCCTGTTCTTCGTCGTAGATGGGCATGTCCAAATCTTGGAGCATGGCAACGACGGCCCGCATGACCGTCATCACGACGGGCATTTGGACAGAACAGGTTGGAAGATCGACCAGGTCGTGGCTCCGTTCGGCGTATAGACCGGCTTCGATCTGGCCGTCGGCGTTGCGGCGAACTTGGAATTGCGCCTTGTTACGGTAACCGTAAGGATCGGCCATGCCTAAAGTTGGGCGGAGGTCGAAGTGTTTAAAGCCTACTGGTTGGTACCGTTCCAGCGACTGGCTGACGATGTCACGCTTGAATTTCAGTTGTTCGGGGTAGGCCAAGTGTTCTAATTCGAAGCCACCGACCTCATCGGCGTAGCTGTCGCGGGGGTCAACCCGGTGAGGGCTAGCCAAACGAATCCGGTGAATTTTAGCACGCAAGAAGCGTTGGGCGACACTGGTTACTTCGGCAACGACTTCTTCGCCGGTTAGAGCACCGGGAATGAAGACGGCCATTCGCTTGTAATAGCCAATGCCTTCCCCGTTGATCCCCATGCGCTTGATGGTTAATGGGAAGCGTTGGCCCACCTCGACTTGGACGCTAGGTTCTTCCTGGCGTGGTCGCCGGTTGTTTTGATGGTACTGGTTAGAATGATTTCGTGAGTCGTAATTTGCCATATTTTCTCCTATAGAGTGTCTTGAGTGACGGCTAAATCGCCATTGAATTGATCTGCTTAAGGTGGCTAAAAGCCACGTTACCGAATGAGTACGGTCCTGAACATTATACCAAACTTTAAGGGGTCTCGGGGGGCCATGAATTTTTGAAGAAAATGAAGTCGCTTCCATAGGCAAGGCTGTAGGATTTGAGTACAATAATGGTATGCAACGACTTTTATGCGGAAGGGGCGCTAACTGTGAGCCTATTGACCTTGAAAAATGTGGGTTATCAAGTGGGGCAACAGCAGATTTTACGGGACATCAGCCTGAACATTGACGCTGGCGAGTGGGTCACCTTTGCTGGACCGTCCGGTGGCGGGAAGTCCACCTTGGCGCGCATCATCGCGTCACTTTTGAGTCGAACCAGTGGGGAGCTGACCTTCGATGGCCAGCCGATTGACAGCTATGATCCGATTGCCTACCGCCGGCGAGTCTCCTACAGTTTCCAACAGCCCACGCTGTTTGGGGAGACGGTCAGAGACAACTTGGCCTTTCCTTATCAAATTCGACAACTGCCTTTCGACTCACAACGCGCGATTACGGCCCTCGAGTATGTGGGCCTCGCTGGGGCCGACCTGGATAAGGCCGTGATTGACCTTTCCGGGGGGCAGCGTCAACGGGTAGCCCTGCTACGCAATGTCATGATCTATCCGGAAGTGTTGATCTTGGATGAGGTGACCGCGGGCTTAGATGCCGAAAACAAGGCATTTGTCTGGTCCTTAATCGACCACTTTAACCAAGACGATGGGATTACGATTCTCACGATTACACACGACCAATCCGAGATAACGGCGGCTAAGCGGTTGGTCACCATTGTTGACGGTCAGATCGTTCCAGGAGGTGCCTCATGAATCTAGCGGTAAATAATCAATCTCTAGTGCTGGCGTTGGGGCTAGTCATGATTGCTCTAGCGATCGGCTGGAAGGAAAAGTTAGGTATTGACCGTGATATGATTATCGGCGTCGTGCGGGCCGTCATCCAACTCTTTGTGGTGGGGTACCTGCTGAAGTATGTCTTTCGAATTGCCAACATCTGGCTCACGGCGATCCTAATCCTCATTATTATTTTTAACGCTGGCTATAATGCTAAACAACGGAGCGGTGGCATTCCGCAGGCACTGCCCATTTCCGTCGGGGCGATCCTCATCAGTACCGGCGTCACCCTGGGCGTCTTGATGCTGGCGGGGGCCATCAAGTTTATCCCGTCGCAAATGATTCCGATCTCCGGTATGATTGCCTCAAATTCCATGGTGGCGATTGGATTGTGTTATCGCAATCTCAATGCGCAATTCAAGCAGGAGCGGCAGGCCGTCCTGGAGAAATTAGCTTTAGGTGCCGACCTAAAGCATGCTTCCAGAGATATCGTCCGGGCCAGCATCAAGACGGGCATGCAACCCACGATTGATTCTGCTAAAACGGTGGGGATCGTGAGTCTGCCGGGGATGATGTCCGGTTTAATCTTTGCCGGTGTCGATCCGGTCAGAGCCATTAAGTATCAAATCATGGTGACGTTCATGCTGATGTCGGCTACCAGTATTGGCTCGGTTCTAGCTTGTTACTGGGCCTACCGCGGTTTTTACAACGAACGCAAGCAGTTACAAGTTCCATCAAATTAGGAGGGTGTAAAATTTATGACACAGCGAAAAGTAGCACTGGTTACGGGAGCATCATCGGGGATTGGCAATGCCATCGCCCGGAGTCTCCATCGCAATGGCGTTACCGTTTATGCGGGAGCTCGGCGAGTGAGCCGCATGAATGATCTGGATGATTTGGGCATCACGACGCTGGTACTCGACGTGACGGACGCGAAGAGTGTGGAGTCCGTGGTTAACCGGATTGTTAGTGAGACTGGGCGAATTGATATCCTAGTTAACAACGCCGGGTATGGCCTGATGGGAGCGGTCGAAGATGTTCCCCTGGAACAGGCCGAAGATCAATTTGCGGTCAACCTCTTTGGGGTAGCCCGATTGATTCAGTCAGTGTTACCGATGATGCGTCAGCAACATGCCGGCCGGATCATCAATGTGACGTCGGTAGACGGCAAAGTCGCCCAACCCCTAGCCGGATGGTATGTCGCGTCTAAGTTTGCCTTAGAGGGACTCTCAGACACCCTCCGGTTAGAGTTAGCCCCTAAGGGTGTGCATGTGGCGGTCATTGAACCCGGAGCAATCAAGTCGGCCTGGGCGGATATTGCCACTGATCACCTGAAAGAAACCTCTGCGCACGGTCCCTATCAAGAGGCTGCCGCGGATGCCGGCCGGATCCTACAAGTAGTTAAACGTTTTTCCAGTGAACCGCGGGTGATTGCTAGATTGGTGGACCGCGCGGCCTTGTCACGGCGGCCCAAGACCCGCTACTCTGCTGGGGCTGGAAGTCAGATTTTATTTGCTCGGCGTTTTCTCTCGGATCGAACCATCGATCGGATGTGGGGATTAATTAGTATGGCTGCCAAACAAGTCATCCGATAATCTAAGAAGCGTTGACGATTGGGTATTTCCTGTTATGCTGGAAGTAACCAGAACACTAGGGGTGTCCACGAGTTGGGCTGAGATGCGTCTCGCACGCGATCCCTTGGAACCTGTCAAGTTCACACTTGCGAAGGGAATGTGTCGTGAGACCGTAACGGGTCACCGGTTCACCCACATTGTGAGCTGGTGGCCCGTTTTTTAGATCCCTAAGGACCGGGGTGTAGGGAGTGGCCCGATCAGACCTAAGGGGGAACAAGACTTATGAAATTAGCCTTGCTAGAAACGCTGCGTCAACAGAATCCAATTGTGTTTAATATCTCGAATTTTGTCACGGTTCAGGACGTGGCGAATGGGTTGAATGCCTTGGGGGCGTCACCTATTATGTCCGAAGAGGTCGCCGAAGCCGATGAAATGGTTGGCTTAGCCGGGGCCGTTTGCCTGAACTTAGGAGCGTTTACGCAGGGACAAATCGAACAGATTCGCACCGTGGGTCGGATCGCCAACCAGCAACAGAAACCACTCGTGATTGATCCAGTAGCCGTCGGGGCAATCGCCTATCGACGCGAGGTGGCCGAGGGCCTGTTGACCGATTTCCACCCCGATGTGATTCGGGGGAATGCCGGTGAGATTGCGGCGTTAGCTGGGGTAGCTTGGCAAGCTAAAGGGATTGACGCTGGTGAAGGTGATGGGGATCTCGTTGCCATCGCCACAGCCTGTGCTAAAAAGTTAGCCTGTGTCGTGATTCTTTCGGGACCTACCGACATCATTACGGATGGCGAGCGGGTGGTTAAGGTGACAAATGGCACCCCGTTATTTCAAGTTCACGTGGGATCCGGTGATATGTTATCAAGTATCGTTGCGGCCTTCTGTGCCGTGACTACGGATTACTTCGAAGCGGCTCAGACTGCCTGTATGGTCTTCGCGGCCATCGGTCAGTTAGTGGTCCAGCGGCAGCCTCAAGTGGCGGCCGGCAGCTTTACCATGCATTTAATGGATGGGTTACAAATGACAACGGTGGCTGAGATTGAGACGATCGCGGCGTACCAGTTGGAGAAGGGATGAGTTAGTATGGCAAATGAATTTCCACAGACCCTAACGATTGCGGGGACGGATAGTGGTGGCGGTGCCGGTGTGATGGCCGACCTTAAGACGATGCAAGAGCGCAACGTCTTTGGGACCGCTGTGATTGTGGCCGTGACCGCACAGAATACCTTAGGGGTTCAGGACTTCATGGCACTCCCCCAAAAGTTAATTGATGAACAATTTGCATCACTGGCGGCAGACTTGAAGATTCGAGCCTGTAAGACGGGGATGTTGGCGGATGCCAGCCATGTTCACGGCGTTGTGGAGAATTTGAAGAAATTTGATTTCGGACCGTTAACGGTCGATCCCGTCATGATCGCCAAGGGTGGCGCGGCCTTACTGGCCGACGACGCCGTGGAAACGGTTCGTGAGGAACTGATTCCGTTGGCTGATGTCTTAACACCAAACCTACCGGAGGCCGAACGGCTGACGGGGATGACGATTGCCGATGAGACGGATATGGAAGCTGCGGCGGTTGCCCTACAGGATTTGGGAGCCAAAAACATTGTGATTAAAGGCGGTCACGGGGACGCCAAGGTCGCTCGCGACTTCGTATTACTCATGGATGGCCGATCATTTTGGCTGGAAGCGCCACGAGTTGAAACGGTTCGGACGCATGGGACGGGAGACACGCTGTCGTCTTGCATTACGGCTGAACTGGCCAAGGGTCAAGACTTTGAAACGGCCATTCGAATCGCCAAGAAATTCGTGACCGCGGCAATCGTTCACCCAATTGCGGTGGGTAACGGTCACGGCCCACTGAATCATTGGGCATATCGGCAAGGAGGCGCTGAATAGCGATGTCAGTAACATTTGAATCAGGATTATTACGAGCTTATTTTGTGGCGGGCAGTCAAGATGTGCCCGGCCAAGATCTCCGCGAGGTACTTGCCACCATGCTTAAGGCCGGAATCACGGCCTTTCAGTTCAGAGACAAGGGGAACAGCACCTTAACGGCAACGGAGCGGGTCGCTCTGGGTCGCGATTTGCGGGAACAGTGTCGTGCGGCAAGTGTGCCCTTTATCGTCGATGATGACGTGGACCTAGCCTTGTGGCTACATGCCGATGGTATTCATGTCGGCCAGAGTGACGCCGGGGTGCGACAGGTCTTGGACGCGGTCAAGCCACGCGACATGTTCGTGGGGCTGTCATGTTCGACGGCCGAGGAAGTTGCGGCGGCTAACCAAGTGGCGGGAATCGCCTACCTGGGAAGTGGCCCCATCTTTCCGACGACTTCGAAGGCGGATGCCGATCCAGTGATTGGGACGGCAGGCTTAGCCAAATTAGTTGATCAATCTCACGTGCCGGTCGTTGCCATCGGGGGTCTCACGGTAGAGACGATGCCTGAGGTGGCGGCAGCGGGTGCGGCCGGAGCGGCGGTGATTACGCTGCTGACCCGAAGTACTGACCCCGTAAGAGATGTGGCGCAGATGCGCCAGGCATTTGCCACTGATTAAATTGTTATCTTAATAAAATAAAGGACGATCGGAATTTCTCCGACCGTCCTTTATGATTTCAACTGTGTTCGCGTTAACGAACACAGTTGAAACACATATGTATAACGATTGATAACAATAAGATTTTAGTTACATATAAAGCAAACTGTAACAGTCCTGTAACAAATCAATTTCTAACCAAAAAACAAGAACAGTCTAACCGTTTTTAAGTGCGGCAAGACTGTTCTTGTTTTTAAAGTTGAGGAAGCTAGTTGACTAGGGCTAACTTCACAAGTACATTTTAACACGTTGGTGCGGTAAAAGCTACCTGATCGGCGAAACAAATTTAATTAAGTTGTCGGAGAATTTAGGGGCTGAACTGTGAGCGACTCGCTGGCGGTTTGTTAGGTGAACTAGTTTACAGGATGAGATTAATTTTGGTGACCCATTGAGAAACGTGAGATGTTTTGAAGTCGACCCGCCGGCAATGAACTTTTTTTAAAATAAGCTTGCACTATCGAACAAACGTTCGTATAATAAAAGCAATCATTGATGGGAGGTGATGGCGATGGATTACCAACAAGAACCACATGGGATGTTCCTGATGATTGATAACAAATCCTTCTATGCCAGTGTTGAGAGTGTGGAACGTGGGCTGAATCCCTTGGAATCCGTTCTGATTGTGATGTCGGAGGCGGACAACACGGGGAGTGGGCTGGTGTTGGCGGCATCGCCAATGGCCAAGAAAGAGTTCGGGATCAGTAACGTCTCGCGGCAGTATGAGGTTCCTCATGATTCACGAATTTTAGTTGTCCCTCCCCGAATGAACTTGTACATTCAAAAGAATCTGGCGATCAATAAGATCTTTCGCCAATTCGTGACAGATGACGATCTGTTTCCCTATTCAATTGATGAATCAATTTTAGATATGACCCATTCCTGGCGATTATTCGGTAAGACTCCAGAAGAGGTGGCCCGGCGCATTCAATTGAAGGTTCGCCACGAGCTAGGACTCTATACGACGGTCGGCATCGGTGAGAATCCAATTCAGGCCAAGTTGGCGTTGGATTTACAGGCCAAGCATGATCACGAGTTGATTGGCCGGCTAACTTATGACTCGTTTCCTAAACATATCTGGCCAATCACTAACTTGGAAAAGGTTTGGAGTATTGGCCATCGCACGGCCGCCCATCTGGAGCGACTGGGTATTCACAGTATGGATGATCTGGCTCATGTGAATCCTTATGAGTTGCGATCCGAGATGGGGATGATTGGGGCCCAACTTTTTGCGTTGGCCTGGGGTATCGATCGCAGTCAGCTACATCAGGTACGGCCACCCAAGGAAAAGAGTTGGAGTAATTCGCAGGTTCTGCCCCGAGACTACCGTGTACAGGCCGAAATTGAGCTGGTGATTAGAGAGATTGGGCAGCAAGTGACCTCACGGATGCGGCACCATCGTCAACAGGCCGGTTGTGTCAGCCTGTACGTGGGCTTTGCTCGAGCAGATACGGAGAATGACGGGCGAACTGGGTTTGACCATTCTTGTCGGATCGCGCCTACCGATAATGCCCAGACGATTGTGGCGACACTTTTGCATCTCTTTCGGAAGAACTGGGCCGACCAACCGGTGCGAAACCTTGGGGTAGGCCTCTCCCGTCTCAGTCACTGTCAGAATCTTCAGCTGGACCTCTTTCAGGAACCTGAGCGGCAGATTAAAAATGATCAGTTCGACCGGGTTCTCGATGAGTTACGCGATAAATTTGGCAAGACCGCGGTCATTCCGGCCAGCAGTCTGATGCCCGGTGGCACCATGTTGCGGCGGGCATCTCTGGTTGGTGGTCATAATGGGGGGAATAGTTTTGATTAATTGTGATCAGGAGGCCGACGTCATTGCGACTCGGTTAGATCCATTGTTTACGGCGCAGTGGCATTGTCAGTATCGGATCGACGTGGTGAATAATCAGTATGGTTCGGCCTTTAATTTCTTCTTAGATATTCGCCGTAAGAATCATCGGGAACGGTCGATCCCCCTGCATACGGTCCATGCCACGGATTTGGCTATCTTGGAAAAGATTATTGTGGCACTTAAAAAACATACGCAACTGTCGCTAAATTTTGTTAATTTTGGTCATGTTCGTTGGCCAGAGAGTCAACGGTGGATCCGCTAAGGAAGTGAAGGGCCATGCATTTACATCATGTGGATAATGACCGAATGGCCAATGACTTTTTCCAGCGGGATTATCATGACCGGGGCATGTTGAAATGGGGAGGCTTTTACCTATCTGATCACACGAGTGCCCTGGCGAAGATGCATGCGGCTGAACAGGTGGAGATTCTTCAACCTCGGCAGACACAGGCTGAGGTCAGTCAGCGCTTAGCGAGTGCCTGGCGACACAAGCAACCCGTGCACCTCCAGCTAAATGTTTGGGATGCCAACCAAGTGGCGGTGACGGTCGATGGTCAAGTCGCAGGGGTGGATGAGGACCAAATTGTGATTCGGGTAGCGTCCGGGCGCTACCGGTCTTTGCAATTGATCGCTATCCGCTGCGTGTCAACCGGGGATGCGGTATGATAGGGTAAAACGAGGAGGGTAATCAGATGGATTTTGTTGATCTGAAGCCGATTGCGTTGCGTCACACACCGCTAGGTACGCGGGGACAGTCTCCTAAGGAACATGATTGGCAATTAGACTGGGATAAGTTAGCCGCCCTGATTCGGGATAATCAGGACGTTATAGCCGTTGTCCAGGCTGGCTTGGCCGAGGACTGGCTCAATACGCAAGGCACTATTTGGGATGAGACTGTCGGCTATTACCGCTATCCGAATGACAATCGTGAGCCAGATGACACCGTCTTTTGGGCGGCTTCCACCTGGGCTACACCAGCGATCCTGGTGACGTTTCACAATGAATTGACGGCGTCATTTGCTTGTTACCGCGAGGGCCGCGATCCGGATTTCCATTACTTGGGCCGGAACTAAAAATGGTGATTAACTGGGCCTCCCGGCCGGTGCTGGCGGGGCTGGAACGTAGTGGGCACGACTTGAAGCCCTTCACAGAACGAAGGGCTTCAAGTTCGGCCTTTGTCTAGCGGGAGAAAGGCTCTTCCACAAGACAAACGACACCACTGAGCCCCGCCAGCACCGACCTCCGGCTGAGATAAATTGTTATCAATAACTGAACATTTCAGATGAACTCCGGTTTTAGAAACGATGGTTGATAGTCAAGTTTGAACGACTGGACTTGAGCCGGAAGGTGGCTAGTCAGAAGGATCAGTGGTGCTGTTTCACTTGGTTGGTCAATACGCTCCAGTCCCTACAGCACCACTCGGGAGGTAGAATTTTTCAACTACCTGACGAGTAAAAAATACAGATGATTAAAATCAACGTAAACGAGAAGAAGCCACCGAGAGATCCCGGTGGCTTCTTTTGTGGAGATTAAGTTATGGTAGGTTATGCCAGACGAACTGGTCAGACAATCAGTTCGTCTCGGGGCCAGTATAACATTGCCGCTGCCATTTGAGCAGTGTTTCGTTTAACTTATTAGCACGGATTGGGCCTAATATAACAAAATTTATAAGTGTTGAGGTCCCCATTGTCTCGTGAAGCTCGTATAATAAAAAGCAAAGTGAACGGTGCGTGGTCATTAAGGACCACGCGATAAAATTTTGGTCGGTAGTTGACGATAATTGTTGCAGGGAATTGCCACTTTGGGTGGCCCGATCAAGCGTTTTAGGGGGAGTAGCAATGCGGGTATTATGGCGTTTTAACCAACGAATCAACCAATGGCGGGCTATGCGTGCCATTACGGAAGCCCTGCGAGTGGCTTACCCGTTTTTATTAGTCATGGCCTTACTCGACTTTTTTGGCCAGGGGTGGCTAACGAAGACGGGCTTTTTCTATCAAATTTATCACGTGAAGCAGTGGCTACCCGCCGTGGATTTGTGGCAACAGCTGATCCAAGCGATTAGTATTGTGATTAATGGTCTAGTGGCCGTCATGGTGGCGTTCACCACGGGCCACTATCTGGCACGAACCTATCAGTCCGATGCCTTAGCGGTGGGGATGACCAGCGCGCTGGCGTTTTTAACACTTAACGTAAATTACCTCGCATTGGGTGACCCCAATCGGAACAGTGCTACGGGTCCCTCACAATTTCTCGAAGGCAACTTAGGCCCACAAGGGATCTTTCTCGCCATCGTCGTCGGGCTCGCGGTCGGGTGGGGAGCGAGTCACCTGATGAAGGTCCTCGGCCGCTGGTGGCTGGCCCATCGGCAAACACCATTGTCTTGGACCGGGCGGATTGCGATTCCGCTCAGTCTCATTCTGCTGGTCACGGTTAGTGTTGGGTATGCCCTGAGCTGGTTGAATACCGGGGGCTTAAACACCTTGGTTTACCTGAGTTTTCAGGCCTTAAATACCAATCTTGGGCATCATGGCTTACGGATTCTGGCGGTGACGGCTATGAGTAATGGTCTGTGGTGGCTGGGATTGATCGGGCCCATCGATGTGGCTGGAAATAGTTCGGTGACCTCGCTACAGAACTTGGCCTATGCCGTGCAACATGGTTCCGGTTGGGGTGCGCCCCACCCGATTACCTTGCATACGTTAGGTGACGCCTATGCCAACTTCGGGGGTGCTGGGATGACGCTAGCGTTGCTGATTGCTATCGGTATCGGGTCCCACCAGGCCCGTTACCGCCGAGTGGCTGGGCAGACACTATTGCCTAATTTAGTGAACCTTAACGAAGCAACCTTGTTGGGGCTACCGGTCCTCTTTAATCCCATTTTGTTGATTCCATTTGTGATCGCACCGGCGGTTAATATTGCTGTGGCGTGGACCGCAATTTCGTGGAAATTAGTCCCACCGATCGTTTACCCGGTTCCACGGACGACTCCGGGACCGCTCGTGGCCTTTCTAGGCACAGGTGGTGATTGGCGAGCCCTAGCCTTGAGCTTGCTCTGTTTGGTTCTGTCGGTTCTCATTTACCTGCCTTTTGTAAGATTACTGAATCTAGAAGGGGGTGCGGACCATGCGGCATAGTTGGTGGCGTTGGCTGATCTTAGTGGTGGTCATTGTGGCTGTCTTTATCCCGAGTCAAGCCTGGCTATCCAAGCGGATCAGCCAATATAAATCAGATTATCGGACACCGTTGAATCCCATTATTATGGTGCCGGGGTCGAGTGCCAGTCAGGACCGATTTGACACCTTGATTACACAGTTGCGGCAAGAAACTAAGGTGCCGCACAGTGTCCTCAAGGTCAAGGTCATGGAAGACGGTCAGTTGTCCTATACCGGGAGTATCAAACGGGGGGATAATCAACCTTTCATCGTGATCGCGTTTGAGAATAATCGGGATGGCTATTCAAATATTGTGAAGCAAGCAGCCTGGTTGGATCTCGCCTTCAAGGATTTGGCTAAGACCTATCGTTTTAACCACTTCTCCGCGTTGGGCCACTCCAATGGTGGACTGGCTTTGAGTCTCTTTATGGAAGATTATTTGCCTAAAATCAAGTCGGTCACGGCCGACAAACTCATGACGATTGCCACGCCGTACAATATGGAAACGGACAGTACGACTGAGCAAACGCCGATTCTAAAAGACCTAATTAATGGCCGCAAAAACCTACCGAAGAAATTGGTTGTCTACTCCGTTGCCGGTTCCGAGACCTATTCAAGTGATGGGACGGTCCCCGCAAATAGTGTCAATCAAGGCAAGTACGTTTTTCAAAATCAGGTCGCGCATTACACTCAGATCACCGTGACCGGGGATAATACGACCCACTCGGATCTGCCGCAGAATCGTCAGATTGTCCTCCTGATTCGACAGTACATCTTGCAAGAAGTCTTGCCCGCCAAGGATCGCTACACGCCGCCGACCAAACAGTCGCGGAATGCCAGTTCGGATCCCGGCGAGACGGGACTCCCATAGACTTTGGTATAATGATCGTAAAATGAAACGGATGTGATGGTGGTGAATTTTCGGCAACTCACTTATTTTTTGGCGGTGGCGCAGACCGGTCAAATTACCGCGGCGGCGCAGCAGTTACACATCGCCCAGCCACCGCTTAGTTATCAGATCAAACAATTGGAAACAGAACTGGGGGTGACCCTGTTCAACCGTTCCGTCAATGGCGTGACATTAACGCCGGCAGGTCAACTGCTGCAAGACTATGCCCAACAGCTACTGGATCTGCGTGCTCAGGCTGATAGCCAGGTTAAAGCCCTGGGACAAGGACTGGCGGGAACATTAGCAGTGGGGATGGTGTCCTCATCCATTGGGGCCACGCCTAATGCCAAGCTACAGACGTTGACGCGGCACTATCCCAAGCTTCAGATTCGCTTGGTGGAGGACAATACCTATGGTCTGTTAGACCAGTTGCGAAAGCGGCTGATCGACGTGGCCATTGTCCGGACGCCCTTCAGTGCTCCGGATCTGGCTAGTAAGTCCTTGGCCAGTGAACCCATGGTGGCGGTCGTTCCCCGTAAGTACGATCACTTTCAAACGGCGACGTTGCGGGTCGAGGACGTGGCCCAGGTACCTTTGATTATCTATCGGCGCTTCACCCACATCTTTGACCAAACCTTTGCAGAAAAGGACCTAACGCCCTTCATCGCCTGTACCTGCGACGATGCGCGGACGGCCGTTCAGTGGGCGGATGCCCGGATGGGGGTCGCGTTAGTGCCTCGTTCCGTGGCGGACCAGCTTAGTGGCGTTCAGACAACGATTTATCCGATAAACTTTCGGGCTTGGCGCACGACGCTTCAGGTCGTCTGGCCGGCTAACCGTGAGCCTAGCCCACTGGTTCAACGCTTTATCGACAGTTACTAACCATATCTGAAATACAAATTACACGGCATTCCCATATTTATTTTGTATGGGAGTGCCGTGTTTGTCTGTAACCGTTTTATTTCAAGTGGCATCACGGTTTCAAAACGATGGCTAATTAAGGATTGTGTGCAAGATTGGAAACAAGCTATTGAACAATTAATCACAAATTAAAAGAATACTTAATATAAACGCTTTAATATCGGGACTTGTCATTGTGAAAATAATTCTCCAAGTTGCCGTCTAGCCCGTCACACCGGCTTGCCTCGGGGTCAATAAAAGTTGATAATCAAGGGCGTAGATTGATTGACGAGGAGGAATTTGAAATCATGATCCAAACAGCCTTAATTATGATGGGGGTCGGCATCTTTGCCGGGATCGCCGGGTCCATTCTGGGCATCGGTGGCGGGATGATTATCACGCCCATCCTGACCCTGGGAATGGGTCTAAATATTAAATATGCCATTGGGGCCAGCATTATCGCTGTCATTGCGACTAGCTCTGGTTCGACAATTGCCTATTTGCGAGACAACGTGTTGAACTTACGCGTGGCAATGTTCTTGGAAATTGCCACGACCACTGGGGCCATCACGGGGGCGTTACTGACTGGGGTCTTAGATCCCAAGTACCTGTATCTGTTGTTTGGGTGCCTGTTGGTATTCTCTGGGTGGAACATGTACCGCAAGTTGCGGCGGGGGCAAGAAGTGCTCCAACGTGTGGAACCCGATCGGATTGCGACGAAGCTGAAGCTCAACGGGACTTATTACGACAAGGCAGAAATGAAAGATGTTGACTACCAAGTTGAAAATGTGCCGGCTGGATTTACCGTGATGTTTGGGGCCGGCGTGGCCAGCGGCTTGCTGGGAATCGGTTCCGGGGCCTTCAAGGTGATGGCGATGGATACCTTCATGAAGATGCCGTTAAAGCCATCGAGTTCAACATCTAACCTGATGATGGGGGTTACCGCGGCAGCCAGTGCCACGGTGTACTTCTTTAATGGATCCATTTTACCTGGCATTGCCGTGCCAATGGCCCTGGGAATTTTGGGTGGGGCCGTCATTGGCTCACGAGTCATGCAGATCTTGCCATCCCGTTGGATTCGAATCGTGTTCATTCCGATTATTCTCTATATCGGGCTACAGATGCTCTTTAAGGGATTGGGGGTTCACTTCTAATGCAAGAAAAACAAACAGCAACAGCGAAAGAAATGGCACAAGTTGAAACAATTATCGGCCGAATCCTGCAGGTCGGGGTCATTGTTTCAGCCATTGTGATGTTGATTGGGTTAGTCATCTTCTTGGTAACTGGGCAATCCGGTTATCCCGGCAGTACCATGCCACTGAGCATGGGGGCGATCCTAGTCGGCACTTGGCACCTCAAGGCCTATGCGATTATGATGTTGGGCACGTACTGTCTGATCTTGACACCTGTTCTACGGGTGGTCGTTTCCATTTACGCGTTCTATAAGGAGCGGGACCACCTGTACGTGGCGATCACGACCTTGGTGTTGTTTATCTTACTTTTTGCCCTGTTCATTGGGGTCCATGGCGATTAAATTTGAATTTGTGGCGTTGGCGGAGAAATTTGCCAACGCTTTTTCTATATCCTGATTAGCTTAGCTGGATTCAGAAATGGATGATTGAATGGATCCTAGCCGGAGGAGGTCAGGGATGGAGCCGGCCGTGATGGTAGCGTTAGACCGAGTGATCTTCTCGGCCTTACGCTACGGGCGACTTTGAAGACACGTGGTTTTCGTGGCTTCAAATCGAGCGAGAAGCCCGGTTCCCGGCTGAAGCGTCCCCACAGCAGGCGTAATCCCTGGCAGCCGTAGGCGGCCAATCTAACGCCAAAGCAATTTTTCAAGCCAAAAAGAAAAAGGGCGACCGCATTGAACGGTCGTCCTTAAATTTAAAATTATTGGTTTATTGAGCGGTGTAACCACCATCAACAACGAATTCTGAACCAGTAGCGAACTTGGATTCGTTGGATGCAAGGTAAACACAGATGTAGGCGATATCGTTAGGTTCACCGATGTGGCCCATTGGGGTCTTGGTACGAGCTGACATAGCAGCTTCGGCACCTGGAAGATCGTCAACTAATGGGGTCTTGATGTAACCTGGGTGAACAGTGTTAACACGAACGTCGTAGTCCTTCAAAGCACAGTCAAGAGCGGCTGACTTGGACATGATCCGAACGGCACCCTTAGAAGCGTTGTAAGCACCTAAGTTAGGGTCACCAACGAAGCCTTCGATTGAAGACATGTTAATGATTGAAGCACCGAGGTTCTTGTTCTTCATACGTTGGATACCAAGACGGGTACCGAAGAAGACACCGTCTAAGTTAACGGCTAATTGTTGCTTCCATTCGGCAGTCGTCGTGTTTTCAATACTCTTGTTAACGGCCATACCAGCGTTGTTAACGATAGTTGATACGGGGCCAAAGGCTTTTTCCGTAGCATCGAATAACTTAACCCAACCGTCTTCGTCAGTTGCATCGTGCTTGAAGAATTGGATAACATCGGGGCCACCAACACTCTTGGCTGCCTTTTCACCAACGTCAGCGTGACGACCAGTAATCATAACCTTGGCGCCTTCTTCAACGAACTTGTTGGCAACAGCCAACCCAATTCCTAAAGTACCACCCGTAACAATTGCAACTTTACCATCTAAACGATGAGCCATCTGTAATTACCTCCTGAAGTGTAAGTGAATGTTGTCACATGCCTATGGCTCTATTATGTAACAAAACGATCAAAAATGCCAGTCATTTTGTAAATTTTTTTCATTTATTTTTTAAATGGCTTAAAAGTTCGGGATCAAAAAAGGTGTGCTAAACTGGATATCAAGGCGTTTCGAGAGCAAAAAGTAGAGAGGCGATTGACATCGTGGGCACACGAAAAAAAGAACAATGGCGGCGAAATTTAGCCGTTTTATGGCTAGGAACCTTCATAGCCGGCATGGGATTTAGTGAAATCATGCCATTTTTATCGTTATATGTGGATGATCTAGGGACATTTACTAAGGGACAGCTGACCATGTACAGTGGGGTCACGTATGCCGTGACCTTCTTCGTGATTGCATTGGTGTCCCCGTTATGGGGCAAGTTGGCGGACCAAAAGGGTCGTAAACTGATGCTGTTGCGGTCCTCCTTAGGGATGGCCGTGGTCATTGGGCTGATGGGATTTGTGACTAATATTTGGCAACTAATCGGCTTGCGATTCTTGCAAGGGTTCTTTGCTGGCTATATTCCCAATGCCAGTGCTCTGATCGCATCGGAGACGCCACGGGAAAAGAGTGGTAACGCACTGGGAATTCTCACGACCGGTTATGTCAGTGGTAATCTGATTGGCCCGGTCCTCGGCGGAATTCTGGCACAGGTTTTCTCTATTCGCTGGACATTTATTCTGACCGGGATCTTCTTAATTATTGTCTTCTTCCTCAGTGCGACACTCGTGCACGAACACTTCACACCAGTGAGTCGGGCCCAACAGGCGCGGCAGGGGAGTTGGCTGAACCAGGTCAAGAATCCCAAGCTGATATTGGTATTACTAGTTTCGACGTTGATTATTCAAATGGGCAACAACTCCATTACCCCCATTATTAGTCTTTACGTGAAGCAATTGATGCACAACGTCGGGCCAATTACCTTGGTTGCCGGGATTATTGCGGCCTTGCCAGGGCTGTCGACATTGTTGGCAGCACCTAAGTTGGGCGAGTACGGTGACCGCCACGGAACTAGTCGTGTGTTAGTCTTTGGCTATATTTTCGCGGTTCTCATGTACTTCCCACAAGGATTCGTCAGCAGTGTCTGGTTACTAGGGATTTTGCGATTCATGATCGGGGTTTCGGATGGGGCGTTGTTCCCCGCTGTCCAGACCCTGTTAACTAAAAACTCGCCACAGTCTTTGACCGGGACCGTGTTTAGCTGGAACCAATCCTTTCAGGCACTGGGAAGCATGTTTGGTTCCCTCTTCGGTGGGGTCGTGGCTAACATTTTTAACTATAATGGGGTCTTTATTTTTACGGCCATCACGTTACTCTTGAACTTTGGCTTATTGTGGTGGCTGGTCCCAGAAATCCGTCATTTTCGGCAACAACACGCATAGGAGGCGTCATCAATGGCAAACGAAAATTTACCCACATCATTTCCAACCGATCCGACCTCGCTGGCAGCGGTTGACCGGTTTCGACAGTTAATGTTGCTCTACCAGAGTGCCGTGCGTGTGATGCGGACGAAGATTACTTATTTGGATCAGGAATATCAGATTCAACACGGCCATTCGTTGGTAGACAGCCTGCAGTCACGGATTAAGTCACCGGAGAGTATTTTGGAGAAGGTGCAGCGCAAACACTTAGATTTCAACCTGGACACACTACCGGATCAGATGCACGACATCGCTGGCATTCGAATTATCGTCAGATTTGAAGACGACATCGTGGCGATGGAGCGGCGGTTGGAGAAACAACCGGATATTCGAATTCTGAAACGCAAGGACTATGTGACTAAGCCCAAGGCTAATGGTTACCGAAGCCTACACTTGATTCTGGCCGTGCCCGTGTTTCTAAATGCCGGGGTCGAGGCGGTTACGGTGGAGGTTCAGATTCGAACCATTGCGATGAACTTCTGGGCATCGTTGGAACATGAACTCAACTACAAGAAGGACGTGGCCCATCAGGATGAATTGCGGCAGGAATTAGTGGCTAAGGCGCACCTAGTTCATCAGCTTGATCAGGATATGAATGCCATTAAGAACCAGATCCGAGCGGCTAATGATGTTTCGAAAGATTAGTGGGTGTAGCTGGGGGTGGCCGCCTGCGGCTGCCAGAA
>NZ_JQCA01000048.1:0-45919 GCF_001437125.1 Levilactobacillus paucivorans | reverse complement strand
TTCCGCCTGCTGTGGGGACGCTTCAGCCCCTTGGGCTTCTCGCTCGATTTGAAGCCGTGAAGACCACACGTCTTCAAAGTCGCCCGTGCTGTAAACTGGCAAGAAACGCCAGTTAACACCACCTCCACGGCTGGCTCCATTCCTGGCCTCCTCCGGCTAAGTGTGGCGGTTTCCACAACGTTTATGAGCCAGGTACGCTTGAATTGGTTAGCGTGTGTACCCTAGTCTTTAGGGTTGGTTTTGTGGTATTAATATCGATTAGTACTGGTGCCCGGTGACCTTGAGTTATGAAATTAAATTAGCCCTGTAAAACCGATGATGGTTTTACAGGGTTTCTTAATGTCATTAGTTGGTTATGAGTATGTGGTTAGTTGTATGTTTAGCATTAGCTTAGGTGAGGATAGCATAGGATGAAGTGGCGGCTTATCCAGCGATTGTCATCAATAGGGGAGTTAAAAATCAATCGTAGCCGGAGGAGGTCAGGGGTGGAACCGGCCGTGGCGGTAGCGTTAGACCGAGTGAGCTTCTCGGCCTTACGCTACGGACGACTTTGAAGACACGTGATCTTCGTGGCTTCAAATCGAGCTAGAAGCCCGATTCCCAGGCTGAAGCGTCCCCACAGCAGGTGGAACCCCTGACAGCCGCAGGCGGTCCCTCTACGCATGAAGTTTTGAATCCAAAATAAAAAACCCTGGCAAGTGCCAAGGCTGGTTTGTTGATCATGTTCATATTGACGTTACTTGGCACTTGAAGCTTGTTTACGGCCTTCGCGGTTAAGGAACCAGATACCGTTCACTGCAACGAATGCGCCAACGGCTGTAATAACACCAACAGTCATGGGATCATACGTCATTTTTTCCAACGTACCCCCAATATAGCCAATGATTTCACCGAAAATAACGGCCCAGAAAACCACGATCAAGTTAGAGAAAAACCACTTCACACGCGTCACCTCACAATCACTACCCATTTTAACACGGTCGCCGGCAATGCGGTAGTTAAGATTGTGTAAGCGGTTAAATAATTGGTCTAATGAGGCGGCAAGGTTGCTTGTATCAGTTGGTTTCGGTATAATAATCCTTAATTAAATTAAAAGATGGTTGAAGCGACTGCTTTCAAGAATAGTGTTTCCCTTGGGTTGGGGGGACCATTTTCTGGAGCTGTCGCTTTTTTGTTGAAAAGGAGGCTACTCGTGAACTTATTAATGAGCTTGACGCTGATTCTACTCGCAACAACTGTGGTGGGTCACTACAGTACGCGTATTGGGATTCCAGCGGTAATTGGACAGTTATTGGTGGGGGTTATTATTGGACCCGCCGTCTTGGGTTGGATTAGTCTGACGCATGTGTTGGAAAGCTACGCGGAGATCGGGGTTATTATCCTGATGTTTATTGCCGGGCTGGAAAGTGACCTAAAGCTACTGAAGCGTTATTTGAAGCCGAGTGTCTTTGTTGCACTGCTCGGGGTTATCGTGCCAATGATTGGGACGTACCTGGTGGGGATGGTTTACAACCTGGGGATGGTCGAGAGCCTCTTCATTAGTGTGATCTTCGCTGCGACGTCGGTTTCCATTTCCGTGGAAGTCTTGAAGGAAATGAACGCCATGAGTAGCCGTGAAGGGACTACCATTCTGGGAGCGGCCGTGGTCGATGATGTCTTGGCCGTGGTGATTCTGAGTGTGCTGGTCTCAACGACTGGGACCGCGGTTGGTGGTAGTGGGGCTTCCAGTAACCTGCTCATCACCACGTTGGAACAGATTGTCTACTTTGCGGCTATCTACTTCGTGGTTCGCTGGGTGGCACCGTACATGGCTAAGATTGGGGAACGATTACTGATTCCTATGGGCCAAACGCTCATGGCCATTATTCTCTGTTTTGGGATGGCCTACTTGGCTGAACTTGTCGGTTTAAGTGATGTCGTGGGGGCCTTCTTCGCCGGGATTGCGATTGCGCAGACGTCGGCCTTGTCGACGGTCGATCGGCATATCGAACCGATTGGGTATGCCCTGTTTATTCCCGTGTTCTTCGTCAGCATTGGGTTAAACATGGACTTTCATGGCTTGGGTCACCAGATTGGCTTTATCGTGGTTCTGACCATTGTGGCCATCCTAACCAAGTTGTTAGGAGCCGGTGGTGGTGCTAAATTAGCTGGCTATTCCTGGAAAAGTTCCGCGGCCGTGGGGGCTGGGATGGTCTCACGGGGTGAAATGGCGTTAATCATTGCCCAGATTGGGTTCCAAGCCAAGCTCATGTCACCCGTTCGTTATTCGGCAATCGTGGCGGCAATCATCGTGGCCACGTTAGTTGCCCCATTCTTATTACGGGTGACCGTTAACCGAGTTCGTAAGGGCGAAGCGGATGTCTCTAAGGTGCGGCCAAGTGCTTAGAATGAGTTCCGCTATTTAAGAATAGAATGATAGCGAGGTCTAGTGACTACTCATAGTGGGTGGCTACTAGACCTTTTTTGCGGACGCTACAAATGAGCTGCTTTTAGAAAGCTGGTTTAGCGGATTGAGACGGCACTGGGAAATAGCCTATTATGAGACGACTAACGGTCGATATGAGCCGGAGGAGGCCAGGGATGGAGCCGGCCGTGGCGGTGGTGTTAACTGGTGCCTTTTGCCAGTTTACAGCACGGGCGACTTTGAAGACTCGCGTTCTTGGCGGG
Source organism: Levilactobacillus paucivorans (assembly GCF_001437125.1). Taxonomy (GTDB): domain Bacteria; phylum Bacillota; class Bacilli; order Lactobacillales; family Lactobacillaceae; genus Levilactobacillus; species Levilactobacillus paucivorans. Next base: position 43,252 of record NZ_JQCA01000048.1, on the reverse strand, counting down.
GCTTCAAATCGAGCGAGAAGCCCGAGGGGCTGAAGCGTCCCCACAGCAGGCGTAATCCCTGGCAGCCGCAGGCGGACATCATAAATTAATTTATCGGGTAAAACGATTTCCACTAAAAACATGCGAAAAATACCGAAGAAATTTCGTTAGTACTAAGTGGGGGGAAACGATCGGCAAACAAAAAAACAGCGTCCGGTAAGAAACACCGAACGCTGATTAAACAAATTTACTGATGACGTTGCCGAACGACGCGGCGCCATTCGCCCCCAAACCACAGGAGGCCAAACAGGATGACACCGATGATTGACGTGATGACCCCCGCCTTTAAGCCCGGCGTGGTGTAGCGGAAGACCACGTGATTCTGGCCTGGTTTGAGTGGCACGGCCATCATCCCCGGATAATTCCTAATGACTGGGGTGATTGATTGCGCATGCATGGCCGGTTGAACCTTGACCGCCCGACCATTGACGGTGGCGTGCCAACCCGGCGTATTTGGTACGGAAAGGTACAGGTAAGGCTGTTGCGCAGTCCCAGTAACGGTTCCGGACAAGTCGGTAACCCCACTTTGTTTTGAAAGGTGGAATTGTTGCCGCTTCAGACGGTTGACGACCGTTTGATATTGGGCCTGGTTCAACGAGATAAACTCATTGCTATAACCAGCGGCTGGGGCCGGGGTAAGGTAACTGATCGTCAGCACGTCCCCCTTGTGATGGTAACCCAAGTTCATGACGTAGCGATAACCATCGGCCCGTACTGTGGGACTGGCCGCCCGACCGTTAATCCGCAAGGTCGAGTAGATTAGCGTATTGGATGGTGAAAAGCCGTGAAGGGTTCCCGTCGCATTGACCCTGAGCTTAAATGTCTGTTGATAGCGTTGTTGTGGCATCATGGTCTTCTTGGGAACTCGGCGCAAGTCATCGACGGTTGCCCGGCGATTAGAAACATCGAGAACAGTGGCATGAGCCAGCGTGTCACTCGGTGCGCCCAAGGCGGTGAGAATGCGTTGCTGGTTGCCCAGGGCATTCTGATCGTCAAGTTGTACGCCCACGAGTTCTTGTGGAACGGCGAAACCGATACCCGCAAATGTGTTGAGTTTGGTGACTTCGGGTTCTCGGTTGACGTTAACTCGGTATTTAACCCCGAGTAGCGTGTCGGTCAGACTGGTACTGCCTTGCGCACTGATTCGGCGAACGTTACTGCTGAAGTAACCGAGGTCATTTTGGAAGACTCGGGCCGGTTCCTCTAAGGTGGAGGAATAGGAACTCAAGCCGGCGTAATCGAATAACAGGGGGTCGTTGTAGTGGTTGTAAGCCTCGTCGTAGGCCTTGCCAATCCGTGAATGTAGAAAGTCGGTTCGGTAGAAATCAGCCTTGGTTGAAGAAGCGTTGAACTGCTTCAACGTCGTCGTGTCGGCCTTGAAATATTTTTCAAATTTCGTTTGAGAACCGAAGTCCATGCCGCGACTGGCCACCAGAAGATTTCCTCCGAGTTCAAAGGAAATCAGGAGACCCATCAAGCCGATGCGGATGGGCCGCCACTCACTAATGAATAGGAGCATGGTATTGAGCAATAGCAGTCCCAGCGCCCACCAAACGAGGTGGAACGGCGGCTGACTCTGTTGATAGAGGGTGGCATCGTAGCTCGGGAGCATGAAGGCCCAGAGGCGTGGGAAGATCCGCGCGGATAGGAAACCAATCACCAATAAGCCAGCCCCCCAGACCAACGCGAGGACCTTTTGCGGATCGTTCATGGTTTGGGCAGGGTGCGTTTGCCAAGCCCGGTAGGCGATGATCAGGGCGAGAAATGTGAAGAAGTAGACGTTACGGAATGGAAATCCGGCTGGTTGTTGGAGCATGTGCCAGATGGTATTGAATAGCGTTAAGAAGAGCCCGAGTCCCATCGTAATCAGGAGCCACATGGCCCGGTGTTTTTCAATCGACTGGACCTTGGGGGAGACGAAGTACACGATGAGTAGCAGGAACATCAAGGTCCCCATAAATAGACTCGGGGCATGATACAGATGGGAGACGAAGGTCGTGGTCCCGGGGCCAAATTGGGCCAGAACTTCTGGGCCGAAGAGGGGGGTCGGCAGGAAGTTGGTCACAAAGAAGTTCCCCTTACCAGTCAGAAGCATCCCCATGGCGGTCGGAATCAACACGACCATGGCCATCATTCCCGCCAGTAACGATCCAATAATGAATTGGCGGATAGCAGGCCGGTGAACCCGCCAGATTTCTTTGAAGGTGGTGGCGGTTCGTTGATGCTCGATGATGAGGTAGGCAAAGTACAGGACGGAAAAGAGACACGTCATATACCCGAGATAATAATTGGCTAGGATGGTAATGGTGAGGCTCAGTGTGTAGAGCCCAAAGTGATGGACACTGACGATCCGATGCAAGCCTAGCGCGACCAGTGGCAACATGATGAGGGCGTCGAGCCACATGATGTCGTAGTCGTACATCGCCACGAAGCCGCACAGACTAAAGGCCGTCGAGAACAGGAGGAGTGCCCACCCGCTCTTAAGAAAGGCGCGGCGTAGAAAGATAGCCATGGTGAGGCCAATCGTACTAATTTTTAAAATCATGATTAAAGCCACGGCGGTCGGTAGTTGTGCCGCCGGGAATAGGAAGATGAGCACGTTGTAGGGACTGATAACGTAGTAGGTCAGTAGTGGCACTAGGCTACTCCCCGTGCCCAGTGCGAATGAAAATAGATGGAACTGACCATGTGAAATCGTCGATCGCAGGTACTCTAAAATGGGCACATATTGTGCCCCGGTATCGCTAAATAATAGGCTCCGATGGCCGAATGGCGTGATCTTCAAGTGCCAAAAAATGACACTGATGATGATCATCGGGATTAAAAATGCCCCTAAGTACACCCAGCGGCTGACGCGAGCCTGCGCTAGCGTGTCACGATGCTCTTTCATGAAAACCCCTCCGTTGTTAAATGGACAAAATGTCTAACCTTAATAGAATAACACGGTCCTTGTCCTGATAAAAGTCTACTCCAATTTTCGGGCATTATATGGGAGAACGTGCTAAAATTCGAATTAACCGTGTGTTTGGTAAGGCGAGTGACTTAAGGTTGCGTTATCGTTCATCACTTAGACTATGTTATTAATGGTAAAAGTGTGGTCGCCTGCGGTCACCAGACGCCACCCTGTGGGGTGTGCCGCGGTGCACGGTCAGAAGCTTCGTCCTGTGGGGCACGTCCGAAGCCAAAGGGCGGTCTTCGAACTCGCCTTTAAGCCCCAAAACCGTGGTCTTAAAGACGTCCCGTGCTGTAAGGCCGGAGAATCACCGACCTAACACCACCGACACGGGACTGCGCTTCTAACCGTGCACCGCTACCCGCACAATGTGTTTTTTGAAGAAGTTATTTGAAATAAAGTTTAGCTGGAGGTAATCAGACAGAGCCCTGTGTCGGTGGCCTTAGTCGAGGTTCTGTCTCGACTTAGACCACGGCCAACTTTGAAATTCGCGGGTTGTGCGAAGTTCAAGGTTGCCCTGAAGACCGTTCTTTGGCTTCAGGTCTGCCCCACAGGGTGGCGTCTGATTGCCTCCGGCGAATAAGTTAAAACCAAAAGATAAATTCAAAGGAGGAATGCCCGTTGAGTACGACTGCCAAGGTATTGGTCGTGGAGGACGAACGTGAGTTATCCGCGGACATTGTGGAATTAATTAGACCAATTTGCGAAACAACCACCGCGTTTGATGGTGAACAAGGTGAGTTCCTAGCTAGTCAGGGTGTTTTTGACGCGATTATTCTGGATCTGATGTTACCAGGTCAGAGTGGGCTGGACCTCCTGTTGCATATTCGCAACAAGGATATCAAGACGCCCGTCTTAATCTTAACGGCGAAGGATACGATTGCTGACAAGTTGCGGGGGTTCAATGATGGGGCCGATGACTACGTCACTAAGCCTTTTCACCGTGAAGAATTGTTGGCCCGTATGAAGGCGCTGCTAAAGCGTACGGGGCATTTGAATAGCAGTGATGTGATTACGTTAGGCCAGCTGGAGATTAATACCAGCAAGCATTTAGCGACCTTTGACGGCGATCTCTTGACCCTGAAGGGCCGTGAATTTGATCTATTGGCCTACCTCGTGGCCAATCCCGGGACAATTATTACCAAAGAGCAAATCTTCAATCGCTTGTGGGGCTTTGATTCAGAGACCTCACTGTCTGTGGTGGAAGTCTATATGAGTAATCTGCGAAAGGAACTGAAGCGCGCCGGCAGTGACCTGTCGTTGCGGACCATTCGCAATGCTGGTTACATTGTGGAGGCACCTGATGAGCAATAAGGTTAACCGCGCGCAACAGTGGCGGTTATTTGTCAGCAATTTTATCGGATTTACCGTCATTTTCGTCTTGTTGGGCGTGATTGTTTTTGTCTTGTTCAAACGCGCCATGTTGACCAGTACTGATCAAGCGCTCAGAGTTGAACGGACGTCGCGTCTATCCGGAACGCCGGTGAAAAGACGGCCCCAACATCAGCCGGAGATGACCCCCGGGCAGATGCAGAAGGCCGCCATTCACCCGTTTATGACCACCACCTTGATCTACAATGACCGGGGCAAGATCAGCAATCAGGCCCAACTGGGATCGCGTTATGACATGCTGAAAAGCATCGCGCTCAAGCGTAGCCAGGTTGGCCAACTGCATACGGTCCGAGTGAATGGCAAGTATAGCTTCCGGACGTTACTGGTGAAGGTACCGAAATCTAATTCGGACCCAGCCGTGGCAGGGAAGTACCTCCTGATTATGGAAAACATTGATCCACAAAAGGCGGCCATGTCCAATTTCACGCGCGTCTTGCTGATCACGATGGGGGTCTTCTGGCTCCTGTCAATTCTGATGAGTATCTGGATGTCACGCCTGACGATGCGGCCAATTCTCCGGTCCTGGCGCCGGCAAACGGAGTTCGTGGGGAATGCTGCCCATGAGTTGCGGACCCCACTGACCATCATTCAGAACAAGCTGGAATTTCTGTTGACACGGCCGAACGATAAGATTATCGATCAGGCAGAAAGCATCGCTGTGGCCAATAGCGAGAGTCAGCGCCTGCAAAAATTAACGCAGGACCTGTTGGCACTAGCACGGTCTGATTCCAATACCGTACAGACCAATTTCGAACTCACTGACATGGCGACATTCATGCAACGGACGGTGGAACCCTATACCGAGATTGCGGCCAGCCAGGGGAAGACCTTGGTCCTGGATCCAGTCACGCCTTTCCAGGCAACTCTAGATCAGGCCTTAGTGCATCAGTTATTGAATATTCTAATCGATAATGCGCTAAAGTACTCACCGCAAGGGCAGCCAATCACGTTGTCTGCTAAGTTAACGAGTCGCAAGTGGCAGTTAACGGTTGCCGATCAAGGTATCGGGATCAAACGAGCAGATCGGCAACGGATTTTTGACCGCTTCTACCGTGTCGATAGTTCCCGTAGCCGACAAACCGGCGGAAACGGGCTGGGTTTATCGATCGCCCATTGGATTGTTAATCTGCACCACGGGACAATTGTGGTCAAGGAGAATCAGCCTCAGGGGAGTCAGTTCATTACGACGCTCCCGGTTAATCCTGTGGGCTTAGCGGGACACCATGAAAAACTCACTGCAAAGGAAAAACAATAGAATTTGATAATCGCAGTTCCTTGTTTGAGGTGGCTGCGATTTTTTAAAACTGTTCAATCATGCTAAGGAAAAAGGCTGCTGTTGGGTTAACCCTGCCTGTTGGTTAACAACCAGTGTAGCCGGAGGAGGTCAGGGATGGAGCCAGCCGTGACGAGGCTGTTAGACCGAGCGGTTTTCTCGGCCTTACAGCCTGGGACGACTTGGGAGACTCGTGGTTCTCAGCGAGGCTTCCAAGCGAGCCGGAAGCCCGTTCTTTGGCTGCAGGCGGTCCCCACAGCAGGCGTAATCCCTGGCAGCCGCAGGCGGCCTTTTTGCTTTGCCTGGTCACAAGGAAAGTTTTATTCCCACCCGTTGTATGGTAAGATCTGAAGCATTAGAACGAATTGGCAAGTGCAGCATAAGGAGCTTTCGAAGATGTTAACTATCCGTGATATTGCCGCTAAGGCGGGCGTGTCGGTCTCCACGGCCTCCCGGGCATTAAATAATAATCCACGTATCAGCGTGGCGACCCGTAAACGGATCCAGGCGTTGGCTGCGGCTGAAGGCTATCGGCCCAACTATAATGCCAAAAATCTCACGGCGGGTGAGGCCAATACGGTGGGCGTTGTCTTTCCGACAGCCGACCATACTTTTCCTGAGAACCCGTTTTACATCGACCTGTTGCGCGGAATCAATACCGAACTGATGGAACGACAGTACGTGCTATCCGTGGCGATTAGTAAAACGCAAGACGAGCTCCTAGCCAATGTGAAATCCATGGTAACGCAGGGAAAGATCAAACGATTTATCTTGCTTTACGCCCATCGTACCGATCCCATCGCAAATTTTTTGCGGCAGAACAAATTGCGGTTTGTGACGATTGGCCAACCAGTTGATGACCCGACCGACCTTTTTGTTGATAACGATAACTTAAAGGCCGGCATTGGTGGCGCATCCTACCTGTTGGATCAACTAGCCGTGACCCATCCCGTTTTCGTCGAATCCACGCATGACTGGGCTTACGAACAGCAGCGGCGCGAAGGTTATGAACGCATGGCAGCCCAATTTAACGTGGAACCCCTCACGTGTAAGCTGGGCGACCTGGAGCAGGCCCGCGCATTCATCACGCGTCATCCCGAAATCAATGGGATTATGGCCACCGATGACTTCAATGCCATCGAATTTTATCGCTTGATTCGCGAGAGCAGCGGGGCCAATCATTTCCCAATTGTAAGTTTTAACCGTTCGTTACCGGTAGGCTTGACCGATGCTAACCTGCATTCAGTCGATCTCTATCCGGAAAAGATGGGGGCGGCCACGGTGACTTTGTTGTTCAGTGATCGTCAACCCCTAGAGTCAGCTACGCCACGGCAAATTACAATTCCCTATGAAATTAAATAAACGCTAGATGATAGGCTGGGACAGGTGTCTCGGTCTTTTTTATCGACAGGTTTTTTAAAGAATTTCGCACGTGAAGGCGTCACGGTTTTTGACTTGAGTTGAAAATATAGCGGCTAATGGCGCGAAAAATAAAATTTGCGCAAACGGTTGCATTAATTTGGAAGCGGTGCCATAATGATGTCAGCACTTATTTTCAATTGTGACTATTTTTCAAATGTAACTAAAATTATGGGAGGCTTCAGGTTATGGCAGATGAATCATTGACAGCGGCTGCGGCCAATGCAAACAATGGCTTGCCAACATTACCAGCAAGTACCATTTGGATGATTAATTTTGGGTATCTCGGGGTGCAAACCGCGTTTACCCTGCAAAGTTCACAGATGAGCCGGATTTTTCAAACGATTGGGGCGGATCCGAACAGTTTAGGGTGGTTCTTCATTTTGCCGCCACTGGCCGGACTGATCGTGCAACCTATCGTGGGATATTATTTCGACAGAACGTGGTTGCCTAAATTAGGCGGTCGGCGTTTACCTTATCTGTTACTTGGAACGATCGTGGCGCTCATCGTCATGTGTCTGTTACCAAACTCTGGGAGTCTTGGCTTCGGGTACGCCTCGATGGCCGCACTGCTCTTTGGGGCGATTACGGTAGCCTTCCTGGACCTCTCATCGAACGTGGCCATGCAACCATTCAAGATGATGGTGGGGGACATGGTCAATGATGACCAGAAGAGTTACGCTTACGGAATCCAGAGTTTCTTATCTAACACGGGGGCCGTTGTCGCCGCTATTCTCCCATTTCTCTTCGCAATGTTTGGGATTGCCAATACCGCGGCTAAAGGGGTTGTTCCCGCCACGGTTAAGGTGGCCTTCTACGTGGGGGCTGTGCTGCTTGTGATTACCAGTCTCTTTACGATTTTCCGGGTTAAGGAATACGATCCAGATACTTATGCCAAGTATCATGGGATTGCCAAGGAAGACAATACGACTGGTGGTAACTGGTGGTCATTGCTTAAGTCGGCACCGCGGGTCTTCTGGACCGTTACTTTGGTTCAATTCTTCTGCTGGATTGCCTTCCAATACCTGTGGACCTACTCAGTTGGGGCCATTTCGGGTAACGTTTGGCACACGACTAATGCCGCTTCGGCGGGCTATCAAGCTGCCGGTAACTGGTACGGGGTCTTGGCGGCGGTTCAATCGATCGCGGCTGTTGTTTGGTCCTACGTGTTAGCTAAGTTACCAAACGATCACCACAAGTTGGGCTATGCCGGAAGCCTGGGCCTAGGGGCATTAGGATTCGTATCGGTCTTTTTCATTCACAACCAGTACGCCTTAATCGTAGCCTTTGTTCTGGTGGGGATCGCTTGGGCGGCAATGAATACCTACCCACTGACGATGGTCACGAATGCCTTGTCTGGGGCACACATGGGTACTTATTTGGGACTGTTCAACGGCTCCATCTGTTTACCACAAATTGTGGCTTCATTGGCTAGTTTTTCCTTGTTCCCACTCTTAGGGAAGGTTCAGGCCAACATGTTCATCTTGGCCGGCATTATCTTGGCCCTCGGCGCTGTTGCGGTCGGGGCAATTAAAGAAACTTACAAGGCTTAATAAGACGATTAAAAATTGAAATGATTTATAAAAGGGAGCGTTCGGCAATGAAACGAATTTTTGAAGTCCAACCATGGCATGTCATTACCCATACCTTTGACCCGCAAAACAAGCGGCTACAAGAATCAATGACGAGCCTGGGAAATGGCTACATGGGGATGCGGGGCAACTTTGAGGAAGGCTACAGTGGTGATACGCTGCAAGGCATCTACCTCGGGGGTGTCTGGTATCCGGACAAGACGCGAGTGGGTTGGTGGAAGAACGGCTATCCGAAATATTTTGGGAAAGTTGTCAATGCCGTCAATTTCATGAAGTTACCGATCGAAATTAATGGCGAAGCCGTTGATCTGGCGCAAGACAGTATTAGCGATTTCACCTTGGACCTAGACATGCAACACGGCACATTGACCCGATCATTTGTTGTGGAGCGTGGGGCGACTCGGGTGAACTTGACCTTCGAACGGTTCCTGAGTGTTAGCCAGCGCGAACTTGCCGTGCAACGGGTGACGGCGAAGAACCTGGGAACTGATGCGGTAACCCTGACGCTCAAACCTGGAATCGACGGCAACGTCAAGAATGAAGAAGCCAATTACGATGAACGTTTCTGGGAAATTTTAGCGACTGACCAACAGGCGGATCGAGGAAGTGTTATTGCCAAGACGACGCCTAATCCATTCGGCACACCTCAGTTTACTTCAGGAATGGAAATGCGCGTGGTGACCGCCTTAAAGCCAGCCACCATTGCCCAACCTAATGAACAGGCGGTAGCCGCGGCTTACACCGGTGAATTGGCCCCTAACGCCACGGCACAACTGGAAAAACGGGTCATCGTGGTGACCTCACGGGACTACGCGGATGTTCCCGCATTAACCACGGCGATGCACCAACTGAGTGATCACGTGGCTTTGGAAAGCTATGATGAGTTGTTGGCCATGCACGAGACTGTTTGGGCTGACCGCTGGACTAAGTCTGACGTTCAGATTCAAGGGGATGACGAATCGCAACAGGGGATTCGTTTCAACCTCTTCCAACTCTTCTCGACCTACTACGGGGAAGATTCGCGTTTGAATATCGGACCAAAGGGGTTCACTGGAGAAAAGTACGGGGGTGCCACATACTGGGATACCGAAGCCTTTGCCGTTCCGGTCTATCTGGGAATTACCAATCCGGAAGTGACGCGAAACCTCTTGATGTACCGGTACAAGCAACTCGATGGAGCTTACATCAATGCCCAACAACAAGGACTTAAGGGCGCCTTATTCCCAATGGTGACGTTCGACGGGATCGAATGCCATAACGAGTGGGAAATCACCTTTGAAGAAATTCACCGTAACGGGGATATTGCCTTCGCTATCTATAATTACACTCGTTACACTGGCGATACCTCTTACGTGCTGCATGAAGGTGCCAAAGTGCTGACCGAGATTTCACGGTTCTGGGCGGACCGGGTTCACTTCAGTCAACGCAAGGGTCAGTATATGATTCATGGGGTTACCGGTGCCGATGAATATGAAAATAACGTCGATAACAACTGGGATACCAACATGTTGGCGCAGTGGACCTTACGCTATACCTTGGAAATCTTAGGTCAAGTCGATGCGCAAACCGCAACAAAACTCGGTGTGACGCCGGCCGAGAAGACCAAGTGGCAAGATATCATCGATCGGATGTATCTGCCCTATGACAAGGATCTCAATATCTTTGTTCAACACGATGGGTTCCTCGACAAAGATCTTCAGCCGGTCAGTGCCATTCCAGCCGACCAACGGCCAATCAATCAGCACTGGTCCTGGGATAAGATTTTGCGCTCACCTTACATCAAGCAAGGTGATGTACTCCAAGGGATCTGGGACTTTATCGATGACTATACCCCAGAACAGAAGAAGGCCAATTTCGACTTCTACGAACCACTCACGGTGCATGAATCCAGCCTGTCGCCGGCCGTTCACGCGGTGCTTGCGGCGGACTTACACTATGAGGATAAGGCCGTGGAACTCTATGAACGGACGGCGCGGTTGGATCTGGACAACTACAACAATGACACCAAGGATGGTCTGCACATCACGGCCATGACCGGTGGCTGGATCGCGGTTGTTCAAGGCTTTGCCGGCATGCGGGTTCGGGATGGTCACTTACACTTTGCGCCATTCCTGCCTAAGAAATGGTCCCGCTACTCATTCCGGCAGGTCTTCAGAGACCGGCTGATTGAGGTTACCGTCGATGGTAGTGGATCACACTTCAAGTTGCTTAGTGGGGAACCTTTGACTATCGACGTTGCTGGGAAGTCCGTTACCGTTAAATAAGTTTGGATTGGCCGCCTGCGGCTGCCAGGGGTTACGCCTGCTGTGGGGACCGCCTGCAGCCAAAGGACGGGCTTCCGGCTCGCTTAGAAGCCCCGCTGGAAAGCGCGAGTCTTCCAAGTCGTCCCAGGCTGACTCCACCCCTGGCCTCCTCCGGCTAAGGTTGCAGATTGACATAACCGTAGTCAAAGTTCGAGACCGGTTGGTTAAGGTCGACGGTAATGGCAAGCCTGATCTAATTTGATTTTGACTAACAAGAAATGAAAAATGGCGTCATAACAATATCCGTTTGGATAGTTGCTATGACGCCATTTGTTTTGGTTTAAGCTTTTTGACTCAAGTTTGGTCGGCCGCTGACTGTGACTGGGATTGCCAGTACATGGCAAGCATCAGCCAGAACCTTGGTTCCAACCGCTTGATGGAATCGAGCCGATTAAGATCGGTGTAATTGCAGTGGGCGATCCTAGCCGCAGGCGGTCAATTTATCACAGAAGACAGTTTAAAGGTCACTCGGCATCTGTTGTTGCTGAGCCGTCTTTTGCCGTGCTAATGGCGTCTTGTCTTGCCAGTAGGTCAGCCATTCACCGCTGATGGTGAGGCTTTCCAATTCCAGTTGGTCCTTGACCAGTAACGTGTCTTCCAAGCGTTGCTTGAAGGCAGTGATGAGGCTACCGAAGATGTTTAAGTTAGCGGATAAATCCCCACCTTGTTGGTGGCTCAATTGGTCGCGGAATTCCTTACGGATGTCGTCTTCCAACGTCCGTAATTGTCGTTCCTTTTGCCGGGCTAAACGGGGTTGGTTACTCGTATTAAAGGCAATGGCTGGGCTCACACCCACGAACTGGGCATGAATCTTAGGGGTGTCGATACCGTAAGGGACATCGTCACCGCCGCCAAAAATATCAAATTCTCGAATTACTGATAAAACTTCTGTCATGCGAAACGCTCCTTCATTATTTGGGGATAGCCAATTGGCAAGGCCCCAATAAATCAAACTATCTCAAGTTTAGGTCACGAAAAAACCCACGTCAAACGAAGCCGCGGGCAGGGTTGACGTGGGTGCAAGTTTTAAGTTTTAGGGAACTACCAGCTAGCTTTCTTTACACCAGGAATTTGACCGGCATGGGCTAGTTGACGGAAGTTCAATCGAGACATCCCGAACTTACGCATGTAGGCGTGAGGCCGGCCGTCCAGGTGGTCACGATGATGCATCCGAGTAGGGGAAGCATCGCGAGGCAGTAAGGCCAGTGCGGCGTAGTCACCGGCGGCCTTGAGTTCTGCTCGACGGTCGGCGTATTTGGCGACAGTTGCCGCAATACGGTTTGCCTTAGCAATCTTAGACTTTTTAGCCATGAATAAAGGGTCCTCCTTTCTTAAATGATAATAATTACGTTTTATCAATTTATCATAGGAAGATGGGCCCTGTCAACGATGACGACTCACCTAATAGCTGAGGTCATAGGCGATCTGATAAGTCCGGGTTTCACCGGCCGGGAGACTGACATCACAGAACTCCGGATGATTGGGTGAATCCGGTAAGCTCTGCGGTTCCAAGGCCAAGCCCATGTAAGGCTGTCCGGGACCCGTGGCGAGCTTCATCTGTGAGGTGAATGAGTTAGCCGTGAAGACCACGAGACCATTTCGAGCGGACTTGATGGTGACGCTACGCTTGGATTGGGGGTCGCTGAGTTCCGCAATAGTCTGGTCGGCGGCGGGAACGACATGATAAACGTCATCGATGCCTTGTTCCGGAATGGTTTGGAGCCCCCGGATGGCACTGCCCAGATACTGGCCGTTCGCGAAGTCATACGGGGTACCGGCGGTCGAGAGATACTGACCAGTGGGGAGCTTCTCACCATCTAGCTCCAGGCGCTCCTGACTGTTGATCTGCAACGTCTGACCGGCAATCAGTTGGTCCTCGCTCAGGTTAAAGTAGACATGCTGGGTGGGGTTGAACAGGGTGTCCGCCGTACTGGTGGCGGTATAAGTCATCGTGACCTTGTCCGCATCGCTCAAGGTGTAGGTGATGTGTACCGTGAGATCGCCTGGGAAAGAGTCCTCACTGCTCTTGAAGGTGTGCGTGAGAACGATCTTCGGCGCCTGGGGATCACTGGTATCCAGTTGACCCTCCCAGTTCACCGTATTAAAGCCATGGGGACCACCGTGAAGGGTGTTGTGGCCTTCGTTGGTGTCGACCTGATAGGTCTGACCGTTGAGTGGGAACTTGCCGCCGGAGATCCGGCCACCGGTTCGGCCAATGCTCATGCCGACGTAGAACGGATTATCAAGATAATCGGCCATCCTGTGGTAAGATAACACCAAGTTCTTCTCGCCGTTAGCAGTGGGTACGGACAACGTGTGAAGCGTCGCCCCCCAGCTGAGAACGGCTAATTTTACGCCATGATCATTCGCAATGACGTAGCGGGTCACGACCTGATTTTGATAAGTATCCCAATTTTTCGTTGCGGTCTGCATGAGCAAGTCCCCGTTTCTGATTTTTTTAATTAAGCGGTTTCATTTCTCTCTATTTTATGGGTTTGACTAGTTGATTGTCAAACGATGTTCACGCAGGCTCCGTGATTTGACGGGGATACGACCAAGGGGGATGGTGAACCTGGACGGGGGTTATCGCCAGAAATGACGACCAACAAAAATAATTAAGCACGCCAATTTTAACTTGTACGCAATCAAAAGAACTGGCATAATGGGTTAGTTTAAGGGGGAAGTAATCATGAACCTTAAATGGCAATGGCTCCCGATTATCTTAGGGGGTAGTTGGTTAGGGTATCACTGGCTGGGACAACAAGCGGTACCCCCTGAGCCTTTGACGCATCATCGACAAGACGTGACTTATAGCCAGACACCGACCCTCCTGATTCCGGGTTGGGCGGGTAATGCCTGGACGTTCAATGGTTTCTTACGCTGGTTACCACGGGCCGGCTATGCCCAGAAAGTCTTGACGGTCCGCGTGAGTTGGACCGGTAAGCTACGGTTTAATGGACATTGGGACGGTACCGGGGAGAATCCGGTGATTCAAGTCCTATTTGATCATAGTGTGACCCGTGGCTATCAGCAGCAGGTCCAATGGCTGACGACGATTCTACGGACCTTGAAACAACAGTATGGCGTCACGAGTTACAACGTCGTGGCCCACTCCTGGGGTGGTAGTGCGGCTGTTCATACCTTGGTTCGTCACAGTCACCATGTCGATCTACCCGTGCTCCATCGGTTAGTCCTCCTGGGGGCACCGGTAGATGAGGGTAGTCTGGATAGCCCTGATGTGTCTTATCAGCGGCTGAGAGCGGCGAAACACCATTTGATGGCTCATCCTAAGGCTCGAATCATTAACGTCTATGGGACGCTCTCAGGGCATCTGACGGATGGCTCGGTGCCGGTCAGTCAAATCACCCCATTACGTGGGGTGGTGAGTGGCAGTCCGGTAGGGTACGTGGAGGTTCACGTGCCGGCTACCAGTCATCGTCAGTTGCACGCCACCGAGCGAATGTGGCGGCTGATTGCGACCCACCTCTGGGTTAACGCCTAACTAAAACCAGGGCATCAATTAAAAAGGGCCGGGACAAATATCCCAGACCCTGAATAATTTAGCTAGTTTTAAAGTTCGTCTGCTAAGATAGCATCGATGACATCGAGGACCCCATCGTGATCGTTATCCGTTTTGGTGATGAGGTCTGCGACTTGTTTCACCGTGTCGGTACCGTTGGACATGGCAACGCCGAGACCGACGTGAGCCAGCATTTCTTGGTCATTATCGTTATCACCGAAAGCCGCAATTTCAGCCGGTTTGATGCCCCATGAGTCCGCCAACTGGTGGAGGCCAATGGCCTTATTCATGTGGGGTGGGATGATATCGATACTGCCAAAACCACTGGCCGTCGCGTGAATCTCTGTCGGGAAGCGCTCGTTGATCTTGGCTGCCAAGGCCTGAATCGACTCGTTGGGCCACTCACCATTGACCTTGTAGAAGGTATCGTCGACCTGTGTCAGGTCGTCAACGAGGACAATGTTGTTGAAAAAGTAGGCCTGAGAGGCCGGATCATTGGTTTGGTCGGCACGATTGATATAGGTGCCATGGGCGCCGGATAAGCGGAGTACTTGTGGCCGCAACGTGTCGTCAGCGAGGATGGTGCGGACGATCTCGTGGACTACCGGTGTGGGAATCGCGTCTTCGAAGAGGGTTTTATCCCCACTCGTGATGAGACCACCATTTTCGGCGACGAACGTTTTAATTGCCGGTGTGGGTGCGAAGACATCATGAAGGTGGCCGAGACTATTGCCACTTGCAATGACAAAGTGAATGCCCGCGGCGTGAAGCCGATCGAGTTGTTCATGGAAGCGGGGCTGATTATAGTGGCGCTGCGAGTTGAGAAAGGTCCCGTCAACGTCTGTTGCAATAAGTTTAATATGTGTCATACCGGTCTCCTTATTCGTTTAGATTTCGTTAACATTAATCATACGGGCTTCTGTTTGGGATTTCAATGTTCTAAGCTAGAAGAAATATGACAAAAAGATTGCGGATCACTAGTTTTTTCATTCGTAATGCTATAAACTATTAATGAATCGGTAACATAAAGGCTGAAAATAAGGGCTATAATAAATGGTTAGCGGGTAAGAATAGTAACCGCTACCGCAGGCTTACCGCTAGCTCAACTGGAAAGGAAGAAAGCAGAAATGACGCAAACGAACGATTTAAACCAATCCTTGGAATGGTTCTCCCAGCTCCAAAAGATCATGCGGCCAGTAACCACGATTAAAACGGAGGACATTACGATTTCTCTGGAACAATTTAATCTATTACATGCCATTACCACCCAACGGGAGGAATTCACACCAACCAAGTTTGCCGGTCAGATTGGGGTTTCTAAATCCATGATCTCCGGTCAAATTTCACGGTTGTTGCGGGCTGGTTTAATTGAAAGCATCGCCTCCACGGTTGACCGTCGTCAACACAACCTGAAGCTGACACCAGATGGTGTTAAAGTTTACACGTCCGTTCGTGGCAAGGTTGTCGACCGTTTAAACAATTTGCATGACGACATCTCAAAATTAATGTAACAAACTTAAATTAATTTACAATTGAAAAGTAAAACCCCTTCACTGTAAGTTTCTTATATTCGTGTAACAATTTAGTTAAGATGATCCATTTCTTATGTTGTCTTAGTTATAATTGGTCGCGAGTAGGATACTTGAAATGGAGGGGTTTTTTGTGAATTTGAGGGAAAAACTCGGTTTACTAATGACAGTCGTTGTGGGGACAACACTGTTGAGCTTGAGTGGTCTTCCCGGAACATCATCGCGTCAATCCGTTGTGGCCCATGCGGCGACGACGATCAATGCCAAGAACCAGGGGATGGTTGGCGATGGTGAGACGGCGAATAATGAGGCTATGCAAGCGATGTTGGATAAGTGGGATCAAGATGCGTTGACGGTTCGTGTACCGAAGGGAACGTACGTCTTTGACTCTGGAAAAATTTTACTGCATTCGAACATAACGTTTAAGTTTGATAAGGGTGCCGTTTTTCGGGTAACCGATGGCCATGAGGTGTTCTTCGTTTATCCGAGTCCGAAAGCCGGATATGACGGGGGATTGAAGAACGTGACTTGGCAACGCGCCACCTTCCAAGGTGACCACGTCAAGGGCCAAAGCGTCTTCGTTCAGAGCGTGCACCATGCGCAGAACGTTAACTTTCAAGACTGTGTCTTCGACAATGCGGAATCACCAACTGGCCACTATCTCGATCTCGATGGCAGTCACAACATCAATGTGACGGGGTCGGTTTTCACCGGGTTCGATGGGTCGCGGGATTATAAGGAAGCCATTCAGGTGGATTACTCTAATCTGCGCGCCATGTCTTACCAGAATCCTGGGGACCAATACGATAACTTGCCGACCTATGGGGTGACGGTGACCGACAGTCAATTTCTGCCAGTCCAGAAGGCCAGTGGATCCGTGAAGGTTTACGCGCCCAATCCGATTGGGGAACATGCCGTCTATAACAAAGGTGTTGACGGAATTATCCACGATGTTCGTTTTAGCAACAACACGGTGGTCGACCCCAAGCCACTGACCAGTGCTGCCGGGAGTGGCATGGCCACGATTCACTTCAAGGGCATTTCTAACCTGTGGATTACCGGCAACCGGTTTATCAATCAACATGCCTTAGGGTCGGGTGACTACATTTATCTGCGAAATACGTTGCCTAACTACCAAATGACAAATATCAACATCAAGGACAATACCTTTACCGATGTGAACCCGATGCATAGTTACGTCAGCCTAGACAGTCGTTATGCCACGAACCCAATGACGCAGGTCACGATTACGGGGAACAAGGCCACGACGCAAAATGACCAAGCGCAGTTCCTCATGAGTAACTTTGCCATGACGGGGAACACGGTGGCTAAGAACAGTATTAAGAAGGCTAAGAAGTCGGGGACCGTCGTCAAGCCCCAACACACGATTAAACCAACGGCGGTCGTTCACGACACTGGCCAAAAGCTTAAGAAGCGTAAGCAAACCAACAAACATGAAACTTATTTCAAAGGGGTCGCTTCGCAACATGCCCAGTTGAGTAAACATTATAAGAGCTACACGCTTTACAACGTGATCAAGGGGCACAAGAACTGGAATGCTTTGAAGTTCAAGTGGCAGTCGATCAAGACCAAGCGCGTCTACATTGACATGCGCGCGGAGGCTGATACCGGAAAGTGGTATCGCATCCGGTTTAGTAAGAAAGCCAATGCGAAGACGTACTGGATTCGTAAGGGGGCCTTGACCTTCGATACCTTTACCAAGGAAGCCTTCGATCACGATGCAATGCTGGCCAAGGTTTATCCAGTCTACACGCGGCCATTCAATGACCCGCTGTTGGCACAACAACGAGGAACGACGGCCGATATTGCCCAGCGCGTTGTGCACATTACTGAACGGGTTCAGCGAAAGACCTCGAGTGGGTCGGTCACAACCTTCTATAGAATGAGTAATGGCCTGTGGACCAGAGCGGCTGCGTTCGAATTACAGTAAGCGATAAATTTAAAGGTATGGTGAAATCAGTTTTGGTTTTGACCATGCTTTTTGATTATGATCAAGTTTTCTGTGATTGGTGCCATGTTATTCTGATAGACAAGAAGAGTAATGATGATTAGCTTGCCAGTCATTGGGGCGTACTGGTCGCGGTAAAAACTGATCTTAGCCGGAGGAGATCAGGGATGGAGCCAGCCGTGGCGGTGGTGCTAACTGGTGGTTTGCCAGTTTACAGCACGGACGACTTTGAAGACCCGCGTTCCTGGCGGGGCTTCAAATCGAGCGAGAAGCCTGGTTCCCAGGCTGAAGCATCCCCACAGCAGGCGTAATCCCTGGCAGCCGCAGGCGGCTAATTTTCAACACAAGCAACAGCAATGAAAGCTATACCAATGTTTTAACACGGGGAACGAGGAGATCTTCTCAAAAAATTCATTTTTCGGGCGTAAAAAGGGTGGATTCTCTTGCTAAGGTTAACCTAAGCCCGAGATGGTGGGGTTGTTGCCCTACTTAGGTTGGCCAAGGATCTTGAGAAATTGTTAAAAGGCAGTCAACTGTGGGGGTAATGGGTTTCATCATTTCGGATTGTGGTGTACAATGAGAATCATAAATTAGCACTCAATTAAAAGAGTGCTAACTCAAGTACCTCATCGAAGAGAAGATAATTGGAGGGCGATTCTATGATCAAAATGTACTTTCATGCAAAAACTACCGCGGTAACGAAGGCTATGAAATGGCTTGCGAACCACGACGCCATCTTTACTGCTCGTGACATTAAAAAACAACCATTAACTCGTGAAGAGATTCTCTACATGTTTTCCTTAACTGAAGAAGGCACCGACGACTTAATTTCTACCCGTTCCAAGGCTTACAAGGCCTTGCCACAGTCCGTTCAGGACATGGGGATGAACGAGTTGGTTGACCTCTTACAGCAGAATCCAGGCATTCTGAAGAACCCAATCGTGGTTGACCGTAACAAGTTAGCAACTGGATTTGACCTGGAAACCATTCGGGAATTCGTGCCAGCCTCATACCGGAAGAAGGAACTTGCCAGTTTCTTCAAGATTTTAAACGGTGGCAACAAGAACACACTGGGCGTTTCCCCAGCATAAACCTGTCAGATGAAAAGTTTCGGCCCCTTTGGTCGAAACTTTTTTTATGGCCAAGTGCGCGATACGCCGCCAGGTAAACCGCTTTATGTAAACAATTAGGACTTTCGTCAGTTGTTATGAAAAGTTTACATTTTGAAAGCGGTCTCAAATTTACCTCCGCTATCTAGAACGTCTATGGTAGACTGTTAATAGTTCAAAATTTGAAAAAAACTAACAAGGTGGGTGTTCGTGTTATGAGTGGCTTTATGGGTGAGTTCCTGGGGACCATGATTCTAATCGTCTTGGGTGCCGGAACTGGGGCAAGTATTAATCTAAATAAAACCTATGCCAAGGGATCCAACTGGACGTACGTGAGTTTAGCCTGGGGGATGGCCGTGACCATGGGAGTCTACGTGGCCGGCATGTTTGGATCGGACGGGCATTTGAATCCAGCCGTGACAATTGGGTTTGCCCTGTTTGGGTATTTCCCATGGGCACACGTTGGGGCCTACCTGCTAGGACAATTCTTGGGGGCCTTTGTGGGAGCTGCCATTGTGATTCTGCAATTCTATCCCCACTTCAAGGCGTCACCAGATGAAGCGTCTGGGAACTCGGTTGGCATCTTTGCGACCCGGCCAGCAATTAAGAATCCAGCCTTTAACTTCATCTCTGAAGTTGTTGCGACTTGGGCCTTTATCTTCATTCTCCTGAACTTAGGGGACTTCACGACTGGCCTGAAACCCTTCATGGTAGGGCTGTTAATTATGACCATTGGGATGGCCTTAGGGACCACCACGGGGTTCGCCTTGAACCCAGCTCGTGACTGGGGTCCCCGGTTGGCTTACACTATTTTGCCAGTGCCCAACAAGGGGGCAGCTGAATGGAACTATGCCTGGGTCCCAATGTGTGGCCCAATTGTCGGCGGAATTCTAGCTGCTGGTATGAAGTATCTGTTAAATTAATTCAAAATAATTGGATTGCTTAATGTGATCTTGGAGACGTGGGACTGGTCCTACGTCTCTTTTTTTTATGTCTTAGCGAAGTAAATGAATTGCACAATAATCGGTATTACTTAAGACTGTTAACCTATGTACTAAGAGATAGATAATATAACCATAATTTGATTATTGTAACAACGGAATTTGAAGCGTCTGAAATTGAATTTCAAAAATCGGGTTGCTTAACCGGACTAACAAATTGCTTTATTTACGGCGATTTATCAGGTTTAACGATTAACCTGTACTAGTCCATAAGCAAATAGCTATACTAATGAACCGTTTTAAGTATACTGTAGATTTTTCCGATAATACCCGTTATAATGAACCTGTGATCAGGCAACATAATTAACCGGAATTAATAGGGGCGATGCCGATCATTCATGCGGGTGTGAATAAAGTTGAGGCACATTTGAGGAGGGCCTATGATGTTTCATTCTGAAGATCAAAACATTCACTACAAGATGTATAAAAAAGGGAAGACCTGGATTTTCGCAGGGATTGTGACGACGGCTTTAGCATTGGGTGTTGCAGCACCACAAGCTGCTCACGCCGACACGACGGATGATGGGACGGTGGCGACAACTCAAGGGAGCGAGAAGACAACAACCGGCGAGGTTACGCTCACCACCCCTAAGGTCGAGACCGAAGCAGTTACGGTGCCAGATACTACTCAGGACCAGAGCGAAGAAAAGGGCCAGGGAGCGACCCAAGACCCAGAAACACAAGCTGAACAATCGGACGAACACAAACAAAATGACCTTGAAGAACCAGTTAAAAAAGACAAAACTGATAAAAATGTAACCGCTAACAATGATGACCAAAAGGCAGACACCAGTGACAAGCAAGCGACGGTGGATTCAAACCAGTCCAATGATTCTGAAGAACAGGTGAATCAGCAGGTTAAAAGACTAGCACGATCCGTTCAGGCACCGGTGGCGACACCTAAGATTGCTGTCAAAGACCTCGAGACGATTGACCAGTGGATGCCAAACCAGAAACTCCAGCAGGTTGTCCTGTTACAATTGCGGAAGCAAAACCCAGGGAAGACTTGGAATAGTGTGGCGGATATTACCAAGGATGACATGGCGTTGTTAACCAGTCTGGTGGCGTATGGATCGAACGAATCCGGTGGAATCGATACCTACAATAACCGCAAGCCGTTCTCGATTGAAGGGCTACAGTATGCGGTTAACCTGACTCGAATTGAAATGGGAACCAACTTTAACTATGCTTCCCAGAAGTACTATGGGGACATCGTTGACATTTCACCATTGGCGGACCTGACTAAGCTACAAACGGTCTATCTCCAACAGAACCGGATCGAAGATATTTCGCCATTGAAGAATTTAACGAACATCACGAAACTCCAATTACAATTTAATGCGATCTCGGATTTTACGCCGATCGCTGGGCGTAAATATAGTACCTTCAGTGCGACGAACCAGGTGGTTTTTTTGCCACCGATTAAGATTAATTCCAAGACGCGAAAGGGTCACCTTGTCTTCCAATTCAAGAATGAAAACGGCGAAATTGTCCCACTAGAAGCGCGTAAGGGGATTGCTTATCCCGACCGAGTTGTGGGATCGGGAAACTCGATTTCTTTGGTTTACAAGCTGTATTGGAATGGAGGTACCGCGGAAGTCGATGGTGAGGGTGGCCTGTACTTCACGGGGCTACAGGATCAAATTCCAGGGATTACCGAGTATCCAGGATTTAACATTGACCCACTCGACGAGAATTTCTATTTGACGGGGGCCGTGACGACACAATTCCCTGGTGGCTATACCGTTGACGTTGGGGTTGTCCAGCCTTACGTCATTGGCGATATGGGAGGCGCCGTCACCGCTCACTACCAAGATAAGGATGGCAAAGAACTCGCACCGGATGTGGTTCTTGACGATGGGTTCATTGGCGATGACTACACGACCACGGCGGCTGAGGTTGAGGGCTATACGCTCACGAAGACCCCGGATAACGCCACTGGTAAATATGCCGAGGGTCCTACAGATGTCTACTATATCTACGAATCGAAGACCGATCCGGTTGATCCACCAGTAGTTAACCCCGCAGCCGACGTGACCGTCACCGTGCACTATCAAACGGCGGATGGCAAGACGGTGGCCCCAGATCAAATCTTTACGGGGAAGCAGGGGACAACCTATACCACGAGTCCAGTCACGGTTGAAGGCTATGCTTTAGTCGAAACACCAGGCAATGCTTCCGGTACGCTGGGTGATGGGGATATCACGGTCACCTACATCTATGCCCCGCTGGATACCGATGGGGGTGGTGACCTGGTTGATCCGGAAGATCCAGACACGGATACCGACGAGGATGGCGACGACGGTGATGTCGCCACACCAGATACCGATGACGGTGGTAGTGGTGACCAAATCGTCACCGGTAAAGACCCAATCAAGGGCGGCACAACCAATTTAGCCAGTCGTCCGGCAACCAACGCTGCCAAGACGAACTTACCGCAAACGGGTGAACAGCACCGTTCTACTGGGCTGTGGGGTGTTGTGGTCCTGCTGGGGTCGTTGCTGGGCTTAGCTGGTACGAGACGGAAAGAACAATAAAATTCATTCAATTCATGAACGGTTGGAACTATAATGCCAACCGTTTTTTGTTTTGGTGAGGAATGACTTTGGCACCAATTCTTATTGTGACTATTTTTACAAAGTGGTTAAAAAAGGTTAGTTAAAGGGTTTACAGTGTGAATGCATGCGGTTAAACAGAGGGTAATTAGTTATGCCCTGATACAAAAATCCTTGAACTTTTTTCGGTAGCGGTTACAATAAGAGTGACAATAGTTGTCCACATTTACTGATGTGTGGTAATCACAACCTAGGATTTAACTTATTAGTCGATTATATAAGCGCCACAAAACAGTGTTCGCGACCGTGAATTAGCGGTTGATTGAGGCAGACTAGGGCAATGTCAAACTTTACGAGGAGGAAGTTTATCATGCGGAACAACAAACTAACAACAACTAAGGTGCACTACAAGAGTTACAAGGCAGGAAAGCGGTGGGTTTTCGCCGGAATTGCAACTGTCGCAATGGGGTTAGGCTTGACGGGGATGGATGTCACGGCTCACGCGGCCGATGCTCAAGGGAGTGAAGCCACACAAACGCAGGTGGCTGATTCAGATACAACAATATCTAAGAGCGAAACATTAACGACAACTACAAAAAAAGAGACGACAGAAAATAGTGAGACACCGGTCACGACGTCAGATAAGGATAAGACACCGGCGCCAAAGCCAGACAAAGACGAAACGCCAGCACCAGTGGTAACGCCAGACAAAGATGAAACGCCAACACCAACAGTAACGCCGGACAAAGATGAAACACCAGCACCAGTGGTAACACCAGACAAAGACAAGACACCAGCACCAGTGACAACGCCTGAAAAGACCGAAATGCCAAAAATGAGTAGAATGGTGGCACCGGCTGTAGCTGCAGTGAAGACCTATGATCCTGCAGAAATTCAGGGTAAGGATGCCTCGGAATGGATGCCAGATGCAGGGTTACGGGATATAGTCGAGTCGGCTTTGCTATTTAACCACAACATTAAGGCCACCGATGCTAATCTTTACCAATACGTTGGGGAAATGCTGGACTTGGATGACAACAACTATACTGGTAGCCTAAAGATTCAAAACTTTGAAGGTCTGCAGTACTTCACTAACTTGAACCATGTTGTCTTGCATTACTATCCAAAGGATGGGTTTATCGACTTTGACTTTGCGCCCAACATGACTGAGTTTGCTTATGAAGGCAAGGCCAATGATGCACCAAGTGATTTCGATGCACAGAACTTCATGGATACGTATCTGAGTGGAAATCAGAATCTCCAATTCTTGGTTGTCCACAATCTTTTAAAGGGGAACTTACCAAATCTTTCGTCCTACACCAAGCTCTCTCGGTTAGACCTGAGTACGAACCATCTGACGGGTGATTTGACACCACTCAAGGGCTTAACCAGCGTTAACATTATGGATGTTGACCACAATCAACTGACTGGGGAGTTACCCGATCTAGTTACAGGGACGCAGTTGACTGAACTCTTTGTTCAGAACAATCAGTTAAGTGGCACGTTGAACCCAGTCTATGGCAGTACCTCAAGGTTAATTGATGTTTGGGTCGGCCATAATAACATGACCGGCGATCTCCCAAGCTTCAAGGGCTTTACTGGAAGCTTTGACGGCACGTATAACCACTTCAGTTCTGGGTTGAACAATATGCCAGGAGCCATTAATACGTGGTATCAAACCTTGACTGGTGGGACTTACAATCTGACGGATGACAAGAACACCTTTGATCCAATCAAGAATGTTGTCTCGGGTATTCAAAATGCGCAGACCGGGGAATTCGATCCTACCGATAGTCTTTTCCTCTATGCTTATGGTGCCGGGAAGGTCTACTACGGCGAACCAGATCCATCCTTTACATCAGAAGAACTTATCAGTTGGTTGGGCAGTCAGCAGGATGTCTCATCTCAGTTCCAGAGACAAGCCACGACTGATGACCCATTTGGGTTTAACTTGATTGCCAGCAAGGACGTCAAGCCCGGGACTTACACCATGGGTGTGGTTAATGACAAGTACAGTAACGGGGGTTACATCGCCTTCATTACCTTTAAGATTACTCGTGATGCAGAGACCCCTGTTGATCCAGGTACGCCAGTCGATCCCGTTCAGACGGGGACCATTACCATTGTCAACGTCGACCAAGATGGCAAGACCTTGAGTACCAAGACGTTAACGGGGACTGCCGGTGATACCTACACGGCAACTGCTGATACATTGGATGGCTACAAGTTGACTAGTCCAGCCAGTGTCACCGGTACCTACACCCAGTCCGGGTCAACGATTACCTTCACCTACGCCGCCGTCACTAATGGTGGGGATGGCGATAAGGTTGTTGTGACGCCAGACAAGCCGGGTAAGAAGACAGATAACAACAAGCAAACGCCAACCAACAAGGGTGGTCAAGCGGCGACCGTAAATGCTAAGACAAATGGCAAGGTTCAAAGCCTTGGTACCAGTCATGCGGTCCAAGCACAGCAGCAACAGTTAGCTTCGCCTGCTAAGACGACTGACGAGACCACGTTGCCACAAACGAATGAACACCGGACGGCAGCGGCCTGGGGATTAGGCTTATTAGGCACGGTGCTCAGTCTGGGTGGACTGGCCTTACGGCGGAAGCAAAACTAATGGCATCAATTCAAAAGGATCAGCTATGCTGGTCCTTTTTTCTTTAGCGCGAGTTTTAGTATGTTTAGTCACCGAATTAGTTGCTACCAATAAATGATTCTATCTTGAACTTATTGTGGGGCGACCTACAATGGAGTTAGTGGGATTACCACACTTCGACTAATTTGTGGCAATTCAAGTTTGTGAGGCCAAGGAGACTTACGAAAAAGGTTGCTTGGCAGTGACTTGCCAGCGTGACTAGTAGACTGACGGGTCCGTAGAAGGATATGGAATTGAACGTTTAAGGAGAACGGGTCGTGACGAACGGACTATCCTCCAGGGAGGAGAACCATTATGCGGCAGTTAAATGTAAGCGAAACCAAAGAGCATTATAAGAGTTATAAGGCAGGCAAACACTGGGTTTACGCCTGTCTCACAGTTGCAGCGCTGGGCTTGGGTACCCTAGGCGTCACAACCACGGCTAATGCAGCGACGGCAAACGATCCAGCAGTTGAAACGACGCAGAGTGATGGTCAGTCTGCCAAGCTGGAAAAGTCGGATGCCGACGATCCAGTCAAGACTGATGTTCAAGTAGGTAAATCTGAAACGCCTACTCCGACCAAGAATGAGGACTCGGTACAGCAAGACCAACCAGGAGCACAGCCAGTGACGACATCGGAACCAGCCAAACCAACTAACACGGTGGAGAAAAAAGAGGTCACTCAGGAACCAGAAAAACCTGTTGTGGCAAGTGCACCGGCTCAGAATATGAAACGTATGGCAAGGATTGCCCCACGGGAGACGGCACCAAGTGTGGTTGGTCAAGATGCCTCGAAATGGATGCCAGATGCCGGGCTTCGGACCTGGATCGAAGGGGATTTATCACAAAGTCAGGGCGAGACCGTGACGGATGCCAATCTGTCGACATACCTTGATCAGAGCTTGAACCTGGATACGAACGATAGTAGCTATTCCACAGATACCGGTGTGGCCTCGTTTGAGGGCTTACAATACTTTACGAATTTGACTTCTTTTCGGGCAACGGACCAACAGATTTCAGCGGACAGTCTGCCAGACTTTTCCTTTGCGCCAAAATTGAGTTTCTTTACTTATGTGGGAGACAACCAGCACTTTACAGATGCCGCCCAATTTATGAAAGACCATCTGAGTCAGAACACTGCTTTGACAAATCTAGCACTCAACGATGGCCTTCAAGGAAATTTTCCAGATCTTTCAGCTTATCAAAAGCTCGAAACGGTCAACCTCAGTAATAACCGACTGACAGGGTACTTACCCGATCTGGGAAACCTACCGGTACTTGATCGACTTGATTTGGAGAACAACCAAATGTCAGGGACCTTGCCTAGCTTTGGGGATTGGCCAGTATTAAATGTTTTGGATATCTCCAATAACGATTTCAGTGGGGCCTTGCCAAACTTGAAGAATTTCAAGGGCTCGGATTTCCGGGAGTATTATAACCAGTTGTCTTCTGGATTACTCACTTTCTACAATGACCAGGGCCAGGCCAGCGATAATTACAGTTGGTATCAGTTCTTGAACGGCAAGACCTACAACTTGTTTGGTACGGATCAGACCTTCGATCCCTTAACCGGGGTGGTTGCGGGAATTCAGGACATGGAGACGGGGCAGATTGATCCCAACGAGAGTTTCATCACTTATGGTTTCTCTAACGATGCTTGGATTGTTTCGGGGGACTTGAACGAGGCTGGTAGCAAAGCGGATTTCTTAAATTGGGCCGCCGGACAACCGAGTGCTACGGCTAACTTTGTTAAGGTAGCCGATCCCACTAATCCTTTAGGCTTCAATCTGGTAGCCAGTCCTGATACGCCGGCTGGGGCCTACACGTTGGGAATCATGAACAAGAGTTATGATGATAACGGCGGCTACGTTGCCTTTATCACCTTCAAGATTACCCATAATGCGCCGGTAACGCCAGTCACACCGGTTGATCCCACACCGAGTCAACAGACGGGAACGGTCACGATTGTCGAGGTTGATCAGCAAGGAAAGGTCTTGCATCAACGGACAATGACTGGCAACGTGGGTGATACCTATACGGCACAAGCTGACCAGCTGGCCGGCTACAAAGTTACGGGCAAGTCCAGCGTCAGTGGCAGCTACACCACGGCTGGTGACACGATTACCTTTACGTATACGGCGACTGATAGCACCGGTGATGGTGATCACGTCTTGCCAGACAAGTCGACGACCCCAACTAAGAAGGGACAGCAGGCAGAGGTTAAGGATAACGGCGGACAAGCGGCAGAAATTTCGACGCCAACGAAGTCAGCCAAGGCAATGGCAGCGACTGTGACGCCACTGCACACCCACCGGTCGGTTGACCAAACCAAGGATCGTCACACGGTTACTTTGCCACAGACCAATGAACAGCGGACGCTTTCGCCAATCGTATTGGGATTAGTAACGTTGCTGGCCACGTTGGGATTGGACGGATTGTTACGCCGTCACAACTAATTTTATAAGCGATTAAATTGAATTTTAGCGGGCGCGTTCATTTGAACGCGCCTTTTTTGGAACCGATAACGACCCCCAGTAACGGCTTAAAAGGTAATTAGTTATGCCTGTTCATCATACTATGAACTGTTTATCTTATACTAGATTTTTCTGGGCAGATAGGCTATACTGCGCTTACACGAAAATCGTGAGGTTTAATTATCATTTTTATAATAAAAACGCTGGATTTATGCGGTTATTATGAAATGAATTTTAGGAGGGAACAGGATGTATTGGGGAGAAAAGGAAGGGTTTAAGCTAACGTCTAATCGTGGTAAGGGGTGGTTGATGACCGTCGCCATCCTTTCGAGCCTAGGGAGTTCGGCCGGAGCGCCACTTGTGGGGCATGCGGCGACGCTAACGGCGGTGCAACAGGAGAGTGTGAGCGCGGCTTCTGGAGAAGAGGCCACGGCGACGGCCGATGCGACTGCAAGTAGTGGGGATGCCACGGCCGAATCAATCGAGGATACAGTTACGGCAGGCACTGAGGATCCGGTTGATAGTTCAACTGAGGAAAGCAGTGAAGCCGACACAACCACCGACGATAGTTCGGCAGAAAAGCCGAGTGATCCGGCGGACATCCAGACCGAAAAGCCACGGCAACGCAAAAAAGAAAGCGAATCCATCGATCAATGGATGCCCAATAAAAGATTACAGCGGGCCGTTTTATATCAGCTTCAAAATTTATCACCAGTGCCAGATGACGAACCAACTTGGGATTCCGTCGCGGATATTACCAAGGAGGACATGAAGCGCCTCAAGGGGATTTATGTAGGTACCTTGGGTGGTGAAGATGGCGAATCAACTTACAATCCTGATGGATCGGAATATTCGATTGAAGGCATTGAGTACGCGACGAATTTAGAAACAGTGGACTTTAGTGGTGGCGGGATGAATGATGGTCCGCAACAAATGTTTGGAAATCTCGTGGATATTTCGCCATTGGCCAAGCTACCCAAGCTGACGACGGTGCTTTTGCAGAACAACCAGATTGACGATATTTCACCATTAGCCAAGCTGAAGAATGTGACCTGGTTGGACCTGACCTTTAACCATATTTCAGACTTTTCGCCGTTAAAGGGAATAAGTTATGAGACGAGCCAGTTCCGTTTTCAATACTTGGAACGTCGGACCCCCATTGTAGTGGATGCAAAGACCCGGAAGGCCCATATTAATTCCGGTATTAAGCTCCAAGATGGTACGTTTGCTCAAAACCCAATTGCCAAAAACTTGATAGTTTGGCATTATTACGCAGACGAAGAGAGCGACAGAACTTTTCAGTTTTACACCAAGGGGGGAGAGTTGACCGCGGACACCGAGGGCGGCCTCGACTTTTCAGAGATTAAGGATCAAGAGCCAGGGATTACTGGCCCAGGTGTCATCCCCTTGCCCGATAAGTATTATCTCAATGCGCAGTATGTGACCGATGACGGCAAGTATGCCTTCTTGTTGATGCAATCTTACAAGTTGGGAGATGTTGCCGCGCCGGTCACGGTACAGTACCATGATGAAAATGGCCAAGAGGTCGCACCGGATGCGGCACCGCTAGAAGGCATGATGGGAGAAACCTATACGGCGAAACCGATCGACATTCCTGGCTATGATCTGGTGAAGAGTCCTGAGAATGCCCAAGGAACGTTTGGCAAGGACCCGATCACGGTGACATTTACCTACAAGAAACAAGCCGTGAAGTCGATGGTTGAGGTACTCTACCAGGATGAAGAGGGCAAGAGTATTGCCGATTCGGTTTCCTTACCTGGTGAAGTGGGGCAGTCTTACACGACCGAAGCCGCAACCATTCCGCATTACGAGTTGACTGAAACGCCGGACAACGCGACGGGAACGTACGCCGAAAAACCAACGACGGTCATCTATCGCTATCGTAAGGTGGAACCCATTGCAACGAAGCATAAGTTAACGGTCCATTACCAAGATGAAACCGGGAAGGCCCTGCATGAAGACACTATGTTAAGCGGCACACCTGGGGAAGCCTATCAAACAGAGGCTTTGGCGATTGACGGGTATAAATTGGTGAACACGGTCGGTCAGGCTACCGGAAACTACGGTGAGTCAGATCTGGAGATCACCTACGTCTATGCCCCAATTTCAACTGGTGGGGATGGCGATGGTGGCGTGACGCCACCGACCACGACGCCAACCGATCCCCAGCCACCGGTGAACCCGACGGATCCGCAGAACCCGGATGGCGGACTCGATCCGGATGAAACCCCGGATGTTGAGAATCCAAATGAACCTGATCCAGATAAACCTGGTTCCGAGGTGGTTTCTGGCAGTGATGGCGATATGGTCACGGGTGAAGAACCGGATCAAGTCGGCAGTACGTCCTCCGTGGGGTCAACGACCAGTTCTAGTGATTATAATGACGCAACGCCGAGCCACACCTTCGGCCTACCACAGACCAATGAACAACGGACGATTGCGGCCTGGTTGGGTGGCATGCTCCTGTTGGGCAGTCTTTGGGGCTGGTGGGGTCGCCGCCGGCATTAGGTCAGAGATTTTGGAACAAATGTAAATAGACAGATTATTTAAAAAGACGATCTTCACCGTTAAAGGTGGAAATCGTCTTTTTAATCGATCGTTATTCCGTTAAAATGTAAAAACCTTGTTTATTTTGTAAAAATATTAACATCCTTGATTTAACGGCTTTCATGGGTATAATGAAGTTGAATGCATATCCAAATTCATAAATATGTAACACTGATAATTAAGCTAAGGTCCATCAGGGAGGACATCATCATGAGTCAACATCTCGGGGAAATTAAAACACATTACAAGAGTTATAAGGCAGGGAAGCACTGGGTTTACGCCAGCATTGTGGTCGTCGCGTTCGGTTTAGGCATGGTTGCTGCGCCGAGTGCTCATGCGGCAACGACGGTCGATCCTACAGACAAGACCGAAGTGGTTACTAGTGAAGCGACGAAGGAACAATCCGTGGCTAAATTGGGAGCGACGGAGGAACAAACGCCAAGTAGTGTTGACCATGAGTCGATTACCCCTAAAAAGGTGACGACCCCCGAAAAGACAACCACGCCAACGCCAACCGTTAAGACAACAGAAGATCCCAAGCCAGTCACGCCAGCTCCTGACAACTCTGGGGTTAAGGTGGACACTGAAAAAACAGAAAAAGCGCCGACACCTAAGCCGGCCGTTCGGCCACAATCACGGATGATGGCGACTCCTGTTGTTGGAACGCCAGCGGCAGATGTTCCTGCTGACACGTCGATTGATAGTTGGATGCCGAATAAGACGTTGCAGAAAATTGTTTTGATGGATCTTCAGGCTCAAAATAAGGATCATACGTGGGCTAGTGTTAATGACATAACACAAGATGACATGCTACTGCTGACGACGCTTCAGGCTAATGGAGGTCCTGTTGCTAACGGGATGAACACCTATATTGATGGGCACACGGCATTTTCTCTTGAAGGCTTACAGTACGCTAAAAATCTAACGTATTTAGACTTAGAAGGTCACGATGGCGTCCCAGGAATGATGCGTGGGGATATTGTAGATCTCAGCCCAATTAAAGATCTAACCAAACTAACCGGAGTTAATGTCCAGTTCAACCGAATTCAAGATATTTCACCGCTGGAAAACTTAACGAATCTGACGGAACTCCACCTCGCTTACAATTCAATTGTTGACTTTACACCATACAGTAAATTCAAAAAATTATGGATTTATTCAACGGGTGGTCAACAGCTGATCTTGCCACCAATTGCGTTGAAATCGGGTGAAGATTATCATATGGCGATTAGCCCATCAACACCAACTGGAAAGGTTGATTTAACCCCCTATACGGATGAACATTACGATGAACAAGCGTCGTGGTTGGCTGGTAACCCAATGAGTTTTGGATGGCGAATTTATTTCACAGCTGGTGACGCAACTTCAGACGGCAATGGTGGCTTGAACTTTACGAATATTCCAACACAAAAGCCCGGGATTACCGTCTATCCAGATGCCGATTGGGTCAAAATTTACCCAATGGATAATTACTATTACATGATCGGCCAGTATAACCAAGGCGATTATAACTTAATGGTCATTCAACCCTACACGACGGCAGTTGCGGCGGCTGATGTGACCGTCTCTTACCAGGATGAATCTGGGAAGACGATCAGTCCGACCACAACTTTAGCGCAAGGCAGTGTTGGGGATGCCTACACTACGACGCCACTTGATATCTCGGGATACAAGCTCCTCACCACTCCGGATAACGCAAAGGGGGTTTATGGCACGGACCCAATCAATGTCATCTACACATACAAAGCTGTTGAGAAACCAGTTGATCCGACACCAACTCCGACCGAAACGGGGACGGTAACGGTCATCAGCGTCGATCAGTCTGGAAAAGTTCTTAGCCAGACAACTCAGACTGGGACGGTTGGTGACAGTTTCGCAGTCACGGCCCCAGAAATTTCTGGGTACCAAGTCACGGGTAACAGTAGTGCTACGGGGACATATACCGCGGCCGGTCAAACCGTGACGTTCACTTATGCGAAGGTCACCACTGGTGGCGGGGGAGCGACCGTTAACCCCGAACCAGAAAAGCCGGTGAAACCCGGAAAACCAGGCCAACCTAGCAAGAAGCCGACAACTTCAGGCGGTGCGGCCGCCAAGGTTGTAACGGCAGCTAAGACGCCAGCAACTGGCAGTCACGCAACTGATTTAGTTGCACCAGTTCAGATAGTTACGGCAGAGAAAACATTGCCACAAACCAATGAAAGTGCCATTTCGCCATTACTGGGCCTGCTTTTGTTGGTTGGCAGTAGTGTCACAGGTTTATTCTTCAGACGTAAACGCAACTAAAGTGTTAGAGGATCACGGCAATTGTCGGGGTCCTCTTTTTTATGGGATTATAGGAAGACAATTTCTGCACTTAATCAACACACCATTAATTAGTTTTGGATAAAAATAATTTCAAAATAGCATTGAATTCTGGTCGTGTCAGGGTGAAAATGGGAAGTGGATATAGCACGGAAAGGTAGGGATTTAATCGATATGGAAACGAAACGGACGCATTTTAAGATGTACAAGGCAGGCCGCAAGTGGGTCTTTGCCTGTGCGCTCATGTTGGTTATTGGTGGGGGCTCCGTCGTCACAGCAGAAGCCGCAACCACGGGATCCGATAGCGAACAGACAAGTAAATTAGCTGACGCGGCGAGTGACAAATCCGAGAGTAGTCAGGATGCCACCAAAGATTCTGACAAGGATGGCCAGTCTCAGCAAGATGGCCAGTCTGATAGCGGGAGTGAGCTTGACGGGTCTAAGGATAGTGTCAGCCAAGACAGTGGCTCGAAAGATAGTCTCACGAAAGATGACGCCACAAAGGAAAGTACCGCTGACAGCCAAGCTGATGTGACTAAGGACCAAAACAAGAAACAGACTATTGAGAAGCCGGCTGACGATTCAGACACGACTGACAAGGTTCAAACACCCGCACAGTCTCCAGTTAGTGGCATCAAGGCCCTGTCAGGCATTCTTTCTGACACACAGAAGGCCAATCTGAAGGCGGCTATTGCCGCTGCCAAGGCCGCAACTAAGTTAGCCCGTTCCAATGACACGGACCCCTCAGCCATCTCGGCTTATGACAACGATGCCGTTCAAGATGGTGGGAGTGTTTACGATGACTACGGCAACTTGGACAACATCCTCGGCGTTTCTTCCATGTTCCATATCTTCGCGTTGGAAGCCGAATTGAATTCCCATACCAACGGAAATATTGCCGTTCAGAATCTAATTGGTAACGTAAACTTCGGGACCAACGTGATTGAAGAACTACTCGACAAGGATATTTCTTACATACAGAACTTTACCAATATTGCCGGCAGTTCCTTCGTTTCTAAAGGGGACACCCGTGAGAACAAAGTGGTTTTCGGGGAAGGTATTACGGTTGATATCAGCAATCCTAACCGGCCGATGGTCAATGGCGTTTACATCGATCACTTGTTGGCTTCCGAAACGTATCAGGACAAGAACGGTCAAACTTACATCGACTTCGATGCTGAGTTTAAGAAGCTTAAGGCCCTGAACGAGTCGCTGGGTGGCAAGTCTAGCGAAGCCAGCTATACCAATGGTGACTTCGACGACATGAACAACCGAGTCATTGACGTGAGTGACATGACACCTAACGCCAATAACCAAATCATCATTAACCTTTCGCCAGACGTCTTGGCTGGCAATACGCCACTGAAGATCGTGGGCCTTTCTCCAGAGGAGACGGGGACTACGGTGATTATCAACGTGGATACCGGTGGTCAATCAGACTACCACGTCAACTCCCCAATCAAGATTCAATACAGTGATGGGAGTGACCGGGACAGCCACGAAACGGAATACTTTGGGGATAACCACTTACTGTGGAACTTCATTGACCGTTCAGCCGCTGACCAGCAGTTTGACGGGAATCTCTTCATTGATGCGCCATTCCAAGGAAGTGTGCTAGCACCTTCCGCAGACATCACGGTCAACCAGAACCTGGATGGGAACATTATTGGAAAGCGGGTCGTGGTTAACGCCGAAACCCACCGGTGGGACCTCCAGGACCACAATGATGAGGATGAGAATCCCGATCCGGATGAATACGATAAACCAGTGACGATTCCAGGTATTGGGGTTGAATTACCAGCTATCGACCATCCTAACATTGATAATCCAAGTGTCGAGTTACCAAATATTGAGGAACCCAGTGTTGAGTTACCAAACATTGAAGAACCAGATACGGACGACAGTGAAGAGGAAGAAGAGTTCGAACACGAACGGCCAGATTATGGTGACGAAGACATTGAGGATATCTGGGATGATATGATTGATGCCGAGGAAGAAGATTCTCATACCGCTGAAGAAGCCGTCTTGAACGAAATTGATTCGGCGATTGCTTGGGCTCAGGCTCACGGTGATACCGCCTTGTTGAATGAACTCGAGGGGATGCGTAACCGGGTCCTCGCAGACCTTGGCGAATTACCACAAACCAATGAAGCTAGTCCACGGACGATGCAGGTTGTGGGGTTAGCCTTATTGACGGGTGTCTTGGGTGCTTTGATCTTCAAACGGCAACGACGTCACAATTAAATAGAGAGTGTGACAGAGGGCGTTTAGTTGGTTATCAGGCTTAAGCGAAACCGACTTCCCGCCAGGCACACGTTTCGACAATAGAAATTCAAAGAGAAAACAGGGACTACGACAACGATCGCAGTTCCTGTTTTGTTGTCTCCGTAGCTTGACAAGGTCGTCCCTGATCCCGTATGGTAGAACGACATCTAACAGAAAGGGGTGACAACCCATGAGTTTAAATGTATTGATGGCGTGTGTCCCCGCAGACGGTCAAGGACGTTTTTCCGCAAAGTAAATTTTAAGGAGAAGTAAAATGAAAAACGTCCGTCGATCGGTTCCGTCCTTGGGACTGATCATTACCCTCGTTGGGTTTCCACAAATCAGCGAGTCTATTTTTACCCCGGTTTTACCGTTCTTGCAAACGGCCTTTGCAGTGAGTGCTAACCGGGCACAGTTAACGATGAGCAGCTATTTTGTTGCCTTCGCCGTGGGGGTCCTCATCTGGGGACAACTTGCGGATCACTTTGGTCGTCGTCCCGCCATGCTGGCTGGGATCGGCGTGTACCTATTGGGTAACATTGGCCTACTACTGAGCGGTGATTTCCGACTCTTACTGGTGAGTCGGTTGATTCAGGTCTTCGGGGCCAGTGCGGGGTCTGTGGTGACCCAGACGATCATGCGTGAAAGCTTCAGTGGCGTGACCGGGGCTAAGGTCTTCGCGCGAACCAGTGCGGCCATGGCGTTAGCGCCCGCCCTGGGACCGCTAATCGGGGGTGTTCTCCAAACCTATTGGGGTTTTCGGAGTGTGTTCTCCGGATTGGTGACGCTCGCCGTTGTTGTTGGGGGCTATGCCTTATGGCGCTTGCCGGAGACCCAACCAGTCAATGACCGGGAGGCAACCGTTTCGCAGATTAAAGTGATTAAACGGCTAGTTGGCAACCCGGTGGTATGGGCTTATGGCCTGCTCATTGGGGGTATCAACGGGATTCTATTTAGTTACTATGCCGAGGCTCCCTTTATCTTTATGAGCCATTTTGGCTTTAGCGCCGTCCAATACGGATGGCAGGGTCTGGTGCTTGCCGGGGCCAGCCTCTTGGGAGCCATTCTGGTGAACCGGCTCCTAACCTGGTGGTCACCAGAACAGTTGACCCTCTGGGGACTCTGGTTCAGTGTTGTGTCAGCCCTGACGTTCGTTCTAACGGCGTATGGGGAACATCCTGGACTGATACTGGTCAGTGTCTTTCTGACGTTCCTGGGGCTTAATATCGCGTTACCCAACGCCCTGAATCGAGCGCTGGTGGGTTACGAAGACGTGATGGGAAGTGCCAGCGGCTGGTTCAGCCTGGGGTATTACCTGCTGGTGAGTGGGATGACCTTTGGCATGAGCTGCCTGCATAACGGGGCCATCACGACGCTTCCTTGGTATGTGCTGGGACTCAGCGTGGTGATGCTCGTAGTCTATGTGAAAGTTGTCCCACGACAGTCTCGTGTGGTTGAAATGGATGATTAAAACAAATTAATTTGAGCGCTCTAGGCCTGTTGGTCTGGAGCGCTTTTAGCAAGGTCGGGGTTGGTAGCTAACACGAAAAGCCACCGAACAAATTTGTTCGGTGGCTTTGTGATAAGGGCTTTATTTGGCTAGTTTTAGAGCACCATTTTGACGCCCATGACGATTAATAGCAGGGCCATGAGTGGCTTCATAATTGTGTTTAGTCGTTGAGGATTGCCCTTGGCTAATAGTCTAGGGGCACAGATGGCCCCCAGCACCGCCCCGATCATCAGGCAGACTCCGATGCTCCAGTCGATATTGTTGGCTGAGAGATGGAAGAGTAGGCCGACGAAAGAGGTACCAACCAAGACGTAGGCCGAGGTCGCAGCCGCCGGGACCATGTCGAGGCCCAGAGCCAAGAGTCCCGCGATGATTGGCCCGCCGCCAGATAGACCGGCAATGCCAACCATCAGGCCACTGACAATTCCGTACAGAATGGCCTGAAGGGACTTATGTTTGGCTGGTCGTTGAGCACTTTTAATGAGAATCTTAACGAGAATTTGCACCCCTAGTAGAAAAAGAATGGCGGCCACAAGCCAGGTGTAGATTTTTTGGGGGATGATTGGCGAAAGTAGGGCCCCCACGATCGTGGCCGGAATCGCCGCCAAAAGCATTTGATTGCCGACGCGAAAGTGAATTTGACCAGTTCGATAGTGACCATAAGCCCCAACTAGGAGCGAGGGAAACGCCGTAAACAGCGACGTTGCCGCAGCAACCGCTGGACTGAGATGGAAGGCAGTGGTTAACAAGCCAAGATAAATCGCTGCACCACCGCCACCAGTCGAAAGAACAAAGAGGCCCACGAGGAACCCCGTGATAAGTAAACTGACCCAAACCATGAGACCAGACTCCCTTCACAGATGTACTAGTTTCCAGTCTATGGTTTTAGGGGGAGAAGATCAATTCGACTTCTGTTGGCAGTGTTGTGTTAGGACTTACCAATAACTAATGAAAACCATTTTCTATGAAGACTTGAATTCCGGTGGAGTTAAGTCAAAATAAAAGGAGTCGCGATTAGAACTAGCGACTCCCATTTTATAGAAAATCTGTTAAACCGGCACGACCACACCATTAACGTAACTGGAGATGTCGGAACACAAGAAGAGCGCGGTCTGAGCAATCTCATTTCCATTAGGTGCCACGGGAATGTTCAAACTTTCCTCGTCAGCGTCGGCACCACCTGGGGCGATGGCATTGGTCCGAATGCCCACGTTCTGGTACATGTAGGCCGTGTTTTTAGTGAGACCAACCACAGCGTGTTTTGACGCAGCAACCGCGGCACTGGCCCGGTTGTCACTAGTGCCTTCAACGGCAGCAATATTTAAGATGACCCCGTGTTTTTGTTCGGTGAAGAGTTTCAAGGCTTCTCGAGTGGCAATCATCACGCTGGTCGTGTTGACCGTCATGACCTGATCCCAAAGCTCGTTGGTGAGGGTGCCAACGGGAGCGAGCTTATCGAGCATTCCGGCATTGTTCACCAGAATATCAAGATGGCCGTACTGCTTAACGGCGGTCTGAACCATATCTTCGACGTCGGCTTCCTTCGTCACGTCGGCGACGGCAGCCACGGCTTCACCGCCAGCGTCCTTAATCTTTGAAACGACTTGATCCAGTCGTTCGGCGTTGCTATCTGCGGCAACGACCTTGGCCCCCTCGTGGGCGAAGAGTTCTGCGATGTCTTGGCCTTTACCAGACCCCGCCCCGGTAACGATAGCCACTTTATTCGCTAATTGTTCAACCACGTGACTCACTCCTTAAAGA
This sequence comes from Levilactobacillus paucivorans, assembly GCF_001437125.1. Lineage (GTDB taxonomy): Bacteria > Bacillota > Bacilli > Lactobacillales > Lactobacillaceae > Levilactobacillus > Levilactobacillus paucivorans. The sequence goes on along the minus strand of NZ_JQCA01000048.1, from coordinate 5,074 downwards.
AACTAGTTTTAGGATTAACCATCCTGCTCCCATTATAAAGCAATCATTAGGTTGAAGGGAGAGAAAAATGAGATTTCAATAAGAAAGTTGACTTAGTGGGGTTAAGATGTTACTTTAAAAGTAACAGAAAAGGAAAGGCGTGTTGAATTTGAAAATTGTCGTTACGGGAGCCACCGGCCATTTGGGTCGCCAGATTGTGGATCATTTAACTGAATTAGTTGCCCCAACTAGCTTAACGTTGGGCGTTCATACCCCTAGTAAGGCCCAGGACTACGCTGACCAAGGCATGACGATTAAGCCTTTGGATTATACCGAACCAGCAACCGTAGCGGCAGCCTTGGATGGGGCAGATGTTGCGGTCTACGTGCCTAGCAAGAGTCATGATAGCTTCAGCCGGGTGACCGAGTTTGAACACGTCGTTACGGCCGCGACGCAAGCCAAAGTGGGGCACTTGGTGGTCATGGGCTTTATTGCCGACCAGGCCAACAACCCGTTTGATTTGTCAGCCTTCTATGGCTACGTGCCACGTCGGTTGGCTGCAAGTGACCTGAGCTATACCATCGTTCGAAATGCGTTGTATGCTGATCCACTGGTTCCTTATTTGCCAGAATTAATCGAACGGCAAAACGTCATTTACCCCATGGCCGATCAGGCCTTGAGTTTCATCAGCCTGGCTGATAGTGCCGCTGCCTTTGCCAAGATTACCGTTACCCCAGCCTTGTGGACCCGTCCCATGTACACATTAACCCAGGACCGGGCCTACACCATGCCCGAATTGGCTGAAGTGCTTTCAACGGCTTCTGGTGAAAAGATTGGCTACGCGCCAGTGACTAACGCTGAGTTTGGGAACATCTACAATGAAGGCAATGAGGGGCATATGTTGTCCTCCATGTATGCCGGTGGGTCCATGGGCCTGCTGGACATTACGACCGATGACTATGCCGCTATCATGGGACATCCGGCACAGTCGTTACCGGAGTTTTTGAAAGAGAACTATCGGCGTTAAACTTTGTTGATCCAAATAAAAAAGTAAACAGCGTGATCACTGAAATACAAAGTGATCACGCTGTTTTATTAACGGTAGATTTATTTATGAAGTTTAGTGAACGTCACGATAGAGATTAATAACGGCACCAGCCAACTGGGCTTCGAATTTGTCACGAGAGAGGAAGACTGACTTCTCTGACGGGAAACCGGTGGTGAGCAATACCTGATCATTCGCTACCGGCAGGGCGCGCCGGATAGTGGTTTTGCCCGACTTAAGATTAATGGCAACCAACTTGGCATTTTCCGAGGCTAATTGACAAGCTTCTTCGGTCGAGTCGACAACGACCAAATCATTTTGTAAAATGCCCAGCATCATTAAGTTGGTATCGGTGACCTTGAGCCAAGCCAGGCCAGTTGCCTTCGCGTCTCGAACCGGTAGCTTACTGGAGACCTTCATGTTGTCAGGAATGCGTAATTCAGTGTGAGTATCGCTGATCGGAATGCGTAGGGAAGAGGTGGTTGGCAGGCTGTCGGTGTTCGCCATCATGTTGAGGCTATGGGACTTGGTCCTGCCTGATGGCTTTTTGTCGGGGGACTTGGCTTTTTCAAGGTCGTCAGGAATCAGATCGGCCAACTCGAAAATCTGAGTTTCCGAAATACGTAATCCCTTGGCAATCTTGCGTAGGGTATTGGGCTTGGGGATCTGCCGCTTATTGTTTTCAATCTGGGAATAATACGATGCCGAGATCCCCGCATATAGAGCAACTTTACGTACTGAATCACCTTTGCCACGACAGATCTTTCTTAATTCATTGCCAAATGTTGAATCCTGCATCGTTCTCACCCCGTTTGTATCTAACTAGTATAGCAACGGATCCCGAGATCTTGGGCTTTTGAAGCACAAATTGTGATTGCAAAAGTAAAACACGAGACTTATACTTATAATTAAGTTAGCTTTTATGAATTCAAACTGGCAGAAGTCTAGTTAATTAGCGGTTTTGTCATCCCTTTAGTAACCTTGATATAGCGGTTGCAGGGGCTGATGGCTCGTGAATAGTCAAGACAATGATCGGTTCAGTTGCCAATGTTCACAAAAGTAAAACAAAATAATGGAGGTAAGATTATGAATTTTTGTCCAAAGTGTGGCACGTCAGTTAAGGCGGGAGCTCGCTTTTGCCCGAACTGTGGGTTTGATTTACAGGTAAAGGGAGCAACGCCAACGTCGGCTGCGAGTGCACCTGCTCAGGCTACACCACAGCCACAGGTACAGCCGCAAACTCAACCCCAGGTACAATTTCAACAACAAGCAACCATGGCAGCACCTATGCCGCAAGCAACAGCTAATGGCGCCATCGACTACCAAAGCAATCTGGGATTATTTGGCGCGTTTTCCGAATATATGAAGGAGTATGCGAAGTTTAACGGACGGATGAGTCGTGCAAACTACTGGTGGGCTTACCTAGCGATTTCTATTATTGAAGTGATTGCGTTGACTCTTTCGTATGCCATGGGTAGTTTTCTTCTTTTAAATGTCGTTGGCTTACTGTTCTTTGTACCAGGATGCTCAAGTTATGTTCGTCGATTACATGATAGTAATCTCTCAGCAGTCAATATCCTTTGGTTATTTCTCCCAATTGCTGGACCTATTTATCTTCTCGTCTTACTTTGCAAGCCCGGTGACCAACAAGCCAATCGTTTTGGTTAGGAGCTAGCCATGAATTATAATTTCTTTTGTCCGAATTGTGGGCAACTTGTGAGGCTAGGACTGAACTTTTGCCCATACTGTGGGCGTGACTTACGCGCCTTTCAGCCAGCGTCTTCGGCCGCACCACAGGCACAGACAAAAGCAAAGGTGAGTTCAAGTCCCAACCTTTTGGATTCGGCGACCGCGCAACTCAATAGCTGGACCGGACAACGGCGCAAGGTGCCTATTCAGCTAGGTAGTATGTTTAGCCAGGTTTTTAAAACGCATACAGAGGCCGAAGCCGAAACCCTCTTCATCGGGGGAACGGAAAAGACGACACCGACGCTGGCCACCGTCAGTGATTCCCCGGTTCAGCCCTGGTTGTTTACCCGAGTGTTAACCGTATTTGGTTTGACGATCGCGATTCTAGCGGGAAGCCTATTTATTTTTAATGGGGAAAAGATGTATAACGGGCTAATTTTTATGAGTGCCTTGGCCGTCCCATTTTCCCTGCTAATTATGTTTTTTGAAATTAATACGTTCCGTAATATTAGTATTTTTAAAGTGACCAAGATTTTTATGGTGGGTGGGGTTGCCTCGGTTCTCACCACCATGGGGCTCTATCAGTTCGTCAACATTCAAAACATGACGATTGTAGCGGCTATTCTGGTTGCCATCATTGAGGAGACGGGGAAGTTAGTCATTATCGCCTACTATGTGAAACGAACCCAAGCACGTTTCATTTTAAATGGTCTACTGATCGGCGCGGCAATCGGTGCTGGTTTTGCGGCGTTTGAAACGGCCGGTTATGCGCAAGACTATGGCTTATGGGTATTACTGTTACGGGCCATAGACTCGCTGGGAACCCACACCATGTGGGGAGCCATTAGTGGCGCCGCCTTAGTCATGGTGAAGGGTGCTCATCCATTAGCCGCGAATACATTTCAAGATGGTCGGTTCGTCCGATTCTTTGCGTTGGCCGTGAGCTTACATGCTTTATGGGACATGCCCTTACCATTGCCTAGTCTATTGAAGTCAGGCATCCTGATCGCGGTGGCCTGGGTGATAGTTTTAGTGTTAATTAACGCCGGTTTACGTGAAATTCGCGAGCTACGAGAAGGAAAATTAACTTAAATGGGAGTGTTGAAAATGAAGTTTTGTATTAACTGTGGCCAGCAATTAAAAGCGGGACAAAAGTTCTGTACCCATTGCGGGGCGAAGCAACCAGAGTTCACGCAACCTATGACACCAGCATCTTCGGCCGCACCTGTGACCCCGCAAGCGACGCCAGTGGCCCCGACGCAGGAACAAGCCACCCCAGTGGAACCGCCGGTCGAGCCAGAGATACCACTGCCGACGTCTGATGCAGAGCCACCAGTTTTACAGGCGTCAGCACCGGATACGCCAGATGTGGCGCCAACTGAAACCCCGGTGGCGCCGAGTGTTGATGAACCCGTAACGTCAACAGATGTTGCGACTAGCGACGCACCAGAACAACCAGCAACTACACCTAACGTGAATGCACCAGCAGGACAGACTGCAGGAGACACGGGTGTATCAGGCTCACCAACGCAGACACCGCAACAGCCAGGAACCTCGACTACAGGAACAACTGCTCCTAACAGTAGTAATCCTTCTCAATACGGGCAGGTCGCCACGCAACCAGCCACTACGGCAGCACAGACAGTGGCCAAAGCGGCTGGAGATTCTCGAACCATCTGGGTCGTGGTTGGGGCAATTGTCCTCATCCTGATTGGTGTGGCTGGGTATAACGGTTATAACACTTATAAGCGGGACAATTTAACGGAACAAGAGATTGCCAATATTGGTGATGGCGTGACCTCAAAATATTTGGGCAATTCTGCAACGGTCCGCTATAGTAAGAGTGATAATGTGTTAACGGTGGAAGCAGATGAGGATACGGATCTCTATGATATCGCTTATGATATGACGAATGGCTATGATGAAGCTGATGACATGGCGCCCTATCTTACCAAGCTAAAGAAGATTTCTACGGCCATGGCGCCACTGATGCCAACTAATTTAAAAGATGTTCGGGTGGAACTTTTGAATCCGCAGAATACCAACCTTCATCTTTACACAGCTGAAGATGGCGATATAATTTACGATTTTACAGATGACGAGTGATCAGTCAGTTTAGAAGGAAAATTGCCAGTAAGTGAATTCTAAAATACATAGTGCCAGCTCTTTGAGAGCCCTCCTTGGATTAAAACAACTGGCTAGAAGCGCTTGTATTTTACAGGTCATGAAACGTAGGCATCCAATTCAAAACGAATTGGATGCCTTTTTACTTTCAGAATAGTCTGAAATACAAAAACCGCCAAGTTGAAGTGAACCCTTAAAATTGGACAAATTGTTAAGCTGCTTTTTGAACGGCGAGTT
>NZ_JQCA01000047.1 GCF_001437125.1 Levilactobacillus paucivorans | reverse complement strand
CCGGCCATGATATAATAGTCATTAAACTAGATGACTTTTTTGTGGCGCTCACCGATTCCCGTCGGTGGGTGTTTTTTTATGTTCTATTTTATGTAACCAATATTACTCGTTGTTTGGTGATAAATCAACATTTCTTTTTATGTATCCTTGTATCCTTGTATCCTTGTATATAAGTATCCTTGTATCTAAGTATCCTTGTATCCTTGTATCTAAGTATATTAGGATACTTGCAGTCAATCTTAATTTAACGGCTTTTGAGAAGAAATGTATCCTTGTATCCTTGTATCCAAGTATCTTTGTATGTTATCATCCTTGTATCCAAGTATCCTTGTATATTAGGATACTTAATTGGAGGTCAGTATAATGGGTGAAGTAATTACTTTTGGAAATTTTAAAGGTGGCACCGGTAAAACAACAAATGCCACGCTTGCATGCCTGGCACTAGCTCGTGCTAGTAAAAAAACGCTATTAATTGATTTCGATCCTCAAGCGAACGCTACAGATATTTACTTTAAAACCGCGGCTAATTTAGGCCACGATGATATTAAATTTAATCAAACCTTACTTGCATCAATCCAAGAAGAGGACTTATCAAGATCGTTGGTTACTTTGGATAAAAACATTGACTTTATTCCATCAAGCGCAGATTTTTCATTGTACCCACGGATTATGGAAAAAAAGTTTAAAAATAATTATAAAGATAGAGTTACATATTTTAGCAAGCTACTTGCTTCACTAAAAGAAAAATATGATTTTGTGGTATTTGATTTGCCACCGACTATTTCCTTAATTTCTGATAGCGCCTTATACGCTTCAGATTGGGTTCTGATTATCCTTCAAACTCAAGAGCACAGTCTTCAGGGTGCCGAATCGTTTCTAAAATATATACAGGAACAGGTAATCGATGAATACGAAGCACCTAGTTTGAATTTACTCGGTATACTTCCTGTGCTATTAAAGAATGGGGCGCCTGTTGATCACAGCACATTAGAAGTAGCAGAAGAAGAATTTGGGAAAGAAAACATGTTAAAAACCCTAATTCGTAATATGGAAAGAATCAAAAGATATTCAATCAGAGGTGTATTTCTAAAAGATCAGTTCGATAAAAAAATAATTAGATTATACGATTCTGTGGCACAAGAAATTATTGAAAGGGCGGATTAGCATGGTGGAACTTTTACACAATCCTAACTCAAATAAAAGCAAAATAATTCCTAGAAAATCGGCGCCCCAGCCCCAAAAAGAAATTTCCATATCTTCTCTAAACGAATCAAACAAAACGAAGTCTAAACAAATAGATGGTGTTACTTTTGATACTACGCTCAGAATTGACAATCATCTAAAAAACTTTATGAAAGCTATGGTAATTTTAGGGTATAGCTCAACTCAACAAAACGGATTAGCCCAATTACAAAAAAATTTTTTTGAATCGTTAACTGAGTCTGAACAAAATACGCTTACGACTCAAATACAGACTTTGGAAACCGGCGATGCTAACAAAGTAAAAAGTAAATAATCACGCGCTCTCAGATGACACGTTCAGCTTTTAGACGTATACTTGTCCGTTTAAATGAAGCAGAATGCACACAAAAAAGTCCTCTATTATGCGGAATAGAGGGCTTTTCTGAAATCAGTACATACAGGCTTTGCTTAGGAGCGTTGCTTGTGTCCATTTAGGACATACACAATCATATAACAATCAATCAATGCTGTCACTTAACTTACGCAAAAAAGCCACCCATACTACTCAAAAAATATTCACAACCTATCTAAACAACCGTTTCCAAAAGTTCTCTCTCGTCTCATTAGAGGGCTTTTCGTTTTGCTTGCTTATATTTGTATATGAATCATTGCTATCGTCCTTAGAATCGTTCTCACGGCTTTGTAGGGTGTTGCTTTTGATATTTTGTTCTGACTTTTGATTTTCAAGTAATTTCTGACTGGATAAATTTAATTGCTGTTGTTGGTCTAATAATTTTTGAAATTTGTTTATCTGTTGATCCTTTTCGTCAAGTTGGCGTCTAAGTATATTAACTAATTGATCGTTGCTTGACGTGCTTGCTCCTATGTCAATAAATGGCACATCTTTTTCTAAACACTCGTTCTAATTCTGTCGGAATTAAACCAACTGATGTAATTTGAGGTTCGGATTACCAAGTCCTCAAAATTGGAAAAAGTTGTTTGAAAGGCAAACTCTCTCTTCAACAATGAGTGAAAAGCTTCAATTGGCCCATTATCATAAGGATAACCTTATTTTGAGTATGAGTGGCTAATCTGATGCCGTTCAAGTAAAGTTTCAACTTCGTTGCTGGTGTACTGTGAACCCATGTCAGAGTGAAAATATTGTGGCTTTTGATGACATTCAAGCGCCTGATTAATCGTTTCTACAACTAACGTCGCCTCCATCTGACGACCAATCTTGAAAGCAAGAACTTGATGAACCTTTGGTTCGTAAATAGAACTGAGATAAACCCAGGTTCCTGGACGTAATTCCAAATAAGTAATGTCAGCACGCCATATCCTTGCATTGGGCTGGTGCTTGATTAAATTGGGGCGTTGTGAATGATCCACATGAGTGCCAGGTTTTTTAAATCGCCGATTCATTAAAGAGTGAATCTCCATTTCCCTCATTAATCGTAAAATTCGTTTTGACCCAACACAGATGCCTGACTTGCGAAGCACCATCGTTATTCGTGGATAACCATAGGCACGATAATTATTTTCCCAAATCAATTTAATTTTTTCTTTGAGCTGATTATCAACACGTTCGTGTTGACTAGGTTGATATCTTTTCCAATGGTAATAGGTGCTGCGCGGTAATTTCAGTGCCGAAAGAATAATTGATAAGCGGTGTCGCAATAACTGATCTTCTATGAAGACAAGGCAATTAATTCGTCCTAATGCTTTCCCAGTAACACCGCCGCAGCTTTTAAAATTTCAAGTTCCTCCTTTAATCGCTGATTTTCCTTTTGAAGTTGTTTGAATTCTTTGGACGTTACTTCAGTACCGTCTTCTAGCTCAACTGATTTAGCGCCTTTAACCCAGTTATGAATTGCGGCTGGAGAAACACCGTATTCCTCGGAAAGCGAGCGAATAGATCTTTTCTCTTCACGATGCATCTTCACAATGCTGGCTTTAAAATCATCTTGATATCGTTTCATTGGAATGCTCCTATCTTGTTTTATTAATTATGGCACAACTGTTCAGAAATTTATGTACCAAATACTAGGATAGGAGCATAAAAACACAATCCTTCCTATTATGGAATTATACTAAATCGTGTCCATGATTTCATACTACCTTCAACTAAACGCATTTCGATGAATAAAAATGGTCTGATCTCAGTAAAGTACTGAGATCAGACCATTAATTAAAACTAAATATAATTTTTCTAACTTAGTTGTTGCACTTAAACTACTGCATACTCATTTTTCAGTCTTAC
>NZ_JQCA01000004.1 GCF_001437125.1 Levilactobacillus paucivorans | reverse complement strand
ACCGTGATCAAGCTACCTTCATACGAATTTTACCAACAACAGTTGACAGAGAACCAATTTTACTCGACGGTGAAAGCGAATTCAAGGACTAGTTAACGTACTTGTTAAACCAACAGTCTCGACTGTTTTATGAACATCTTAATAGCTAAATGAGGAGGTGTCCTCACCTTTACACAATCAACATACAGTCTTTACATCCGCCGCGTATTCTGGAAGCTGTACCAAAGAAAGAGGAGGAGTTAGCAAGATGAAAAAACGAATGAGTACCTTAGTGACTGCCCTGTTGTTGACCACTACGTTGGGTTGGCAACAACCCCTGATGTCGATCACGGCCGCCGCTAAAACCAAGACGACCCAAACGACGAAACGGACCAAGGCCAAGACGGTGAAGTCCAAGTCAACCCACATCAAGCTCCAAGGCGCCTCAAACGCCCGCGACTTAGGGGGTTACATCAACAGCAAGGGACAGAAGATCAAGGTTCACCGCTTAATTCGTTCCAACAGTCTCTCGACTTTATCCAAATCCGACCAAAAGAAACTGGTCAAGACTTACCACGTCGCAACCGACGTTGACTTGCGGACCATTATCGAACAAGAAAAGAGTCCTGACGTGAAAATGAAGGGCGTTAAGCTGGTTAAGGCTAACGTCTTCAAATCCTTCGGTGCCTTCCCCGACTTCTCTAAGAAGAATGCCGGCGACAAGATGATGAAGAAATCTTACCACGATGCCATCACCACGGCACAAGGACGTAAGGCTTACAAGTCACTCTTCCACCAACTTTTGAAGAACCCGAAGAACAAGGCCGTTCTGTGGCACTGTTCAGCTGGTAAGGACCGTGCCGGCATGGGAACTGTATTGGTGCTCTCCGCCCTCAACTTCAACAAGAAGGCCATCGCGAAGGATTACTTAAAGTCCAATACATACCTGGTCAACACCAACAAAGAAAACCTGAAGCGTCAAGAAGCTGGCTGGAAGGCCCAAGGCAAGGAATTAACCCCAACGGTCATCGCCAACTTCAAGGCCCAAAATGGCGTTAAGATGGCTTACCTGAACACCATGTACAAGGCTATCAATACGAAGTACGGTAACATGGATAACTTCCTACACAAGGGTCTGGGCTTATCCAACACTCAACTGAAACACTTACGCTCAAGCTACTTAACACCTGCTAAGTAGTCACCTAACCCATCTTCCATAATCATCCTACACAAAAGGCTCCTAGTTTCGAGGTAAGAAACTAGGAGCCTTTTGATCAATCCTTGTTCTACTACTTGTTACGTTTAGTCCCGCTTACGACGGAATGGAACTAACAAGGTTGATGATAACAGTAAACCTAATGCTACCAAGAAACCTTCATTCTTTTCATCCGTTTGTGGCAACTCAGTTTGTTGTTGAGACTGCACACGTCCAGTGACAACAGTGTCACCTGCAACTGCCTCTTTAACGCTCTGAAGATTCTTCCCACTTTGAGCCAGTGGCTTCACAGCGCCCGATTGCTTACTCAAGTTCTTACCCTTGTTTGCATCGGATTTCTTCAGCGTCTTCTTTCGTGACGTGACCTTGTGAACATTTACTTTGTCCGCAAGCTGACGGGTAAAGGTTGGTGCGGTTCCAGTCTCATCAAACTTAATGGTAGTAGAACCACCCTTGCCATCAGGAAGAGTTGCAGATAAGGCACCAGGTTTGATCGTACGTTGCTCAATGAGGTTGCCGTCTTTCAGCTCCCGAATGATCCGCTTACCACTTACTGGATCATACGTATAAACTACCTGAAGGCCATCAGGCCATTTCTTGGTAATCTTCACAGCCTTGTCGGCGTCCTTCGTTGGCACAGTAACGACTGCTGGCGTATGCGTAAATGTCGGCACTGGATCTGAATCACTGAATTTGACAGCTGCTGTACCACCAGCTCCATCCGACACGGTCACTTCCGAAGCATCGGGGTCAACTGGCTTCTGCTCAACAGTCTTCCCGTTTCTTAGCTCCGTCACCATCCGCTTGTCAGTTGTCGGATCATAGGTAAAGGCTGTCTCGCTACCATCTCGCCACTTCTTAGCAACTTTGACGATAACGCCATCAGCATTGGTCGTCGTGGCAGTAATGTCGCCAGTAGACTTATCAGTCTCTGTCTTCGTCGTCTCATGCTTAAACGTTGGCTCTGCACCTGATTGTCCGGTATCTACAATTGTTTCGATACCATCCCCAGTTGCCAATGTTGCCTCTGAAGAATCAGGGTCAATTGTCTGGTTGTCGACCAACTTCCCGTCTTTTAGTTCCGTTACCGTCCGATTCCCAGTACTTGGATTGTAGGCGTAGTCAGTTTGACTACCATCGTTCCAGGTCTTGACAACTTTGACAACGTTACCTTCCGCGTCTTTGGTCGTGGCAGTAACGTTATCAGACTTATCAGTCGCCGTCTGCGTCACCTCATGATCAAAGGTTGGCTCGTTGTTTTTTGGATCAATACCGACGGTCGTGCTCGTATTGTCATCATCAGCAAATGTTGCCTTATTATCAGGGGTCAGCTGCTGTTTGTCGCCAACTGGTTGGCCATCCTTTTGTTCACTTACAAAACGTTCTTTTGTAGCTGGATCATAGGTGTAAGTCGTTTGGGTGCTATCTGGCCACTTCTTAACCAGCTTGACCACATTGCCTTTCGCGTCTTTCGTCGTAGCAGTGACGTTGCCAAAGTCATCTGTTGCCGTCTGCGTCGTCTGATGATCAAACGTTGGTTGCTTGGTTGTGGGGTCATAGCTAACGATAGTACTTGTATCATTGTCATCAGCTATCGTTACCTTACCAGAATCAGGAGTCAAGTTCTGTGCCTCGCCAACCTGCTGCCCGTTCTTCTGATCACTCACAGTCCGTTTGTTAGTAGCCGGATCATAGGCGTAAGTCGTTTGACTGTCATCAGGCCACTTCTTGACGACCTTGGTAACGTTCCCGTTGGCATCGATCGTCGTGGTCGTGTCACCAGCCGTCGTCGTTGTCTCATGGTCAAACGTTGGTTGCGACCCTGCTGGTTGTCCAGTATTAACAGTCGTTTCAACACCAGCACCGTTGGATACCGTTGCCGTCGTATCACCGGAATTGAGTGTCTTTTGTTCAACCGTCTTCCCGTCTTTTTGATCCGTTACCGACCAGTCTCCAGTGGCTGGATCATAGGTGTAAGTCGTTTGACTGTCATCAGGCCACTTCTTGACAACCTTAGTAACGTTCTTGTTGGCATCGGTCGTCGTAGTCGTGTCACCATCCGTCGTCGTTGTTTCATGGTCAAACGTTGGTTGCGACCCTGGTTGCCCAGTATTAACGGTCGTTTCAACACCGTTGCCGTTGGATACTGTTGCCGTCGTGTCACCGGGGTTGAGTGTCTTTTGTTCAATCGTCTTCCCGTCTTTTTGATCCGTTACCGTTCCAGTCTTAGTCGTTGGATCATAGGTGTACGTCGTTTGGGTGTCATCAGGCCACTTCTTGACGACCTGAATAACGTTCCCGTCGGCATCGATCGTCGTGCTCGTGTCACCATCCGTCTTCGTCACCTCATGATCAAACGTTGGCTGGTTGGTCTTCGGATCAAGAGAAACAATAGTGTTGGAATTCTGATCATCAACTAGCTTTACCTTTCCAGAATCAGAGGTCAGAGGCTGTGCGTCGCCAACTGGTTGGCCATCCTTTTGTTCACTCACAGTCCGTTTTTCAGTAGCCGGATCATAAGTGTAAGTCGTTTGCGTGCCATTGGTCCACGTCTTAACGACCTTGATAACGTTGCCCTTGTCATCTGTCGTCGTGGCAGTAATCACGTTATTGGACTTATCAGTTACCGTCACCGTCGTGTCATGTTCAAACGTTGGCTGTGACCCTGGCTGTCCAGTGTTAACGATGGTATCAACACCATCACCAAGGGTTACTTTTGCCTGCGTATCATCTTTTCCGAATTTCTTTTCAACAGGCGTCTGCCCATCTTTTTCTTCGGTGACTGTCCAGTCACCGTTACCGGGATCATATGTGTACGTCGTTTTACTATCATCGGGCCACGTCTTAACGACTTGGGTAACGTTCCCTTCGGCGTCTTTCGTCGTGGTCGTATCGCCATTCGTCTGCGTCGTTTCATGGTCAAACGTTGGCTGATTGGTTGTGGGGTCAATGGCAACGGTAGTGCTCGTATTGTCATCATCAGTCAGCGTCAATTTATCAGAATCAGAGGTAAACGTCTGTGGTTCGCCAACCTGGTTCCCATCTTTTTTCTCCGTTACCGTCCGCGTACCATTGTCATCCGTGTAAATCGTTTCGCTACCATCAGCCCACTGCTTATCAATCCGAACCACGTTACCATCTGAATCTCTTTCGGTGATCGTCACATTCTTCTTAGAATCAACGTCATGCCCCAAAATTTTCAGCGTTCCGTCTTCAAGCGTGACAGCGTAGTTTGTTGCTGGATCAAATGTTCCTGAAATTGCATACGTTCCAACATCAGTCGCTTCGATTGTATTCAGCTTAATACCAAGTGAATCGTTGTTGTCGCCATCAACTAACTTATCATCCGATGCAATGCTAAAGCCATTTGCCTCGGGTGCCTTACCCGTGTAATCGGTAGTGACATCATTGATTTTCACCGTAATTGGTCGTTTCGTGACAGTCAATCCACCCGCAACAAAGTTGAGTGTGTAGTTAGGGTTTGCCTTACTCAACGTGGCTTGAGCGTCGGCGTTCAATTGCAGACTGTACTGGCCGCCTGCTTGTAACTGGTTAGCACTGACAACTTTTTTCGTAGCATCATCTACAATTTCAAAATCGGCGGATTTAAGGTCGCTAGTGCTTCCATTGACCGTAACACTAATGGTTGTTGGCAAGCTGTCACCATAAACCACACTGGTATCCTTCATTGTCACATCACTATTTGCTGCGGCAATCTTAAAGGTTCCTGGAGTAAAGGTGATTGCATAATTCTTATTCAAGTCCGAAGCTGGATCCATCGTAATATCATACGACCCAACATCTTCGCCAGACTTCCGAGTAAGCTTTACGCCCAAATCATCACCAGCAACGAGGCCGGTACTTGCACCAGTACCCGCATTAGTTGACTCTAAGACGGGATCTGTACCACCATAGGTCTTCCCAGTATCCGTTGCCGTTACTGAAACTGGCCGTTGGTTGACAGTCAATGCACTCGTTCCAAAAGTAATGTCGTAGTTAGGATTTTCCGTACTCAATCGATCCTTAGCGGATTGTTTCAATTGTAGCGTGTACGTGCCATTAGCTTGTGCTTGGGATGCTGTAACTGTTTTACCAGTAGTATCCACAATTTCAAAATCATCTTGAGTAATCGCACTAGTGGTCTCTGGCACGTTGTTTGTGAATGTGAATGTAGGGAATTCATCGCCATAAACCATGGTAGCGGCACCTAAATCCACAGAACTAACTGCTTTCGCAATCGTCACTGTTCCTGGATCAACTGTTACGGCATAGTTCTTCGAAGTCGAAGTCCCTGTAATGGCATCCGTATACGTTCCAGCAGCGACTTGGGAAATTGGGTTCAATGTAACCCCAAGATCAGTAACAGTATCGTCGCCGACTAAAGCGCCATCAGGTACGCTGAAGCCATTGGTCTTAGGCGTCGTGCCATCATAAGTAGCCGTAACATCATTAACTGTCACTGTGACTGGCTTCTTGTTGATGGTTAAGCTTCCTGCGGTAACAGTAATGTTGTAATTCTTATTCAGATTTGATGTAGGGTCAGCACTGATTGTATATGGCTGAGCCTCAACATTTTCACCAGCATCCCGTTTGAGCGTCACGCCCAAATCAGAGAGTTGATCCTTATTGCCTAGCTCACCACTTGAAACACCAGTAAGCTCAAATTTAGGATCACTCTCACCATAAGTCTTCGTAAGCGTTGGTGCGGTCACGGTGATGTCTCGTGGCGTCACAGTTAACGTGGCTGTTCCAAAATCACCGAAGGTATAATTCGTGTCTTCCTTCAGAGTGTCCTGTGCATCAGTGGTGTAGTGAATCGTGTAGTCGCCACCAGCTTGTAGCTGATTACTCAAAACAACCTTTCCAGTAGCATTATCAATAATTTCAAAATCATTCTGAGTAAGTGGATGGTCTGTATTTGCTAAGTCTGATCCTAAGCTACCCGTGATCGTTGGCTCTGCACCGTACACCACACTAGTATCTTGAATAGTTGGCGTTGCAGTGGCTGGTGTAATCGTAAGTGTGGCAGAAACGTAGAGTCCAGCATTGGGGTTGTCTGGCGTTAAGCTCTTAAGATAAGTCCGCCCGGCGTCAGTTAATTTAAAGTAATAAGTCCCAACATTCTTAGGCGTGACCTGCGTACCTGAATTCGTAGCATCGACGTAATAGAAGTAACCACTCTTATTGAAGCCGTCCTTTTGGGCGTCAGTAACTGTCGCGCCGAATCCATCACCAAAGGTCACATCAGGGAAGCCCAATGATTCCCCGTAGACTTTCGTCCAAGGGACAAAGCTGGCCAAACTAGCTTGAGTAGCCGCGTTTGTCGTCGCCATATCATCGATGTTCTTTTCAAATGCACTGAGTGAATCATCCATGCTGGCCATGGCGTTATAGCCCTTTTGACTTTCATCAACAATAGTAGCCGGATCGGTCGAGGCTTCGGCAGCTTCTAAGGCTGTCTTGGCATCCCCATTACTAGTCGAAAGATCACTATACATCTTGTTGACAGAATCTAGTAGCGCTTTAGCGGCATCCTTTTGTTCATCAGTGATGCCAGCACCCGCGATGAATTTATCATAAATACCTTGGGCCTTAGCCTTGTCAGCATCGGCCTTAGCTTGGTTGTCGGTCGCTTTTTGCAGCCATGTATCTAATGTAGTCTTGGTTGGAACCAGAATACTCTTACTATCCTGAGGAGTTGCTGAATCTGTGGAGTCAGTATCACTGGCATTAGGAACCTCAGACCAGGTGTAAGCTGGCGTGGTCCCATCTGCTGCAGGCTTACCATCCGCCCCGATAGGTTGCGCATTAAGTGCATCCGTGACGGATTGATTCGTTCCTACCGTTACATTGGCTGTAACCGGGGTCCCATCAATCGTTTCACCGGTAGCCGTGTAATAGTGTTCAATTGGGTTGGCAACATCCGTTGCTGTTGATGGTGTCGTACTCGTGTTAATTTTTACAATATCCTTAGCAATCGTCTCACCGTCAGTCGGAGCATTCAGAACAACAGTTACAGGCGTGTAGCCTGGGAACTGAACCACCGTTGATTTACCAGCAACCGTGGTTACCTGGATAGGCGTTATACCAGGAATCGCAACATTAGTCGCTGAATCAACTGGCGTGACTTCGGCAGTAAAGGCTTGGGCAACGGGAACGCTAAATGCTTGGCTAGCATCCCCGGTCACTGTGTAGCTGTAATATGCCGAATCAGCAAGGCTTGAGTCGCCAGCGGCATAGTTAACTGTCCCATTGCTGGCAGTGGCTTGGTCGCCATCAACAACATATACATTGCTTGTCGTGCTTGCCGGAATTACCGTAACTAGACTAGGATCTAGCGTTGGATCTGCGGCGACTGCCCGTTCCGCTGCTTCCTTCGTAGAGAATACAGAAATGGTATCCCCGATGTTGGCAGTAACTGACGTCTTGGTACTTACAGGTGTGTCTCCGGCCGTAGCGTCCTTCACATTAACGGATACTGTAGCTGTCTTTGGTGTGTAGGTAAAGCTGTCGATTCTGGCGGAGTAATCATTAGACTGTTCCCCCGTGGAAGCCGCAATTGAAATTGAATAGCCTTTTGAGGTGTCGATGTCAGCAAGTGATCGGGTGAATTTCTGGTTCTGAATAGTCACGGTTAACACTTTATTAAACGAGTCATAAGTCATCGTAAAGTCTACAAGCTTGGTGGCCCGGTCGCTTAAGTCAAACGAACTAGCTGCTTTCCAAGCCGTCGCGTCATTGACATTTTGAATAGCACCACTGGCATCAGTCGACCGCCAGCCAAAGTATGCCCCTGATCCAGGGTCAACAACTTTGGTATCATCCGAGCCATCATTATGATGATCATCATAAACGAAGGCAAAAGCGTTATTCAAGCCACCTAGGCCTAAATTACCACCAGTTCCACCTTTCGTTGCATATTCCGGATCACCGGGTGCAAAAACAATGCCAACACTATCGGCCCCACCTGAGGCTAATGACCCAACACCTAACCCACCTACCATTGTAAAGTCATGGTCAAAATCAATTTCATTTTCAAAAGATACATGGGCAGTTTGGGGGCCAGCAATGTGCATAAGAAAACCGTCCCAGAAATCATGGGTACCATTAGTCGTCAGTTGCCAGACGCCTGTCGTTGGATCAGCTGGTTGAACGGTCTTATTCTTATCGACGTCACCTTCCAAATGTTTTCCGGTATTCTTATCTGTCGCTTTGGCAAAGTTTTGGACCGTATTCGTAAAGTGGTTCTGAACCTGGCTACCAGATAACGTCACGCCGGAGCCATCCGTCTTACCAACCTGGACTGGTTTATCTGGCGTTAAAGTTTGATATTGCTTATCACTTGTCGTATTAGTTGCTGT
Organism: Levilactobacillus paucivorans; assembly: GCF_001437125.1. Lineage (GTDB taxonomy): Bacteria > Bacillota > Bacilli > Lactobacillales > Lactobacillaceae > Levilactobacillus > Levilactobacillus paucivorans. The sequence goes on along the minus strand of NZ_JQCA01000004.1, from coordinate 70,204 downwards.
ATCCGCATCAACTTCATTAGAAACATCCGTACTTTCGGTAACCGGAGCCGCTTGGACAGTTGGTGTCGTGGTCTTTGTGGAGCTGAGCGTTGCAATGTTCCCCTGTTCGGATTCCGGCATAGATTCTGTATCAGACGCCGGTGCATCTGGTGTTGACGTAGCCGCGTGAACATCTGCCGTCCCAATAGTTTCAGCGATGGCTACTGCGGATAAACTAACGAGTAAGGTCCCAAAAATACGGGTCTTAATCTTCCAACCCGTGTGCCCCTTGTATAAAATAAAGTTCTTCTTTGTGGTTTGATTTGCCGCTTTTTGTCTCAAGCTTAACCTCTCCTATTCCCTGGTGTCGGACACCTGACTGTCCAATAGTTACCCAGCTACTCCTAAGTTCCAGTTGACACTTGTCATAAAAGATCGCCAGTACACAACTGACGACCGTTGGTTAATAAGCCTGATTTTCACCGATCTAGTTGCATATGTTTATCAATAAAAACTGGTGATACTGTTCATGATAAGTTTGGCCATTTCTAGTCAAAAACGCAGGTAAAAGCCTGTAACCAATCAATTTAGCCCATTTACTCACACCTGATCGTCTGTCCAATCAAACGCATTCCAATTAAAAATCCACTAATCTACCAGGTCTGTACAAAGGCGTCTAAACAGCTATTTACAGCTACTTAGCGGATTCTCGATCAAGTCCTTTTGAACCGTTCTGCCCACAAACCGTTTGGTGGCTACTTTAATCATACTCACATTATAGTAGTGTGGACATTTACATTCAAGATGTCCGTGTGCCTTAATACCTACTCACCACAGGATTTCAACTGTGTGGCACTCTTTTATACATCGCAATGTATACTTGTTTTAACTCGTCATGACTGTCGCTCAAAAGTTATTGGACCACAACGACTCTTCCACTAGCACATCGGTTGATACTGGACCCATTTATCAATTAAGTGCCTTTTCCAGTCTTACAAAGTGTTTTACAAAAAAAGCCGTTCTTTTTACCAGCACGGTAACGAACGGCGATTGAAATTCTTTCTCAGGCAGCTTAAATCTGTTCAAAACACGACCACTCACTAAGAGTTGGGTGCACCATATCTTCCATCTATATTCCTGTCTTTAGTGGAAGTCAAAACTGCATCCGATAACCACGAATGTGGCCACAATGAATAAAATTTTCTATTTATCCAAATTACATGGAAAAAATAGGAAATCGAGGTCTGGGGAACTCTGACCGATAAACCAATTAGCCCACTGATACCCCAAACTTGGCAATCTACGCCCAGTCGGTTATGCTAAACCGTAATACGTCACCCAAAGGAGCCCACACCATGTTTCGCCAAATTCAATGTTTCATTGCGGTCGTGAAAAATCACAGCTACACTCAGGCCGCCATCGAATGCCATCTTTCACAATCATCCCTCTCTCAACGCATCAAAGAGCTTCAAGCGAGTTTGGGCGTGACTTTAATTAAACGGAAGGGTAGAAGTTTTGAACTAACTGCCGCGGGAGACTACTTCTACCAACATTCTCAAGAACTTCTCGACCAAGTGGACCACCTCATCACCGAGACGCAAGCCATCGATACCCATACGGCTGAAACGTACACGCTCAAGCTTGGCTACCTTCGTAAATTCGGTTCACAAGAATTTCTCGAGGCCGTCGCCGAATTCTCCCGCCAGTTTCCCCAAGTTAAGGTTCAGATTCACAGCGACTCCTACGCCGAGCTATTCACCCAAGTTCGTGAGGGCCACATTGATTTAAATTTCTCCGACCAACGTTATGAACTCTCATCCGCCTTTGAAAATGAATTTCTGACCTCCGCCGACTACATGGTTGTCGTTGCTCCCAAAGCCTTTAGTGCCGATCAATCTGTGGTCGATACAACACAGCTCGCGGATCTCCCTTGTATTCTGATCGTTGGGGCCGATGAATACGCTTCGGAACAGACCTACTATCGCGAGGTCCTTGGCATCCAGAGTCCCTTCCAGATTGCCTCTAGCTTTGGCGAAGCTCAGATGCTAGCGACCACCGGACAAGGCTACATTGTCGTCAACAGTCGGACTGCCAATCAAATCAATCCCAGCACCAATCGGGTTCTAAAATTGGTGGATCATGGACGCGACCTGACACAACATTACTATGCTTATTGGAAGAAAGATAACTCGGGCTACTACATTGAATCCTTTGCCCAGATTTTAAAAGAACAATTTGATTAACCCCTTTGACTCGCCTAACCATTGGCGGGTTTTTTTATTATCGGTTAAAACGATTTGTCCTATCGTGAGACGCAATTGGTTTTAATCGCACCGCCCACTATGATTAATCCCATAGCTTGATCAAGAAAGGCGGTCAGATACATGACTTCATCCGAATCAACTTTACTGGCCGACTGTCACACACTTCTAGTGGCAGTCAGCCACAGAGACATCTGTCAGTTAAACCGGTTCCTGGCGATCACCGCCGAGCGACAACCCTTACAGGGTCCAGCACGGTCCAAATACGACTGGATCGATGCCTTGCAAAATAGAGAGTTAACCTACACAGATTTTGCGACACCCACTGTCTCGGAGATGACCAACCACCATGCTCGGATTCAGGTGACCGCCAAGTTCCAATCGGCCACCCTTTCCACCACTGTCTTTCTCCAACTCACCTTCATTCGTGACCAGACCCACTGGCAACTTTGTCGGCAGCAGGAACTATCGGAAAAACCGATTGATTGGATTCGATCCTGAAATTGGTTCTTCACCCGTCCCCTTGTAAGATTAGAGACGATTCAAAATTAAAGGAAGTGATAACGTGCTACTCTTACTTTTTCCCATTGCAATGGGTGCTGGCTTAGCCATGCAGACGGCTGTTAACGCCAAGCTCCGTGACTTCGTTCTCTCCCCCTACCTCTCATCTGGCTTTTCATTTTTGATGGCATGGGTGTTCCTACTTCTTCTCAACCTTGTCACGCGGCAACCGTTACTCATCAGTGGCACCTTTATCACTCACAATCCCAGCTGGTTGTGGCTGGGTGGTTTCTTCGGCGCCATTGCCCTAACCGGGAACGTGGTCTTGTTTCAAAAAATCGGCAGTCTCCAAACCACAGTCTTACCCATCATGGGCCAAATCATCATGAGCATTCTCATCGACCAATTTGGTCTCTTTCAGTCCCCTGCCAACCCCTTAACCTGGGCCAAAGGTATTGGCCTGGTACTCATCGTCAGCGGCGTCATTCTCTCATTAGGTCTCTTCGAACCACGTGACCCGTTGCTAAAGGCAGCGGAACGACATGCCGGCAAGGGAAGTCAACTCTTCTATCAGCTCTTTGCCATCCTGGCTGGCATGTTGATGGCCATGCAAACGGCAATCAACGGTTACCTGGGAACCACCTTACACTCACCCATCCGGGCCTCGTTTATTTCATTTACGATTGGGGTGCTTTCCCTCATATTGGTGAACCTCATCACACATGCCCATTTCTCCAATATCCGCCTGGCGCTCAAGCAAGGCCCACGATACTGGTGGATTTGGATCGGAGGTATCATCGGGGCGTTATACGTTCTCTGCAGTTCCTGGTTGGTCCCCCTGATTGGAACCGGCCAAGTCGTCGTACTCGCCTTGTTTGGCCAATTGGTCTTTAGTGCTTTAGTTGAAAATTTTGGCCTGTTTGCCTCACAAGTTAATCGCATGACTCGAGCCAAAATCATCGGTTTAGTCGTCATGTTTGTTGGTGTTTTAACCGTTAAATTTATCACTTTTTAGGAGGAACTATCTAATGAAAAATGTTTTAATTCTTGGTGCATCTGGCTCTATTGCCACCTTAGTTACCCGTAATTTAATCGAAGACTCACGTGTCCGTCTCACCCTGCTGGTTCGTAATCCGGATCACTTGGCTGACGATATTCGCTATGATAGTCGTGTGACCATTGTCGTAGCCGACGTCGTGAAGGATACCGCACACTTGACTGCGGCTATGCAAGGACAGGACCTCGTCTACGCAAACCTCTATGGGGCCAATCTGAAGCAACAGGCTCAGGCGGTCGTTTCCGCCATGACGACTGCCAAGGTTACGCGGATCATTTGGATTTCTGCAAATGGCATTTACAATGAAATTCCGGGCAGATATGGTCAATGGAACGCTCAGATGCTGGGGTCTACGCTGACCGCTTATGCTGCTGGGGCTAAGATCATCGAAAATAGCCGGCTACAATATACCCTGGTCCGGCCCGCCTGGTTCTCCGACAAAGACCTTGTCAGCTATGAGCTTACCCAGAAGGGCCAACCCTTCAAGGGAACTGAGGTCTCCCGTCAGAGTGTTGCCAGCTATCTGTCAGCGCTCATCCTTGACCCCAGTCAGGCCATCAACCAATCGATCGGTATTAGTGAACCCCACACCGACGGGTCCAAACCCAGCTTTTATTAACATAAAGAAGGCTTTATTTTGAAAATTATGATTATCGGTGCCTATGGTCATCTGGGGCGGATCGTCATGCGTGCCGCCATCAAACGTGGCCACGACGTCGTCGGTATTGCCCACCGGCAACACCCACAATTGAAACAACCCCAAGTCATCATTAAGGACATGCGGGACCTCGGACAAGACGATTTTGTCGGGGTTGACGCCGTGGTCGATGCCGTTGGCGCCTGGACACCCGCCACAGAGGTCGTCCACTATGAAGGCCTTGAACACGTGGTCTCCCTATTACAAGGCACGCCAATTCACTACCTCAAAGTCGGGGCGGCCAGTACCCTTTTCATTAATTCGGCCCACACGCACGTCCTCCAAGAGCTCCCACGCTACTACCCGGATTACATGCAGGACCTCTGCGCCGCCCATGCTGAGGGCCTAGCTATCCTGCAAACCTACACTACGGTCAACTGGACCTATGTGACCCCTACCTACAACTTCGACCCGGATGGCAACAGTACGGGGCAATATCACGTTAACGGTGACGAATTTAAACCCGCTCACTCTCAGGATCCAGACGATGGACGCCAAGACTATATTAGCTATGCCGACTATGCGAAGGGACTGCTCGATATCATCGAAAACAAGTCCTATTATCACCAGCAAATCACCTTGTTTAGTGGGAATAATCCGCATCCCCAGCAACGGTACTAATGACCTTATCCAAAATAAGATTGGAAACCTAAATGTTTATGGAATTGTTATAATGACTACGGTTTGGCAAACATTCCCGTGAATCAAAAGGCAACCCACTAAACTGTGCTATAGTTAAAACGTTCCTAAGGGAATAAAATCTGGGGAGGTTTTACGAAATGAAAAAAGCAGCATTACTTTTAGGCGTCGCCGGTTTGATTGGAACCATGGGGATGGGCACGGTCAGCCAGGCGAGTTCATTAGTCGGCACCGTTCAGTACCACAAGTTCCATGGGACGGCCACGATTAAGAAGAACTACAAACACTTTAAGTTAACGAGCCACCAACCGAACAGTGACTACAAGGTGATCAAGACATTTAGCTGGAAATCAGCTAAGCTCAAGGCTGGTAGCAAGGTCAAAATTGACCGCAGTGCGAGCCAAGCCACACAATATGACTGGTACCGAATCAAGGCAACGAGCAAGCACCACACCCGTCGTTACTGGGTTTACGGCCAGGCATTGAACATTAAATAGGCTTGCGACAAGCAAACGGCTAGACCAACTGAGGTCTAGCCGTTTTATGTTATCCACAAATTTAATTCCGATCGTAGGCCCAAACCGTCAGTGGGGCGAAGATGGCCACAATCACAACCCCAAAGACCAGAACGACCCAAGCTTCATGGGTCCAGCTGCCCGTTGCCAGAATTTGCCGGATGGCCGTGATGACATAGGTCACTGGGTTCAGGCGGGCGATGAACCGAAGCGGTTTCGTCAAAGCATGCATCGGAACGAAGGCATTTGACATAAAGGACAGCACTAACATTGTCATCAAAGACACACTCTGAACCGCGGCGGCACTCTTAGCCAACAAACCTAACAAGGCGAAGACCCAGGATAACACCCAGCCCATGAAGATGGCTAGCAAGCCAATAGCGACCACCCAGCCCAAGCCAACACCGGGACGCCAGCCCATGAGATAGCCAGTGGTCAGCGAGGTGATGGCGGCAATCAACAACCGTAAACTATCGGCGAACAGTTGCCCAGCCAATGGGGCAATCCGTACCATGGGTAACGACTTGAATCGGTCGAAGACACCGGAGTCGAGGTCCTCTCTGATTTGTGCCCCCGAGCCAGACGCTGCTGACAACATCGTTTGAATTAAGATCCCAGGCACAATCGTTGGCAGGTAAGCCTTAACCCCGCCGGCAATTGCGCCGCCAAAGAGGTAGCCAAACATCAACATAAATAAAACGGGTTGAATGACGACATCCATCAATTGGTCTGGATTGTGAATCGTCTTTAATAAGTTGCGATAAGCCATAGTTGCGGTATTCTGAATCACATTGCCGCGGTGAATTCGGATATCCATTTTCAGTTCCCTCTTTCTTAGTTCTTGCCGACGGTCAGGTTCATGAAGACGTCATCCAGTGACGGCTCCTGCACGGCCAGGTGGCTAATCCCAATCTTAGCGTCATTTAAGGTCGCTAGGAGGGGTGCTAGCTGGGCCACCTGCCCCAGGCTCACGCTGAGGTCGGGTCCTTCTTCTCGAACGTCTCCGGCCACCTGGGTGGCCAACAACTGCTCAGCGGCGGCGACCTGACGCGTTTGACTCAGGGTGAAGGTGACCCGTGGCCCACCGAGTTGTTCCTTAAGTTCGGCAGGCGTGCCCATCTTGACTACATGACCGTGGTCGATGATGGCTAGATTATCGGCTAATTGGTCCGCCTCGTCCAAATATTGCGTGGTTAAAATAATTGTTGATCCCTGATCAACCAACTTGCGAATCGTGTCCCACATTTGGGAACGGGTCCGCGGGTCTAGCCCCGTCGTCGGTTCATCCAAGAAGATCAGAGCTGGCCGCGTAATCAAGCTTACCGCCAGATCCAACCGCCGACGCATTCCCCCGGAAAAGGCCTTCAGCGGCTTGTCCGCTGAATTTTCGAGTGAGAACTCAGTGAGGAGTTCCGCCGTGCGGTCCTTGGCTTCCTGCCGTGACAGCCCATTCAATCGGGAAAAAATCATCAGGTTCTGTCGCGCCGAAATATCCTCGTCGACGGAAGCATATTGACCAGTCAGCCCAAACATGGACCGCGCCAGGCGACCTTCCTTGGCGGTATCGTGGCCGAAAATCTTGACCTGACCGCTGTCGGCCTTGAGCAGCGTGGTAATCATCCGCAAAGTCGTGGTTTTCCCTGCACCGTTAGGACCCAAGAGTCCGAAGACCTCGCCCTGACGGACCTTAAACGACACATCATTAACGGCGACCTTTTCTCCAAACTTCTTGGTAAGGTGGTTGACTTCAATTGCATTTATTGCTGACATTTTAATTCCCTCTTTACCTTGTTTTTTAATCAGGTCCCCCTGACTAAAATTATAATAAGGCCCCCTGATCAATATGTCAAGACTTTACTCGTCTCTGCTGTCTTTTTTTAGGGATTGTCGGGTATAATAGCCACAGGGAGGCGGTCTTATGCCTGATTTAACCAAACAAAAAAATGCAGCGGGTAAGTTAATTGAGTTCGATATGGTCCACCATACCGCGGACGAAGTCGCCCACCGCAACCATGCCGATAAAAACAAACATCCGTTACGGTTCCAAGGCCAAGGAAAGATCCTCCTGGCCCTCTCACAAGCCGATGGTCTCTCGCAAAAGGAACTAGCGACCCGCCTCAATCTCTCGGTCCAATCGACCGCGGAATTTGTGAACAAGCTGGTCAAGAAGGATCTGGTATCCAAGGAAAAGTCCACGACCGACCGCCGCAAGACCATCATTCGCCTAACGAATCTGGGGCAACAGACGGCCTCGGCCGAAACAGCCAAGGTCCCCGAATTTCTGAGCGGCCTGAGCGATACCGAGTTGGACCAACTCACGGCAATTCTGACGAAGATTAACAACAACCTTTACGCTGAAATTGACGCCGCTAGTCCCACCGAAACCAATAAGTTTGAAGCAGTGGTCAAGGACCGTTTGCGCGACTGGTTTCTCTAAACTGATGCACGAAAAAACACGATCAATCCACATTTCGGATTGATCGTGTTTTTGTAATCTTCATTCAATTATTCTTTAGTCAGTAAAGTCTTCGGTCCCACCGGTTGGGTTGAACGCCTTGGCTTGACCCTTGGTCTTGTAATAGTGTTGCAGGTGCGCTTCACCATTACCGGCATTCCACATCGCATAGATGTACAACGACTTAATGGGTTGCCCCTTGTATTGTCGGGTGACAATCTTATAACTTTCGGTACCGACCGTACCGAAGCCTGCGTCACTGTAATGATACTGCCAGGATTGGTCTACTAACCAGCCTTTACTCATAAATATCAGGGTATTATTCTTTCCCTTTTTAATGTTATTCATGTCTTTCTTCAGGTTAGTGACCTTGACAGGACTGTGACCCGTTTGCCACTTTTTGCCATAAAAGTTACGATATGAGGTCTTCTTGGCTTCAATGTTGAACCGATTATAGTGGCCATTCTGGTAGTAATACCAAGTCCCCTGGAACTTCGTCGGGAAACTAGCGAGACTCATCTTCGAACTAGCCTGCGCATCCGTTGTAGGCGTGGCAACAACTAAGGCCGCACCCAGACTAACTGACGCTAAGATGGCGCCCATCATGTGTGTTAATTTCATTGTGTAATTCCTCCTTGTCTCGTTTGTCGTTTACTTGTGCAAGGCGCCAACTGGATTGAAGTACTTGGCCTGCGCCTTGGTTTGATAATAGTGGTCGGCTAACTTCTTTGAGCCAGAACTGTTCGCAATGTGCTTGTTGTAGAGCACCTTAACGGACTTGCCTTTGTAGGTTTTGTGAACGACCTTGTAGGTTCCGGAGCCATTCGTCGCAAACATCCCGTAGGAAACGATCTTGGTATAGCCACCCTTGACGGCCTTGGCGCTGGTCCAGTGGCTCTTCTTACCGCCGTACTGCCAAACGTCATTCTGATTCTTGGTGGTATGTAAGGTTCCGGTCCACTTCTTTTGCTTTTTCGCAAAGATATCCATGTAATTTTTGACCGTCAGTTTCTTGGAACTGATCGCCATCGACTTGTAGTAATAGCCGTTGTTTTCCTCGTAGTGATACCACGTTCCCCGGATACTCTTCGGGAAAGTCTTCAACGTGGTCTTTGCCTTGGCGTGAGCCGTGGTCGGAACGGTGACGAGTGCCGTCGTGCCAAGCGTCGTCGCTACCAATAGGGCACTGAAAATATGAGTCATTCGCATACTTTTTTCCTCCTCAATTTTGAACCTATTTCTAGTTATCTATCCAATTATATTGAGCTGTAACTGTTAATTGAAATAACTATGTCCTTAATATAGCAAGACATAGTGACACAATGTGTCAGACAAAGACTGGCTTCAACAAAAATATCAATGATTCCCGTTTTTTTGAACAACTCGTGCCATTCAAAAAACGGCCAGCCCTGGTAAAGGACTAACCGTCTCTTTCTGTTGCGTTTAACTTAAGATTGCGCCTGCTGTTTCAAATGAGAAATTTCCTTCAACCCGGCACTCATCAAGACAAACACGATGATCCAAGCCACAACGATCAACAAGATTAGCTTCGCATAGGAACTGCCAAGAATCGTGACGTCCCAGTCCAAAGTCGCGTGCATCAAGACCGCTAAGGCAAAGAATACCAGGAAGCGTACGTCCAACATCTGACTGAATTTAAACGGCTTGGCGCGCTTCACCACCATCAAAGCCCCACCTGAAATGGCTGCCCAAACCAGGTGTCCGCCGATAGCTGACCAGCCCCGGAGAATGGCAACCGCGACCAGTTGGTCACCGGCACTATAGATATAGCCGGCGGTTTCAAAGGCCGCAAACCCGGCCCCAACGGCCGCCCCAATCAGGATCCCATCGAGGATATGCTTAACGTTCAGCTGACTGATAAAGTAGCTAATGATCAGGACCTTACCTAGTTCTTCGACCAAACCAATGGATAACGAATCCTTTAACGTCATCACCCCAAAGATCTGGCTGGTGGTACTGAACGTCACAAATTGATATAAAAATAGCGTGACGACTAGCGAAAAAATCCCGCCAATAAAGAAGACCTTGACGACTTCAAAGAGACTGACGTCTTTAAAGGCATCGGCTTCAAAGAAGAAGACCAGACCGGAAAATGGCACGGCAAAGGCCCCCACTAGAATTAATCCCGGAATAGCATTCTGATTATGAAAGGCATCGGCCATGTACAGTAACACGGCAAAGGCAAGTAAGAAGCCGAGCAAAATCCGTGAAAACAGCCACGGCTTCGCCCACTCATCTGACACGTCGGCTAAGGCTGGTGTAGTGGTCTCTGTGCCGGCAATAAAGATGGCATTGGCTTCGCCCTTCGAATGGTGCTTGAAGACCTCAGAGAACAAATCAGACAGGTTAACCTTGACGGCCCCTTCCTCGCCAGTGTAATGGTTCAACTTAGCCGTGGCGGTGTCGTAAAGATCCTTGATTTGATTCGATTCATTGGCGACTGGTGCCGTCTCCTGTGTTGCTGGCAATGCTTTCCCGCAGCTCGGACAGAACTTGGCAGTCGCCTTAACTTGATTTCCACAATACGGACAATATCTCATACTAAACCCTCACTACTCTAAAATATTCTGATACAGTTTTAACCCTAACTGATTCATCGCCGACACTTGATCGGCTTCTTTGCCATCTTGCGCGAGGACCACCGCAACGAAGGCCCCCCGCTTATTGGCCACGATTTCAGCATCATTTTGGACGCCGTAATCTGCGTACTCCCCGGTCTTGTTATAGACCTTGGCTTCACTCGGCAATAACTTCGGCAACTTGGCCCGATTCCGATTATTTGCCAGAATTTCCAGCATGTCATCGTCAGCAGTCTTTGACACCAGCTGATGATTATAAATTTTCTTGAGGGTCATCCCCAAGTCCCGCGCCGAGGTGGTATTATCACGGCCATCCTCAATGGCGTCCGTGTCCATCATCTTCCGCTGGAGCTTGGTATCCGTGGCTCCCATACTCTTAATCTTGTTGTTAATGAGGCTGAAACCACCCATTTTGGCAATCATAATATTGGCCCCAGTATTGTCACTGTCGTCAATCATATGTTGCAAAACCTCACGGTACGTCAGCTTTGTCCCGGCATCCATATCCTGAATGACACCGGTCCCGCCAACCTTTTCGCTATCGGTAACGGTATGGGTGGCGTCGAGGTCAAAGACCCCCTCCTTAGCCATGGCATAGGCTGTGACGAGGATGAAAACTTTGATACTGCTGGCCGCACTCTGCGACCCGTTGTTGACAACCACACTCTGTGAGCTATCGACCGGCGACACGTAGGCAGAACTGGTTCCCTGCAGGGGGTCCAACGCCGCGGTGACCGCATCTTTAATTTCTGTTTGGTTAAAATTGACCGTCGCTTGGTGGCTAGTCGCCTGACTAGAGGATGACTGGCGCCGCTGCGCCTGACTGCTGGCCTTCTTCTCCGAACGGGCTGGCTTAGCGGCGTGGCTCCCATTGCTATACAGCAGGTAGCCCCCACCACAAATAAGGAGAATTAGAATCACGGCACTGATCACCCATTGGCGTTTGGATTTATTTTCTTTCGGTGCTGGCTGTGACGTGACCTGATTATCTGGTGCTTGCGGCCGAGTCGCAACCTTCTTGGGGGCAACAGGTTCAACTGGCGCCACCTGAGGCTCACTTGCTGGCGTCTTGGCAGCTGGCTTCGCTGGCGTCGGTGCAGAGCTTTCGGCAGCTTCAGTGTCAGGTTGTTTCGGGTCAGGCGCTTCAAAGTCATAACCACAGTTTTCGCAAAACCGACTGTCTTGAGGATTCAGGGCCTGGCACCGTGGACAAGTCTTTTGCTGGTCTGAATCAGTCTGACCAGCCGTTTCGGACCTTAGATCAGTCCCACAATTCTCACAAAAATTGACGCCCTCGGGGTTGTCATGACCACAATTTGGACAAATCTTCATCGGTCTACTCCCCGCTAGTTAAACGCGTGCCCACAGTTGGGGCAGAACTTGGTGTCGGCTGAAACCACGTTCTGGCAGTCAGGGCAGGTCTTTTCCTCTGGCTTAGGATTCAAATCCGTCCCACAATTTGGACAGAACTTCGTCTCTAATCCGACTGAAGCGTGGCAGTTCGGACATTCCTTACCGAGCTTGGTCCCACAAGAGACACAGAACTTCGCATCGGCTTTATTGGCGGCGTGACAGTTCGGACAAATGACTTCACCTTCGTGGGCGCTCTGACTGGCAGCCATGGAAACCGTCACGGATTTGCCCCCACTCATAATGAATTGTTCCACGTAGGCAAAGAGTTCTTCCGGTAATTTTTTCTGGTTCCAGGCACCGATGGCGGCGGTCACAGCTAGGGGCGCAAAGGCAATCATCCCAATAGTGGCAGCCCCAGCTTTATCAATCCATTTCCCTGAACCCACGTTAACCATAATCTGATTCTCACCGGCGCTGAAAATCTGAACTTGAATCGCGGAATCCATCCCCACGATGGTCTTCCAACTATCCTCCTGTTTAGCTTGAACCAGGTAACCTTCGTTGGTATGCATGCCCTCAGCGTGTAGCTGTTTCTTTTCACGTAGCCAATTTTGAATAGCCTGACCGACCATCTCAAGGTCCAAGCCATCAGTTAGTTTAAAAATTCTTGAGTCTGCCATCTTGAAATCACTCCTATTTGTCTTCTTTAGCTTCCCGCATCACCATCTGAATCCATTTCTGCGAGTACCCATACTTCCGAGCTAACTCGTGTTGATTATGTCCGTTGAATTCTTTTAGCACTAGCTGAGCTGTTACCTTACGATCGTATAAATGGACCGGAAAATTTAGTTGGGTGCCTTTATAATGCTCGTAGATAATCAGCATTGATTCGGTCCCAACTAAATTATTCAAACTCTTGTAAAATTGATGTAACGCATCCAGCTCAATTCGCTCTGCCATTGTCCTCGCCACCTCCTTAGGCTAAATTGTAATTGTTTGCGAATCTTTTAGTAACTGCACTTATCCTCGCCCTTTTCCACGAAAAGTGCCGTAACAATGGCATGTCACTCGTCTTGCAAAATGCCGTTTGTTTAAAACGCCGTCACGATAGGCACCCTATTTCATGTCAGGACAACTTGGCAAAAGAATTGACGCTAGATTTGCGAGATGCGTGCTTCTATTGCGCTTAAAAATATTTTTCGGAACACTAATTTTGAGACACAATTACCGGTCATTACACCTAAAAAAACTACCCTCAAATTTCTTTGGGAATAGGAATAGTCAACTTCAGCCACCATGTTGTTTTATTAACGCCGGCTAGTACACTTTAAGGGAGACATCAAGCTTTGCGTCGAGGAGGAACCAATCATGACTGCGTATTTTCTTGTTAATCATCAGGACTATTTTGCAACTGGTTTTATCGTCAACAACGGTACCGCATACATCGATACTGGCGCTGGACTTGACGTCGCGGTAACGGTGAAAGCTGACAGTTCAGCGGACGCCAAAGCCGAATTGTACCGCCAAGTCTTCACGCATCCCGCCGCGGGGAGTGAACCGGCCACATTGACTGAATCAGAACATGTGCAATTGACCCAGAAACTTGATGAAGGTTTCACGTTAACCAGCACGGACGGCTTGGAAAGCTGCTAAAAATACTGAATTCGAGGTAATCACAATGACTGAAAATGTTAAAAAGAACGAAACAAAGACAGCGGATAATCCATTCTGTCATGCGGGGATGACCTGTGCCCCTGGCTGCGGCTGTGCGAGCGCCGATGGGATCTGCCACTGCCCAATGATCTCTGACCGTAAGTGTGCCTGTGATGGCTTCTGTGGCGTCCCGAAGCACTAGTAACTGCTGGTGACGAGGATTATTAATTTTGGCGTCAAAATTTAAGCTCGACACACAGACGTGGCGATGCCTTTTCAATCAGGCATCGCCACTTTTTTATTACTGTTGTGCTACTTCGCTACTTACCTACTGGAACTCTATGTATTCAACATCGAGATAACCTCGTAGCGCTTTCGAATACTTAACTTCACTCAAAAAACCACCTCCGTTTTGGAAGTGGTTTTTCATAATCTTTTGCGTTTTCGACTTAACTTTATTTAGAACCTGTTAGTTCCGCTTCCGGAATAACAACGTGCCCAAGCTCCCAATCAACACTGCCAAGCCGGCCAACGGAGAAACGGACTTGTCACCGGTTTGTGGAAGAGTCGTGGCCTGGTTAGCTGACTTAGCAGCCAGTTTAACCGGGGCATGACTGGTAATCTTGGCGCCTTGACCATGGGTCTTCAGGACGATTGGTTTAGCCACGGGCTTGTCCGCTACCTTATCTCCCGCGTTATCAGGTACCTTTCCTGGTTTAGCCGGGGTCGTGGGGTCTACCGTGGCGGCATCCCCACCATTATCAACCTCAGCGTAGGTAAAGATAACCGTTTGATTATTAGCGGTAAAAGTTCCGTTGGCAGTCGTATCGCCAACCACCTTGTATCCAGTAATCGTTGGTGCGGCAACGTTGTAGGTATCGCCGACCTTTCCTGATTTCACGGATTGTGTCAACACGTTGCCGTCTGTGTCAACACTCACGATTGTGACAGTCCCCATCGCGTCGGGTGTTGGATCGACTGGCGTGACTGGCTTAGCATCGGCCGTGTAAACGTAGGTAACGTCAATTGCCGTAGCCGCTAAGGTCCCGGCGGCATTTTCTGGTGTGGTCTTCAGCTTGTAGCCGTCAATCGTCAATGGCGATGTGGTATAGGCGTCCCCAACCATCCCATTCACCTGGGTGTCGACATGAATCGTGGCCCCCTTATCATCCACGTAATGCACGCTGACCGGTGCCGCTGCGGTAGCCATTTCATAGGGCTGAATGATTTGGAAATTGTTGTAGTTGTCTTTAGATTGAACCTTCGCCGTCAAATAATACTTATTGGCTAATGGTGTCACTCTGAAATTTTTATAGCTGGTGACACCGGGCTCCTGAGCCTTGATGTCGTTAAAGGTTAGGCTCCCATCAGCATTCGCTGTTGGCGTCCCACCCTGGTAGTAAATATTGAACAGATCATCTTGACCATCATTGTAGTTCGAGTCATTAACCACCATGACATCGCCAGGGATTTGGAGCGCATCACTTTCGCCATTCTTAGTGACAACCTTAACCTTGAGAGTTGCCGTGGGGTTGCTCGGGTCAATCTTAATTGTCGGTAAGACCACCACCTGGTTATAGTCGCCAAAGGTTGCGGCCGACGCCGTAAATGCCCGGCCAATGACTGGCGAGAAGTCCATGATACTATTGAAATTTACGTATACTTCTTTTAGTCCGGTCATGGTTTCTAGTGGCGAAAGGTCTTGAATACGGTTATGTTGGACGTCTAAAGTTTCCAAATTGGTCAGATGAGCTAATGGCGAGAGATCCACAATATCGCCACGATACTTGCTGGAGCCCAGGCCAAACGTTGTCTTTAAATTAATCCAGGTCAACCCGGTAGCGTACTGTAGCCCTTCCAGTGAGAACGCGGTCTTGCCATCAATATAGGTATCCAATTTATGCGTTTGATTGCCACCAACCGCTTCTAACTTGGTTAATTGTTTAATGTTGTCCTGAGTAATCTGATCAACACTGGTCAGATCCAAGTCAGGTAATTCTTGTTGAATGTTATAGAGCACAATCAGTTGTAATTGTTTGTTAGGCATCCATTCATCGATAGACTGGTCCGCCTTAGCGACTGGCGCAGGTGTATCAGCGATTGGGGCGGCTGTCGGTTCCGGTGCATAATCTCTGAGGGTTCGCTTGGATGTTGTTTCCACCCTTTTAACGGGAGCTACAATGTGGTCCGCTTGGTTATCCTTATCCACATCATTATCATCGTTCGTCTCTTTATCATCGGCCGTGACAGTTGGCGCAGGATTATTTTGTTCTTCACCGGTTGGCAGATTCTCTTCGCCATCGTCGACCTTAGCGACAGGAGCCGCCGGCTGTTCTGGCTGTTCCGAATCGGGTGCCTTTTGGGCAACAGGTACCTGATCTGCCGGCCCATCAGTGGCGGCGTTGGCCGTCACTGGAACGCCAAATGCCAATGTAGCGCTTACAATTCCGGCAAATACCCAGAATTTTCCCTGCTTGTACATCTTGTAGTGACGTTTACTATTATCCAAAGGCTTCATGATTTATCGCTCCTCACTGGCGGTTCCTAGTTAAACGGTCTAGTTGTCATTTGGAAATTTATTGACTATGTAATAATGTTTCGTATTAACTAGTTCCATTATAACGACTAAACCAGAAAAATACTAGGTCATACTACGAAACACTTTGTTAGTCAGACAAGGGAAATTCAATCGTAATCATTTCTGTGATCGCCCAAGTACCGGCGCTTAGGCCAGTGACATTTTTAAAAAAATTCACTCAAAAGTCTACAAAACCAGCTTCACACATTTCCAAATATGGCAAAAAAGGCATCCGTTATCGTCGCGGATACCTCGGTCATTAGTTTCTACTGTCGATGTCGCTTAAACCACCAGCCACCAAGGCCGGCCACCAAGACGACCCAACCTAACCAACGAATCGACGTGACCCGTTCATTCGTCGCAGGCAAGGCCACCGATGGTTTCTCAGGCTTCGTTGCGGTCGCAAACGCACTCCCAGTATGGAGCGGCAACGTCGTAGTTGGCTGACCAGTCTGACTGTTACCTGTTGCCGTCTCGTTGCCGACGGGTACGGATGGCTTGGCTGGCTCAGACCCATCCCCCTGACCGCCACTCACCACATTAGGTGCGCAGGTGTAAGTCACGTCCACCGGCTGCTCACCAAAGATCCCGACGGCATTCGTCGGCTGGCCAACGACCTGGTAACCTGGCAGTGACAGTGGTTGCGTCTGATAAATACTCCCCACCTGACCGACAACACTGATATCGCTGTGAACCGGCATCCCCTCAGCGGTCTGATAGTGCACCGTCACACGACCTTGCTTAATAGCCGGCAAGGTTGGGGTCGGTCCCGGGGCTGGGGTAGGATTCGGTATCGGCGGGGTAACTGGTGACACCGGAGCTAGTTTACGATAGACATAGGTTACCGTGATCGCCTCATCGCCAAATTTTCCCTGCGTGTTGACGGGCGTTCTTGTCAGCTCATAGCCGGGAATCTTGGCAGCTTCCGTCCGATAATCATCACCAATATCCCCATTCAGAGTTTGACTGGCCGCCAGTTCATGGCCTTGCTCATCCTGAAAGTTCACCGTGACTGGCTTGGCGGCATCACCGATATCGTACCTCTGAATAATCCAAAAAGAGTATTTGTTTATCTCATACTTTGCGATTAAGAAATAGTAATTACCCGTTTGAACGCCACCTTGAGGGAACGACGCCTGGTCACTAATATTCGTAAAATCGAGCCCACCTTGGCCATCCTCGGTGACCTTCCCCCCCTGGGTGTACCAAAAGGTAACGGGATCACCATCGTAACCATAGGCACCACCCACATAATGGTGGTTCAAATACATATCTTCGAGTTGCTGGTCGACACCCGTGGCTAGCTCACCGTTCTGTAAGTGAATCGGAATATCCAAATGAACTTTGCGTGTCCACGAGTTAACCTTGATGGGATCCGGAAAGATGTACTGAAACATGTCATTATCACTGACATCAGCCGGAATATTCTTCAGGCTTGAAAAATCCGCGATAAAATTATCATGAAGCTGCAACTCCGTGAGATTGGTTAGCCCCGCCAATGGCGACACATCACTGATTCGGTTATTACTCAGCCATAACTTCTTCAGTTGTGTCAGATTCTTTAACGGTGACACGTTCTCGATATTCCCGAAGTTTTGATAAGGCGCCGCATCCTTGCCCCCACCACCCATCATGAGGACTTCTAAATTAGTGGCGTACTCCAGACCATCAAGCCGATATTCTTCGCCACCCGGATTGTAGGTCGACTCGCCATTCTCACCACCGAAATAACCAATAAATAAGGCCTTCAACCGCTTCATGTCATCCTTCGTAATATCAGCAGTTGACTGCCAAGTCTTCTCATCATCCGGAATTGGAATGAGATGGGTTAATTGATAAAAGATTGCCCGTTGGAGCCGCTTGTTCGGCATCCACTGATCAATCGACTCGGTGGCCTGTCTACTCGTCGCACGTGGTCGGTCGGCCTTAGCCGCAGCGGGCTTCGGCACCTTTGACTTCTCTGGCTTGCTCCCGGCTTCTGGCGCGGTCACTGTTTCATGAGTTGCCACAGCATCCGACACAGCCATCGCGGACCCGGTACCTCCTGACGCCGGTGCTTTGGATTCACTTTGACTCTCTTCGCTCGAACTATCCGTTGAAGACGCACTCCCCAAGAGCGCCTCCCCTGACCGATCGACGTCCGATCCAACCGACGCCTGTTCAGCCGTCGTGATCGCCGCTAGTGCCCTCACCGGTGTGATGAGCGGCCCACCAATTTCAGTTAAAATAACCGCGGTGACCATCCAGCTTTTAAAGTGTCGTGTAGCTTGCTGTTGACTGACTCCTGCTCCCCAATGCATGTCAAACGCCTCCTGAACCTGTGATAATAGTTGCTGGACGCCACTGATTACCACAGAATAATCATGATTGCTCAACTGTTGTGAACTGACTTTAGTATATCGAACTTCATCCGGACTTTCTACACGTTATTAACAATTTATATTGTGTCTAACCGGTAATTTGTTTCGACATTAATTGGTCGTTGACTCTAATCATCTGAGCAGGTGCTGCATTTCAATTGTAAATTCATCCGTAACAAAAAAAGCCGTCCCACTGTGTGAGACGACTCCAATTCACCCTGAAAGCATTCGTTACTGGCAATCAAAGGCCTACTTAAAGTATTTTTGAGTCACTAGATTTAGCTAACTAAATGGAATTTTTCAAAATGTGCCTTCAAATAATCCAGCGTCAAACTCTTCGTCGTCTTGATCAGCTGCTGTGGCTCACCGCTAGCCATTAACTGGCCACCGGCTTGCCCACCCTTGGGGCCCAGATCAATCAGGTAATCAGCGTTGGCCATCAGATCAAGGTCATGCGTGATGATGATAACCGTGGCGCCCTTGGCCTTCAGACTGTTGATCACACCCAGTAGCGTTTGCACGTCCTGAGGATGCAACCCAACAGAAGGTTCGTCGAAGATAAATAAGGTCTTGGCTTGGCGTTTATTCAAGTGGCTCATGAGCTTTAACCGTTGGGCTTCCCCACCAGACAAGCTTGGCGTGCTTTCGCCTAAATGCAGGTAGCCCAGTCCCATTTCATCTAGCAATTGGAGCTGCTTCTCAATCTTAGGAACCGTTTCAAAGACACTTAACGCCTCACGGACCGACAAGTTCAACAGGTCGACAATGTTGTAGCCGTGCCAACGAATCTGTTGAATCTCGTCCTTGTACCGCGCGCCGTGGCAGTAAGGGCAGACCTCTTCCATGTCCGGCAAATATTGAATATCCAGAGTAATGG
Source organism: Levilactobacillus paucivorans (assembly GCF_001437125.1). Lineage (GTDB taxonomy): Bacteria > Bacillota > Bacilli > Lactobacillales > Lactobacillaceae > Levilactobacillus > Levilactobacillus paucivorans. The sequence goes on along the minus strand of NZ_JQCA01000004.1, from coordinate 50,679 downwards.
TGCCCAGTCCGCCACACTGTTCACACGCCCCCTGCTTGTTATTATACGAGAAGTAAGCGAGGCTAAACTTCTTGGCCTTGGCTTCCGGTAAATTGGCAAATAGCCGCCGCAAATTATCCATGATGGTGGTGTAGGTGGCCACCGTCGAACGGGTATTCTTCCCAATCGGCTTGGCATCCACGGACACGACATCTTTCAAATGGGTCTTCAGGGTCGTCACCTGCTTGGGCAGGGCGGCCTTGGCATTCGCCGCCTGAATGGCTGGGACTAGGCTGTCCAAGATCAGACTCGTCTTACCAGCGCCAGAGAACCCAGTAACGGCGGTGATTTCATTTCCAGGAATGGACACAGCGATGTCGTGTAGATTAAAGTAATTCTGGACCTCAAACTGCGTCGTGAGATCGCTGGCCTTCCGACTAGCGGGCACCTTGTCATGCATAATGTTAGCCTGTCCAGAAATGTAAGGCCCAATCAGTGATTGCGGATTCCCCACTAAGTCTTGCGGCGTGCCCTCGGCAATGATTTGACCGCCGGCATCCCCCGACCCCGGGCCAATCTCAATCACCCAATCGGCAGCTGAAATGATATCGACTTCATGATCAACCACAACCAAAGAATTTCCTTGGGCAATTAGTTCCCGGAAGATCCGGATCAGCCCCTTAACATTATCGGGGTGTAAGCCAATGGAGGGTTCATCCAAGACGTACAGAACCCCCGTCGTCTCCGTCCGAATAGTCTTGGCGAGTTGGAGTCGTTGGAGCTCTCCGGTCGACAATGTATTGCCGTTTCGCGATAAGGTCAGATAGTCCAGTCCCAGTTCCAGCAAAGGCCGCAACGTATCCGTCAAATTCTTGAAGAGCACATCAGCCATGGCTTTCATTTCAGCGGGCAACTCTTCCTTTGCCGCCGTTTGCCAGTCGGACAATGACCCCAGGGTCAGGTCAGAAACTTCCGCAATATTTTTACCGCCAACTAGTTGCGTCAAGAGTTCTGGATTCAGCCGCGTTCCGTGACAGGTTGGGCAGACAGAGAAGTGGAAAAATTCGTTGACCTTCTTGATCGCGCGATCACTTTTCACCGTCTTCAGGGAATCGTAGACGGCCTCGTGGGCGTTCTCATACAGCGTCTTGTCGGTATGGAAAACTCGTCCGGTTGAGGTCCGAAAGTCTACGGGATACTGCTTCTTGGCACCGTTGAGGACAATGTCTTTTTCCCGGTCGGTGAGGTCCTTGTAGGGCACGTCAATGCGTACGCCCAGCGTCTCCGCCACCGTCGGCATAAAGTTTCGGCCAGGCAAATGCCATGAAGCCACAACGCCTTCAGACAGACTGAGGTTCTCGTCGCCAATCAACTTGTCTTCGTCTAAGGTCTGAACCGTCCCCGTCCCATGACATTCTGGACAGGCCCCACCGGAATTGAAGGCAAAGTCTTCGGCGGATTTCGCCATGAATTCGACCCCACACTCCGGACAGGTCACGATTCCCATCTTGCTGTCGGCGCCACCCGGAAGGTCCATGGCCTGAGCCACTTTCAAACTGGGGGCGATCCGGTGCCCGTTGGGACAAACCATCGAGCCGAGGCGCGAGAAGATGAGGCGCACGACGTTAAACAACTCACTCATCGACCCCACCGTTGAGCGCTCGGAAGGGACGCCCGGCCGTTGCCGCAGGGCGATCGCGGACGGAATGTGCCGAACTTCCTGGACCTGCGATCGCTTGCTTTGACCGATTCGCCGTCTGGTATAGGTGGATAGCGCCTCCAGGTACCGCCGCGACCCCTCCGCATATAAAATTCCCATTGCCAGCGAACTCTTCCCGGATCCCGAGGGACCTGAGATTGCCACAAACTGATTCAAGGGAATGTCCACGTCAATGTTTTTTAAATTATGGACGTTCCCACCCCGTACACTGATATGTTCACGTTGTTTTTCACTCGTTGTCATACTTGCCCACCTTTGCCTTTAGTTCCGTTCATGATACTTACCATTTTAAACTATCCTGTAACGGTACAGTCAAGTCTGGGGGCTCTGATTATCGGCAATCTTTAGTCGTTAGCCATGAGTCCTAAAAAGTCGTCTCACGTCAACTGTAGCCCCGCTTCAACGGCCCAAGACTTTTCACGGATCGGCATATCATCATTTTTAAAAATAAAATAGGTCTTACCAAAGTGTACAGTATACTGTACAATATACCAATGAGGTGATCACATGAATAGAGACGATATGATTTCACGGCAACTGCTACAATTGGCTCGTAGAATCAAGCAGCGCCGAAATTTTCACATTAAGAATTTGAATTTAACCACCGAACAGGGTGACGCCTTGCGGTATTTTGCGGAACATCCCCAGCAAACCGTCGCGATGTTTAAGGACTACCAAGGGATTACCCACCAAACTGCCCGCGTGATTGTCCAACACATGGTAACCGCAGGGGTCGTGGAGCTCGTGCCCAATCCTGACGACGGCCGGTCAAAGCTAGTCATAGTGACTTCGCTGGGGGCAACCAAATACGCACAGCTTGATCAGCATGGCTGGCAAACAAGTAAAGAACTTTTCGCTGGCTTTACACCGGCAGAACAACAACAATTTCTAGCATTAGCCCGCCGCGCTAATGCCAACTTAGAAGGGAAATGATTTGGCGTGCACACACGCTTATATACCAAAGATGTGTCCTTAGTTTTAGTGGCCAGTTTCTTTTATTTAATGGGGCCAATGTTAATCAATCCGATTATTGCCGGATTTGCGGCTAATGTCGGGGCTAGCAGCATTCTAGCAGGTGTCATTGCCGGGGCCATGAACTTGACCGCGCTGGTCTTGCGGCCACTAGCTGGAAATCTAACCGACCGCGTGTCTAAATACACTCTCACGCTAGTCGGTGGCCTCTTGCTTTTACTAGCAAGCCTAGGCTATACGCTGACCACCAACGTGGCGTTAATTCTACTTTCTCGTGTGATTAGCGGTGTTGGCTATACGTTATGTTCCGTCTGTATGGCCACCTGGATGGCGGACCTCTTGCCAGCCGATCGAATCGGTTCGGGGATGGGAATTTATGGGTTGGCCAGTGCCTTAGGGATGGCCGTGGGCCCAGCAATTAGTGTCTACTTATACCAACACTACAGCTATCAAAGTGTCTTCTGGGTCGCTGCCCTGTTCAGCGTCCTCATGCTGGTTGTGATTCAGTTCGTTGGCAACCATGGTCGTCCCGTTGCCCCGCGCCCAGCGAGCACGACATCCCCTAAAAGAGTTCAATTAGTTCAACCCAAGGTCGTTCCCCTGGCAGTTATCCTACTGTTGTTTTCGTTACCCTATTTTGCCACAGAAAACTACATTGTGAGTTATATTGCTCACCGGCACTTTGCCGTGCCAGCGGGCGTCTTCTTCCCGACTTACGCAATTATTTTATTGATAATGCGGATGGCCTTACGCGATGCGTTTGACCACGTACCCTTCAAGAAATTCTTCTGGCTATGCTTAGGCTTTAATCTCCTGGGCATCATTGGTTTAACTGATTTGAATAATTGGTTCATGCTGTTCCTCGGGGCCTTTGGCTTCGCTGCTGGTTATGGTTTGATGTTTTCAATCTGCCAAGCCAAGGCGCTCTCTCTTGTGCCCAGATCAGACCGCGGCTTAGCCAACAGCACCTTCTATATTGGCATCGACCTCGGGATGTCTGGCGGACCGATGCTGGCGGGGCTCATTACGGCTATTCTTCCCTGGTCATGGCTCTACCCAGTTATGGGGGTAACATTGCCATTGATTGTGATCGTTTACTGGTTTGATCGCCGTTCATTGACCTGAAATCACTTGAACTTAAAGCCGCCGTCAATTCAGAGTGATCACTGTTTAGGCTTCAGTAGTCAACCTAACTCCTGAAAAAACAATCGTGTCATTATAGAAAAGACATCACCACATGCTTAAATTGCATGTCGTGATGTCTTTTCTAGTAATCTTAGTCTGTTATTTGGTAACACTTTGAAGAATTGTCACTCTTAGCTAGCATCTGCCTCTTCCGTCACAAACGTATGCTTGTCATCCAACACATACTGGAACTCCACAGCGTTCAACATCAAGCTAGCCTTAAACAACGCCTTGATCCCCTGTTCGTTACTCATCACCACAAAGAATTCCCGGTCGGTGCCACTGACGCGTTGAAAAGTTTCGTACTCGCCAGTGAAACCCTCTTTGCGGAATAAACCAATAATCTTCATCATTTCAACTTGTGTGACTGCTTTGTCTGCCAAATTCAATCTCTTTTCTCTCTTAAAGTGAGTTGCTAATTATCAATGCTGGTAGCCAGTTTCAGGCCACGAAAAAGCCGCCCCTAAATACCGAGGCGGCTTCGAGTCGGAAGGACTACTTGCCCATCTTCGTCTTGCTGATCATGTTTAACTTTTCATCAAAGTCGTAGACAACTGGTTCACCAGTAGCCATTTCGAGGTTCATGATGTCATCGTCGGAAATCCGTTCGATGTACTTGCTTAAGGCACGGAGTGAGTTACCGTGGGCGGCGATGATGACGTTCTTGCCGTCGAGTAACTTAGGTGCGATTTGGTCTTCCCAGAAAGGCATAACACGTTCCAGGGTAACCTTCAAGTTTTCACCACCGGGTACGATGTTAGGGTCCAAGTTAGCGTAACGTGGGTCCTTAACAGCTGAACCTTCAGCGTCTGCATCCAAAAGTGGAGGCAAAACATCGTAGGAACGACGCCAGATGTGCACTTGGTCGTCACCGTACTTTTCAGCGGTTTCCTTCTTGTTCAGGCCTTGTAAAGCACCGTAGTGACGTTCGTTCAAACGCCAAGTCTTGGTTTCTGGAATCCAAAGTTGGTCGGATTCTTCCAAAACGTAGTGTAACGTCTTGATCGCACGCTTCAGAACTGACGTGTAGGCGTAGTCAAACTTCATGCCAGATTCCTTGATCTTTTGACCAGCGGCCTTGGCTTCTTCAACACCCTTTTCACTTAAGTCAACGTCAACCCAGCCGGTGAACTTGTTAGCTAAGTTCCATTCACTTTGTCCGTGGCGAATCAATACTAATTTTGCCATCACTGATAACCTCTTTCTGTTGTAGAATACCTTGTCATTTTACACCATCTCACCCTAAATTTCAGCCTAATTCTCCCGGTCTGACAATGTAATCGTTTTCCACTAATCGATTAGCCATTTACGACCTCAGTTAATCGGGCTGTTAATTAAAAAAGTCAGTTCAGCCCAAACGGCCAAACTGACTTTTTGCTATTTCTGATCACTATCACTATCGTTATCTTCGTCTTCACTCTGATTATAATTGCGGCGAATCTCACGCAACTTTTCCAGCTGAGGCGCCTGATGCAAGCCATGCACCGGCCGGACACCCAGAATATCCAGGAAGAAGGTGAAGATTGGCACCCCAACGATCAGGCCCCAAACACCGAACAAGGCTTCCCCGGCCAACAATACCACGAAGGTGTAGAAGATTGGCAGTTCTGTTCGACTGGACATGAACTTGGGATTCAACACGTAGGCTTCTAACGCGTGAACCACGACGATCATCACGAGGATATAGACGACGTAGCGGAAGCCACCCACCGTGTACCCCAGAATCGTAAGGGGAATAACGGAGACAATCACCCCGGCCACTGGAATCAGACTCAGGATAAAAATCATAATGGCCAACGTGGCCAACTGGGGCATCTGCATGATGGCCAGGATAATCGTGGTAATCACGGTGTTGCAGAGGGCGATGAAGAATTGTGCCTCCAGCACAACCCCGAACGTATTGACGAACTTCGTGGCAAAGAAGTTAATATCCTGGAAAAACCAACCATACGTACTCGTGAGGAACCGTTTGGAAAAGGCGGTCATCTGTTTCGACTCAATCGTGAAGAAGAAACTCAGAATCATCGACATAAATATGGTGAATCCGAACGACCCAATCGTTGACAGGTAGGTCAAGACCAGCTTGGCACTACTCTGAACCTGCGACACGATATTCGAACTACTGATATAGCCAGAGATCCAGCGGATGATTTCATTATTTTCGTTAGCGGGATTCTCATAAAAATTAATGAGTCCCTCAATCCCGTGAACCGACGACGTCACAATCTTTGGCAGGTAGGCTGTGATCGCCCAATACAGAGCCCCCAGCACCGCCACGTAGGTCACTGTCACAATCAATGCCGGTGGTATCTTCACATACCGCCGCACGGCTTTGACTAACTGAAGCACTAAAAACGTAAAAATGAACGTTAATAAAATCATGTTCATTTCGCTTCGAATCAGCCACAGCACAAAGATTAGCAGCGCCAAGATAACGAAGCGTCGTAGCCGCACATTGTCGATAAATCGTTGCCAAATACTCAAACGTCATTCCTCCCATTTCATCTTCTTTTTATTATACCGCATTGGTCGAAAATCCCTAGCACTTTCCACGGCAAGCTGGTCGTCACCCGCGCCTCCCGGTCGGTTCTGGAAACGCTGGAACGTAGTGGGCACGTCGGGAAGCCAAAGAGCGGTCTCCCCGAACGGCCTTGTCCTAACCGGAGGAACCCACTCCGCTAAGGACAACGACACCACTGAGCATTTCCAGAACCGACCTCCGGCTGACATGGTGATAACCCCATCAAATCATGAGGGCGAGCCAGCGTATTTTGACGGGATAGGACAGTGTTAGCCGGAGGAAACCAGCCAGGAGGCTCAGCCGTGTCATTTCCGTTAGTCGAGTGACCTTCTCGGGTTACGGAAAGGCCGAGCTTGAAGACCGGGTTGTGGGCTTCAAGTCGTGCCCACCGCGTTCCAGCCTCCTGGCTGGTTTCCGGGAGGCGCTGAGCCCAACAAAACCTGAACGCAAAATAAAAAGCGTGGCCGCATCCACGCTTTTCAAAGCCTATTTCATTTAAGATTCAACGCCTTCGAGAACAGTTGTCCGTTCGTTGGTGAAGGTCAGTTGTAAGTCGTCCAGTGCCAAGGCCCGGTGGATAATCGCCGAAGCCCCGCCCTTTAAGGAGGCTTCCCGTGAGTTCTTAGTCAACAGGAGTGGCGCCTTGCGGACGATAGCTAATTGGTCCACGTAGTTCCGCACGGTATCCATCATTTCTGGCAACAGCTCCAAGATTGGGGCGTTGACGATGATGGCGTCCGGCGCAAACGTGTTGGACAGGTTCCCTAAAACCTTTGCCAGGTAGTAGGCAAACTCGTCGAGAATGGCTAACAGTTCTGGCCGGTGACCCAGGTAATCCCGCCGAATCCGGTTAACATCGACCCGGTCAATCTTCTGGTAGGCCATGATGCGTTGAAGCACCGTGCCTTCTGCCACATAGTGGTTGACCGTTTCGGAATTGCCTTCCTGGTAACGGTCAGCCAACGGACAAGTCCCAATGTTTCCGGCCTCACCATTGTGTCCGCGGTACAGGTGGCCTTCGGTGATGATGCCGGCACTGACTTGGTCTCTAATCGTGACCGAGATCAGGTTGCGGTAAACACCCTCGCCAGAGAAGTCCCGCTCGAAGATTGCGGACTGATTAGCCAGGTCTTCCAGAACAACGGGAACTTGGAATTTGTCGCTAAAGTACTTTGCCAAATCAAAGTTCTTGAAGCCTTTCAAACTGGAATCCAAGATCTGGTTGTCGTAAATAGTGCCGTCCAACCCGAATGAGATTCCTAACAACCGCGTGTCGCTATCGGCAACGGTTGCCGCGATCTTCTCGTCAATCATATCGAGCACCGTGGTTAAATCCACACCACGAGTGGAAACGCTCGCATAATTCTCAGAACGACCATCCAAACGACTGGTGATCATCGAGAACCGTGACCGCAAAATGTTAATACTGATGACATAACCATACCCCACGTTTAGTAATGCCATGACAGGTTTCCGACCGCCGTTACGCGTGCTGACACCGTGACCAACCTCACGGATCAACCCTTCATGCAGTAACTGGCTGTAAATATCAGAGACCGTCACTTTGTTTAAACTCAGGTTACGGGAAATTTGACTTCGCGAAATCGGACCAGCGTTGACAATCTGCTGTAAAACTTGCTTTTCATTAGTCGTACGCATGATATGTTTGTTGATAATCATAATTTTCTGGCAACGCCACGTCCCCAATAGCCTTGTGGTGATTTGGGAATCAAATCAGTTCAGGTCGCCCTATCCCCCAAGATCGGTGCTCACCCAGCTATTTTCAGAGGCAGCGTTGCTCTACCCCCCTTGTAGATTTCTGATTCTATCTATATAGTAAGACACCCTTACAAATTTAGTGTAAATAATGACTTGTGAAATATTCGAAGTTTTGAGTTCACAATCTTACCAGAAATACCGAAACGACGGCGATTAGGACAATTAATTTACCTAGATATCCCGCAGGTAAAGTAATTAACTTACTAACTTATTTGTTTGCTAACCTTACCATCATGTCAAGTTTTAAGACTGTTTGGATAGATATGGTAAGTTTTCCTACCAAATCGATCGGCTTGACTCGCATACGGCAATTTTTTCTGCTAGTTATGTGATACCACCGCCTCCGGCTGACGTAGACGAATCCCGAATAGCGTCTTCTAATCATCAGATACTTTATCGCGAGACAAGATGGACAGCACTCGAGTTACCCAACTATCACTATAGTTTCTGGAGGCTCCACCATATATGCGCAAAAAAAGAACCCAGACACTATCGTCTAGGTTCTCACATCGTTTACTTTAAGTTTTGTTGGGTGTATTGTGCCAACGAAATCTTTTGCTTGCTGGCTTGTTGAATGGCAACCCGCACGTCTTGGTCACTCATGGCATCCGAGTGGCCCCCAGCCGCGCTGATCGTCTTTCTCGCGTTGGCAATCTGGGCAGCGATAATCACCTTACCGTTAACCTCTTTCTCCTTCTGTGTAACGGTGTATTCGTTACTTCCGGAGTAATTACTTGCGGCCGCCTGTTCGGACGACGTCAGGGACGCGCTAGAGCTGCTAGCAGTACTGTCACTCGACGAAGCACTCGTTGAAGAACTTGTGTTAGCCGCTTGGCCCGCGTTGTTGGACTTCCGTAATGCCAAGGCTTGATCATACAAGTTTTGGTAATACTTCTGGCGGAACTTCGCGTTGTTAAATAATTCGTCCAAGGTTGTATTGGACTGACCATAGTTCAGGGCCTGATTTTCACCCGTGGCCTTAGTCAAAATCTTCTTGAATTCCTTGACGTTGGCCAAAATTCCCTTAACTTGCTTGACCTTCGCCTTAGCCCGCGTCACAAGGACGGACGAGCCTTTCTTGGTATCCTGAACGGCTTCGTAATGCTTGCGTGCCGTCGTAAAGTGCCGCGCATCCAATGCATTTTCCCCGGAAACGAACCGCTGCGTCTGTGTCAGATACGTCTGAGCTGACTCGTCATTCAAACGCCGCTTGAGCGCGTTCTGGAAATAGCTCTCTGCTTGCGTGTAATGCTTACTTTGAATAGCAGTCCGGCCATTGGCCATCGCTGCCTGGTACTCTTTAGCTGTCGCATGATGATTTGAATAAGCGTAACCACCAATCAGCAGTGCCACAACGACTGTCGCTACGACCCATACCCATTTTTTCAAAATGAAAGACCTCCGCTGGTTAATTGTAGACTCATTATACCATGGTTAGCGGGTAAATCGGTCAATTTTACCGAGTCCCTGCGACCAAAATCCAGGTTAACCGTTTTCATCCGAATCCTTTCCTTACGTCTAACAGGGTGAAAGGCGTATAATGATGAGGTAATTTTGTTTTTCCACTATTAATGGTAGAAAAACCGGAAAGGACCCCTGTCATGCTTGAAAAAACATTCTACAAGACGTTTCTAAGCCACACCTTTAACATCCCTGTCCGTGTCAACTATTGGGACGGATCCAGTGATGTCTATGGGACTGGCACTCCCGACATCACCATTACCTTCCACGAAGCCATTCCGATTAAGGAAATCTCCAGCAACGCATCCATTGCGCTGGGTGAAGCCATCATGGACGGTAAGATTGAAGTCGACGGCAGCATCGAAGACCTGATTACTGCGGCCTACGAAAACACGGATTCCTTCTTCCACAACAAGAAGTTTATCCACTTCCTGCCAAAACAAAAGCACACGGTCAAAGAAAGTAAGTCCGATGTACAAGAACACTACGATATTGGGAATAACTTTTATAAATTATGGCTAGATGACACCATGACTTATTCCTGTGCCTACTTCGAATCACCCGATGATGATTTGTACACCGCACAGGTTAACAAAGTTCATCACATCATCAAGAAGTTGAACCCCCAACCGGGTAAGACGCTTCTCGATATTGGTTGTGGTTGGGGTACCCTGATGTTGACGGCGGCCAAGGAATACGGTCTGCACGTCACCGGGATTACGCTAAGCCAGGAACAATATGACTACGTGAACGCTCGCATTAAAGAAGATGGCCTCGAAGACGTTGCCGAAGTTCGGTTGGAAGATTACCGGGAATTAGGCAACGAAAAGTGGGACTACATCACCTCTGTTGGGATGTTCGAACACGTTGGTCAGGAAAACTTGGGCCAATACTTTGAATGTGTTCAAAAGTACCTGATGAATGACGGTGTCGCCTTAATCCACGGAATCACCCGGCAACAGGGTGGGGCCAACAATGGTTGGTTAAACAAGTGGATCTTCCCAGGTGGCTACGTGCCTGGCTTGATTGAAAACACCACCCACATCATCGAGAGTGGTTTGCAGATCGATGATATGGAGCCTCTCCGTCGTCACTACCAAAAGACGGTGGAAATTTGGGACAAGAACTTCAACGAACACCGTGACGAAGTCGTCAAGATGTTTGACGAACGCTTTGTTCGGATGTGGGATCTTTATCTTCAGGCTTGCGCAGCATCATTCAAGTCTGGTAATATTGACGTGATTCAGTATTTGATCTCAAAGGGCCCTTCAGCCCGGATGTTACCAATGACGCGGGACTACATGTACGACGAGACCCACGATAAATCAAAAGTAACGGACTAATCAACTGGCCTGAATGACCGCGGATCATTCGACCGACTTAAAAGCACCACCAACCTGGATTGATCACCGGGTGGGTGGTGCTTTTTTGATTTGAATTTTATTTGTCGTTTTGCCAACTCTGTTCGTAAACTATCTCTCGTTTTGCAACAAAGACAGCCGTAATTATCAATTCATGGTCGTTTACGATTGCAATGATTCTGTATGAGCCAACACGAAAACGTACATATCCTGCATAATTACCAACCAGTTTCTTTCCAGGAGACGATGGAAAATCAACGCCTATAAGGTGCTTTGAAATCCACTTAGCCAATGTTCTTTGCGTTCCTTTATCTAACTTTTTAAGAGCGTCTCGAAATGAACGTGACGTGCGAACGTCATAATTACTCATGGTCTAATCCCAATTCCGTCAACGTTTCCTGCCACGACTTAGTCTCAAATTTGTCTGCCTTCCAGGACTGATAAGCCTCATCGGCAGCCTGAATATCTAACCAATCCTCAAGACTTTGAGAAACAACTTGCTTAATATAATCAGATTTACTGATTCCATGAGCTTGCGCATAAACCGTAAGCAGTTTACTCGTCTCGTCATCAAATCTTACTGACGTTGCCTGTGCCATAAGAAAGCCCTCCTTATTTGTAGTCAAATATTACTACACCACATTTTTCTAGTCAACTCTTTTGTCTCCTTACCACTTATAACTCATAGCCAAACTGACGAGCTTCTTAACTATTGTTCCTGATTTTCATCTCTGGTATTTCTGCGTGACAAAACGTGGTATAGTTAGGCCAATCCAAATGATTTCAATTCAAAACTAATAACAATGATAATCATATTTTAAACTGATATTTTTTTGTAAACCAGATCAAAAAAAGAAGCCCAGCATGACTGCCAGACCTCATCTGATTTATTCGTTAAGTTAGTGTCAAAGGAACATCGACAGGAGGAATACCCCTGCCAGCCCGACAACCACGGAAACGGCCATCGACCGCGTTCGATAGGCAATGTAGATCACAATCACTGCCGCAATCATTAAGGGATAGTTGGTTAGAACCAACCCGTAGCTAGAGCTATCGATGAAAATATCTTTAACTACTAGAGCCGTAAATAATGACACCGGCACAAACTTCATCCATTCGTTAAACCATTCAGGAATGGCCCGCTTGGTGAACAACATCAGCGGCACGAAACGTGGGACGAAGGCAACAACAAATCCCAAAATAATTAGCCAAAAATGTTGCGTACTGTTCCAGTTATTAACTGCATTCATAAAGTTCTCCCTGCATCCTAATTAGCGTCTGAATGTTCCACAACTGACTTCTTTGACCCTGGGCTATGCATCCGTCGCAACCAGTGGCTGTTTGGCATCTTCTTTTGCAGAAGTTCTTCTAACCCGAAACCAATCAATGAAGCCACGATTGTCGCAATCACTAACCCTAACGTACTCTTGGTCACAATCATGAAGAAGGCAGCCAATACTGCCGAGACGAGGCAAATTAACACCGTCAAGTGACTCTTAAGTTGCATCACAATCATGTAAAGGAACAAGGACGTCAGCGCAAAATGCACAACGCTCAAATCGATCTTCAATGCGCTACCGATTAGACTCCCGATAACGTTACTTGTTGCCCAGAACAACAACGAATAGTGCTCAACCGCTAAGGCTTCGCGCACCGTCCACTTCTTATCTGTGGCAAACTTTAAGTAATTAATCGCATAATTTTCATCGTTTAACGAAACCGCAAATATAAATAGAAAACGGTTGGATTGGCCTTTTAAGTAAGGCGATAGACTTGAACTTAGTAGTGCATACCGAAGTTCCAAGAAAAACAGCATCAAAACAATTGAAAGTAATGGGGAATTAATAGTCAACATCGTGGCAATTAAAAATTGACCCCCACCAGAAAAGACCAGCAGTGAAACTAATCCAGTAAGGAATGTATTGAACCCTGCCGCGTGTAGCAAAATCCCACAAGCCAGCCCGATAGGTATGTAACTCAAGTTAAGGGGCATGGCTACCCGCAAGGTCGACCGCCACATTGGTTCTGTGGGGTCCGGCACCTGCTTGGGGTTTGGCCGTCGTTTATTCAAGAATGTCTGCCTCCGTCGAATACTCTGAGATATGAAGCACGTTAATGGATTTACCACTTACGCGTAAAAACCACACGATGATATTTTAACATGTTTCAGCCCATTTTCATATAACATCTCTGATATTTATCAAGGGTTATCCCTGATCTAGCTAGGATCTATGAAACGTTTGTGAAGTTACCCAGGAAGTTTTCATAACTTTCATTGCTTTTTAATCTGTCGTTGTGAAATGACGACCGTAAACTTCCAGATCAGCGGTAAATCCTGGCATTTCGGCAATTTCTGGCAAGTGGCCCCACTGTTCGTAGCCGGCCTTTTCAAAGAGCTTCCTGCTGGCCTGGTTGTGGCCAAAGATACGGGCAATCACCGTCGTCAGTCCCAGTTTGGGTGCTTGTTGGGCAATCCAATCAACGGCCTGTGAGCCGATGTGCTGGCCCTGTTGGTCACTAGCCAGGTAGAGAGCCGCCTCAGCCACGTGACGATAGCCAGCGCGGTCGCTATAGGGCTCTAAGCCGACGAATCCAGCCACCCGGCCCTCGTTTTCAATCATCCACAGTGGAAAACGCAGTGGATTAAAGCTCGCGAACCAATCCTCGCGTTGGGCCACCGTCACCGGCTGCACATCTGCCGTGCTTTGCTTGGTGGCCACCGCTTCATTATAAATGGCCACAATCAATGATAAGTCGGCGCGTTTAGCCTGCCGAAATTGGATACTCATTCTAAAGTCCCCTTTTCTCATACCCCTTTATTATACGCAAAAAGCGACGCGAAACCAGCGGTCTCACGTCGCTTCTCAGCGAGTCGTTATTAAGAATGACTATTTGTATTTGGGTCTTCGACCTCTTGGAGTTTTTGGTTATCGTCCAATTGGGAAACGCCCATTAAATGCTTCTTTTGAAGCCACCACATCGTTGGCCAGAGTAAGGCAACGGCACCTGCTGTGAACAACAGGAGGACCCAAGTTGCCAAACCAACCATGCCAGACATCCCTGAGGTAATCGCCTCACGGAAACCTAAGATGGAGTAAGTCATTGGTAAGAATGGGTGCACAACGTTGTAGAAGTGGTTCGTGACTTCCATTGGGAACGTCCCACCGGAACCCCCGAGTTGAAGCATCAGGAGAACCATGGCGATGAACCGTCCAGGGTTGTCCAGGAGCATCGACAGGAACATGACAATGAACATCGACGCCTCCGCAAACAAGACGGAAATCAGAATCATCTGCATTGGGTGATCAACGGATAAGCCAGCGAGCATCATCAGTGATGGTTCGATGACCCCCATTGCTAACCCTTCAACCGCACCAATTGACAGCTTGCTCAGGTACCAACCTGAAGCGGAACCGCCAGCCATGGAGACCTTCCGAATTGGGAAGGCAAAGTTGAAGACTAAGGCCCCAACATATAACGCCACGGAAAGCACGTAAGGTGCTAAGGCATGTCCATAGTTAGGCACGTAGCTGTAGCTTTCGTGCTTCAAATGAGTTGGTGCCGCAAACATATCGGCCGTCTTGCTGGTCAATGGTTGTGCGTTAATTTGGTCAGCCCCTGACTTCAGTGACTTGGCCAAAGTACCGGAACCCTTGCTGAGCTTCTTGGTTCCTTGCATCAGCTTGTTGCTGTTGGCATCCAGCTTAGCAGATCCGTCAGCCAGTTGGTTAACCCCACTGGTCAGCGTTGGAATCTTACCGTTTAAGGTTGATAACCCACTGCTGAGTTGACCAGCACCACTGTTTAATTTAGCAGAGTTGCCGTTCAATTGGGAAACCCCACTAGCAACTTGGCCAATACCAGAGTTGAGTGATGACGTCCCACTCGTGAGTTCAGACCCCTTCTTAGCTAACGTGTTGCTCCCGTCTAATAATTGGGAAACACCGGAAGTTAAGGCTGGGATATTGGAGTTAAGCGTGTTTAAACCAGTCGTTAACTGCTTAGAACCACCCAAGGCTGAGTTAACACCAGCCGTGTAAGTGTCTAAACCAGTTGATAACTGCTTAGCACCAGTGACCAATTGACCCAAGCTGTCTGAAGCTGTACCTAATTGAGAAATCAGGCCAGCCTTAGCTTGGAGCGTCGTTAATGCTCCAGCGACTGTAGCTAAATCTTCATTCGTTAAGCCAGAACCCTGCAATGCAGTTACAAGTCCTTGCATTGAAGAAACATATGGTGCCATTGCTCCAAGGCCATTCAATGCTGATGTCAAGGTAGTTTGGTAGGTACCCATAGTTTTAACATCGACTAGTAAGTCACCAACAGCTTTATTATAGGATGCATCACTTGTTGAAGTGGCCGAGCTTACCTTAGTACCTTGTATTTTTTCATTAGCATCTTGGGTTGCTGTCGCAACTTCTGCTGCTTCAGACTTCACGTCACTGCCAGCACTTGCAGCACTGGCCAAAGCAGCAGCTTTTGTGCTAGCGGAGGCAGCGGCTTCTTGCGCTTCTTTGAGAGCCGTTGCATTTGAATCAGTACCAGTAGTTGTTGAACTACTCTGTTCTGCCAATAATGTTCCCACAGTTGTAGCATCAGTTGCCATCTTATCCATATCATCTGATAATCCATTTAATGACGTAGGATCAATTGTTGACATAGCTTTCAACCCATTTTGAATTGTTCCCAATGTGGTCTGGTCTAACATGTTTGCAGTCTGAAGTTGTTCTAGCAAGTTATTCAACTTACTCAGCTTTGTCGGATCCTTCGTTAAATCGGACAGTGTCGTCAAACTAGGCCCTAATTGGTTCAAGAGCGTCTGCATTTGCGTCAACCCATCAGCGATCTGAGAAGATCCACTAGTCAATTGACTAGAGTTAGCATCCAGCTTCTTCAGTCCCTTAGTCAGCGAGTTACTCCCAGTCTTCAACTGCGTAACTCCACTAGCCAAAGGTCCAACCTTGCTGCTCATCTGACCTAAACCACTGTTGAGCTTGTAAACACCGTCAACGTAACTGTAGGTCCCACTGTTCAGCTTAGAAGCCCCAGCTTGTAAGGTTGGCATGTTGCTGTTTAACTTCGAGACACCGGCCGTGTACTGGCTGAGTCCAGAGGCTAAGGTTGCAGAGCCCGTGCTTAACTGTTGAATCCCGGTGGCCAATGGCGTCACGGAAGTCTTCATTTGTTGCAGACCATTGTTCAACGTCTTAACCCCGGTGGTGTACGTGTTTAACCCATCGGTCAACGTGACCGTCCCGTCCTTCAATTGGGCAGAACCCTTGGCAGCCTTCTTCATCCCTTGACCCACAGTGTAGATCTGCTTGAACGTCGCCTGTGCGTAGGCCTTCGTGACCTTGGCACGGATCTGACTGTCCAGCTTATCCGAACCAACTTCACTCATAACTTGCGCGATGTAGTTAGCGGAACCGTTGGTCTTGTACGTGAAGGTCATCTTCTTCGGATGCTTGTCCAGCGCCGTAGCGGCGTTAGACGAGAAGTTCTTGGGCAAGGTGATCACCGTGTAGTACTTGTGGTGCTTCAACCCATCTGCGGCGGTCTTGGCCGACACAAACTTCCAACCCAATTGCTTGTTCTTCTTTAAATTCGTTACCGTCTGATCCCCAACATTTAACTTCTGTCCTTGGTAGGTGACAGGCTTGTCTTGGTTTACCACCGCAACAGGTAGCTCGCCGGTTTCACCGTACGGGTCCCACACTGACTTTAGAAAGAAGATACAGTAGAGGAACGGAATGAACATAATGGCCAACACAGAAATCAGAATCAACCGGTTGTGCCGAATGTAATTCCATTCGCCTTTAATCATCTTCACTAGTTTCAACTCCCTTTTCCTTTAAAATTCCTCAAAATAATGGCTAATTATTATAGAACATAGTCGCACAATAACGCTTGACTTGTCAAAAATGCAACAGGCCATCGACAATCCCTCAGATCAGTGTTATCCCTTGCCACTACTGGCTTCTGAGGTTAATTCGGTCGACTAAAGAAAATGTTTCACAGAACCGACTCATCAGACTTTAACCTTAAAAAGTCTGTAATATCGGGATTTATCCGACCTGGTTTACTGAAAGCTAACACCCATTCCAGCGGAAAAGAAAGCTTTTTTTCATTCAATCTAACGCAACAAGTGTCGATTACCAACCCGAAAAAATCGCCCATCCCCGTAGGGATCGGCGAAAAACTTATCTCAGGATTAGCTGGGTTTAAAACAGTGAAACAATTGACCGCCAAATGCGGACAAAGATATTGGCCTTTTCAACGGCCTGGGTCACCTTCAGTGGCACCTTGGTCGTCTTGGTATTGCCCAAGAAGCCTAATTGGTCGCCCTTCATGGAAACATTAGCGGTCCCAATCGTGGCATCCTTCTTGACTGGGGCTTCCAGCGCCTTATTCTTTTCCAGCTTGGCCTTTAACTGTGGCTTAGCGGAAACGTTGCTGGCAACCTGGTCATTGCGGATCCAAAGCTTAACGTCCTGACCCAGAACCGTCTTGGCGGTCTTTTCCTTGGCGTCATTGGTCTTGATGCTCTTGGCACCCTTGATCTGGTCGCCGGCCTGGTAACTGACCGTCTTGAAGTTATTGTAGACGTAAGACATCATCTTCTGCGTCTGTTGGAAACGGGCAGGGTCAGTTTCGGACTTGTGGGAAGCGTGCAGCACCACCGTCACGATCCGGTTGCCATCATTATCGGAAGTCCCAGTAAAGTTGGCACCGGCGGCATCGGACGTCCCTGTCTTCAACCCATCAACGTGAAGCTTGCTGTAAGAAGCGGTCAGCCCCTTCAACATCCAATTCCAGTTGTCCATCTTCGTGGCATCCTGGGTGCCCTTCGCAAACCACAACTTATCAATCTTCGTGGTTTGGAGAACTTCGGGGTACTTGTTCAGTAAGGCCACAGCCAATTTAGCTTGATCGGCAGCGGACCATTCGTTTTCGGCAGAACCCGCCACGTTTGAGTAGCCCAAGTTACCGACTTGCTTGTTAGTTAACCCACAGGCATTGTAAATTTTAACGTTGGTCATGCCGAGCTTCTTGGCCTGTGCCTTCATCTGGGTGACAAAGGCGTGTGGTGAACCGGCAACGGCACTCGCGAGGGCTTCAACGGCCCCGTTAGCCGAGTAAATCAGGGAAGCCTGGTACAACGACTTGACCGTGTAGCTGTGGCCGGCCCGCAGTGGCACGTTGGATAAGTTGGTATCCTTGGCGACCTTTGCCACGTCCTTGCTGACGGTGATCTTTTTGTCCCACTTTAATTTGCCACTGTGAATCGCCTGGAGCACCAGGTAAATTGACAACAACTTGGTCATCGAAGCGACTGGTAAGGCCTTATCACTATTCTTGTCGTATAAAATCTGACCCGTCTTGGCGTCGACCGCAATCCCGGCCTTCGCCTGTAGGTTCACCGTGCTGGTCGAACTGGTTGCCGCTTGTGCCACAACCGGTGCGCTGGCACCCAAACCACTTAACCCACCGGTAACCAGCGTCACCGCCGTCACCAGTCCAATCAAAACTTGCCGTAACTGTTTCTTCATGAGATTTAAAACTCCTCTTATCTTATGTAGTGTCGGCAATGCCGACGCTGATGCTATTTTGTCTTTTCTGCTGTGCGTAACCGTTCAGGAATGGCCAACGGGTGGTCATGCTTGACGGGTAAGTGAATCACGAAACTGGTCAGATGGTCATCCGACTCCACGTAAATGTAGCCGCCGTGAAGCGCCACAATACTCTGGGCAATGGCCAAACCTAACCCGGTTCCGCCGGTCTCCTTGGAACGCGACTCCTCGACACGGTAGAACCGCTCGAAGATGAGGGCCAGGGATGCCTTAGGAATCTTCGGACCGTCGTTGGTGACGCGGACTTCCAATTCGTCGGGCGAGACTTGTTTGGCAATCAAATTAATCTCACTACCGCCATTCCCATATTTCAGAGCATTGGATACCAGATTATTGAAGACCCGCACCAATTTCTCGGGGTCGGCCTCCATCATCAGGCTGGCCGGTGTGCTCGACGCGCCCACCGTCATGGCTTTCTTCTGCCCTTCCAGCTCGAAGCTGGCGGCCAGTTGTTCCAACATGGCGGCTAAGTCAATCTTGGTAATACTGAGCGGCGTATCGGTCTGGCGGACCTTGGTGTACTCGAAGAGGTCATCCACCAGAGATTTCATCTGTTTAGACTTCAAAAACGCCGTGTGCGTGTACTTGAGGAGGTCTTCCTCACTGTGATACTGCTGGTCCTCGATGAGCCCCAGATAGCCGATAATCGACGTTAACGGCGTCCGGATATCGTGGCTCACGTTGGTAATCAGTTCATCTTTAGACTTCTCAATCGCCCGCTCTTCATTCATCGAGCTGATCACGGAATCCACCAGGGCATTCACGGAATCCACAACGCGTTGAACGTCACCACTCACGCGAAAGGGAATCCGGTGGTCAAAGTGGCCGTTGGCAATGTAATGGAGCTCGCCAATGATGTGGCGCAACTGCATCTGGCGGTAACGCCGAATCAGGCGCCACCACACAACCAACGCGTCCGCAATCAACATCAACCCGATAAACAGGTTCTCCCAACTCCATAACTGAAAATTGTTGGGGCCAAACATCACGGAACGTTTAATAATGAAGATCCCGTCTCGCAGACCTGGATTACTCTCGATGGCCTGGATGATGAGCACCAGCAATGCCAGGTTCAGCATCAACAGGAGAATCACGGTGACGACACCTTCCATGAAGAGCGCACTCTTCTCCCGGGTGGTTAGCTTCATGGTCTAGCCTCCCCGTGTCCCGATAAACGGTAATTTTTAAACTGTAACATGGTCATCCTCGATCTTCTTGATTAGTGTGACTCGATCTTGTAGCCGACACCCCAAACGGTTTGAATGACCTTCTCACCATTCGTAGCATCCTCAATCTTATCGCGCAAGTGGCTCACGTGCACCATGACGGTCTTGGCCGACACGATACTCTCTTGACGCCAAACGCGTTCGAAAATCTCGTCGGCTGAGAAGACCCGGTTGGGGTGACTGGCCAACAGGTACAAGATCCCAAATTCAAGCGCAGTCAAGGAGATCGTCTTACCGGCAATCGTCTTGACTTCGTGAGAATCCTTGTTGATCGTCAACGTCCCGATATCCAAGATATCCGGGGCATCGTCGGTCACTTGGTCTTGGCTCCGCCGCAACAGCGACTTCACTCGGGCCATGACTTCTAAGGGGTTAAATGGCTTGGTAACATAATCGTCCGCCCCCGTGATTAGCCCTTGAATTTTGTCCATGTCACCGGTCTTAGCCGAAAGGAGCAGAATTGGAATCTGCGAGTCCTTCCGCACTTCCTTAACAACTTCAATCCCACTCATTTCAGGCATCATGATATCCAGAATCATCAAGGCGATGTCTGGCGTTGTGTGAAGCTTGGTCAGCGCTTCCTTGCCGTTGTATGCGGTCAGAGGTTCGTAGCCTTCATTTTTAATGTAGATTTCGAGTAATTGTGCAATTTCTTTATCATCATCGACAACTAAAATTTTCATATTCGGTTTATTCTCCTTTAACAGCTAGGTTAGGTCACTAGCGGTCTGCCCCCAAGGGTACTTTACTTCTATTCTAGCAAATTTCTCCTGCGAGGCGACGTCAAAACCCGAACCTTTAGTCGGGCGTAAGGCACTTAACCATTCCTTAATCTTACACTATTTACCGGCCCTCCGCCAACCTGTTGTTTAAGCCCTCGATAAGTCTTTTCAAGCTAGTGGCCCGCAGGGACGCTTAGATTCTTTCCAAGCCCGAAGGGTGCTTTGAGTTTTAAATCGGCAACGTTAGTCGATGACCCCGCAACCTCCCGGCTGACAGGGACTGGAACGGGGTGGGCACGACTTGAAGCCTTTCAAAGCTCGAAAGTCTACAAGCTCGGCCTTAGTCTAGGCCGGAAAGACCACCCAGCCAAGACTAACGACACACCTGAGCCCTGTCAGCCGAGAGGTTGCGCAACACGGAGCGTTATGGAGACTCTGGTGGTCTGGCTTCGAAGTCTCAAGTTGTCGTGTCCAAGTATCCTTTGCATTACCCATCCCCAGAAAAACCAATTCCTCAACAACATGACGAAATCACCCAGCTTCCTCAAATAGGTTTACGAGCTCCGATCTCCCAGCGAGCTTCGCCTTCAAAGACCAGCTCTAGCCCCAGGTGGCCAAGGGTGGAGTCCCGTGTCGAGGCTGTTTGGTCGGTGGATTTCCGGCCCTACAGCCTGGGACGACTTTAAGACTCACGCTTTTGGTGAGGCTTAAAGCGAGGGTGAAGACCGCCTTTCAGGCTTTACCCGTGCCCCACAGGACGGAACCCTTGGCCACCTGCGGCGGCCCAATCTTCATCCAAAAGAAAAGGAACCAGCTCAACAAGTGAACTGATTCCCATAAAACAAGTTATTTGTAGTTAGGTGCTGCCTTGGTAATTTGCACATCGTGTGGGTGAGATTCGATCAACCCAGCGTTGGAAATCCGAACAAACTGGGCGTTGTCAATCAAGCTTTGGATGTTGGCACTACCGGTGTAGCCCATCCCAGAACGGAGGCCACCGACCATTTGGAAGATGATGTCGTTGACGCTCCCCTTGTATTCAACTCGAGCTTCGATGCCTTCGGGAACCAATTTGTTAGCTTCGTTGACGCCGCCTTGGAAGTAGCGGTCGGCGGAACCATGGGACATTGAAGCCAGACTACCCATCCCGCGGTAGGTCTTGTACTTCTTACCATTGTCTTCGATGACGTCGCCAGGGGCTTCGTCTGTCCCGGAGAACATGGACCCAAACATTACGGCGTTCCCACCAGCGGCGAGGGCCTTGACGATATCGCCAGAGTACTTCATCCCCCCGTCGGCAATGATTGGCTTACCGAATTCACGTGCAACCGAAGCGGCATCGTAAATGGCGGTAATTTGAGGAACCCCAACACCGGCAACAACCCGAGTCGTGCAGATGGAACCAGGGCCGATACCCACTTTAACGACATCAACACCGGCTTCGAACAAGGCCCGGGTACCTTCACCCGTGGCAACGTTCCCGGCAATCAACGTAGCATCTGGCAATTGCTGGCGGATTTCTGCAACCTTGCGCAACACACCGGCAGAGTGGCCGTGTGCCGTGTCAATGATAATGGCGTCAGCACCGGCATTCAACAGCGCCGTGGCGCGGTCAAAGGTGTCGGAAGTGACCCCAACGGCTGCGGCCACCAACAAGTGATTGTTGGCGTCAACGGCGGCATTCGGGTACTTAGCGGCATCGTTTTCGATGGCTTTCACGTCGGCCACCATCTTGGCTTGGTCCGTCGCGCTCATGTTCTTGTGGATGACCCCAAGGCCCCCATTTTGCGCCATAGCCGTGGCCATCTTGGTCTCGGTGACGGTATCCATCGAGGCACTGATAAATGGAACGTTCAACTTTAGATTTGGCGCTAATTGGACACTTAGGTCGACTTCATTCGGCAATACATGACTTTCTGCGGGTATTAACAAAACATCATCAAACGTGATTCCTTCTTTAGCAAACTTCGTGTCCCAATTAGACATAGTTGATATCGCTCCTCTTTAATTTAGTCTCAGGCTCGGTTAGGAATCCTGGGAGATATTGTTTCTAAATTTACCAGTCTAGGTCACTCAGGTCAAGGACTCTCATTGAACTATCATAGTTCTCTTTGCGTCTCCTGTTAAATGCCTACCGGCGTTTGAACAGCCAATAGGTTTCGTTCACCCCTTCAAAGATCTGGGAATGCTGGGCCACGGGCCGGTATCGTTTGAGGAGCATCTTAGACATCTTGGCCGTGCCGGGATTCAAATCACCACTGCTGATCCGACCGGCCACGCCAGGCCACTGTTTAACGGTCTTGCCTACTGGCGTATTCAACACGACCCACTCGACGTCTTTATCGCGAATAACGGCCTGTTGCGACGCCAATATCTGGGGCGCCGCACTCTGCGAAATGTTGTAATTCTGGAAGTAGTAGGTGTTCGGCACCGCGCCGGACGCCGTATAGAAACCCATGTCAATCGACCCGTAGTTCAACATAGTCAGCTTGGTATCGGCCGGCGTCTCCGTTCGCATCAAGTGGCCAAAGACCACCTGAGCGGGCTGTTGCGGCCGGGTCGTCGCAGCCTCGGTAATCGCCGAATTATTCGGGAAAACCTTCGAGTTCGTCACATTGTTATTAACCCCCAGCACCAGTAGGAGGCTAAAGACCAACGTCGCCAGAATCGGAAACGGCGCATCCCCCGTCGGCAAAGGCACCCGTTTAAACGCCCACTGACACAGGTAAACGAAGGGCAGAATGAAGAACGCAAAATAAATCAATTGATAATACTGATAAACGGCGTTGGCCTGGTAGCCATAGAGGGCAAACAGATCGGCACCTAAATTGGTTAATAGATAAGTCCCCCGCATGAATGGATCGTGGAAGATGGCCGGTTGAAACATCACGACCAACGTCCCGATAATGCCTAAGCCAAAGAAAATCACGTTACTCAGATAGAATTGCGAAACCAATGTCGTGGACTGAACCAGGTTGGCAAAGAAGGCCACCGATGAAGTCAGGTAGACGTGGGTATTGAACAATACATAAACGTTGATGAACGCCCCCAACGACCCGGTCGCCAGGAAGTAAATCAGCCAAGGCAACGTGGTGGCAAGAAAACCAATCGCACTCCACGCCACCAGCTTGCCCAGCTCCCGCCACCGCTTAGTCACGACGAGCCGGCCCATCAACAGGAGGTAGAAGACGATCCACGCTCCTAGCAGGGTATATTTTGACAGCAGAACCACCCCAACGATGGCCCCCTGTGCGGCATACCCACCGCGGCTCCCATTTAGCTGGTTCCGGTCGAGCTTAACCATGAAGTAAACCAACGATATCAGTAGCGGCAACGTGAAGAATTCCACCGTATCCCCGTAATCATAGTAGGGGTGGTACAGCAACAGGCTCGGTACCAGGATCCCCGTCAATAGAGCTGGGAGTGCCGGGGTTCCCAACAAACCTGCCAACCGGTAGACCAGAAACATCGCGGCGACTAGCGTGATAATTTCGACAATAAAGATTAATAAGAAACTTCGTGACGACACCAGATAAGCCAACCCGTGCAACAGGTAAACATAGGGGCCCTTCTGTTCGAAGATGTCCTTGTAGGGCACGATGCCATGCATCATGGCCTTCCCCACCGTGAAGAAGGCATTGTTGTCGGGTGAGGTGTCGAAATAAAAGGCCGGTGAGGTATAGGAACAGAAGGTCATGATAAAGGCCCCAATCACCGTAAATAGCCCCAGTACCTGCAGATTACGCTCGTGAAGTTTGTCTCTGAACCACTTAATCATGAGTCCTCTCCCCTATCTCTTCTCTGTTGCGTTGTTGCAGTGAAATATCAAATAAAGTTGGTGCTAAACGATCTGGTTGCAGAAATCCTCGCCTTCCGGGAGGTTCCGTACATGCTGGAACGTAGTGGACACGGTTTTGAGCCAAGGGACGTCTCAAAAGCCGGTCTTCTCGTAAACCGAGTGAGAAACCTCGGCCAACGAGAACGACACCACTGAGCATGTACGGAACCTCCCTCCAGGCCTAATACTAGCCACTCTGGAAACAGAGGAGGTCTGGCAACACTCCAATTGTTCCCGTTTTTCCCGTCAAGTAATTATCGGGATCAAGGTTGTCGGCAGTGATCAATTGACGGGTAGGTACGCATCAACGAGAAGTCATAGACTATCACGTTATTTACAACGTCGTTAATATTGTAAAATCCAACGAAAACCTCACGCGTCTTGAATAACGGTCACGCCACACCACAGCGGTAACGGTCATCCCCTGTCTCTTGTCGCCAGTCCCACCCAGTAAACTTGATGACCAATCTCAGCCGGAGGGCGTCAGCTAGGGGGCTCAGTGATGACGTTGTTGTTAGCGGGGTGCCACTCCCCGGTTACAACAAGGCCGAGCTTGTAGACTTTCGCTTTTTGAAAGGCTTCAAGTCGTGCCCACCACGTTCCAGCCCCCTAGCTGACGCCCGTGAGGCGCGGCTTTAAACGCCCTTAACCATCATCAAAGCTACATGGACTTAGGGCGTAGAGGTCAAAAAAAGAGACCGTAGCCGACACCACGGTCTCTCCAAACACAGGAGGTAGTTTTCCGGTCTCAATCCCCGTCGCCACCCTCCTGTGGCGTGTGCTCGCTAACTCGAGCACAACGGGTGTCTTCAGGTTACCGCCAAACCACACCCAGCCAACGATTGACCTAGGCGTCTAGCTCAGCTTAACGGCCCCCTCGGACCACTCGACTAAATACCCCGCGTCACAATCTTATTTGTAAAGAACGTAACGAACGGTGTATGGACGATAGCCCTTTTCGTGGACAGTGAAGGTGAAGTACTTGCCGCCCTTGCGGAGATCCCGTGCTTCACGCTTTGAGAGTTTGATTTCAAAACGACCGTCATGACGAACTCTGAAGCGTTCGATCTCGCGACCTCTGCGGTTACGAAGAACGACTTCAGCACCCTTCCGGCCCTTCTTGAACTTGATGATGCGTTCACCATCGTAGTAGTGGTCGTGTCCCCGCATCTTAGCTTCGGCACTCATAATCTTCTTCATGTCAACGTGGTGACGTGCGAAGAAATGTGGCCACCGGAACCAAACGTGTGTCACTTCACCAGTAGAACTCGTGGCACTGGAAGTTGCGTCACTTGAAGCCGCCGCAGCCGATACCGAGTCACTTGGCCCGGACTCCGCGGAGCTTGCATCGCTCGACCCAGCTTCACTAGATCCCGTTGCTGGCGTCACAGCACTCGCAGTGGTTGCCGACCCACTACCACTACCGCTATCCGCATCAGCACTACTCCCGTCAGCGTTCGCAGTGGTTGCAATCGCACCAGCGGCACCTAAGGTCGCAACTAACCCTAAGACATACCCCATGATTTTCTTCATAATAAATCCTCCCCACGAAATGAAGTTATCAGAGTGGTCATTTGCTTGGCTACTCGAGTGCATGATAGGGCCAAATGGATGCAGCAACAAGGGTATTTTTTAGCCACTTTATCCCAAAATAAAATCAGCGGGTAACGCTGCTAAACGGGCAATTTGCGCCCCTTGGTAATGATTTATGTAAGAATACAATTTTGCATAACGTTAATTTATAAAAAATAGTATTTACCATATTCTTAAATTCTAAAATCATTAGTTAACAATAAATATCAGTCAATGACTAGACATGATAAACTTAACATTTTGACGAGAGAAACCTCTTAGTAGCCGTCGTTCATTTGTGCTATGCTTACGACAGTTCAATCACGCTTCAAAGGGGAGGAACCAACCATGTCTACAATTGACGGCCATAAGAAACCATTGAGCCTTACACCAAGTGAAAAGCTAATACTCACCAGACGAATTAATGGCAACCTAACCTCACAACGCAAATCGGAACTGTTGCGGTCCAAGCAACGACTTCAGTCACTACCGACGCTGAAGGTGTTTCATTAGTGGGAAAAGCGGGCTTATATCCCATCTCAGATTTGATTGATAGATCATGTTTAACTACTTTTGATTGTGTGCCACCTACTTGTTCCACTAAATCCGCACTTAATGATTATACGAGTATCAACCAATTTTTAGTAAACGAGGCCTATGACTTTGATATTGGAAATCTAGCTAAAACTTTCGTCTATCTCCAAGATAACGTCGTTGTAGGGTTCTTTACAACATTAGCAAGTTTGACTACCATCAAGAACACTTATCGAAAAGAAAAAAAGATCATCACAAACGGCGCGTCAAACTACCCTGTCATTGATATCGTTTACTTTGCTATCGATAAGCATTATCAAAGAAGACAACTGGGTAGTGCCTTGATGAAGGCTTTGTTAACGATGCTCTATGAAAATGTGATCACGCACACTGGTGTTGCTTTAGTCACTGTTCAAGCACTAGAAACTGCCGTCCCCTTTTATACCCAAAATTTTAGTTTCGAAAGACACGCCTCCAGAAATCCTAGAGGTCAACAAGAAATGGCATTGACGATCCCTGAAATTGCACAACTGATTGATGCAAATCTATAATTATTTTGGCGCCATGTATCCATCTTCATTAAGCACAATCACACATTATCTCCAACTGACCCTGCCTGCTGTTAAGCAAGTAGGGTCAGTTTTTATACCTCAAGTCATTGTCATGCTGGATCTAAGGCATAGGCCGGAGACGTCGCGCTTACAATCCAGTATGAAAACAAAAATGCCATCCCCGAAAGGATGGCATTTCAAATTCAAACTTAAATTTAGCCCAGTAACCCGCCGCGAATGTTGTAACGACGACGCATCCAGAGCATGATAGCGATGGAAATAAGTCCCAGAGCGATACTTGGCTTTGGTTGGAGAACTGGGTTGATCACTGGTGGTAAGAGTTGGGCTGAGAAGAACAGCACCATCCACACAACGAAGACCAGGACAACCAGTAAGGTCCGCATCCAGCCATTGTAACGGTGCTTGATCTTCGGATCGAAGACCCGCGGCATCACTGGCAGGGCGAATCCGGCAACCAGGGCACTGACCGTAATGGCCGTAATCCCAACGGGTTGACTCGTCGTCATCATCTTTGGTGAGAAGAAGTAGATCAGCCCGAACATCAGGTTAAAGATCATGAAGAACGTCAAGGCGTTGTAGATCATATTTGGCCAGTAGTCGGGACCCCCAAAGAGGGAGGTTGGCTTCTGTGGCCCCTCGACCACGAGTTTTACCCGCGCGTCGATATCCCCATAAGTATTCTTACCGGTCTTCCCAGACTTTTGGCCTTCAATCAACTCGTTAACCATGGCTTGCACGGCCTCAGACTTGCGTTCTGGGGTCAACTTGGTCCTTTCCAAGGCCTTGTTGAAGCGGTACATGTATTCGGCGTTACGCTTGGTCAACCCGAGGTTGTCAAACGCTGCCCGTTCGTTGACCGCAACATTATTGCGGTTCTGACGAACGCCCGCATTACGCGGAGTTTGCTTGTTATCACTCATCTAATCTCTGTTCCCTTCTAAACGTTGAATCGGAATTCGACGATGTCGCCGTCTTCCATCACGTAGTCTTTCCCTTCGACCCGCAGCTTACCGGCTTCCTTGACGGCAGCTTCGGTTTCGAGCTTATCCAAATCATCAAATGCCATAACTTCAGCGCGGATAAATCCACGTTCAAAGTCAGAGTGAATGATGCCGGCGGCTTGAGGGGCCTTAGTGCCGCTTCTGTACGTCCAGGCACGGGTTTCCTTACCACCAGCCGTAAAGAACGTTTCCAGGCCTAAGAGGTGATATGAGGCCCGAATTAAGCGATTCAATCCGGGTTCTTCCACACCCTCGGCTTCGAGGAAGTCCTGCTTTTCGTCATCGTCCAATTGAGCGATTTCTTCTTCGGCTTCGGCGGCCACGGCAATGGCCTCGGCGCCTTCCTTGGCGGCGTAGTCCTTGATCAGACCGAAGTACTTGGAGTCTTCGGGATCGGCCATGTCGTCTTCGGCAATGTTAGCCACGTAGAGAACGGGCTTTGAGGTTAACAGGAAGAGGCCCTTCACAATCTTGGTTTCTTCCTCGTCAAAGTCAATCGTCCGGACGGCCCCACCGGCTTCGAGGACGGGTTGAATCTTTTGTAGCACGGCCAATTCAGCCTTAGCTTCCTTGTCGCTTCCCTTAGCCGCACGTTCAACCTTGGCTAACCGCTTGTTAACGGCATCCAGGTCGGACAGGCCTAATTCCAAGTTGATCGTTTCGATATCATCGATTGGGTCGATCTTCCCGGAAACGTGGGTGATGTTGTCGTCGTCAAAGGTGCGGACAACGTGAACGATAGCGTCCACTTGGCGAATGTTTTCCAGGAACTTGTTTCCCAGACCTTCACCCTTGCTGGCACCCTTGACGATCCCGGCGATGTCGGTAAATTCAAACGTCGTTGGGACGACCTTCTTGGCTGGAATCAATTCTTGAATCCGGTCCAAACGCTTATCAGGAACTTCCACCATCCCCACGTTCGGATCGATCGTGGCGAAGGGGTAGTTGGCCATTTCGGCCCCCGCCTTGGTAATCGCGTTAAATAAAGTTGACTTCCCGACGTTCGGCAGGCCAACGATTCCTGCAGTTAATGACATAGCAATTATTCACTCTTTCCATTCTCGGCGTCGGCTTTACGAACCAATACCTTTTTTAGTTTCTTTTCAAATTCACGCCGTGACAACATCACCACGTGACCACAATTGGTGCACTTGATCTTAATATCCGCGCCCATTCGGGTAATCTCCCAGCGGTTGGTGCCGCATGGGTGGGGTTTCTTCATTTCTACCAAATCACCTAAATCGTACATGGTCATGCCTCCCATGAGTTAGTCCTGGTGGATATTCAGCAGGTCTAAGATGCGGTTCAGATCGTCATTGGAAAGATAGTCAATCTCAATCTTTCCTTGCTGATCCTTGCCGGCAGTCTCGTTAATCGTAACCTGCGTGCCAAAGTGTTCCTGGAGTTGATTCTCCGTGGAGCGCAGGAATGGCGACTTCTTCTTGGCCGGCTTCTTGGCGAGCTTCTTCGCCGCACCATTCAGCTTACCAACTTCGGCCTCCAAGGCTCGCACGGTCATCCCCTCACTCACGGCGCGCTTAGCTAACGCCACGAGCTTGGTCTTATCCTTCAAGGATAACAGCGTCCGGGCTTGTCCCATGGACAGGTCGTTCTTCTGTAACATATCCTTCACGGCCTTAGGCAGTCCCAGTAACCGCAAGTAGTTGGCGATGTATGGCCGACTCTTGCCGAGACGTTCGGAGACTTGCGCCTGCGTCAAGGTGAGCTTGGTCATCAACGTATCGTAGGCTTTGGCTTCTTCCAATGGGGTTAAATCCTCGCGTTGGAGGTTTTCCAACACGGCGATCTCCATCATTTGTTCCTCGGTCACGTCACGGATAATCCCGGGAATCGTGGTCTTGCCGGCTAAATTAGACGCTCTGAACCGACGTTCACCGGCCAAAATCTCGTAACGGTTGACCCGTTTGTCTGGTTGCCGAACAATGATTGGTTGGAAGACCCCGGTCTTTTCGATCGAGGCGGCCAGATCATCTAAGCCCTTCTTGTCGAACTTCTGGCGGGGTTGGTACGGGTTAGGTCGGATATCGGCCAACGTCAGATCAACCACCGTTTCTTCGCCGGCGTCGACGCCATTTTCGGCAAATAACGCGTCAATTCCGCGGCCTAAACTTTTCTCTTTCTTACTTGCCATGGGCTGCTAGCACTTCCTTTGCGAGTTCAGTGTATACTTCGGCACCTTTCGATTTTGGCGCATAATCAATGATTGGCATCCCATGACTCGGTGCCTCCGCTAACTGGACGTTACGCGGAATAATTGTGGCGTAAACCTTGTTTTGGAAATACTTTTTAACTTCTTCGTTAACCTGTTTCCCGAGATTGGTCCGGGCGTCGTACAGGGTTAATAAGACCCCTTCGATCTTCAGGTCGCGGTTAAAGTGCTTTTGAACCAACTTCACCGTATTTAACAGTTGGGTCAGTCCTTCCAACGCGTAGTACTCACTTTGAACCGGAATCAAAATGGAGTTCGCCGCGGTAAAGGCGTTGATCGTCAAAAGCCCTAACGAAGGGGGACAGTCGATGAGGATATAGTCATACTCATCCTTAATCTCATCGAGCGCCGCTTTTAACCGGGTTTCCCGTGCCATCATTGGCGTTAATTCAATTTCCGCACCGGAAAGCTGGATGGTTGCGGGCACGATATCCAGTCCCTCATGTTCCGTATGGAGAATGGCGTCTTGAATCGGCGTTTCATTTACCAAAACATCGTAGACTTCACGTTCAATGGTTGCCTTTTGAATGCCGACCCCACTGGTCGCATTCCCTTGGGCATCGGTATCCACCAGGAGGACGTGTTGACCGGCCGAAGCCAGCGCTGCGCCCAGGTTAACCCCGGTGGTGGTCTTGCCTACGCCACCCTTTTGATTGGCTAATGCGATGATATAGCCCATATGTCGTTCACCTCTAGCTTTCTTTTGGAATGTCAATGATGATGCGGTAACCGTCTGGTGTTTCTTCTTCCTTAGTCGTCAGCGTCATGCCGGCGTCCTGGACCATCTTCACCGAGTGACGAATCGTGTTGACCGCCACGCGGGTGTCCTTGGAGACACTGTGCTTGGTCACCTTGCGCCGCCGTTTGGGCTGTTTGCGTTTGGTAATCAGCGCCTCGGTCTCCTTGACCGTCAACTTGTCGGCAATGATCTGCCCCAACAGCTCGACCTGACCGGCATCGTCCAAGGCCAGTAAGGCCCGGCCGTGTCGTTCGGTGATCTGGCGGTTCAAGATGGCCTCACGTACGGGTTCGGCCAGCTTCAAGAGTCGTAACTTGTTGGCCACGAACCCCTGACTCTTGCCGATACCCTCGGCCAACTGCGACTGCGTCATGTGATTGAGCGCCATCAACTGTTGGTAGGCGTGCGCCTCTTCAATGGCGGAAAGTTCCTCCCGTTGGAGGTTTTCAATCAGCGCCATGGACGCCGTCTCGTCGTCACTCATCTCTTCAACGATGGCGGGAACGGTCTCCCATTTCAGTTGGTTAATCGCTCTGAACCGCCGCTCACCGGCGATGATCTCGTAATGGTCGGCCTCAAATTGGCGAATCACAATGGGCTGTAAGAGTCCATGTTCCTCGATGGTTTGTGCTAATTCGGTAATCGCGGTGGCGTCGAACCGTTGCCGCGGTTGAAACCGGTTGGGAATGATTTGGGCAACCGGGATCATTACCACGTTTTGTTTCACGGGATGTGTCGGCTGAACCGCCTTCTCCCGATTATTTCCAAATAATGAAAATGGCAATTATCTTACCCCCATCCCATTAATCTTCTAACGGTTCCTTATTGGGCGTCCCCGCCTTACGCGGATAACGCTTTGGTGTGTGCCGAACCTTGTCGATAACCACGATGTGGCGTTGGTCGCCACTCACAGGCAGTGAGAAGGCCTCATCGGCCGCCAGCTTGCCCCCGAGAGTCGCAATGGCTGTCTGGCTCATAGCGAGTTCATCCTCGGTCTGGGCCGCCTTCAAGGCCACGAATTGGCCCCCGACCTTAACGAGTGGTAAACACAATTCGCTAAGGACCGACATCCGAGCCACGGCGCGGGCCAACACGAGGTCGAAGCCTTCGCGATTAGCGGCCCGCTTGCCGCCGAATTCCTCGGCACGGGCATGATGAAAGGCCACGCCGGTCAAGTTGAGCTTGGCGGCGAGTTCATTTAAGAACGTGATTCGCTTGTTCAACGAGTCCACGATCGTCACCTGGAGCTGTGGGAACATGATCTTCAAAGGCAGTGACGGGAATCCGGCACCTGCCCCGACATCACAGACCGTTAACGGTTCCGTGCGCATCGCGTCCACGTAAAAAGCGGGGGTCAGTGAGTCGTAAAAATGTTTCAGGTAGACGTCTGGCTCCGCGGTAATCGTGGTTAAGTTTACGTGTTCGTTGGTCGCAACTAAGAACTCATAGTAGGTCGCAAATTGCTGTTCCTGTGTTGCGGTTAAATCAATGCCTTGCGCTGCTAACGCGGCACGAAACTCTTCTGGATTCATACGTTAATCTCCCAGTTCACTTCTGTGAAACAAGATTGTTTCACGCTTGGTTATACTTTACCTTACTTACTGGCGAAACGCAACTCGTGACCCCACGAACTGGCGGGGTTTTCCGCGGCGTTTCGCTCACACGTCGATACCTATTATACCGAAAATTAGGCTCACATGAAACGCCTATTCCTGAGGAAAACTAACGGAGGGGTGATTCCCGCCTTGCCACTGGGAATCACCCCTCCAAAATTTGTTTTTATGGTCTTGATTTGTCTTTGAGTTCAAGGTCCTGAGGATTGCCCCGGCGGGGCCTTCCGGGTGGTTCTGAGGAGGCTGGAACGCCATGGGCACGTCGGGAAGCCAAAGAGCGGTCTCCCCGAGCGGCCTTATTGTAACCGGAGAAAACCACTCCGCTAACAATAACGACACGGCTGAGCCTCCTCAGAACCACCCTCCAGGCTTTCCCTTAGCCATTGCCGCATCGATCACGCCAAATTTTTCTGGAAGTAACGGTGGTGAGAATTCCGAAATGTGCCTCGCCAATTCATCAACCCATTCTGACTGGTGAACGACGACTCATCCCCCGTAACCTGGGACCATGCGTCACGTCGTCATGACAACCACTACTCTCAGCCGGAGGTGACCGGGGGTGGAATCCTGTGTCGAGTTTCTTAGGCCGGTGAACTGCCGGTCTTAGAAACTGGGACGACTTCAAGATCCACGGGTTGTGTGGGGCTTGAAGCGAGGCCGAAGACCGCCCCTCAGGCTTCGGACGGGCCCCACAGGACGGAACCCCTGGTCACCGCAGGCGACGAAGTCCCGACAATATCAGATGTCAGATAAATGGCCCATTGACGATTCGCCGTGAACTGGTCAGACGAGGCCGATGTTTGGCAAAACCCGTGTTGTTCACTGTGACCGTGTCGATGATGGGTTGGCCCAGATAGAGGGGGTGGCTGGTGATGCTGGCTAGGCCACGTTGAATCGTGATGACGTTATACGTCACCGCGTCGTGGACCTCGTGGTAGTGTGGGTCCTGGCAATTGATGTAGGTTGAGGCCGACCCGACAGCCGTGACCGGAATGGTACTTTCGACTAAGTAGCTGGCCGCAAAATGTAAATGGCCGGTAAAGATGCCCCCGATATTGTGACCGTGGAGGATCGCCAAGAGTTCACGATTATTTTGCAGTAACGCGTAGCGCATCGGCCGCAATGCCGGCGCGTCTAGCGGATGGTGAAGGAAGATGAAGGCCCGGCGGCGAGGCGCTAAGTGGAGATTCTTGTTCAGCCAGTCTAGCTGCTCGCGATCGAGCCATCCCGCCTCCTTGTTCTCCTCCCATTTGGAATCTAAGAAATAGAAGTCCATGTTCTGATGAACCTGCTTGTAGGCGTAGTACGGTAGGTCAGGCTGGGATAAGTAGCCGTTGTTAAAGGCCTCACGGTCGTCCTGGTCCCCTAACACCACTTCAATCGGTGCCGCCAGCCGTTGCGATTGCTCACGCAGATAGCTGTGAAACCGGGCATAGTCCCCGGCCGTGCCCCCCTGTAAGAGATCTCCGCTCAAGACGACGAGGTCTGGCTGAAGCTGATGTTCCAAGACGTCGTCGAAGACCCGTTGCAGCTTCTCCTGCGGTAGTAGGCGCTGGTGGTACTGTGGCTCGACTCCCGGCGCCGTGAGTTGTGAATCTGATAAATGGATAATGGTAAATTTATTCATGTCCCCGTTGCCCCCCAAACAGATGATGGCCGCCGGGGAATCGGTCACCCGGTGACGGTTAAACGCCGATAATCACTAAGTTAGGTCTAGCATAGCGATCTTATGTAAATTAACCGTGTGTTCCCTGTCAACATCTTGTAAAGTTTCCGCAGATAGTGAGTAAACACGCCTGCTCTGCCTGTTCTCTTTTGCTACAAACCAGGCCTACTTTGTGAGTGTCGATCACAAAGTTGTTTATATTTGGGGGACACGTCAGAAACACTAGTCAGCGATCAAAAAACGGACTGAATTCACACCGAATTCAATCCGTAGATGTACTAGCTAGTTGTGACGCTTTGGTGGTCGGGAAAACCAAAGCATCGGTAACCACGTGATAATCAGTAAGATTAAGGTATCGAATTCCGTAGCGGACATACGATCATCCTCTTCCCCTTGATTTACCTTTTATCATACGCGGTCAATGTATTGATTTCGTATGGAAATGACACTCGTTTACGTAAAGAATTTGTATCAATTTTCAGCTAAAACCATTTACTATGAGCGACCCATCTGACAATAGGAGATATTATCCGAGTGCACGTAAACTAATCGCACGCATACTATCTCCTTATTTAGGCAACAAAAAGGGGCTGAAAGTCAGCCCCTAAAAGTTAAATCTCTCACTTATGGCAGAGAATCGCCTATCTTAAGCCTCTCACTTACGGTAGAGAATCACCTATAAATTATCGTTTTAGAATAGAAGTCTAGTGACTTCCTCAAGTTAAAAATAACTCATTTCATTCAAGAAGTAAACAGATTCGGACTCACCGTAACCAATTCTCAAAAAGGCTACAAATAACTAAATCTCTTCACTTCAACTGTTGTTAATTCTACACGACCTATGTGTGATTTCTGTATGAAACTGTACCCATTTACGTAAAGGTTGTGTAACAAAAGCGGCGTCTTAGCTTTCTTGCAGGTTCAAGTTGCCGTCCTCATCAAACAAGTTGATGTAGTAGTCAGTAGAATTTGAGCGGCTGGCATAATGATCAACCTTCGTTAAGTTTTCTACCAATGCGGCGACATCTGGCGCTTGATCGAACAGGCCATCCTTCTTCATTTGCGTCACAACGGAAGCGACATCCCCACCCATGACAACCAAATGTTTTGGCTGAACGATGGCGCATTCTTGAATAAAGAGATTGGCACTCTTGCGATAGGCTTCCTCGTGTTCGGCATCGCGTGGCTTGTTGAAGGCCTTCACAACCTTGGACGCTTCCGTTTCAATCGTGTTTTTCAGAATATCGGTCACGTAACAGCCACGGAAGACGTCATGGTTCGTCATCATAGCCAGGTTGAAGACGTGGGTCAGCGCAGACCCTTTCGGATCAATTTCATGGAAGTTGTACCATTCTTTACCTTCGAAGATATTCTTTTCTCGCCGCGAAATGTTCAGGGCTAAGAAGAGACAGTTCCGGTTAAAGACAGGTTCTGCCGCAAAGGCTTCTGTTGGGAAGTTATAGTCCAGCTTCAACGCGTCGGTGACGGCTCGCGGCTTGAGTTCAGTCTGGTCGGCTGCCATGCGTGCTTCAATCGTCGCCATGTCAGGCCGATTCTTATAGGTCAAAAATGACCCAATATCAGCTAACGTCAGGTCTCTTAGTTCACCGGGATGCGATTCACTAGGAGCCGTGAAACCTGTTTTGACTGCCATTAATTTTTCACAAATTTCCTTCGTTGTTGCCATAATAATAACCACCTTTTTTATTAATTCCCCATCACTTGGGGTTACTTACTGAGGCTATTATCCCAATTTGGACTGTCACATAATGTCAGTTTTGACGTCTCGTGTCACTTTTTTCGAAAGAAATTCAAAAAAGGCCAATTCGCAAATGAATTGGCCTTTCAGCGCCTCGCTAATGCGCCTATGTTTCAGATAGGGCACATTTCTGAATAAAGAAGAATCATAGACTTCCCGCATCTAAACACGACTTAATATTACTGGACACAAGTGTTATTTCTCTTTAGAATACCTACCTGTTTCCGTAGAGTTTGTGTATCGAGCCTTCACCCCACAGAAAAAGAGCCCAGGATCTCTCCCGGACTCTTCGGAATTCTGTAAGTAACGAAGACTAGTTCTTAATAGCGCGAACTTCTTCGAGGAACCACTTGTTGAAGGCAGCGGCATCAATGTCAACGGAAACCTTGGCATTGGTCTTGCCATCATGGTAAGCACCTCGGATGTCACCGACAGTTTCACCAATGGCAGCGCCAGTGGTAACCACGTCGATCCACATGTCTTCAGTGGTAATTGCTTCTGGGTGAAGTAAGTAGAAGATGGTGTTCACATCGTGCATCGCAATCCCGTTGCTGTTGTTATCACCATCATTGATGATAATGTCATGCAACATCTTACCAGTTTCGCTAATCTTTGGTAATTCTTCGATGCTGTCGTGAGTTAAGAGAGCCTTCATGGTAATGTCCAGGCCAACCATCACGATTGGAATACCAGACTTGTAAACGATAGCGGCTGCATCTGGGTCGGTGAAGACGTTGAATTCAGCGGCACTCGTCATGTTACCCTTACCTAAGGCACCACCCATGGCAACGATCCGTTCGATGTGGCTCTTAACTTCTGGGTATTCAGAGAAGAGTAAAGCAATGTTGGTGTATGAGCCAGTTGGAACCAAGGTAATTGGTTCGTCACTAGCCATGATTTCATCATGGAGAGCTTCGACGGCCGTCTTGTCTAATGGCTTAGGCAGGTCGGTTGGGAAGTCGTAACCAGGCATCCCTGATTCACCGTGAATCCGAGCAGCGTCTTCAAAGTCCTTGAAGAGTGG
This sequence comes from Levilactobacillus paucivorans, assembly GCF_001437125.1. Lineage (GTDB taxonomy): Bacteria > Bacillota > Bacilli > Lactobacillales > Lactobacillaceae > Levilactobacillus > Levilactobacillus paucivorans. Next base: position 13,574 of record NZ_JQCA01000004.1, on the reverse strand, counting down.
TTGTTCGGCACCAGCGGCAACTGGGATGTTCGCATTGAAGAAACGTACGATCTTCTGTGCGTTGATCGTGGTCTTGTCGACAGTGACGTTACCTGCAACAGTCGTGATCAGCTTCAAGTCAATGCTTGGGTCGTTGATCGCCATCGTTAAGGCAGCAGCATCATCAATTCCTGGGTCAGTATCCATAATAATCTTTGTAGTCATCATTATTTCCTCCCAATGAAAATTTGGTTTTTAACAGCGGCCGAAACCGCTTACGTTTAACCCTTGAGTAAAACCCTGTCATTACAACAGGGCACTAAATACCAGGTCGAGTAGGAATAGCCCACCCAACAGGTAGACCGGCCAAGTCAGGCGTTTGCCTTGACCCAAGGCCAGCTTCATTACCGGATAACACACAAACCCGAAGGCTAATCCGGTTGAAATACTATTGGTAAATGGAATCAGCACAATGATTAGAAAGGCTGGGAACCATTCGGAGAAGTCTGCCATCTTAATGTTCCCGATGGCAGCCATCATGATCGCACCGGTAATCACAATCACGGGCGCAATCGCCGCGGAAGGCACATAGGCCAACAACGGCACGAAGATGAGGGAGAGGCCAAACATGACCGCGGCCACTAAGGCCATCAGGCCGGTCCGACCCCCACTCTCGATACCCGAGGCACTTTCTGCGGCGGCAACGGTTGGGCTGGTGCCCAGGAAGCCGGAGAAGAAAGTGGTGATGGCGCTACCCTCGAAGGTCTTCTTGAACTTCTTTTGGTTGGGTAGGAGGCCCTGTAAGAGCCCCATCGACTCGAAGACCAGAATCATAGTCATCGAGAAGGCCGCCAGGATGAACGGCGTGCTGAGCCAGTGTGAGAAGTCATTTTTAAATAAAATCTCGTGGTACTGACCTAACCGCGCCAAATCAACCTTAGGCGTGTCACTATCCTTAACGCCGAAGAAGAAGGCTAACAGGCTGGTCGCAATGATCGCGATGAAGAAGTTCCCCTTCACCTTACGGATGTAGAGGACCAGGCTCAACACCAACCCGAACAAGGCCAGGAGTGGTGTGGGTTTGGTGAGATCTCCCAACACAATCAGCGACGACTTACCCGCCACGATGAGACCCGCCTTTTCCAAGCCAATCTCGACTAGGAACAGACCAATCCCTGCGGTAATCCCGCTCTTCAGCGATTCGGGTATTGCCGTGGAAAGAATCGTCGCCACCTTCGTAAAGGCGATTAACATATAAACGAAACTCGCCACGGCCGCGATCCCGAGGGCTTCCTGCCAACTCAGACCCATGTTCACCACGATGGTGTAGGTAAAGAAGGCGTTGACCCCCATCCCCGGTGTCAGAATGATTGGCACATTGGCCCAGAAGGCCATGACCAGACACCCAATCACCGAGGAGAAGATGGTCGCGAAGACACTGAGATCCGTGGGGATCCCGGCATCCTTAAGAATCAGCGGATTAACGATAATAATGTAGGAGATGGCGAAGAAACCGGTGATCCCCGCGATTATTTCGTTACGGACGACATCCTTGTTTCGCAAGGCTTCGCGTAACGTCATTTCGTTCGCTAAGTCGGCTTGCGTTTGTTGCTTATCCATTAGATTAATTTCCTATCTTTCAATACGTCATTACCCGACGTACGTACTTTATCGGGCATTGCAACCGAATGCTTTCACCCATTCGGCTGGGTTTCACTCCCGCATGGAAGGTCGGCACCCGGACTGACATCACGAGAGAACCTCGTTTTGTCGCTGTCCTTCTAGTATAACCTAGATTCGCTGACACAGATAGCCCAGAAGCCATTGGCCCTGGGCTATCAATTTTAAAACGTTAAGCTATTTGAATCGGGTTTACCAAACGAATAATCCAACCATACCGGCTGAAAGTAAGGAAACCAGAATCCCGGAAAGAAGCATGTAACCAACGTTTCTGGAGATAAGTTCGTTGTTTTCGCGGTCAACGATCCCCTTGAAACAACCGATAATCATCCCAGTAGTTGAGAAGTTAGCGAATGAAGTCAAGAAGACAGTCAAGATGGCACGGTAGTGAGGTGAGAAGGCGTTCGTGTTGATGGTACCGGTAATCTTACCCATGACAACGAATTCGTTGGTAACCAACTTCGTCCCCATGTATTGGGCAAAACCGAAGGCATCGTGAACGTCCAGACCCATTAACCATGCAAATGGGAACATGATTACCCCTAAGATGTGTTCCAGAGATAATACTGGGCTAATCAAGCCAAGTAACTTGTCAATCAAAGCAGCTAAGGCAACGAAGGCAATAACGTTACCAGCGATGATTAAGATCAAACGGCCGGCACCCATGATGGAGTCACCCAAGAATGAGAAGAATGGTTCGCGGCGACCGTCAGCTTCAACTTCACCGTCTTCAGCAGCAACTGAACTAGAACCACCGATCTTAGCAATCGTGTCTTCTTCAGGCGTAACTTCGACAGGGTTCAAGATGTTCGTGACGATGATGGCGTTCAAGATGTTAATTGGAACGGCCGTCAAAACGAATTGACCTGGAACCATTTGGGTATATGCACCCAAGATAGAAGCAGTGATACATGACATGGACATCATGGCAAGGGTTAAGTTACGTTCCTTACGCATCGTCTTTAATTGCAATTGAGAAACGGCAAGGGCTTCAGTGTTCCCTAAGAACATCATTTCAACAGAGAAGAATGATTCGAACTTAGGTTGGCCAGTAATGAAGGATAAGCCACGGCCGACCCACTTGATGATCCAAGGTAATACCCCGATGTAAGTCAAGATATCGAACATTGGAACAACCAAGAGGATTGGTAAGAGTGAACTGGTAATGAAGTTCATGGACTTAGCAGTCCCACCGAATTGTGGCGTTACCCAGTTAGGTAAGGCGAAGACAATCCCTTGGTAGGCAACTTGGACTAACCAGTTGAAACCATCGGCGGCACCCTTAACGATGTCTTGTCCGATTTGGAAACTAGTGAAGAACCAAGCTAAGACAAGGTTCAATACCAAAACAATAACAGTTGACTTCCAGTTGATCTTTTTCTTGTTCTTCGAGAACAAGAACGCAATGGCGAGGTAAACAAGTACCCCTAACATGTTAATAAAAATCATTGGTCGAAATACCTCTTTCCGAATTTTTTTAACCGACGACCCGTCAGTTTTAAAACAAACCGTTAAGTGGTCTCTAAGAATCTATGTACCACAGTTGTTGAAACGTTCATCGCGGTGTCGACGCCCGGATCGTATTCGTCAGAGAATTGGTGAATAGGTCCCTGCGAAGGGACTTGAATAATTGATGACTCTTTCTTCTGACGATCTACACGACCCCTGGTTGGTCGAAAATGTTCCTGCGATGCTGTGCCCCTCACCTCCTTTCATGGTGCTTAGTTTAACGTGCTGCGTTTTATTATTGGGTTAATTCATTCATAAAGCTATGTCCGGCTGCGTTACGGGCCAAACCGAAGTTCTCAAGTACCGTGGCCCCGACATCCGCTAACGTCCGACGAATGCCTAAGGCGTGGGCGCTCGGCCGTGATGGCGAATAGGCAATCAGCGGCAAGTACTCGCGCGTCGGCTTACCCGGCATGGTCGGGTCCCCGGCGTGCGTGGCGGTCAGGATGAGGAGGTCGTTAGCCCCCATGTCATTCATGACCTGCGCCAGGTAGTGGTCGGCGTTCATCAACGCCTTCCCAAACTCCCCAACGTTCCCTTCCTCACCCGCGAAACGAAATTCCGGGAGCATCACCGTGGCCACCCCAGAGGCTGGTCGATAAAGCTGGTCGTACAGGACGCGGAAGGCATCCTGATTACTGCCAATCTGGAATCGTTCGACGGTGTCCTGCGTTTGCAGGTAGCTAAGGAAAGGGCCGGCAACAGTTACGGGATAACCTGCCACCGGTAATGTATCGAACACGCTGCGGGTCCGGGTCTCCCCGGTGTAGTCCCACATCTCCCGTAAGCCCGTGGCACGCCCATTATCACTGGCGGCCATGTGCAAACGGCCAAAGAAGCCGTCGGGATGTTCGATGGGTGGGACGCCCGGTAGCGGATGGTCAACCCGAATGTTTCCGAGGCCCAAGCGCTGTAATGTTGGAAGATTTAGTTTACCCGACCAACTAGCCGCCACATGTCCAATTGTATCTGCGCCAACGGATTGAAAGCGGTTAGCGTCGGGGGCTTCGCCTAAGCCTAAGCCGGCAAAATCAATAACAAAGATGCGATGAAAAGCCACCGTTGCTCACTCCTTCGTAACCACCCCGTCAAAAACGACGTTGGCAAAATTTCGGTCTAGTAATAATATACCGTTTCCATCGCCGCCTGTAAATGGCTGATTGCATAATTTCTGAGAAACTCATTTCCGAACATTACGCCCCTTAACGATCCTTGCGACTCTAAGAATCGCGGCAGATCACGGATATTGACGAAAACGTTTTCTTTTTCGTCAAACGGTTTACGTTACATTTATACATTTATAATAGCGATCTCATTTACTCAAGTGCTGGGATCGGGTTAATTTCGACCGCTAAACCGGTCAGATGATGGATAACTGAACAATAAGTTCCTGCTCAAAAATAGCCGAACAAAACTGATACAATTGGTAAGCGGTTCCAATTGGTCTAGGATCTCCGTAATCGATCGGACTTGTGGTGGACTGGGGCTCCCCTGTCTTCTGGCTGCCAGCAACCTGAAACGGACTGGTCACTCGGACAGACCTACCACACCCCACCTGTCACTCTTATCATGACCAGTGGATTTATCCCGGACGCCAATCAATTCACACTGGTAATGGATCTTCTGAAGAATAAGTCCCCCTATAACCAACGGATAGAGGGGACTGTTGGCACCTACGCGGGTGTTATCCCCGTCATCATCGGCCATAACCAGCTGTATGTCGTGAAAAATTAATTTTTAAAAATTAAAAAAAGTGCATAAAAAAACGAACTTCAAGTTTGAAATGAAGATGACTTGAAGTCCGCTAACTCACGGAAAGGAGGTTGTGATTACTACTAAATTCCCGTTTCGTAATCAATTTAATTCTTAATCGCCTCATAACTATATTTTTCCAACTGAGCTGTCACAGCCGTTCTCATATTATTTAATTTCTGGCTATCGTCTCAGCTTGAATCAATTTTCTTAATGCCTTCATTACCCTAACAGAACACGCTATAACGATTCTTGTTGAAATCCTTGCATGACCTCTGTCACCGTAACATAGGAGCTCTAGTGAAATTCTGGAACTGTCGTCTAATCTTTGGAAACATCCACGCTTTCGTCAAGCGCTAAGCTTAAAACAGATATTAAGTTGTTGATGAAACTGTAACCTGGTACCTGAAGCTACTAGAGTTCTTTAGAAGGGTTATCTGAGTTGTCAAAAACTTTTTTCAATGGTGCGGGATCCTGAATCGTAAAACCTGTCTCGCGTCAAAACGGAAATCGGTTTCTTGAAGCAGTTACCAACTAGATTTGAATCTGAAAAACTGAATCTCACAACTCTTAATTCCTTTCCGCACCTTTATAGTATCACGTGTTGTAAGCGTTTACAACAAAAATAACAACAAATTTCAAATTTATTTTTGACCAAGTTTAGCCCCAAAAAGTCAAGTTTAATGCTCACCTGTAAACACTGTCACACCGGCGCTAAGAGCTTGTTGACAAGACAATTTCAGTGGACCGCTCCAGGCATGAAATTGGCTACCCAATCATAACTCGACTGGTTGTCGAAATTCCGACGAAAATTGTCCCAAAACAAGCGACAATTTTTATTGAAGCACGACCAAACTTTTACAAAAACGCCACCAATTATCCACGATATTTACCTGCGATGCTTGTTTTCTTCCGGCAAGTCTCAGCCTGCAGGGTGGTTCTGAGGAGGCTCAGTGGTGTCGTTTCACTTGGCTGGGTGATCTTCCCAGTCTAGTGAAAGCCCGAGTTTGAAGACCTGCTCCTGGGCTTCAAATCGTGGCCACCACGTTCCAGCCTCCTCAGAACCACCCGGAAGGCGCTGCCGCAGACAAAAAAACACCGCCAGCGGGTCATGACCGCCAACGGTGTTACACAACATATGAATCAATTCCAGGCAAATCCATGGGTTCTTGTTTGGAGGAAAAGTTTCACAGAATAGCTTAGTAAATTGATTCCAAGTTAAGTAAAAAACAAGTCTCTGGCTTGTGCGCCATACTCAGCGCACACCATAGTTATACCGCGAATTGGCGCCTTTTGCACTCTTTTTGACCCGATCTTTTCCGCCCTAATCGAACGAACGCCGGTAAACAGGTGTTTATAGGAAGAAATTATTTTTGAACTAATTCAAAAAGCCCGTCAAAAGACGAGCTTCTAAATTAACTAATTTTAGTACCAAACTGGCTTGTCGCCATCGGTGTTGGGCTTGTTAACTCCCAGTGAAGCGTGAATCGATTGCGTGGGATCGGCCACCAGCTGGGTAACCAGAGCCGCAATACTCTTCCGGGAAACTTCGGTCCCCTTGAAGGGTTCGCCCTTCTGAGTGGTTTCGTAGTCAATCTCATCGCGGTTACTCAACCAAGCTGGCCGGATAATCGTGTAGTCCAAGTCGGAACCTTCGATAACCTTGGCCGCGGCACTGTACGTTTCGAGGTAACCGCCATCCAGCATCTTGTGGTTGAATTCTCCATACTTGCCAGGCACTTCATCGTAGATTCCCAGCGTGGAGATCCAGATCAGGCGCTTAACGTTAGTGGCATCCATCGCCGCCACAACCGTCTTGGCTTGGTCTTCGATGTTGTCCCCAGCTAAGTTGGCGTAAACGATGTCGGTGTCGGCCATGGCCGCCTTCAGGTCGGCTTCGTTGTCGGCGTCCCCATCAACCACCTTAACCCGGCTACCAGCGGCGTCGGCCAAACGGCTAGCGTTACGCAGGAACAGCGTTAAGTGATTCCGATCATTGGCTAATAATTGTTCGGTAGCCAACTGGGCAATGCGACCGTTGGCACCTAAGATTAAGACATTTGTCATATGAAGACCCTCGTTTCTTTTTAGTTTATGGTTATACTGTAATACTCATAGTTACATTAAGCAAGTCAGACGTTTCAAGGCTTCCTGACCAAAATAGCCAAACCGCCACGGCCCCAATTGACGCCGCGGTATAAAATTATTTATGGCTTACCAATTATTACTTGCTCCATGTCGCCTATTTAGAACCAACAGAATGGCCGACGGTGGTGGTCGATGTCAGGTCGACCTGAAGGGAGGTTCCTGAGAGGGCTCAGTGGTGTCGTTAGTCTTAGCGGAGCGGGTTCCTCCGGTTAGACTAAGACCGGCTTTTGAGACCGCTCTTTGGCTCAAAACCGTGTCCACCACGTTCCAGCCCTCTCAGGGACCTCCCGGAAGGCGTCCGCTGGCAACGACTGACCAAAAAAAGCGTTACGACCAAAGCAGCAGCGCTTCCGCTTAGATTAACATTAACGTAACGCCTTGAAGTGGCGTTAAGCTGTCACCCAAGTCACCGAAAACCAGTTCCTTCTTGAAGACCGGTGAGTCGAGCTCAACTAAATTGGTTTTATCAATGCTCAGATGATAACGGCCGTGCTTATCCCGTTCCAAGGTGTAATTAATAAATTCCTGTTCAGGGGCGTAAGTCGCAAAGTGGGCAGCGTAATGACCGGTCTGATGGGAAACGACCAGACGAATCCCGTTTTCATCTCTAAAAATGTGCAAAATTGTTCACTCCTAAATTGATTGGAAATTATCCGATTTGGCAGAAAATAAAAAAGGAAGGGTCGTGCTCCGGTACCCCCTCCCGCTATCAACACGTGGTCAATCGGTGGGGAAGCTCCGTGGCACGACTGGTGGCAACCACGGCCCAGCAGCAATCTTCGATCGACCTCCGGGTACACAGTGATGCCAGCCTTACCAAACGTCGAACACGCTTGGCATCACCAGATAATTCCTCTATGTACTTCGATTGTACCATACTTACCCTGAAAAGATCAGTCAGGAGCGAAATCCCAATCGCCCTCTCATTTTAGCTGACCCTTGTCTGTGCGGGGCAAACATGCTTCAATGGGACTAGTGCTTAGCGATGGCCCACGGCCCGCCAGCAGGTTCACCCAATAAAGACTATACTATTTAACAATAACTACACGCATGGATGTCCTACAATGGCAAACACGAAAAACAGTCAGGCGGCAAAGATTCGCCAACAGATTATCAGCTGGCTTCAAGATCCAGCAGAAACGGAAGTCGTCTTCCAGGAAAAGTTCCCCGGGATTCGCGGGATTAGAGCGGTCAGCCTACGTCAAAAATTAGTGGCCCTCGGCTACGCCAACTCTGCGGTCATGGGTGCCGTCTCCGCGGCCCCTTCCGTTGACCACCGGATCAAGAAGGCTGCCCGCAAGCCACGGCAAGTCTTCTACTATTTCGATGGCGAACCCGACAACACGCCGGCCCCAACCGTTACCCCGGCCGTCAAGGTTGCCACGAGCCAGCCTAAGGCCACGCAACCCACCACGACACCTCAGCGAGTCACCCGGACCGTGGCCCCCGCTGCCGAGGGTCTCAGTGGCACCCCGGCCTTCCGTGACCTCCTGGCCACCAACCAGGCCCTGCACAGTCAGGTCGACGCCTTGCTCGATGCCGCGCAACAACAGCGCCCGCTCGGTGACCTCGAATTGACCTTCTTAACAGACTTCACCGCCCAGGTTGCCAAACAAACCGAACTATTAGATGCCTTGGCAACTCAGGAACGCATCGATCAGTTGCGCCACTAGGTTCTATTCAGTTAACGGCATACTAAATAAGGTGCTAAACAATTCACTTTTTGAAATTATTTCTTCAAAAAGCCTTGACTTTTAGGCCCGCAGCCTTTATTCTTTTATAAATTACTTTTAAGGGGGACGATTGCTGTGGCATTACATGAAAACGATCGCGTCTTTTGCGAAAAGACCGAGCTCTTCTCAAATTCATTCTACGGCACCATTACCAAGATGTATGAACACTCTGCGATAGTTAAGGTTGAACCAGACCAACTGTCAAAGAAAGAAACCGATAAAATCGACTCCTTTGGCGACCTCGTTGTGATTCGCCATACAGAACTTCAATTGGTCGACGCTGAGGGTAATCCAATGGATGAACCCGAAGAAGACGAACCTTTAGAAGCAGCAGAATAGTACGTTAGGCAAGGGAATGTGGCGTCGGCCACGTTCCCTTTTTCGTATGTTCTGGGTTGGTTCAGACCAAGACTGCCGACAATGCGCTTAGTTCTCGCCTTACCGGGGACCAGCTAGGGGGCTGGAACGCAGTGGGCACGTTTTCGAGCCACAGTGCGGTCTCGAAAGCCGGCCTTGTTGTAAGTGGCGGAAGATCACCCCCACTAACAACAACGACACCGCTGAGCCCCCTAGCCGGTCCCCTCACGGCTGATAGGGAGCACAAGCTGGCAAGATTACATCACAGTTCACAACGACCTCACATGACGTGTCTGACATTCCTGTGACGGACGACTCCGCCCACATTGTTTTGGTTACGGTCAATCTTAGCCGGAGGAGGACAGGGTGGAGCCGGCCGTGACGAGGGTGTAAGGCCGGGTGCTAGGTCCTTCCCGGCCTTACACCATGGGCGACTTTGAAGACCCGTGCCCCTTACGGGGCTTCAAATCGAGCGAGAAGCCCAGAGGGCTGAAGCGTCCCCACAGCAGGCGGAATCCCTGTCAGCCGCAGGCGTGCAGTTTCCACCACCAACTCAAGACCAAAATAAAAGAGGTGTCAGCAACGGCACCTCCCTCTGCGCGGAACAGAGATTTTTTTGAGTAGTTTATTCGGCGTCAATAACGCCAGCGATCTGTCGCATGAGCTCTGGGAGTTCTTCGACCAGCACATCACTAACGTGTTCTTCAACCTTCCGACCTCTGGCCGTGATTTGAAAAACATGGTAGCGGCGATCGGTTGGCAACGTTTCATCCTGAATGAACCCACCATTTAACAACCGGCTAATCTGAATCGACACCATTGATTGGCCGACGTTCAACCGCCGGGAAAGTTCGCTGGTGCTGATCTTTTCCGTCGCGAGTTCATGTAAAATCCGGTACTGTTCAAACGTAATTGCATCTCCACTGCTCGGTCGCTTGATAAAGGGACGCAGGAGCGAATTCAACTGGTGAATCCGGTCGACGTCCACGGCCAACTTGTTGGCTTCCATCATGATGCTCTTCCTCCTCGTGACCCGGTGATATGCCGCACCGGTAGTCCTTAACATAGTCATAGGTAGTTGGCGATTCATGGGTAAAAAGCATAATCCCTTAAAGTTACCGCCCCTAAACATCCTACCATAGATAACTGACTATATTATAAACAAATCACATCTTAGCCAAATTTCTTTATTACCAAACTAATATGACCGGCATTGTCAGCGTCGCTGAGACCTGTTACTCCGCTACGTCGCGCTCGTCCCCGTACCTGTATTTACGGGTATCCCCATCGAGGACTTGACGGACCAGTTCTTCGACCTCTTCGTCTGGAAAAACCAGGCCAACCTTAGACAAAAGACCTTTGGCTAACCCAACATGTTCCTCCAGCCGGTCCGCTATGACTTCCTCGGAAGTCATGACATAGTCGAACTGCTTGTCGTTATGATGCTGGTTGTCGGCGAAGTCTTGTCTGCGTGACTGGGCCTTGAACAGGTCCCGGGCCTCGTTGATATGCGTCCATAGTCTGTCTTTGGTATCGCAAACAATCATCTCCATTCCATTCTCTAACTGGATCCTGACCTTCCCTTTGACGCCAAATGAATTAATCTCGTCAACAAAGTGGCCATTGATCCAGCTATGGTGACCGCCCTTCTGAGGTTTATCGGTTGGGACCATTAGGAAACGGCCGACAACGACTGGGTAGGGTTGCGTCAGGTGGTATTTCTTCGCCGCAATAGCCATATCAAGCTTCATATGCCCGGCAGCCGCGCGTCCCTTGTTAATTACCTTGGTAGGACTCATATCCGTTCTAAAGATATGGTCATTAACCCAGACGATGGCTTGGCGCTGTTGCCGCGTGGTACTCATGTTCTTGACAAAGATAATGTTGGGCCAATCAAAATCACTACTGGTACCAGGATACTCATCAATCACATCTTCAAGTCTTAACTTGGTAAAATCTAGGACGCCAGTTTCTTGAACCTGTTGTTTCATCTCGGGCCGAAGACCCTTGATGTGACTAAGAGTTGAACTCTTCAATAGCATGCTCCAATGGTCATTTTGGCTTCTTAAATGCTTTACCAGGGTTGGTCCCTACCCACGTACATAATGGCATGAAACACGAATGATAGCAAGATATATACTCAGCTTGTATAAAAAAAGAAATATCAACGTAATAACTGACACAAAGCGGTCTAAACGATGTCTACCAACAATTATTATGCGGGTTATACACGAACTATAGTCCATTTTATACAATTTAAATCCGTTTTCTCACCCAATCTTCACCCAACTCTCGCATTCTCCTGGTATACTCAGCAAAAATGGAGGGATTGGCTATCATGCAAGAACCGCAAGACATCGTGAATTCATTAGGAAAAGTGCTGACCTTGATTCGTCTGATTCCCGGAGATGGGGTTCCCGTGTTCTTCGTCGCCAGTAACCTCGACATCCCCGAATGGTACCTGCAAGCCCTCGAGGACGATAAACTCCCCCGGCCCAGCCGTAGCCGTCTCGCGCTGATTCTATTGACTTACGGCCTCACGCTTGACCTGCTCGATGAGTACCAGATGGACCCAGACCTAACCACCACGCTCTTCAAAGAAGGACTCCGTAAAAACAAGGAACTTCGTAACACCGACCTGGGCGAAGAGATCGACTGGCCCGACACTACGGCTTTCTCCCAAAGCTATGGGATCGTCAGCATGACCGACAAGGCCGACCGCAATAGCTACGCCGATATTCTGCGGGTCCTGCGCAAAGACTTCGACGGCGCGTCAATCCCCGCCGCTAGCCAACGCTATGGCGTCGCCCCAATCATCTACTGGCAGATTGAGGCCGCCCGGATACCAACATCGACCAAAGTCATTGCCGAACTCAATGCACGCCTGCACACGGACAACCTCACCCCCTTCTTAATGGCTCCTGACCTCTATCAGGCGATCTCCCAGCAGTTAGCCGATTATCAGGAGAACTTACCAGTGTCTCGAGCGTAGGGGGCTTAGACACGACTTTAGGGGGATTAAAATTGATTTTGATTGATTGTTGTCAGTTATATTTATATATTAATAAATAATTTGGTCCATATTTTGATGGATTTCCAACTAAAATTGATAACTTTCTGTCCGGTTTCCTAAAGTCACATTCCCTCACTGAGATAAAACAGAATATGTACTAAAATACCCTCACCGAAAAATTCGGTGAGGGTATTTTAGATTAGATTTAGTTAGGATTAGCCAACGTAGCTAGTGTTTGGTGTTGCTGGTGTAACAGGCGTAGCGGCATCAACCGGGGACTTGCCTTCCTTAACAGTTGACGTGTAGAAGACTTGCGCGTTCTTAGCACTGCCGTAAGTTCCATCTTCGGCATTCTTGAACGTGTATTGCGTGTAAACTTGCTTGCCGTTAACTTCGTATGAAGGCGTGTTAAGCGTCTTCAAGCCGTTAGTAGTCAAGTAAGCTTCAACATCACTAGCAGTGAAGGCAGTGTCTGCAGTACCAGTGAAGGCATTAGCTACTGAAGGGAAGACAACAGTCGTAGCTGAAGCCGTCTTGCCACCGTAAACAGTCAAAGCGTCAGAACCACTAACTTGGCCCTTGTAACCGTAGAAGTTGATCTTAGTGTCAGCGTTTTGGTTCTTAACCACGTATAAGGTAACCGTGTCGCCAGTCTTGATGTTAGATAAAGCACTGGCATTCATGGTATCAGTAGCTGTGAAGGTGTACCCAGTACCCTTCAAAGCAGTCTTAGCCCAGTCGACCGCAGTGATTTGTCCCTTAGCATCGGCAGTAACGTCGGTGCCAGTAGCGGTAGAAACAACGCCCTTAGCATCCTTCAAACCGGTCAAGGTCGTTGACTTAACGTCAGTACCATCGGCCGTCTTGAAGTTAACCTTAACGTCGGTCTTGTCGTTGAAGACAGTAGATGGCTTAGTAGCCGTCAAAGCCTTGTAGTAGATGTAACCATCTACTGAAGGGTTCTTAGCGTCCTTAACGTAGTAGTAGAGCGTTCCTTCACGAGACTTCTTAACAGCCTTAGTTACCGTTAATTCATCGGTAGCGTATGGTGTCGTGTCGCTAACCTTAGCAGAAGCACCGTATTGGGTGTAACGAGGAGCTGACCATGTAACGTTTTGGGTACCTGGTTTAGCGAAGTACATCGTCGTCGTTGAAGGCATGTCAGCAGTCTTCGTCGTATAAGACTTCTTGATACCGCCGGCGAAAGTCCCCTTCTTCTTACCGCCGTAAACGTAACCACGGTACTTACCGTTCATAGAAACTACCTTGTAGTAAACGGCACCCTTGTTGGTAGTAGTCGTACGGTATGCCCAGAAGTAGTCAGCTGACTTACCTGAGTTAGCAAGCTTCGAGAGCGTAAAATATCTTGTGTAAATGCATAAAAGATTTCTGAATTGTATAGA
>NZ_JQCA01000046.1 GCF_001437125.1 Levilactobacillus paucivorans | reverse complement strand
CACAAACAAGAAAGAGGTATCTTCATGACCCGAATTAAGAATATCATATCTAATCAGTATCACCAACTCAATTTAGCTGAACGTGGTCGAATTGAAGCCCTAAGGGGCTTAGATTGGTCCATCCGCCGGATTGCCAAGGCTCTTCATCGTAATCCCAGTACGATTTCGCGTGAATTAAGACGGGGGACAACAACACAGATTAACGCTAATACTCGTATCTTCGAACAGTCATATCTGGCGGAAACTGGCGAAGCAGTTTATCGTAAGCACCGG
>NZ_JQCA01000045.1 GCF_001437125.1 Levilactobacillus paucivorans | reverse complement strand
TGGCCATGGGCCATTCTTTATTTAATTAGTGTTGCACTTAAAGTGTAAATTCAAGTCCTAAAACAGTTCTTCCAGATGAATTTGAGTATGTAGACTTAGAAAGCGTTGTAGGGACTGAAATGATCTCGCATAGAACTGAATCTAAAGATCAAGCACCTTCAAGGGCACAGCGTCTTGCACAAAAAGGCGATGTGTTTTATCAGACGGTTCGCCCATATCAAATGAATAACTATTTATATGATTTGCCTTATGATAACTATGTTTTCTCAACTGGTTATGCTCAAATGCGTCCTAACATTGATAGCTATTTTTTATTAAATAGTGTTCAAAACAAGCAATTTGTTCAACATGTTTTAGATAGAAGTACAGGGACTAGTTATCCAGCGATTAATTCAAGTGATTTATCAAATATTGAAATTCATGTACCGTCCAAACTTTCAGAACAACAAAAAATAGGGGCATTTTTCCAAAGTATAGACGACACTATCGCTCTTCATCAGCGTAAGTTAGATTTGCTTAAGGAACAGAAAAAAGGCTACTTGCAAAAAATGTTTCCAAAAAATGGCGCAAAAGTTCCTGAATCGCGATTTGCAGGGTTTGCTGACGATTGGGAACAGCGTAAGTTGGGTGCTATCACAGACTCTTTTTCTGGTGGAACTCCGACCGCAGGGAAAGCTGAATACTATGGCGGTGAAATTCCGTTTATCCGTTCGGGTGAAATCTCATCAGATTCAACAGAGCTTTTTATCACAGATGCTGGGTTAAATAACTCGTCAGCAAAGATGGTAGGGATCGGTGATATTCTTTATGCTCTATATGGCGCAACCAGTGGTGAAACGAGTATTTCAAGAATTAACGGGGCAATTAACCAAGCTATACTAGCTATCCGTCCAACTAAAGGTGACGATCCTTACATGATTGTTCAGTGGCTAAAAAAACAAAAAGAAACCATCATCTCAACTTATCTACAAGGTGGCCAAGGGAATTTATCCGGCTCAATTGTTAAAGACTTACTGATAACTTTGCCAAAAAACAAAGACGAGCAAGCTAAAGTGGGTTCATTTTTCAAAAAACTTGACCAAACCATCACTCTTCAACAACGTAAGTTAGATTTGTTGAAAGAACAGAAAAAAGGCTTTTTACAAAAGATGTTTGTTTAGGGTCTAGAATTAATAAGTGATGGGGTATTGTGGAACTGATGGTCAGGCAATAACTACGCAAGCAACTAGAGACGGTGGAATTGATGGAGTTATCCAACAAGATGCATTAGGGCTACAAAATATATACATCCAGGTTAAAAGATACGCTAAATCAAATTCTGTAGGTTCTAGAACCATCCAAAGTTTTAGTGGAGCACTTCAGGAAAGAAGTGCAGGAAATAGTAATAGTGGTGTCTTTATAACTACTTCATCCTACACTCAAGATGCTTTAATATCCGCTAAACGTCTACATATAAAAGTTATTGACGGTGAACAATTGGCTAAACTAATAATTAAATATAAGGTTGGTATAAAAACCATCAATCAATTTCCAATTTATGAGATTAATAAAGACGACTTTTAATTCCCACCATTTCCATCAGGGTAATTTATAAGGAGAAAAGCTATGGATGACTTAAAAACCATAATAAGTAAAACTCTCAATCAATATCAAAATGCTAAACAAACATCTTTTAAAAATAATCGGTTAGCTAATTATTTTAGAACAGAACCCAAACGATATATAGAATCATATATAAAGCGGACAGGTTTTCATTTTAATTATGATATTAAGTCTTCTGTAGGGAATGGACGATGGGCAATTATTCCGTGGATTGTTTTATTCGATACTGATATATCAACTTCAGCAACTGAGGGTATCGATATTGCATATCTTTTTGCTGAGGATATGTCTAAGGTTTATCTTAGTCTGGCACAAGGATGGACATATTATCATAATGAATTTGGTACTAAAATAGGGCAAACTAAAATTAAAGCCGTTTCAAACTATTGGCGCAAGAATCTAAAACTAACCTCGAACACCTTTAATACTAAGGAAATCCATTTAATTAACCCATTAAAACGATATAGAACATCATTGCCACGAGGTTATGAACTAGGCAATATTATGAGTGTTGAGTATAATGCTAACAACCTTCCAGATAATCAAAAAATGGAAGATGATCTTGCGCTTATGATTCAAAGCTTAGAAGAACTAAAAAGTAAGCTTATTAATACTAAGGATATTGATTTAAGTAATAAATATATTCTTTCGAAATCAGTAATTACCAATAAACATAAAAATAACGAATACAAAAAAACACCTACTAAATGTGATTATGATCAACAGTCAAAATCTAATAAAATAACAGGCTTAAAGGGGGAGCGATATGTTGTAGAATATGAAAAGAGTCAGCTTCAAGGAAACAAGAAACTTCAATCAAAGGTTGAACAAGTCTCTGTTACTCAGGGAGATGGTTTAGGGTATGACATTCTTTCCTTTAATCCCGATGGTTCTGAAAAGCATATTGAAGTTAAAACAACTACTGATTCAGAGAATATACCGTTTTATATTTCTCAAAATGAACGCCAATACGCTAAAGAGGATAATTCATCATATTGGCTATATCGTGTTTACGATATTAATAGGGAAGCAAAATTAGAGAAGTATCATGGCAATCTAGAACAATATTTTAGTTTTGAACCAACTGATTATCTTGCTTTGAAGAAAGAAAATTAGAACTTACAGGGTCCATTTCTATCAAATAGCCCCTCGAAAACATTGTTAAAATAGCCCCCAATATCTATAATGTAGACATTGGGGGCTATTTTTTGTTTTTATCAATAAATAACATCTGCTTTTTAAAAAAATTGTTGGACCTTTGTACTAATCGAACTAATTTCTTGCTGAGATAAAGTGGCCACAACTTCGCCATCTGATCGTTTTGTTGGATCGACAGCACGGACATGTTGCAATAACGCTGTCCCGTGAATTTTCCCGTTATCTATCCTGATAAATAACGGCGATTTAGCATACTTTTCTTGGGTACGATATTTGTCAGAGGTACTGATTGGCACAACTAGCACCGTATTAAAATAGCGATTATAGTGATCGTTGCTGACAACTAAACACGGTCGCTTTTTCTTAGTTTCAGTGCCTTTAGCCGGATCTAAATTAATCCATAAAATCGCTCCTTGTTTTAATTTCATTAATCAAAGTCTTCGCTTTCTACGTCTTTACCCCAATCAACTTCTATCGTACTGAGATTTCCAAACTTTTTTTCTTGTTCATCAACAAGTTGCCATAGATCCGGTTTACTACGAACAATCATTACTTTACCATTTGGTTCAATCTGCCATTCAATTGTGTCAGTAGACCGAACTTTTAACAGTTCACGTACTGTTTTAGGAATTGTAATCTGATTTTTACTTGTGATCTTCGAGCTAACCTTAGTTACATTACCTGCACTCACAATATCATCTCCTTACTTTTTCCTTACAAAAATAATAACATAACTGCTTTAATATCTCAAGAAAAGGAGAAAAGACTATGCAACAAGTTGTCTTACCAATCAAAGATTCAAATATTCTCAAGGAAGTTCAAGATACGTTACTCAATAATTTTAAAGCTGGCCGTCGTAACTATACAATTTTTCAAGTTGGTAAAGCTACGCTACTAAGAGTCAGTGACGTCATGTGCCTAAAACAAACCGATATCTTTAATCCGGACGGTTCCATTAAACAAAATGCGTTTATTCATGAGGCAAATTACAAGTTTAATCCGAACAAGCCCGGAATCTTTCAATGGCAGTCTGTTG
>NZ_JQCA01000044.1 GCF_001437125.1 Levilactobacillus paucivorans | reverse complement strand
GAGAGCGTAAAATATCTTGTGTAAATGCATAAAAGATTTCTGAATTGTATAGAAATAGGGAATGCATTCCCTTATGATATTTAGTAATCACAGAAAACATCACAGGAGGCATTCCCCATGAATGAACTTACCACAGAAATTATCGTTGCACTAGCCCAAAAGCAAGATTTGGACGAAGTTTTTCGTCACCACCTCGAAATTGCGATTAACCAGCTGCTTCAAACCGAATTGGCAGAGTTTTTGGGTTACGAACGCTACTCATACGCTGGGATTAACACTGGTAATAACCGCAACGGCAGTTATGAGCGCTCGTTTGATACGAAGTACGGCCAACTTAACTTAACCATTCCTCGAGATCGCAATGGCCGGTTTAAAAATCATACCTTGCCAGCCTACGGTCGGCACAGTGATAATTTAGAAACAACGGTCATTCAGTTGTATACCAAGGGAATTACCACTGCTGAAATTGCCGAACTCATTGAGAAAATGTACGGTGCTCACTACTCCAAAGCCACGGTTTCCAACATGACTAAAGCCGTCAATGAACAGGTTCAAGCTTTCCAGCAACGTCGACTGGCTTCACAATATGCGGCCATCTTCTTAGATGCCACTTACTTGCCGTTAAAGCGGGATACCGTTCAAAAAGAAGCCGTTCATATTGCGATTGGCATTCGTCCAGATGGTACGAAAGAAGTGCTGAACTACCAAGTGGCGCCAACGGAATCGACTGGAATCTGGACTGAACTGCTGGGAACCTTGATCAAGCAGGGCGTTAAAGATGTGCTGTTGTTTGTGG
>NZ_JQCA01000043.1 GCF_001437125.1 Levilactobacillus paucivorans | reverse complement strand
ATTGTGTATAAATATTTGGTTGATTATAAGGCACCTAGGAAAACTTGACACATACATAAAATGGCACCATTTGTACGTTACTGTAAAAACTGTTATCATTTTTAGATGAGGTGATTGGATAATGAAGAAGTCCCGGATGTTCACTGCCACCCTAGGTTTACTGGCGATTTTAACCATTGGCCTAGCGGGTTGCAGCAGTAAGAGTAGTGACTCAGGCAGTACCCAACAAGCAAGCTTTAAAAACAAAACCACTAAGAAGGCTGACGTGAAGTCTACCCTGACTCAGTCCAAACAACTTTGGTATGTGACCGGTTCGGTCAACGCCAAGAGCAATTCTGGCCTAGAAGCCTACAAGTTTAACAAGGACGGCAAGGTCACCGTCTACAACGTTAATAAGTTCTACAAGACTTTCAGCGCGGCTAAGAAGGCCGATGCCCTCAACAAAGAAGGCACGTTGGCCACGACGTTTAAGACCAAGGGTCAAAAAACTGAAATCTCCTTTAAGGGGAAGCTGTCGGATATTCCGATGACCCAGAAGTTTACGGTTAAGACGACCCTGACGGGCAAGAACAAGGCAACCCACTTGAAGGTTGCCGGCTATCACATCGCCCGTGACGTCGACGAAGACGTGACGAAGGCCGTGTTGGTTAAGGTTGCTGAATAACCAATGAATCATTGAGCCCGGGATGTTTCCGGGCTTTTTTCGTGACTGAGATCGCAGGAGGTGCCCCATTAAAATGCAAAAATTATTGGCCTGGATCGGTGGCGTTGTGGTTACGGGGAGCATCCTCGCCTACGAATACTATCGCCATCTGGGAATCATCCCCATGTTGGAAACGGTCGTTCTCGGAATCGCCGCTGTTCTCAGCATCTTACACCTGTTGAGCTATTGGCACCGGCGTTAATGCTGTTTCACGTGGAACAGGTTGGCTGACAGGGCCGCCCCTTTGGGTTATGATGAGTCAAAGGAGTGTGATTGCTGATGTTAAAGCATAAACTGATAACAGATGTTGCCGAACCACTAGCCACTCACCACGATGATATGAAAGCCCTCGTGACTGAGAATCCTTGGCTGATCCCCGCGACCCTGTTCATGGAAGTTCTGCCCGCCACGGTAATTATTCACGGTTATTGGAAGACTCGTCAACTCAAGAAGCAACTCCAAATCGAACGAGAACGTACGAAGCAGCTCCAGCTGGAACAACTTAACCAGCTACGTCCCGGCCACCACGCCGATGATCGCCCTCGGCCACTAGCTCATCACCGGCCATTCCATCACGATAGTTAAACCTAAAATCAAATCAAAAATCGGTCAACAGCCCTGGGTAACAACAGGTGGTGTTGACCGATTTTAATTTACGCCCCGACTACAGACCCTTTTCGATTAACCGCCAGATAGCGTCAAACCGATCCCCATAGTCCGGGTCGTTCCACGTTTCCTTAAAACTCGGTACCGTGAAGATGGCAAAGGCCGACATAATCGCCTCGGCTTTTAAATGAGTCGGATCGTCATAGCCCATGATGTCATTGATCTGGGCGTAGGAACCTTGAAGCAACTCGCGTAAAACCAACGGCCGTTCGTCGATATATTTGGTATTCAACGCGAACATCCTCGGGTCCTGATTATAGATGTTCTTTTTAAGCGTCACGAACTGCCACAACCAGTCCCGCAACGCTAACTTGGAATTTTCCGTCTGTTGCGTCACGTCAATCTGATTAAAAACTTCGGTGGTAAACCATTTCGTCAAAACGGCCGTCCAGAGTTCATCTTTATTTTTAAAATGCTTATAGAGCGCCGGATGCGTAATGTCTAATTTCTCAGCCAGCTTAGCGAGGGTCACCGTTTCATTATTTTTTAAAAGCGCCTCGGCCGTTTTAATAATGGTGTCATTAGTTACACGGGCCATCCTGTCACCTTCTTAATCTTTTCCATTTAGTGTAGCACAATCGACATCCCTCTCCCCAGCAAAAAACGATAATCACCAGACACTCGGCGATTATCGTTTTATTGACTATTGTAAGGAATCCCAAGCAGGCAAAACCTCTGGCGTCGTGGCCAACAAAGCTTGTTGGTCAGCGGTCAGGAAGCGTTTGTGCACGACGACTTCGTAGACGAAATCATCCATCCACTCGTCGGTCATGACAAAGTACCCTTTGTCGCCGTTCTTCTCGCCCCAACTGTTTTCAACTTTCCAGCGGGTCGATTCATCATCAACCAGGTCAACCCCGGTCAAGGTCATCGCGTGGGTCACCTCGGCCTCATGGGTAGCGAGACGGTCAGCTTTACTCAGACTCAGATCAACCCCGAAGAGTTCCGCCGTCCGATAAAGTTGGCTATCGAGGAAGCCTCGTTCCCGACTCATCTGTTGGAGGACATCATTCCCAAACCACACGGCTTCTCCGGCTTGGAGTTTCGCACTGGCGGCTTTCTTCAACACGTCCATCGGTTCGTTGAGGAAGGTAATGTTCTTCCCACCAACGACGTTATCCTGGCTAGGCAGGCTGTAGAAGTGATCAAAAGGCTTGTCAGGTGAGTTGGACAGCACCACGTAGTCATCTAAGTCGACGTCGAAGTACTGGTCGAAGAAGTCCTTAGGCGTGAGGCCCGGAACTCGGTGGTAACCTTGCTTGTCATCTTTGTATTCTAAATCAAAGGTGGTTGGTGGTTCACCGAAGGCATAGGCCGCCATCCGGTAAACTTCTTTCAAGGCTGCCTTCCGGGCGGCTGCAATGTCAGCCTCACTGGCATCATCGGCAACTAACTGGCGAAGATGTAAGGCATCCTTGCGCAGCTTCAAGTTTAAGGCCGCTGCAAAGGCCGTGGTGTTGTTGGCACTGAAGGATTCTGGCATGACGCTGGTAGGCACCACTCCGTACTTTTGAACCAGTGCCGCACCCATGGCCCATTGGCCACCGTCATCGTCGGGACGGCTCAGGTAGTAGGCCACCTCGCGGTCATCAAGAGGCCGGTCAGCTGTTTTCAAAATGTTGGCGTAGAACATATTGGCCCGTTCTACTTTATCCCAGAAGAAAAGGTAACTCTGAGATAATTCGAAGTCTTTTACGTTGTATTGGGCCGCGAATTGGTGGCGAATCGTGTTTAATACGGAGAAGAGCCAGCAACGACCAGAGTGTTTCTGGTTGGCGACTTTCCCGGTATCGAGTTCAACGGAAAAGGTCCGGTTTAATCGCGTGACAGCTTGTGGATCCTCAGCAGCCGCTAAGACCCCGTTTTTAATGACGGCGCGCCCAATGACATCGTGAGCGGGTTGTGTCTGTAAATCAGCATGTAAGGCCGCAATTTCGGCCGCCGTTAAAGGATAATTCGTTTGCGTTTCTGGCATAAAATAACTCCTCTCTCCTGTTTCATGAGAAATCTCATGAAAATCTCATAATAAAGCATGAATTCATTCTACCGCTTTCCGGTAGCGGACGCAACGGGGAGTTATCTCTAAAAAAGTGGGAAAACAAAAGAGACCCGGACAGCTGTCCCAGTCCCCCTACTACAACTTAATCTTGATCCGTGACCGTTTCATTAGCCACAGCCTGTAAGGCCACTTGCCGAATAGCCGCAACCAGTTTATCATGCTGGTCCGTTGGAAATTTCGCCAGCAGGTCATCGGCCACCGTCTGCCGCAGGCGTAAGATATCGGGATAAATCCGCTTCCCCCGTTTGGTCAGGGACAACTCGTAGACGCGTTTATCCGCCTTAGACTGTCGCTTACGGACATAGCCCAGGTCTACCAACTGGTTGACCGCCCGCGTCACATTACTGGGATTCAGGTAGGTCATACTGATTAACTTGTCCTGCGTCAGGCGAGGCTGCTCGTACAATCTCAAAATATAATAATACAGACTGGCATTCAACCGATACGGCTGTAAACACCGGTCTAGTGCGATTCTCGTATAGCGGTTGGCAATCGACAACCACTTAATAATATCCGAATCATTCCTCGTGGTAGCCAATGCCACCACCTCCCTTACTCTAATTACGTGCGCAAGCATATTCTAAATATCCTTAAAAGTCAAGCTGCTGAATGGGGCGTCATCCCCGTCGATTTCGTCTGAAAATTATGATGGAGCCGCGGCCAAACGAGGCGATCTGCCAGGCCAATCAGGACCCCATTGAAGAGTAACGTAAACAGCGTTCCCCAGTTAACAGCATACAATTGATGGGTATTCAGCCAACTCACCAGAATAATCACGACCGGTGGCGTAAAGCTCAACAGTTGCGCCTTCACAACATTCCCATGACAATACAGGAATCGAAGAATATTGGTGGTATCGTCGTTAGGATGCATCACCAAGTTGGCCCGCTGATAGAGCGAAATAGCCGTACAGAAGATACAAATCCCAGTAAGGGCCAGCAACAGGCGAACCCCTGCATTCAATCGCATGATGCCCAGCCGATCGAAGAGCCCAACGAAGAGATCCACGAATGAACTGAAGAAGAGAATGAACCCAATCTCCCCAAATAGGCGACGGGGATCCCAACGACGAATCAGAAATTGATTGGCGACCGCCGCTAGACTACTAATAATGGCGATCCATAGGCCGACACTGCCGCCGAGCCAGTGACTCAAGTTAACCTCAGACGCTGTCCAAGGGCTCGTTCCCATGTTCGAGGCTACCGAGAGACCGTTGCCAAAGGCATTGACCACTAATCCCAGGATCAGCGCCAGCCAACGTTGTTGCATTGAATTTTTAATGACGACTCATCTCCAACTTTCAAAACTTTTATGCGATTAGTTTAGTCCCGCTATTGGCTTGACGTAAAGGGTAAAACCAAAAAGAGTGGGAAAAAACGCGGTTAGTCAATGAGCATTAACGTCGATAGACGAATAATCTCGGTCTTGGATTGTTTATCTATCGGGGTTAAATGGAGTTGACTGCCTGTTGTCCCACGTTTCGACTATAGATATTCAAAACGCAAAAAGGTCCCGAGACTTTTGTCTCAGGACCTTCTAATTTTAGTAAGCCAGTGAATTCACATTGGCCCGTTTCGTCTTGCTAGAAGCCCAGACTGGCACCTTAACCACGCCTAAGACCTTATCTTTCTTGACAAAGCCCCAGTAACGAGAATCGTTGGAAACACTCCGGTGATCCCCTAAGACAAAGTACCGACCCTTAGGCACAACCGTGGTCCCACTGCCCCAGTGATAGGTCTTCTGCAAGCTAGCCAGCGTCCAATTCCCAGTGCCGGCAGTTCGTTCACTATCGCTGATGAAAGACTGTTTAATCTTCTTGTTATTAACGTAAATGTACCCGTTTTTGCTGCTAACCTTGTCACCAGGTAAACCAATGACCCGCTTGACATAGTTGGTTTTAACCTTGGCCGAAGGATCTTCACCATGGGCATCGAAAACGATGACACTCAGGTGTTTGACCTTGGATTGCTTCAAAGCAAAGACCTTTTCGTTGTTATTCAGGTTGGGCTCCATGGAAGGCCCATCCACTCTGACACGGGTAAAGACAAATGCTTTCAGTGCTCCAGCAATGGCTAACCCAATAATGATGGGGATGAGCCAACTGGCAACTTCCTTTAAGACTTTCATACTGGCACTCCTTATTTCTCAACTAGTTTATATTTGTTATCATCATACACCACTCCGGGAACTTGTCCCATCTCCCAGTTTAGCGGTCGCTTCTAATCTTACCATTTACACGGAAAAAATACCCCCGCTTTCCGCGAATTTAATCCATTTGATATGGAATTGCCAACTGACCGTAAGAACCACCTTGCAAATTCCCGAATTTCCGTCAATAATGAAGCATACGTGCCAACTTACATACTAACCACGACTTACTATGATATGAAAGGGCTGACCTATTTGAATCCTACTCTTACACGGCGCCGCCAACTCTGGCTGACCCTCCTCTTAGGGACAGTCAGTGCGACCGGTCCGTTGGCTATTGACCTCTATCTGCCGGCCCTGCCCCAGATGCGTACCCAATTCGGCACCAGCGCCTCGCTCATGCAGCTCAGCATCACGGCCTGCCTGATTGGTCTGGCCTTGGGCCAACTCATTGCCGGCCCCCTATCGGACCAATATGGACGACGGCGGCCACTCATCGCGGGCTTCATTATCTTCGGCCTGGTCTCGCTGGCTATGGCCTTTATTCAGTCGATTACGTTACTTATTATTCTCCGCTTCATTCAAGGATTAGCCGGGGCAACCGGCCAGGTCATGGCTAGAGCCGTGGCCCGCGACCTCTTCTCGGGGAAACGGCTGACCCGCTTCTATGCCCTGCTCAATACGGTGAATGGGGTGTTCCCCATCATTGCTCCAATTATCGGGGGCTTTATGATTCACTACGTAGACTGGCAAGCCATCTTCATGTTATTGGCCGGAATTGGATGGGTCATTGCGTTGGCTGTCGCCTTAGGACTCAAGGAATCTCTGCCAGTTGACCAGCGTCAAACTGGTGGCTTCCACGCCTCACTGACGTCGATGGCCCAGCTGGTGGTCAAACCCGCCTTCTGGCCGTTGATTCTCGCAACTGGCCTGGTCTACGGGGCCCTCTTCAGTTACATCTCGGCTTCGACGTTTGTCTTTCAAACGGGCTTCGGTATGGCCCCGCAGATGTTTAGTCTCCTGTATGCCTTTCATGGCCTGGGAATCGTCGTCGGCAGTAACCTGCCAGGACAGTTGGCCAAACGCTTCACCAATCGCCAACAGGTGACGCTCTTCCTATCACTTGCCTCTGGGTTCAGTGCGCTACTAGTGGGGACCTTGCTATTTCCAGCCAACGTCTGGGTCGTCAGCGTCTTCATTCTGATTCTAGTCGTCCTCATCGGAGCACTTCTGACCCTCACGGTAACCCTCATCATGGACCGTGCCACCAGCAATGCTGGTGGGGCCTCAGCCGTGATTGGTTTGGCGCAGAACGCCTGTGGGGGTCTCGCATCCCCATTGGTCGGCCTATCCGGTCAATCCTACGCGGCCATGGCTATCATGCTCTTCGTTTGTTCCGAAGGGGCCTTGGGTCTGGTCACTTATCAAGAAAAACATACACCGGAAGTTTAACAATTTTATGAAATAACTCCCCGAACGATCACCGATTGGTGGTCGTTTTTTATTGGTTGGATGACCGTTTCTAAACGTCATTAGTCACCACTGCCCAATTATGTAAATTGAATTTGTGAACTAAATCACGATATCGGAATTTATCGTTAATCATGTGTTATGATGAATGGTGTAAGCGCTTTATTTATTGCTACTATTTATTCATTTAAAAGATAGGATTGAGGGAGATCTCTATGAAAGCATGGTTAAAGTTTCGGGCACTTTTCTTGAGCCTCGGCATTATTCTCGGCATCTTCAGTTTGTTTTTGATTGCCACACCGCTCCCAGTCAAGGCTGCCACGGACCCCGACTATGCGGGGGTCATGACTCGTCAAAATGCCAGTGGGATCCCGGTTTCTTGGACGTTAACGGATGGGATACTAACTCTAAATAGTGGATTTCTAGGCGATTATGACAATAATTCTGTGGCCACTAGCACGAGCGGCCAACTCATTAAAAACCTAAAAAATTCGACCATGACTGGTGGAACATCTCTGCCAGTTGACGAAGACGGTCATCCAGTAACTAGTCTGGTTGGCACTGACTTCACTGACATGATTGATGCTATTACCAAAATCGAGTTAGCCGGTCCCATTCATTTAGGATTTAAGGGAAATAGCGATGGCAACTACGCCAGCTACCTCTTTGCGGGACTGCCCAACGTCAAGACCTATAGTGGCCTAGACAATCTTGACCTCTCTGCCGTAGACGGTACAACTGGACTCCAGTACATGTTTGCCAACAATCCCAGTCTAGTCACCTTTACGGCCCCAAAATTTAACGTCACGGCGGATCATACTATTAACGATATGTTTGCCGGCGATAGCTCACTAATATATGTTGATCTCTCCCAAATGGCTACTCAAAATATCACCACTTGTATGGGCTTATTTCAGGAAAACACCGCACTGGAAACAGCTAACCTAGCTAACTTTGGTGTATCCCCAACCATTGCTGCCGCAACTTCGGGCATGTTTGCCGGAACCGACAAGTTACGTCATCTTACCTTGAGCCCCCAGATTCACTTCGGAACCTCACTCTTGACGCGACCTGATTTAACACCAGACTTTCTACCGCAAACCGACTTCACCGGCACCTGGCAAGCCGTGGGTTCTGGCAAGGTCGACTTCATTAACAACGACCCGACTCAGGGCTACCTCAACTACAATCCCCAAGGAGAAAAAGATATTACTACCGATGACCTCCTGAGTCGTTATCCCGCAAGCGGATCTGACATTACCACCAATGTCACCTACGTCTGGCAGCCCGTTACGCCAATCATTGCGCCCGTCTCACCAGGGACATCAATACCAGAGGCTGATCCGGACCAGGGCGTTGACCTGGCTCCCTACGACGTCGTTGCCACACACAAGATTGGCCTGTATCGAACCAGCAACTTCACGGCGGCTTCCCGTCTACATTGGTTTGCCAAAAAGCCCCAGATGAAGCGCCCCACCTTTACCATTATTGGCACGGCAACTTCCGTCAACGGCAATCCACGCTACCAAGTTCGCGATACCAACCGGGGGTCCAATACTTATGGCAAGACCGGTTACATCACCGCCAAACCGACATTTGTTACGCCCAAATTTATTCAAAAGACCCCGGATCACATTACCGTGATCGCTATTAAGAGAATCAATGGCTATAACAATGCCCAGCTCGCTAAGAAACAGATTCACTATACCCAAGGGACAGTTCTCACAGTTAAACAGGTTATTACCACGGGGCACGTGACCCGCTTCCGTTTGACAAATGGTCACTACATCACCGCTAACCGCCGGCTGGTCACGACTAGCCAAGTTAAGATGCCAACGAAGGTTAGAAACACGGCCACTATCAATCGCTACACCAATGCCAATCTAACCACCCGTAACCATCACTACTCGCGCAAGGCTCCTCACGTGTTCACGGTTCTCGGTTGGGACTACTCCCAGGGTTCGAGCGCCAAGGTTGGTGGTACGTTGCGTTACCGCGTTGCCGGTGGGTACATTACCAGCAATCCTAAACTCGTCACGACACTTAAGTAATAAAAATCAGTCTAGCCGCTAAGTTTCACCGGTTAGACTGATTTTTAATTTTCCTGGCCCCACTGTGTGAGCTGAGCCACCATGTTCTTTAAAATTTTAATGCCCAGTTGATAATCTGGCTCAGACCCGACCATTCGAAAGGCCAATGTCCAGGCGTTGTGATAGGCGCTCACGGTTAGCTGGAAGTGTGGCATCGTCTTGTAGGCGCCGGCAAAGTAAATCTGCGTGACCGCAATGTCACCAAAACTGAGCCGTGTCTGGTCCACGTGACCGAAGTTAGCAAACGAGACTGCCCCGGGCTGGCGGCGTTTAGCGGCCAGCCGCCGTATCATTTCCGGTGAGAAGGCGCGATTCAACCGTCTGATTTCCATCAAAGGCAATAGGTAGGCCCGCGACTGGCGTAGGTCGCTGATCGTCTGTTGGGTCCGCTGTGCCAACGTCGCCAAGGTATCGCCATCACTCACCGTCAATGGGATTGGCATTTCACCAGTCAGGTTGGCCACCTGAACCACGTTAGCGGCCGCTACCGGCCCCTGAAGGCGCAGATCCACCTGATAAGGGATGACCAGCTTGCGTTCACCTGTAAGGGCAAACAGCGCCAAGGCATACGCCGATAACAAGACGGCGTTCATCGTGACCCCCTGCTGGCGGGCTCGTTGTCGCAGGCGTTTACTAGTGGCCCGGGGAATCAGGGCCTCGCCTCGGTGATGGTGCACATCCCCAGCGAGTTCCGGCATCGCCTTCTGACTCGCTAAAGCGAGATCGGCGAGTCGCCCGCGGTCCGGCCGCCGTAAATGCGTCAAGATGCGGCGACTACTGCGTTCATTCACAAAGTTTGATAAATCTGTCCCATCATAGGCCGCTGCTAGCAGATACAGGTAGTGTTTAAAACCCTCCCCATCCGTCAACAAGCGACTCATCAACAACCGTAGCTGATCGTAGTCTCCGTGATGGATGACCTGAATCTTCAGTTGGGGGCCGTGCAACACATCCAGTCGCCCACGACCAGGGTCGTGACTCGCCGTAAATTCTTCAATCACCTGGTCACTAGCCAAGCCATCAACTTCAAACCGATTCTTCCGTAAGTTATACCGTCCCAGGACTTGGGGAACGACCGTCTGGGTTGCCACAACCGCGGCCTTTAACCGATCAACATCAACTGACTGCATCAGACTCAACGTACATTCCAGTAACGGATAAGTCTGGGCCACGTCAAAAGTGGGCAGTAAGTCCATTGGTTCACCACGATAATTCAAACGATCACCCCTCCATCCTTAATTACGCTAAGTATAGCAAACTGGCCCCTGCCAACCCTACAAGTTCGTCTAGATATTGCGAAAAATTAATAATCCTGTAACGTGGCGGTCTGTTACACTGAAGGCATAACTAAATTCAGATGAGGTGACTGCTTCTATGGCTGATTCAAGAGCATCCGTATCCTGTAACGCAACACTTATTATGACCACCCACCGGGTCTTTCAACCCGATTTAAACGAGCACCAGTCCGTTTTTGGTGGCAAGATTTTATCGTTGGTTGATGATAGTGCCTCAGTGGCCGCCGTTCGTCTAACCCATAAGACCGTTGTGACGGCCTCGTTTGACCACGTCAGCTTTCTCCAGCCCTTTCATCTCGATGACTCCATGATTCTGACCGCTTACGTCACCGGCACCGGGACCCGCTCCCTGGAAGTCTTTGTCAAAATTGTCGGGGAAAACCTGACCACCGGCGAACGCTTCGTGGGCTTCACCTGCTTCATTACCTATGTTATTGACGATCGAAGTGTCACCACGCCATTGCCTGGGATAACACCGGTTACCGCAGAACAGCGCTACATCTGTTCCGGCTACGGCCATCGTCATGATCAGCGCGCCATCCGCCGTCAGGAACAGCGTGACCTCAATAGCCACGTGACGACCGACTCCCCGTGGACCGAATAATGTTTCATGTGAAACAACTGGTACTAAAAAATCGGCTGGCCGAATGCCAACCGATTTTTTAATTCAATGAGATCAACGCCCTGACTGATTAGTCATGGTATCTCGCCTTATTCGTCTTCATGCCGGTCATCAGTCTTAACCGCATGACCATACTTCACCAGCTCATAGTTTTGTGACGTATCATCATCGCCGGCTGGCTGAATCGTTGCGGTATATTGGAAGTCCTGAACGTGGTCATAATCATAGTCGGTCAATCCAAAGGTATATTCAACGGTAAAGACCACTTCACTTGTCCCATTCGGCCCTGGCTTGACAGATGACACACTGGTATCCATGTCAATCGTATCGAGATCATCATTATCATAGTAACCCTTGGCCATCTTTTTCAAGTCCGCGTAGTGAGCATTGTTCTCCCCATTCACGAAGAAGTCTGACATCGCATCACCATCATCATCGGTAGCGTCGCTCATATCGCCACTTCGCGAAAGGTTTCCAGCCGCTTCAAATAAGTTAGAAATGAAATCATCCGCATCATCTTCGCTCATCAGGTCCTTATAATCTAAGTCGACTGAACTCTGATCGTCGTCCTTGTGTAACTTGATGGTTGAAGTGGTGGCCTTCCCGGCACTAGACGTGTAGGCCGCATAGACACTCATATCGGACGTCCACGGTTCATCTTTAATCTGATACGTCCCCGAACTGTCCGCCGTTCCAGTTTTCTTGCCATTCAGGTAAATCGAAGAGCCAGGAACCGTATCCAATTCCACCGAAATCGTCGTCAATTGCAAATCGTACGTTTGACTCCTGGTAATGTGATAATCACTACTATTGGTCAGATTATGACCACCAATTTTTCCTTTGGACTGTAGGTGGTATTCACCCGGAACCATCGCGGGAAGCTTCTTTGTAAACTCATCGCTTGTGGCCGTTGCGATTTTCTTATTATCTAACGTAATGACGTTACCCGTATGATTCGTGGTGACAGTCGGATAAACCGGACTCACACTAATCTGATACTTCGGGAAGAACAAAAGATGATGGCCCTTTTGTTCGTACACAAAGTTGCCATCCGCGCTACGACCACTCGCCGTTAAATCTGCCTTCAATTTACTTAAGGCCCGTGCATGATCGGAATAGTACCGGTTAATTGGCAATAATTTTGCTTTGCTCAAGGTCAGGTCTGAACTGGCACTACTAAAGTCATCTGTCAGATGTTTGCCACTCTTGATATCACTAATCGTTCGATTCAAAGTCGCGGCGCGTGAATAATGTTGGCTCCCCCAAACAACGAAGCCTACCAGTACAGCTACTGCCACACCCACACTCACCGCAATTTGTGTTTTCTTCTTAGACCAAGGCTGCCGCGGCGCACGACTGGTCCGCTGTTGCGGTGTTACCTGCTGAGATTGCGTTTGCTGTGGTTGTGTGCTCTGTTGGCTCTGGCTTGGTTGTGTTGGGTCGCCCTGCGCCAATTGGAGATTGTACCCACAGTTTTCACAGAACGTGTCAGTCGCCGAGACTGGTTGCCCACAGTTGGGACAGAAATTTGTTGTCACACCGCCAGGTTGATTATTAGCTGGTGCTGCGTAATTCGTCAAATGCATCATGAAATCCTCCAATATTAATGCTGAGTATCAACAATTAAAGCTTCGCCGTATAGGCAGAGTTGACTAGGTTGCATCGGTTCTGGCTGAATGGAAACCCGCGTCACACCCGCATAACCTTTCGCCAGCAGTAAGCCGTAAACGTGTTTCATGAGGTCTTCCCAAGCCGCCTTAGCCCCGGCACGAGGCGTAACCGCGCTCTCCGCGAAGACTAACCCTGCCGACCGATAGCCAGCTGGAATATCACGACCCGCCGTAATTTTGAAATTCTTAGTTTGTGCCACTTCATCAGGCGTCAGTTCCAAATCAAACAACGGCACTGTCTGGTCAGCTGCATGGGGGATCAGGGCATATTCATCAGCCGAAGATAAGCTCGTGCCACACTTTAAACAGAAGTTCGCATCCCCGACGTTGGGATTCCCGCATTTGGAACAGATACGATAATAAGTTTGCTTCATTCGAAGACCTTCCTTCCCTTAATCATTGAAGTCGACCTCTTCAAATTTACCTTTAGATGAGTCATATTCAGCCAAAATATCGTGAATATCATCGTAACGATAAGTACTGTCATGATCACCAGAATCAGCGTCGTATAGCTTAATTTCAGTCACATGCGGCTGCGGTGTCGATTCTTTATAGGTATAGTCGTCCGTGTCCAGATCATCATTTTCACTCAATTCATCTAATGCGGTTTGTGCTTCGATCGATAAGTCATCGTAACTATCACTCGAATCCGAATCATCGTTATTCGTTGTGTTGTCTTCAACCTTACCGCCAGTCGCATCCGTTACGGTTGACTCATCTTCATTCTCATTTACCACGTCATGACCGCCCTTAGCGGCTTGAACAATTAAATCAATATGTTTATTGATCGTATTACCCGCTACTAAATCGGCCGTTGCACTTTTGTGAACACGTCCACCTGATAATTTAAACGTATATTGCCCAGGGAACAATGGACCAGCTTTATAGGAATAATGATCATTCTTAGTGGTAACCAACGCCTTCCCATTAGCTAGCAACGTTGCGTTAGCCACGTTACTCGTCAAAACCGGATGCATGGTCGTCACTTCTAATTTATAAACTGGAAAAACCAAGAAGTTATGACCAGCTGTTTCCAATTTAAACGTGTGGTCCCGCGTCTCGCCTGACTTTTGCAGGTCAGCCTTCATCGCCTTCACGTAGTTCGGATGCTTCCGGGCATAATTGAAGAAGGGTTGCACCGTATCGCCATCAATCTTTAGATTTGGATTATCACTAACCATCTTTTTGGCGAAATCGTTGCTCTGGTTGTCCGTAATATAATCCGTAATTGTGGCAATCTGTCTTTCCTTACCCGCTTGCTTATTGTAGAAAGAGCCAGCAAGTACGATGACCACAATCACAGCGACGGCAAGAATACACCAGATCCCGCGACTGAGCCATTTAGACTTCTTTTTCTCCGGTGTCGTGGACGGCCTATCCTTGTGATGTCGGCGTTCTTGACGCGTCTCGGTGGGCGGCGTTACCGGGGACGTCCGTAAGTCAAAACCACAATTCTCACAGAAAATACTATCGGACCTCACCGGGTGATGACAATTCGGACAAGTCTTCAATAGAGTTCACTCCTCGAAGTGGGGTATCAGGTTTTTAAACCAACAGTCGCTCACATACCGTAATCTTGCTGCTCTGCCGCGGCCAATAAGACGAATCAACGTTAGACTTCATCTGCTATAAATAGGCAGACATTTGCCACCCAACACCCTACTATTTTATTAAGTTTTTGCTATGTTTATTATTATACGCTAATACCTATTTAGTAAAAGGACTGTTTAATAAATCAGCTTATAAGTCGGCGACACTTACCTTATCTCGACTAAAAACCCTCGCAGACTTCATTCTGCGAGGGTTCTCTTATTGCTGACGTTGTCGCCACTCATCAACCAGAATGCCATACTGATAGAGATCCAACCACTGACCATCTTGAAAAACGGCCTCACGATTGATGCCTTCTCGGACAAACCCTACCGCGGCGTACGCGTGAATTGCGGGAAAATTATTGGCATTGACGTTTAGGGTCACCTTGTGGAGGCCCAACTCGTTGAAGGCAAATGACAGGATGGTATCGAGCGTATCGGTCCCAAAGCCTTGACCGCGATCGCTGGCCACCGGCAGGGCAATCCCGAGATCGGCCCGCCGGTTCTTGAACTGGACGTCATCAAGAATGACCCACCCCAACAAGCCATCGTCGGCATTTGCCCGCACCATAAAGAAGAACTTATCATCACGGTCGGGTTCAGCCGCCAATTCCGCGTATTCCGCGGCCGTCCACGGATGAAAGGCATCTGCGGATAAATTTCGCAGTAACCCCGGCTCCCACTGCGTGTCCTGGAGCCATTCGGCATCCCCATCTCGCATTTCAGTTAAATGAACCAATTGTCCTTGAACCACATCTTTCATCCGACAGACCTCCCATTTCTTTGCTCTAACTCTACCATAGACCCTCATGACGAACCATATTAATTGGCGAAACACTCGAAAACCGCTATACTAATCGCATCGTAACAAATAAGGGAGGAAACTATCTATGAAAATCACAATTATCGGGGCCACTGGAATGGCCGGCAGCGCCTTGGTTAACGAAGCTTTACGCCGCGGCCACCAGGTCACCGCGTTAGCCCGTTCCGAGGAAAAATTAGCCAAATTGCCAACTGACAACCCAGCCCTAACCACCCACGTTCAGGGTGCCTTTACGCTCAGCACCGCTGATCTTCAGGCAACGGATGTCGTCATTGATGCCTTTGCCACCGCACCTAGTCTTGCCTTCCAACACGTCGATTTAGCCGCTCACCTGGTGGCCCAACTTCGGGAAACCACCAGCCCTCGCTTAGTCTTCATTCTCGGTGCTGGTAGCCTCCAAACGGGGGATGACCACCATCTGTTCGTTGACGATATCGCCAAGGACCCGAACGCCGCTAGCTTCATCAGCGTGCCCCAAAATCAATTGAAGGAACTTAACTTCTTACGCGATGTCGACAATGTTAACTGGGTCGGCGTTTCTCCCGCAGCTAACTTCCATCCTGGAGATGCCGTTCCCGCCTTACTAGGCACGGATGAGTTACTGGTCAATGCGCAACAAGAATCTGGCACTTCAGCCGGAACCATGGCTGTGGCGATCCTCGATGAAATCGAACAACCACAACATCATCAGGTACGTTTCACCGTCGCTGATAAATAATCAAACGATCTAGAGTTCCGGGCTTTTGTCCGGAACTTTTTTTTGGTATGCTTACCGGGTGCTAAAATCTGAATTTAACTTTAAGAAAGTTGCGATGCCATCTTGAAAACACAGTTAAACCGACGCGAATTGCTCTTCATTGGCATGATGCTCTTTGGCCTGTTCTTCGGCGCCGGCAACCTGATCTTCCCTATCTTCTTAGGACAGCAGGCCGGTTCTTCCGTCGGCTGGGCGGCCATAGGCTTATTACTCGCCGGAATCGGGATTCCGCTTCTAGGGGTCACCGGGATTGGGATCACTCACAGTGAAGGTGTCTTTGACCTCGCAACCAAAGTCAATCGCCCCTTCGCCTACCTTTTTACCATCCTGCTGTACCTGACCGTGGGCCCGTTCTTTGCCCTTCCTCGTCTGGCGACGACGTCTTTTCAAATCGGCCTCGTGCCCTTTATCGCCCCACATCACCAGTCGCTCGCCCTAGGACTCTTCTCAATTGCCTTCTTTGGCCTTGCCTGGTGGTTAGCTCGCCGTCCCGGTAAACTCATGACCTACGTGGGAAAATGGCTCACACCGCTATTTCTCGTTCTCTTAGGGGCACTGATGTTAGTGGCCTTTCTGAAACCCCTAGGTGACTTGTCAGGTGTTCCGGTCCGTGGTAGCTACGTCCATGCACCTATTTTAAGTGGATTTATGGAAGGGTATAACACCATGGATGCCTTGGCTTCACTGGCCTTTGGGATCGTCGTCATCGATAGTATTCGCGACCTGGGGGTAACCGAACCCGGTCAGATTGCTAAAGACGTGATCAAGGCCGGAACCATCAGCATTGCCTTAATGGGGGTCATTTACACGCTGCTGGCCCTCATGGGAACCATGAGTCTGGGGCACTTCTCACTCGCAGCCAATGGGGGCATTACCCTGGCTCAGATTGCCAATTACTATTTTGGCACCTGGGGAACTGGCCTACTGGCCCTGATTGTGATTATCGCTTGCCTAAAGACCGCCATTGGCCTCATCTCAGCCTTTGGAGACGCGGGTCATGCCTTATTTCCTCGCATCCCTTATGCTGTTTTGATTGGCATTGCCGGTGTGTTGCCCTGCCTATTTGCCAATATCGGCCTGACCAAGCTGATTGCGGCTTCCACGCCGGTCTTGCTCTTTCTGTATCCCTTAGCCATTGTACTCATCCTGCTAGCCGTCTTGTCCCCGCTGATGGGGACCTCTCGTTGGCTCTTCGGAACTGCGATGCTTTTCACCCTTATTCCAGCCATTTTTGCTGGAATCACGGCACTCCCGACGGCCATTCAAAACGCGGTCTGGTGTCGTCCCTTATTAGCGCTGAACGCGTACCTCCCCTTAGCCAGTCAAGGCTTCGGTTGGGTGGTTCCCGCATTAGCTGGGACACTGATCGGCTGGATTGCTAGTCGCTTGACCGCAAATTAATGACCTATCACCTAGGTAGCCTTCGGCAATCTTGAGATTGCCGAAGGCTACCTTATTTTGTTCGAAAAGTCATCTTGCAATTTGAGTGTTTTGACCTCCCGTTGACGGAAAATTTCTGGTAGTATATATTAAAGCTGTAATCGAATTCTCATATTCTCATTTAATTTAAACGAGGTGAAAATGATGACGACTACCCGTTACCCTTTAAATATCGCTAAAATTTTCGTACCAATTATCACCGTTGTGCTCTTGTTACTGATGATGTCTGTCAGTGATCCCGTAATTGTCGCTTTTCTATGCTTTAGTTCCTTGATTACAACGATGCTTCACTTCAACGTTTTCGAAGATACCAGCGACACCCATCCGTTAAACCGGATCGACCTGGTTCTTCAAGTTGTTTTTCTACTCGCATCATTCTTCCGTGCCTTCATCTTGGGCTCGAGTGATTATCACTAGCTGAATTTAAGCCCGGTTGTCCCAGCAGACAACCGGGCTTTTTAAAACCCATACAATCCTTTACGGTTTTGTTTGATCATCGGTCAGGGCCAGCACCAACGTCACAACACCCAGGCTTAGTGAAATGCCACCCATGGCCAGATCGCGATTAGGGCGTAAGAACAGGATCATCCCCGCCACCAAGAACAGACCGGCATTTAACAAATAAATCTGCTTGCGGTTCATCCCTACACCTCCCCAAGAGTTGACCACATTTTAGTCGTAGGCTCGGCGCCAACCTCACATTCGTGGTAAGCTTTACAAAAACCACGAAGGGATCCCCTATCCATGAAAAAATATGTCATTCTCGATCTTGACGATACACTCCTCGACTTCACCCGCGGCGAAATCGAAGGGGTCACGACACTGCTTACTGAACACGGTGTCACCGATACCGTCCACGGCCTGCAGGTCTACCAAACGATCAACACAGCGGTCTGGCAACAGATCGAGCAGGGAGCGCCACGCGAGCCACTGTTGAATACGCGCTTTACCAAAGCCTTTGGTGCCCTGGGAATTTCGGTCGACGGAGTGACGCTCGAACGCCGTTACCATGCCATGTTAGATCATAATTTCTATGTACTCCCAGGCGCTCAGGACTTCCTGGACACCCTTCAAAAAGGGCAACTTACCCTGATCGTCGGCACCAACGGGACCAAGACTATCCAGCTCAACCGACTAGAAGGCTCCGGCATCGCTGGGTATTTCGATCGTCTCTTCATCTCGCAAGACCTCGGGGTCGACAAACCCGATCCAGCCTTCTTTAACGCCATCTTTGCTGCTTATCCCGATATGACGACCGCTAACACCATCATGGTCGGTGACCATCTCGCCTCCGATATTCAGGGGGCACTGAATAGCCACCTCGACAGTATCTGGTACAATCCACACCACGACACCAATTCCGAGGACATTCAGCCAACCTATGAGGTTGATTCCTATGCGGCCGCCGAGCACCTCTTGCTCAACGACTAGCCCAATTCCACCTCACCTAAATCGGTTTCAGGCGTCTGGGCCTTAGCGGCTTGTAAAACATCCCAGTCCTGTTTGGTAATGAGGACGATCGAATCTGTCTCGTGACCATCCGTGGGTGTCACGACGACTGTTTCTTGGTCATCGCGGACCTCGGTTAATATCTCTAGCAAAGCCTGTTGTGCCGCTGTTGGTGAATAACGCTTCATAATTTGCTCCCCCTCTATTTATCCGGCTAACCGTGCCAGAATCCCGGCTAAAACGGCCGCCAACAACACTTGACTCAACAACAGGTACTGGGTCTGACGGCGCCACCATATTTGTTGATCCTCTGACACCCGACGACGCCGTTGAATCCGTAACGCCACCACTCCGGAGGACAGATCGACCAACAGTAACAACCAAACCACGCGCTGATTTGTCCAGGTTGGTTGGACGACCGCAATCGCCGCATAGGCCAACCCTAAGTAGAGAAAGCTGTGACACATGATCTGATGCCGACTCAACCGCCAGCCATTGGCCGCCTGGATCCGCTTTAACAGTTGGCGATGCCACCACAGACTCACTAAGGCCAACCCAATACCCAGACCTAACAGAATCGTTTGCACGTTCAAGACTCCCTTATCCCGAGGTCGCCAATTTCGCAACCGTATTCGGCGTTCCGCTTGTCTTATCTCTTCTTCAAGGTTAACAAGACCACGTATTGTTGCTGCAAAGAACGTGTAAAGATTATGTGTTTTAATTATTAAGCATCGAATAACTACGCTACCATTACCATACTGTCAATCTTACGGCCATCGTTAATTATTTATCTTTCGAAAATTAATTATTAATAATTAAAAAGAGGGGTCCTCCCGGTTATCACAACCGCAAGGACACCTCTTTAAGTTTTAACTACTTCACTTTTGCAATTTTTCCTTGTTCAACGTAAACACTCAGGATGGCGATATCGGCGGGATTAACCCCACTGATTCGGCTAGCCTGGGCCAACGTCTCGGGCTGAATCTTCTTCAGTTTCTGATGGGCTTCGGTTGCCAAGCCATCGATCGCATCGTAATCGATGTTTGCTGGAATGGCCTTGGCTTCCATCCGCTTCAACTTCGCCACGTTGTCCTCGGCCTTCTTGATATAGCCGGCATACTTCAGCGAAATCTCAATTTCCTCGACGATGTGGCGATCCAGCGGTTGTTCTGGCGCTGGAATGAACTCAAGTAACGTCTGGTAGTCCACGTATGGCCGGCGCAAGAACGCTGCGGCCAACACACCATCTTGGAGTGGCTTGTCGCCGTGCGATTCAACAAAGGCGTTGATCGCATCGCTTGGCTTGATCCGGATGCTGTTTAACCGGTCCAATTCAACCTGAATGGCGGCCTTCTTAGCCAAGAATTCTTCATAACGGTCATCACTGATCAGACCCAGCTCGTGGCCCTTGGCGGTCAGCCGCAGGTCCGCGTTATCATGCCGCAAGATCAAGCGGTATTCGGCCCGGCTGGTCAACAACCGGTAAGGCTCCTTGGTTCCCTTGGTAACCAAATCGTCCACCATAACCCCAATGTAGGCATCCGAACGCTTCAACGTGAAGCCCGGCTTGCCTAACGCCCGTAAGCCGGCGTTGATTCCGGCCAGCAGACCTTGACCCGCTGCTTCTTCATAGCCGGACGTTCCGTTAGTTTGGCCCGCCGTGAAGAGGTTCTTCAATGGCTTGGTCTCTAACGTTGGCCGTAATTGGTAAGGGGAAACGACATCGTATTCGATGGCATAGCCGGGACGCATCATTTGGGCGTCTTCAAGGCCTTGGATGGAGTGCAAAATCTTCTGTTGGACTTCTTCAGGCATCGACGTGGATAGCCCTTGGACGTACCATTCATCGGTCTTGCGGCCTTCTGGTTCCAAGAAGAGTTGGTGCCGTGACTTGTCGGCGAAACGAACGATCTTGTCTTCGATTGATAGGCAGTAACGTGGACCCACCCCTTCGATGACTCCGGTAAACATCGGCGCGCGGTCAAGGTTTTCGCGGATGATCTTGTGAGTCGTTTCGTTCGTGTAAGTTAACCAGCAGGACAGCTGGTTCTTCAAGGCCAGGTAATCGCTGTCAGGGGTGGTAAAGCTAAAGTGGTTGGGCTCTGCATCCCCAGGTTGTTCCTCGGTCTCATCATAGTGAATGGTATTCCCATCCACTCGTGGTGGGGTCCCGGTCTTGAAGCGTTCGAGGTCAAACCCATACTTTGGCAGGTTGGCCGTCAGCTTGTTGGCCGGTTGCGAGTTGTTAGGGCCTGATGAGTACATCAATTCCCCAATAATAATCTTCCCACGCGCGGCGGTTCCGGCGGCGATCACCACGGCCTTAGCGGCGTAACGCGCCCCAGTATTCGTGATGACCCCTTTGCAGACGCCATCTTCCACGATAAGGTCGTCGACGATCCCCTGGCGCAACGTCAGATTGGGTTCGCGTTCGATGGTATGCTTCATTTCTGCGTGGTAGGCGTGCTTGTCGGCCTGCGCACGGAGGGCCCGAACAGCCGGGCCCTTACCGGTGTTTAACATCCGCATCTGCACGTAGGTCTTGTCGATGTTGCGGCCCATTTCGCCACCCAAGGCGTCGATTTCACGGACGACGATCCCCTTTGCGGGACCCCCGACCGATGGATTACATGGCATAAATGCCACCATGTCCAGGTTGATGGTCATGAGGAGTGTCTTGTTTCCCATCCGGGCAGCGGCTAAAGCGGCTTCGCTACCAGCATGACCGGCACCCACGACGATAACGTCGTAGTCCTGGCCGGGATATTCTTTTACTTCAGTCATGGTTTCTTTCCCTCCATGTCGGGTCACGGAACTACCCGCGGCCAAACGGTTTATGCGTTATTTTCCTAAACAGAATTGACTAAATAATTGGTCGAGTAACTCGTCTTGATAGCTATCGCCGGTAATTTCACCCAGCAGATCCCAAGCCCGCGTCATGTCGATCTGAACCAGGTCCACGGGCATCCCCGCAGCAATTCCACTCTGGACGTCATCCAAGGCGTCACTGGTCTGGTGTAACAGCCCAATGTGGCGGGCGTTGGTGACCATAACCGAGTGTGAATTTGACTCGATACCCTCGTCGAAGAAGAGGTGGGCAATCGTCGTTTCCAGCTTGTCTAAGCCGGCTCGCTGCAAAATAGACGTCTCAATGATGGGACTCCCATTGGCAGCCTGTTTGACGGCGTCTAAATCGAGCTTTTGGGGCAAATCGGTCTTGTTTAAAATCAGAATTCGTTGCGTGTCGGCTGTGGCCTTCAGTAGCGATTCATCCTCGGCGGTCAACGGTTCACTGGCATTGAGCACCAACATGACCAAATCGGCAGTGTTGATGGCCTTGCGTGAGCGTTCCACCCCGATCTTTTCAACCTTATCGGTGGTATCGCGGATCCCCGCGGTATCGATCAGCTTCAACGGCACACCCTTGACATTGACGTATTCTTCGATCACGTCACGTGTGGTTCCGGCGACATCGGTTACGATCGCCTTGTCTTCGTGTAACAGGTGGTTTAAAAGGCTACTCTTCCCAACGTTTGGCCGACCCACAATTGCGGTCGCCAAGCCTTCACGGAGCACCTTGCCTTGTTTAGCGGTAGCTAAAAGCGTCTTGACCTGCTGCTGAACTTCTTTGGACTTCTCCAATAACATCTTGGTCGTCACGGCCTCAACGTCATCATATTCCGGATAATCAATGTTCACTTCGACTTGGGCCAGGGCATCCAAAATATCCTGCCGCAGGTGACGAATCAAGTGGGAAAGATCCCCGTCCAATTGGTTTAAGGCCACCTTCATGGACTTATCGGTCTTGGCTCTGATCAGATCCATCACGGATTCCGCTTGGGTCAAATCGATTCGGCCGTTTAAGAAGGCCCGCTTCGTGTACTCACCGGGTTCCGCCAGACGTGCCCCGTAGCTCAGACATAACTGCAGGATCCGGTTAGTCGCCACGATCCCGCCGTGACAATTAATTTCAATAATATCTTCCTTGGTGTAGGTCTTCGGGGCCCGCATCACGGTAGCCATGACTTCATCAACCTCTTCACCATCTTCAGGGTCGACGATGTGGCCGTAATGAATCGTATGGCTGGCGGCCTTGCGCAGGTTGGCTCCCTTGAAGAGCTTGCCAGCGACATCAAAGACCTCTTCACCGCTCAGCCGAATGATAGCAATACCACCTTCACCAGGCGGGGTCGAAATTGCTGCAATCGTATCAAATTCTGTGGTTGTGACTGCCATGAGCCATCCTCCTTTTAAGTCTGTCAGTTGGTTCTTACCCCGGTTTACGCGGTCTAACGCCCCGGGCGTATCATTTTACGCCATAAAAAAAAGCACCCACTCCACGCCACCTAACTGTGCGTGGATAAAGTACTTTCACTACTTTATCGTAAACTTGATAAGAATGATTGTCTTCACTATAAGGGGTAAAGACGCTTTTGTCAAACGAAACTTAGGCCGGTTCGATCACCACGGCCCGGTGGGGTTCTCTCCCTGCCGAATAGGTGGTGACGTAGTGATTCTTCGCCAAAACCGCGTGGATCTGCTTGCGTTCAAACGCCGGCATCGGGTCCAAATAGATCGGCTTCCCGGTGGCCACGACCTCACGCGCCGTACTCTCAGCCAACCGGTTCAAGGTGGCTGCTCGCCGTTCACGATAACCGGCAACATCCAGTTCAACCATGACGTGCGCTGCCCCATGATGATTCAAGAATAACTGTGCCAGGCTCTGCAAGGCATTGATGGTCCGACCGTGCTTGCCAATCAGAAGACCTTCCTTTTCCGTCGTAAAGACCAGCTTAACCTGCCGCCGTGCCGTGGATTCGACGTCCAGTGTGGCGTCAATTCCAAGTTGATCGACGATCGTGGCCAGATAGTCCTGAACGGCCTCAATGGCCGCCTCGCGACGTTCCCGTCGTTCCTCTGGCGTTGTCTCCGGTTGCACCGGTTGGGCGGTCCCAGCCGCCTCAGGGGTGTCAGTCACGGCCGCTGCCGGCTTGGTTGCGGGCATCTGCGGTTGCACTGGCACAACTGCTTGTTTCTTAGGTGTTGGTTTCGACGGCGCGACCGGTTCAACGGGCTTCAAAGCCACGTCCACCATCGCGTCTCTCTGGCCAATTCCCAGCCAACCCTTACGTGGCGTGGTGACCACTCGGGTTGTCACTTGGTCCAACCGACAATTCAGAGCGGTCAATCCTGCCTGAATCGCCGCCTCTTCCGTTTTCCCCGTAAAGATTGTCATGTCGTCCATTCCTCCAATATGCTTTCAGTCATTTTTCAGTATACCATAGAACTTTCCGGGTCAGCTCATCTGCCATCACACGTTTCCCGGATAGAAAAAGCCGTCCCACCATTGCGGGACGGCCTAAAATGCATTTATTTAGCTTGCTTTACTTGCGGCGACTCTGCTTAGCGCGACGTACGGCCTTCTTCATAACCCGTTCGCGAGCGGCCTTTTCTTTGGCCTTCTCATCGCGTTCGGCTTGAATCTTCCATGGGTTTTGCAGTAACAGTGTTTGACCGACTTGGAAAATGTAGGACACGGTCCAGTACAATGACAGTGACGAGGCCACGTTTAAGGCGGTAAAGAAGACCACCACGGGCATCCCGATAACCATCATCGTATTCATGGAACTCGTCTCCGGTGCCGACTTGGTGGTTAACCACGAACTCAGGAACGTGGCAAATGCCGCCAACAGTGGCAAGATGAAGTACGGGTCCTTGTGGCCCAATTGCAACCACAAGAAGGTGCCGGATCGCAGAACGGCCGTCCGCCAGATAGCTTGATACAAGGCCCAAATGATTGGGAGTTGTACCACGGCTGGTAGGCATCCCATTAAGGGATTAATGCCGGCTTCCGAATACAGCTTTTGCTGTTCCGTCTGCAATTTTTGCATCGTGTCACGGTCCCGTGACGAGTATTTCTTCTGTAAAGCCTTTAATTGGGGCTGAATTTCCTGGGTCTTCCGCATGCTGCGCGTTTGGAAAACCATCAGTGGCAGTAAAATGATCCGGATGATAATGGTAAAGATGATAATACCAACACCATAATTCCCACCGAAGAAATGAGCCAACCAGATGATGGCACGCGAGAAGTTCAGAACGATTAAACCGTCCCAAATCCCGGTACTCTGGTTCGTGATTGGCTTATTACTACAAGCGGAAAGGATCAAAGTCAA
This sequence comes from Levilactobacillus paucivorans, assembly GCF_001437125.1. Lineage (GTDB taxonomy): Bacteria > Bacillota > Bacilli > Lactobacillales > Lactobacillaceae > Levilactobacillus > Levilactobacillus paucivorans. The sequence goes on along the minus strand of NZ_JQCA01000043.1, from coordinate 132,033 downwards.
GCCCACAATACCAAGCATCAGTAGGGTACGTTTGTACTTTTTCACGTTTTTCACGTTTATTCCTCACTATAGTTGGAATCCAGCAGTTTTGCCAGCTTCAAGACATGGATCAGGCTGCTCTTCGCATCGGGCATCGAGATGCCATCGGCACGCGGACGTGCGATAACTAGGAAATCCACATCCTGCTTGAGGTGCGGCTTCAGCTCGAGTAAACTCTGCCGAATCCGTCGTTTCACCCAATTCCGGTGAACGGCGTTTCCAATCTTCTTCCCGACCGAAATCCCAACCCGAAAATGCGGTTGATCCGGCTTCTCCATTGAATACACCACAAATTGCCGGTTAGCGACTGAATTTCTGGTTTCAAAGACCTGCTGAAATTCCGCTTCTTTCTTAATGCGGTAAGATTTTCGCATGGTGCATCTCCAAAATTCTCATATATGAACAGGCCGCGAGGGATTGGGGTCCCAGTCTCCTCGCAGATAAAATAAAAAGACCACTGACAGTCAGCGGCCTATGCAGACAATACTTTACGTCCTTTTTGACGACGACGTGCTAAAACTTGACGGCCATTGCTAGTGCTCATGCGCTTGCGGAAGCCGTGTACACGTGAACGGTGACGTTTCTTTGGTTGGTAAGTGCGCTTCATCGTGACACCTCCTTGAAATTTTTGAATTTTTTCATCTGGTTAATCCAGACAAATACTAAATGCATTTCCTGAACATATTAGCATAAATTTCGAACGAATGAAACCGTTAGTTGAAAATATCCATAAAAAGTTGTCCCCGGATAAATTTGTTTCATGCACTTTGGCTGTGGATAACTTGTGGATTCAGAAAAAGTTATCCTAGCCTTTCCCACCTGGTTATCCACCAATCCACAGCCTGTTTATTTTTAAAAAAAGCATTCCTGTTAATTCTGTGGATAACTTGTGAAACACTTATCCTTGAGCAATTCCTACTCCACAACTTCCTGTGGACAAGTTAAAATCACATTTATTATCCACAAGTTCCGCCCTACCTGTGGATAACTTTATTAACTCCCTGTGAAACAATTATGCACAGCGTCCATTACCCTGTGGAAAACTTTTTTTCTTCATGCTACACTGGACTTACGTTTTCGTTTGGGCGGCGTCCGTCCAAACCTACGATTACCATAATCTTAAATTTAGGGGGGCTACATCAGTGCCAGATATGTTAACTTTGTGGGCTGATATTACAAAATTACTCAAGCAAAACCTTGATCCGGCAACGTACGCAACCTGGATCGAAGCAGCTAAGCCAATTTCCCTCGTCGGTAACAAACTAACGTTGGAACTTCTCTCACCCCTACACCGTGACTACTGGACCCGGCGCCACCTCGATCAACAAGTCATCGAATACGCCTACCAGGTCACACATGAAGATATTCAACCTATTCTCGTCACGAAAAGTGAACTACAACCAGAGGTCTCCCGTAGTAAAACGGGAACCGGCGTGGTTACCGAGGAGCCTGGGGTTACTGATGCTCCCGACGCCACACCCACTTTTATGAAGGAAAATGCGTTGAACCCACGCTACACATTCGATACCTTCGTGATCGGGAAAGGGAACCAAATGGCCCATGCGGCGGCCTTGGTGGTTTCTGAAGAACCTGGTGTGATGTATAATCCACTCTTCTTCTATGGTGGTGTTGGCTTGGGTAAGACCCACTTGATGCACGCCATCGGCAATAAGATGTTGGAAGATCATCCCGACACCAAGGTGAAGTACGTGACCAGTGAAGCCTTCACTAATGACTTCATTAACTCGATTCGAACGCGGACTCAGGAACAATTTCGTCAAGAGTACCGCGACGTTGACCTCTTAATGGTTGATGATATCCAGTTCTTCGCCAATAAGGATTCGACCCAGGAAGAATTCTTCCATACTTTTAACTCCTTATATGACGACGGCCATCAGATCGTCTTGACTTCCGATCGTTTACCAAATGAGATCCCGAAGCTCCAAGACCGCCTGGTATCTCGCTTCGCCTGGGGGTTGTCCGTGGACATCACGCCACCAGACCTGGAAACGCGGATCGCTATTCTCCGCAATAAAGTCGACGCCGACCAAATCGACGCGCCGGATGACACGCTCAGCTACATTGCTGGTCAGATCGACTCTAACGTGCGGGAACTAGAAGGCGCTTTGTCTCGCGTTCAGGCCTACCACAACCTGACGCACAAGCCAATCACCACTGATTTGGCTGCCGAGGCGTTGAAGAGTCTCAACCTAGCGAATGCCAACGATGCCATTACCATTCCAGTCATCCAGGACCGAGTGGCCAGTTACTTCCACATTTCAATGAAGGATTTAAAGGGGAAGAAGCGTAAGAAATCCATCGTGACACCGCGCCAGATTGCCATGTATCTCTCGCGTGAGCTGACTGATGCCTCGCTACCGCGCATTGGGAACGAGTTTGGTGGTAAGGATCACACCACGGTCATTCATGCCTACGACAAGATCGGCGACGCGCTAAAAACGGATCCCGAACTGCAGAAGGATATTGACGACTTAAAAGAAGAATTACGGCGCTAGTCATTGGCCGTCTCCAAGGACCTCTGAGTGGGGGTGTTTGAGGCGGTTTTTTGGCCCCAACTGCGGTATCATGGAAATGAACGCCACAGCGTGTGTGGATAAGAAAACAAAAGTCGACGAGTTTTCCACAAGTTATCCACAGGTGGAAAAGCGTAGCCACAACATAGTTTCTCAAAGTTATCCACATTACCCACTGCGCTACTACTTCTTCTATCTTTTTTCTTTTAATTAAGTAAATTACGCACCAAATAAAGGAGTGTCATCACTAATGAAATTTACGATTAACCGGGCAGCCTTCATTAAGGAACTGAACAACGTCTCCCGTGCCATTTCTTCTAAAACCACGATTCCCATTTTGACTGGACTCAAGATCGTCGCCAGTGACGCTGGGTTACTTTTAACCGGATCCAATGCCGACATCTCTATTGAAACGTTGATCAGAGCCGACGATCCTGATATTGGCTTAACGATTGATGAACCAGGAGCCATTGTTTTAACGGCGCGGTTCTTCAGTGAAATCGTCAAGCGGTTACCAGAACAAACGATGACGCTAACTGTTAAGGATGGTTTCCAAACTGAAATCACCTCTGGTTCTGCAGCCTTCAACATTAACGGCCAAGATGCCAATAACTATCCCCATTTACCAGAAATTGATGCGGCCGATTCCGTGGTACTCTCGGGTACCGTCTTTAAGGAACTCATTGGCCAAACGGTTATCGCCGTTTCTAATCAAGAGAGCCGTCCAATCCTGACTGGGGTGCATTTCGTGTTGGCTAACAACCAATTCTTGGCTGTGGCCACGGATAGTCACCGACTCTCACAACGACAGATCGAATTACCAGATCCCACCGAAGCGGCCTTTGACGTCATCATCCCGGGGAAGAGTTTGACCGAATTATCTCGGATGATCGGCGACGATGACAGCACGGTTAAGATGCAGTTCTCCGAAAACCAAGTGCTCTTCTTATTAGGTGACACGTCGTTCTACTCCCGGTTATTGGAAGGCAATTACCCTGACACGTCGCGGTTGATTCCAAAGGAAGCCTCCACGACCGTCGAATTTGAGGCACCAGAATTATTGGCTGCCGTCGAACGGGCCTCGCTGTTGTCCCATGAATCACGGAACAACGTGGTTAAGCTGACCTTGACGCCAGCCGAGAATCACGTGACGATCTTCAGTAACTCACCCGATGTCGGGAATGTTGAAGAAGCCTTGGATCCTAAGGAATTGACGGGTGAAGATCTCGAAATTTCCTTTAACCCTGATTACATGAAGGATGCCCTGCGATCATTTGGGCAAACGACGATCAGAGTGGCCTTTACCTCCGCATTGCGGCCATTTACCTTGGTCCCAACCGAAGATACCAGCAACTTCATTCAGTTGATCACGCCGGTACGGACGTTCTAAAGTTAATCACCACAAAGTGTTGTCCCTTGGGGGCAACACTTTTTTTATGACTGGCCGTGGATTTCGGTAGTGGTCCAGTTATGAAAACGGGGGAAAACAGGCCTCAATTTGGGACATTTAACAGAAAATGCGTACGCAAATAACGGTGCCCAGAACGTGGATCGCGATTTAGGGTCGTCGAAACCGCCAAAAAACAAATAATTCGCTAAAAGACCGCTATTTTCGAATCTGAGCAAATTTACCGTCTTTTTACCAAAAATATCAAAAACACCCCAAATCGCCTCAGAACGCAAAAATCAAGGGGATCGTCTGTACTTTTCCCTAAAAAGCGGTATAATATAAGAGAAGAATATTAAGGGGTGAAATTGTGAAAAAAGACGTTTTCATTGACACGCCCTACATTACTTTAGGCCAGTTACTCAAAGAAGAATCCGTCATCAGCACTGGTGGCCAAGCCAAGTGGTATTTACGTGAAAACACGGTAAATATCAACGACGAGCCGGACAACCGGCGGGGCCGTAAGCTGTATCCTGGCGATACAGTGGCAGTACCTGAGGCAGGATTATTTTTTATACGCTCAAAGCAGGGTGAATAATGTATTTGCAAGAGTTGCAGCTGCAGCATTTTCGGAATTATCCCGAGGCCGATATTCGGCTGGGTCGGGGGATTAACGTCCTCCTCGGCGAAAATGCCCAGGGCAAGACCAATCTATTAGAGGCCATCTACGTGCTCGCGTTAACGCGCAGTCACCGGACAGCCAACGATCATGACTTGGTGAACTGGCAGGCCAAAACGGCCAAGGTCAGTGGCCGAGTCGTGAAGTCGGCGGGGACGGTACCACTGGAGTTAACGTTCTCACGCCAGGGCAAACGTGCTAAAGTCAATCACCTTGAGCAGGCTCGGTTATCACAATATGTGGGCCAGCTCAATGTGATTTTGTTTGCCCCGGAAGATCTTGCGATTGTTAAAGGGGCCCCGAGTATTCGGCGGCGCTTTATGGACATGGAATTTGGCCAGATGAATCCGCGTTATTTGTACAATTTAAGTCAATATCGGACACTGTTGAAACAACGGAATCGCTATCTGAAGGACTTACAACACAAACAGAAGCGCGATCTGTTGTTCCTATCGGTACTGTCCGATCAATTGGCATTATATGGTGCGGAAATCATCGCCCAGCGGCTGCGGATGTTACATAAGCTGGAGCACTGGGCGCAGGTCATTCACGCCGAGATCTCCCAGCAACGCGAGACGCTGACGTTTCACTATGCTACCCAGGTGCCCGATGAGGCGTTAACCGACGCCAAGAGCATCCAGGCGGCCTTGAGTGCGTTATATGAGAAGCAACGGGACAAGGAGCTTTACCAGGGGACGACCCTGGTTGGGCCCCATCGTGATGACCTGCATTTTTGGGTCAACGATAAGAATGTCCAGACGTTCGGGTCTCAGGGGCAACAGCGGACAACGGCACTGAGTGTGAAGTTGGCCGAGATTGACCTCATGAAGGAGGAGACCGGGGAGTATCCGGTCTTGCTTCTAGATGATGTCCTTTCAGAATTGGATGACGCCCGGCAGACGCATCTGCTGACGGCCATTCAAGATAAGGTGCAGACGTTTATCACCACCACCAGTCTGAGCGGGATTACCCGCCAGCTGATTAAGGACCCGACCATTTTTCACGTGGCCGATGGGACTGTGGTGGCGGATGGATCGCCCACTAGTGACGATTCGGCAACAAAGGAGGATTAAGCAGTGGCTGAAAAAGAATACGAAACCAAGGCGGAACGGGCAAGAGAATATGATGCCAGCCAAATCCAAGTTCTTGAGGGCTTGGAAGCGGTACGTAAACGTCCCGGAATGTATATTGGATCAACGAGTGCCCAAGGTCTCCATCACCTCGTGTGGGAAATCGTGGACAATGGGATTGACGAAGCCTTAGCTGGCTTTGCCGACGAAATTCACGTCACGGTTAACAAGGACAACAGTGTGACCGTGACCGATAACGGTCGGGGAATCCCTGTCGATATCCAAAAGAAGACGGGGAAGCCCGCCTTAGAAACGGTCTTTACGATCCTGCATGCCGGGGGTAAATTCGGCGGTGGCGGGTACAAGGTTTCCGGTGGTCTCCACGGGGTGGGGGCTTCCGTTGTCAACGCGCTGTCCACCGAGCTGGATGCTCAGGTTATCCGTGAAGGCAAGCGTTATTCAATCACCTTTGATCGGGGTCACGTGGTGAAACCGATGACTGTGGTTGAAGAGGGTCTGCCTAAGGAAAAACACGGGACCATCGTGCACTTCCTGCCGGATCCAGATATCTTCAGAGAGACGACCACTTTTGACATTAAGACGCTGACCACGCGGATTCGCGAACTGGCCTTCTTGAACAAGGGTCTCCGGATTACGATTCGTGACGAACGGCCAGAGAAACCAACGGAAGACGATTTTCACTATGAAGGTGGGATTCGCCACTACGTTGACTATTTAAACGAAAATAAAACGACTCTTTTCGAACCCCCAATCTATGTGGAAGGGGCCGAAAACGGGATTACGGTGGAAGTTGCCCTGCAATACACGGATGACTACCACAACAACCTGTTGACGTTTACCAACAACATCCACACCTACGAAGGTGGGACCCACGAAGAAGGATTCAAACGGGCCTTAACGCGAGTTGTGAACGACTACGCGCGGACCAACAAGCTGATGAAGGACAACGAACCGAACTTAACTGGGGATGATGTCCGTGAAGGCTTGACGGCCGTGGTTTCCGTAAAGCATCCGGACCCACAATTTGAAGGTCAAACGAAGACCAAATTGGGGAACTCTGATGCCCGGACGGCCGTGGATCACACGTTTGCCGATCACTTCATGCGGTTCTTAATGGAGCATCCTGATATCGCCCGTAAAGTGGTGGATAAGGGGACGTTAGCTTCCAAGGCACGGGTTGCCGCTAAGCGGGCCCGTGAAGTCACCCGGAAGAAGAGTGGGCTGGAAATCAGTAACCTTCCCGGGAAACTGGCCGACAACACGTCCAAGGATCCGTCGATTTCCGAATTGTTTATCGTCGAAGGGGATTCCGCCGGTGGGTCTGCTAAGCAGGGCCGTTCGCGGTTGACGCAGGCGATCTTACCCATTCGGGGGAAGATCCTGAACGTGGAAAAGGCCTCGATGGACCGGATTCTGGCGAACGAAGAAATTCGTTCCCTGTTTACGGCCATGGGGACTGGATTTGGTGATGACTTTGACGTTGCCAAGGCCAACTACCACAAATTGATTTTAATGACCGATGCCGATGTCGATGGGGCCCACATTCGGACGCTGTTGCTGACACTGGTTTACCGCTACATGCGGCCATTATTGGATGCCGGTTACGTCTACATCGCTTGCCCACCACTCTACCGAGTTCGGCAAGGGAAGATGCAACGTTACCTGGATTCCGATGATGAATTACAAGAATTATTAGGCCAATTGCCACCCGCACCAAAGCCACAGATTCAACGGTACAAAGGGCTGGGTGAAATGGATGCCGAACAACTCTGGGAAACGACCATGAACCCCGAAAACCGGCGGCTCTTACGGGTCGATGCCCAAGACGCCATCAATGCTGACCAAGTGTTTAGCATGTTGATGGGTGACAAGGTAGCGCCTCGACGCGAATTTATCGAGGACAATGCGACCTTCGCCGAGTTGGATGTTTAGTGAAGAACGGAGGGTAAAGATTTGGCTGATCAAGACTATATAGGTCGGGTTACCGACGTTGACCTCTCACAAACCATGCGGACATCCTTCTTGGATTACGCGATGAGTGTGATTGTCCAACGGGCCTTACCTGACGTACGGGACGGCTTAAAGCCCGTTCACCGTCGGATTCTGTACGATATGCATGAATTGGGCATTACGCCCGACAAACCATTCCGGAAATCTGCCCGGATGGTTGGGGACGTCTTGGGGAAGTACCATCCCCATGGTGACTCCGCCGTGTACGAATCCATGGTACGTATGGCACAAGACTTCTCATACCGCTACATGTTAGTAGACGGTCATGGGAACTTTGGGTCCGTCGATGGTGACGGGGCCGCCGCCATGCGGTATACCGAAGCGCGATTGAGTAAGATCGCGATGGAAATGCTGCGCGACATTAATAAAGATACGATTGATTTTCAAGATAACTACGATGGTTCTGAAAGAGAACCCGTGGTGCTCCCCTCACGTTTCCCTAACCTGTTGGTTAACGGGGCGTCTGGGATCGCCGTGGGGATGGCCACGAACATTCCGCCACATAACCTGACAGAAGTGATCAGTGCCTTGCACATCTTGATGAAGAACCCCGATGCCAGTCTGGCTGAGTTGATGGAGGCCTTACCAGGTCCCGACTTCCCAACCGGTGGGATCGTGATGGGGAAGGCTGCCATTCGCCGGGCTTACGAGACCGGGAAGGGCACCATTACCCTGCGTGCCAAGGTCGACATCGAAGAAGAAAAGAACGGCAAGCAACGCATCGTGGCCACGGAAATTCCATACATGGTCAACAAGGCCAAGCTGATCGAACGGATCGCCGAATTGGCCCGCGACAAGCGGATCGAAGGGATCACCGATGTCAACGATGAAACCGACCGAACCGGGATGCGGATCGTGATCGACGTCCGGCGTGATGCCAGTGCCGAGGTTATCTTAAATAACCTCTACAAGATGACGTTGATGCAGACCTCATTTGGGATTAACATGTTGGCAATCGTCAAGGGTGCTCCTAAGGTCTTAGGCTTAAAGGCCATCTTGCAGTATTACCTGGACTTCCAGCTTGAAGTAATTCAACGGCGGACAGCCTTTGAATTACGGAAGGCCGAAGCCAGAGCCCACATCCTGGAAGGGTTGCGGATCGCTCTGGACCACATCGATGCCATTATCACCATTATTCGACAGTCCCAGACCGCCGAAGTGGCGAAGAATGAATTGATGACGCGTTACAGTCTCTCCAACAAACAATCGCAAGCCATCTTGGACATGCGGTTGGTTCGGTTGACCGGACTGGAACGGGAAAAGGTCGAAAAGGAATACAACGACGTCATGGCCAACATCAAGGACTACAAGGAAATCTTGGCGTCCCGTGAACGCCAACAGAGCATCATTTATGATGAATTGTTGGAGATTCAAAACAAGTTTGGGGACGATCGGCGGACCGAATTAATGGTTGGCGAAGTCCTGAGCTTGGAATTGGAAGATGAAGACCTGATTGCCGAAGAAGATGTCATCATTTCACTCACTCATAATGGGTATATCAAACGTTTACCAACGTCTGAATTCAAGGCCCAAAATCGTGGGGGTAAAGGGGTTCAAGGCATGGGCGTGCACGATGATGACTTCATCGAACACCTCGTGGCGACCTCGACGCATGACATGCTGTTGTTCTTCACCAACACCGGGAAAGTTTACCGGATGAAGGGTTACGAGATTCCTGAATATGGTCGCACGGCCAAGGGGATTCCTGTCATCAACCTGCTGGGGATCAACAACAACGAACACGTTCAGGCGGTGATTAACGTGTCGAACGCCGGGAAGAGTGCAGAACGCGATCTGTTCTTTACCACGGTGCAAGGGACGGTTAAGCGCACGCCGGTCGATGAGTTTGCCAATATTCGGAGTAACGGTCTGAAGGCCATTAACCTGAAGGAAAATGACGAACTGATCGATGTGTCGATCATTGATGACACGGCCAACATTATTATCGGAACCCATCTGGGTTACGCCGTTAGTTTTGCGGCCAAGGACGTTCGGTCGATGGGCCGTTCGGCTACTGGGGTTCGGGGAATTCGTCTCCGTGACCAGGATTACGTCATCGGTGCCAGCGTGTTGAAGCCAGACAGCCAAGTGTTTGTCATTTCCGAAAAGGGTTATGGGAAGCAAACGGCCGCCGAAGAGTACCCAATTAAGGGTCGAGGTGGTAAGGGAATCAAGACCGTTAACGTCACCGCCAAGAACGGGCCGCTAGCGGGATTGACCACCGTTGATGGTGATGAGGATATTATGCTGATCACTGACAAAGGGGTCATGATTCGCTTTAGCGCCGCGGATGTCTCCGAGACCGGTCGGGCAACCTTAGGGGTTCACCTGATTCGTTTGGGTGATGATTCCGAAGTGGCGACGATGGCCAAGGTGGCCAAGGAAGACGATGAAGCTGAGGATGCGGACGCACCTGCCGGGGAACCCGACAAGCCAGCCGATGCCCCAACGACACCAGACGCCACCGCGCCAACGAACCATTCTGAAGACTAACTAAGACGAGAGGCTCACTGCCAAATTGACAGTGAGCCTCTTTTTTGAATTTAATTTTTGAGTCGTTCGCGTAACTGCTGTTGTTTCTTGGCGTCGATACCGGCAAAATTGAAGCGAAAGGATCGTTTGTCAGTCCCGTAGATGGGGCCAGGCTTGACTAGAATCTTCTGGGCCAGGAGCTGGTTAAAGATATCGGGATCGTCTTGCGTGACCCACAGATAGAAGCCTCCCTTGGGCGTGGTGAACCGCCAGTCGGGCCGGCACTCGCGGAAGATGGCGGTGACCTGATCACGGCGGTGAGATAGCTGGGCGGTTAATTTAGAAATCTCGGGTTCAAATGACGCGTTGTTGAGAGCCAAATTGGCCATGACTTGTGCCAACATGCTAGGCACGATGTCGAGTTTCTTCTGGACCTGCAGGAGGCGTTGGCCGATGGCCTGTGGCGCCACGATCCAGCCAATCCGCGTGCTGGATCCCAAGAGTTTAGAGAGTGAACTCAGATAGATGACATTTTCCGGTGCCAGAGATTTGAAGGTCGGGACCTCGTCTTGCTTGGCGACGAGCCAGCCAAAGACGTCATCCTCAACGATGGGGATTTGGTAGCTTTGGCACAGCTTTAAGATACGCTGTCGTTGTTCCAAGGTCAGGATGCTACCAGTGGGATTCTGGAAGGTGGGATTCATAATGAGGAGTTTGATTCGATGTTTTAAGATGGCCTCCTCGAGGGCCGCGAGATCTAGGCCATCAGAGGTCAAAGGCACGGGATAGGTGTGAATCCCCGTGGCTTGAAAGATGGCACTCGAGTTGAAGTAGGAGGGCCGGGCAAAGGCCACGGCATCCCCAACCTGCAGGAGACTTCGAAGAACCAGCAGGAGTGATTGCTGGGCCCCACCGGCGATGATCAGGGTCTGATTGGCCAGATGAAATTGCTTCTTATTGGTGTGAATTTGGCCAATCGTGTGAATCAGGGGCTGATAGCCGGCGTCTTGTTCCTGTTTTTGAGCCAGAAGAAAGCCATGCCAGTCCAGCTGTAACGCCCCCAGTTCGGGGATGAGGCCCATGGGGAGTTCATTGGCGGCACCGTCGATCAGGGCCCCGTGGTCCAGCGCTCTGGCCTGCAAGAGACGTTGTTGGTAGGCCTGATCACCGCGAGATTCCGTGTTCTCCAAGAAGAAATTCCAGTTCACTTTGTCGGCCTGACTGGCGATTTGGGGGAGTGTGGAAACGTAGGTCCCACTCCCGGTTTTTTTGATTAGAAGACCGTTGGCTGTTAACTCGAGAAAGGCGCGGGTGACCGTGGAGCGATCGACCTTTAGGAGCTGAGCCAGCTCGCGTTCGGCCGGTAGCCGTTGTCCCGGTAAGAGTTTATCGTCCTCGATGAGGCGCTTGATGAGTTGAGTAATGGCGCGGTACTTGGGTTTGATTGGCGGTAGGTCCGCGTACCAGTTAATCATGGGTAATCCCTCCAGTTGGTTTCCTTCAGTATAATAATTGGCTGGATTAAAAACAAGCCAATTGGCTGTTGTGATCCCGCCGTGAAGGGGCAATACTAGAGAGTGTTGGAGGGAGCGCTCATGGAAAATGTTTTAACCATTGCTGGTTCGGATAGCCTTGCGGGTGGCGGTATCGAGGCCGACCTCAAGACCTTCGAAGAGCTAAATGTGTTTGGGCTTAGCGCGCTGACGAGCGTGGCCAGCATCACCCCCGCAGGAGTGAATCTAAGCCAAATTCCACCGACCGTCATTGGGCAGCAGTTGGATTCTATTTTAGGTCAACTGCCGGTCCATTTTGCCAAAACGGGTCTCTTGGGTAGCCAGGCGGCCTTAATGATGGTCTGCGACAAGTTACAAGCCACTAAGCTCAAGTTGGTGGTCGATCCCGTCCTGGTCTTCAAGGAGGGCGAGACACAGCTACACACGACTTACATAGACGCAATGACCCATAACTTATTGCCTCTTGGTTACGTCACAACGCCAAACCTGGATGAGGCCCGTCAGTTGAGTGGCCTCGCTACTATCACGACTAAAGATCAGATGCGTGAAGCCGCACTGCGGATTCAAGCCTTTGGTTGTCCCAACGTGGTGATTAAAGGCGGGAGCCGCCTTGCGGGGGATGTGGCCCTGGATTATCTTCGCGCTGGGGATCAGGATTACTGGTTCACGGGACCGAAGATTAACCGTCAGACCACAGACGGTGCCGGTTGTACCTTCTCGGCGGCCATTACCGCCGAGTTGGCAAACGGGCAGTCGTTACCCGCTGCGGTCGCCGCGGCCAAGACATTCGTTCGGTTAGGCATTACCCATGGCGTGGCCATTAGCGCGACGCTCGGGAGCGTGTGGCAAGGGGCAAGCCGACAGGAGGAAACAAAATGAAAAAGGCAAAGGATCCAATTAAACAGATGACGTTAACCGCGGTGCTGACGGCGATGACGGTGGCCATGTCGTTACTGGTCATCATCCCCGTTCCAGCCACCAAAGGCTTTGTGACGCTTTGTGAAGTGGGCATTTATGCCACGGCGATTCTCTTTGGAAACCCGATGGGAGCCGTCGTTGGGGGGACCAGTGGCTTTCTGATTGACTTATTGTCCGGCCATCCCGAGTGGTGCCTGTTCTCACTGGTGATCCACGGGGCGCAAGGCGCCGCCGTTGGTTTCCTCACCCCCAAGCACAAAACGATTAAAACAACTATTTTTCCTTTGTTAGTTGGAAGCGTTATTATGATAGTTGGGTACTACTTTGCGACCGCCTTGCTTTTCGGTTGGGCAGCCGGATTGGCCTCGATCTTTGGTAACATCGTTCAAGTCGGGTTTGGGATGGTCGTAACACTTTCCATCGTGGAGAGTCTTGTGAAATTCAAGCCTAATTTAGTTTAAGGAGTGACATTTGATGGCAGTAGATACGAGTAAAATTGAAGCTGACCTGAACGTCATTGTTTCTGACGTTTTGGATGCGGCTCACTTACGTAAAGGTGATTTGTTTGTTCTGGGATGCTCAACCAGCGAAGTTGTTGGCGGGCACATTGGTAAGGATTCCAACCCGGCAGTGGGGATGGCCATTATCAAGACCTTAGTCGACAAGTTACGCCCACTGGGCATTCACTTGGCGGTACAAGGGTGTGAACACATCAACCGGAGCTTGGTGGTTGAACGCGAAGTTGCGGAAAAGAATCACTTTGAGATTGTCACGGTTGTGCCAGCCTTACACGCCGGCGGGGCCGCTTCAATCGCTGCCTTCAAGCAGTTTAAGGATCCCGTTGAAGTCGAACACGTTGTGGCACAAGCTGGTCTCGATATTGGGGACACGGCCATTGGCCAACACGTCAAGTTCGTTCAGGTTCCGGTACGGCCTTCATTGAAGGAATTGGGTAGCGCACACGTCACTGCCTTACGTTCTCGTCCTAAGTACGTTGGTGGTCCACGGGCAAACTACGATCCTATTAAATAATTAAGTGAGAAGAACGGCGCGAGTCGTTCTTTTTTGTAGGTTCGGGTAGAAAGTGCCGCTCAGAGGGCGTTAACGGCCTCTGACGAGTGACAGCTGGCCATTTCGATATCCGGGAAGTCGGCTGACTAATGACGCCGAGAGTGGTCGTGAGCCCTGATTTTGACGTGATGGCTTTTCTTTTAAAAAAATTGCCGGGATTTAAAATAACGGCCATGAAAATCCGGAATTAACCTTGTAACGTAAACAACACCCATCGGTCGGCCCCGATTTGCTTAACATTTCTGTTTATGCTATACTACTAGCTTGTGAGTATCTGGCTTACGCTAGTGTCTCTCCTTGCTTCCGCATTGTAGCGGGGGCCTGAAGTCCATAAGGAGGTGTAATGATTCATGGAAACTACTAAATACGAAATTACCTACATCATTCGTCCAGATCTTGACGATGGCGCAAAGACCGCTTTGGTTGAACGCTTTGACAAGGTTATCACGGACAACGGTGCAGAAGTTACCGGTTCAAAAGACTGGTCCAAGCGTCGTTTTGCTTACGAAATCGGTGGCTTTAACGAAGGTATTTACCACATTATCACGGTAAACGCTTCTGATGACGAAGCCTTAAACGAATTCGACCGTTTAGCTAAGATCAATGGCAGTATCTTACGTCATATGATCGTTAAGCGCGAAGATTAATTTAACTACAGACTTTTAAATTTGAGAGGAGTTATTCAGCAATGATCAACCGAGTAGTACTTACTGGCCGACTGACACGGGATGTTGAGTTACGTTATACCCAAGGCGGTGCTGCTGTTGCCACATTTACTTTGGCCGTTGATCGGCGGTTCACCAACCAGCAAGGTGAGCGGGAAGCTGATTTCGTTAGTTGTGTCATTTGGCGCAAATCCGCGGAAAATTTTGCGAACTATATGCACAAGGGGTCTCTTTGTGGCATTGAAGGCCGCATCCAAACCCGGAACTACGAAAACCAGCAGGGTCAACGAGTTTACGTGACTGAAGTTGTCGTCGAGAACTTTTCGTTCTTGGAACCACGTTCGAGCAATCGTAACGCAAACGCCAACGGTGGAAATGAAAACTACGGTGCACCCGTGAATAATGCTCCTCAGAATCAGAATCAAAATGCCAATCCATTTACGAGCGGGAACCCAACTTCGAGTGCCCCAACTCAAAATCAGAATCCAAGACCGACAACGCCAAATCAGAACGCCGGCAGTAATGCTAGCGACCCATTTGCGAATACCGGGGATTCAATTGACATTTCCGATGATGATTTACCGTTCTAAACACTAAAAAACGAGGAGGAAATTTCTCATGGCAGGACAACGTCGTGGCGGCCGTCGCCGTCGTAAGGTTGACTTTATTGCAGCCAACCACATCGAATACATTGATTACAAAGATACTGACTTATTACGTCGGTTTATCTCCGAACGGGGTAAGATCTTACCTCGCCGGGTTACTGGCACTAGTGCCAAGAACCAACGGAAGTTAACTATCGCTATCAAGCGTTCACGGATCATGGGCTTAATGCCATTTATCGGTGAAGAATAGTTTTTAAAAGCCATCCCTGCGGGGGTGGCTTTTTTATATAAAAAATTAGGCTATCGCATTCGTGAGAAGATTGCTACAATTAAGCCACAGTCGTATCCAAAACAGGAAAGGATGAATGGTTATGCAGTCTCGTTTGATTCCTAGTCTCTCATTTACTAGTGCCAAGGAGGCCCTCGCGTATTATCAAGAGGTCTTTGGCGCACAGGATGTTTATCGCTTCAGTCCCAGTGCCGAACAGGCCACCCAATTTGGGCTACCAGCCGATGCCGACTTGGAGGCGATGACCATTCATGCCGGCTTTAGTGTTCTGGGAACTAGCCTACAGTGTGCGGATGCCTTTCGCGGGGCACCCACGCCCAGCAACCAAATTGATCTGATTCTGGATATCAATGCGGATGACGCTGCCAGTGCGGCGGCCGCTGAGGCTTTCTATCAACGCGTCGTGGCCTCACAGACAGTTACCGTCGATATGCCCTTTGAATCGCAGTTCTGGGGCGGTAAGATGGGGCACTTCACCGATCGCTACGGGATTTCTTGGATGCTTCACGTGATGCCTTGGAGTCAAATTAAGGACCCCATGGCCAAATAATCTCGGATATAAAAAGGGAGACTGCCCCAGCGTGTGCTGACAGTCTCCCTTGTCGTATCCAGTTGGTTATTGGGCATAGCGGCGAATGATGGCAACGAGGGTTGTCGTGGCGTTAGGTAAGCCCACCCGATCGTTGTAGTAGCTGGCAAAACGCTCGTCACTCAGATAGAGCTCGGCGAGGCCGCGATGGGTTTCCGCGGAGTAATTGTTCCACGTGAAACATAGCCAGGTCTTGTGGTCATTAAAAACTTGCTGTGCCAAGTCACTAGTCAGATCGCCCGATTGGGCAACGGTCTTGAGATTGGTTAGTAAGCGTTGTTCGCAGGCCTGCATCGCCTGATAGTCCGTTTCGCTGAGTGCGGCAAATTTGCGTTGGCTCGTATCGACTGCCGCTGTGCCGTAGCGATCACGAGCCTCCTGGCCAAACTCGCGGTCATTTGTGGTGAGCTGCTCCTGTTTAAAGGCACTGAATTTTTCTGAATCCGTCATTTGCGGACCTCCATTTCTGGCCGCTAGGATGCGGTCCAGGGTAGTCAGCAACGTCGTGAGGTGTTCCCGTTCATCCAGCAAGCGTTGACGCTGTTGGGCAAGAGCGGCCGTTTGTCGAGCAGGCGACTGGTCCAGGAGTTTCTGGATGGCGGTGAGACTGAAGCCAAACAATTGAAAATAACGAATGATTTGTAACCGGTCGACGGCAGAGGCGTCGTATTCACGGTAGCCGTTTTGGGGATTGCGTTTTGCTGGCAACAGGCCAATCTGATCGTAATACCGCAGGGTGCGCGGACTCACCTTGGCCAGGCGCGCCAGTTCTTGAATGCTGGTAGTCACGAGACCCACCTCCTTTCGTGCTTACAACCTACTATAAGGGTTGTCGTCGCGTCAAGGTCAAGCTAAAATGGAAATTAAAATAAATCGGATTCATCCCCGCCACGTTAAGGTTTCATCCGGTTAGCCAGGTCTTTGTGATTGTCACCGAATGTGATAAAATAAGGGTATTATTTGTAACTTTTAAGCCCGCTAATTTTCAGAAGCTGTTTTAGTGGGCGAACACAAATTTTTCCAGATGAATCAGATGAGGAGCAAAATGAATAAATTATTTTCGCGATCCAACATCCCCGAATTCTTACAGAATCGGCGCTTGCGCGGTATCGCTATTATGACCGCTGCTCTGGCCATCCTCGGCATCGTCCTATCCTTCCTATTGAATTGGATCTTTGGGATTGTCATTCTTGTTCTGGTGGGGATTGCCACGCTGGTTGTGTTCAATACCATGGCGGAAATTGGTGACGACACCACGCAATATATTTCCGACCTGGCATTTCGCATTCAGCAAGGTGAGCAAGAGGCCTTACTGCGCATGCCACCGGGTGTGATGATTCTGGGGGACAACGACCAAGTGGAATGGGTCAATCCCTACCTGCAGAATTACTTCGGGGACACCGACGTTTTGAGTCGGCCCATTAAAGAAGTCGACCCCGAGTTGGCAGACCTGATTAGCACGGCCGAACCGCAGACAATGACCACGATTAAATGGCAAGACCAGCGATTCACGATGTACGTGCAACCAGATTTTCATGCCGTTTACCTGTATGACATCACGCATTACCAGTTGATTCAAGAGCAGTACGACAACGAGAAGATCGCTATCGGTCAAATTTTCTTGGATAACTATGATGAGATTACCCAGTCGATGACCGACCAGGATATTTCCAATCTACGAAACTACGTGACCAATGAGCTGTCGGCCTGGGTTCAACAGTTTGATATGTACCTCAAACAGTTGGACGATGACCACTACTTCGTCCTGGCCTACGCCAAGTCGCTGGCCGCGATTGAAGCCGATAAATTCAAGATTCTCGATACAATTCGTGAGACGACGTCCAAGCAAAACTTCCCGTTAACCTTGAGTATGGGGATTGCTTACGGCGATCCCAACCTCAACAAGCTGGCTGACCAAGCCCAGAGTAATCTGGACCTGGCGCTGGGTCGGGGTGGGGACCAGGTCGTGGTGAAGGCCGCTGACCAGGCCGCCCGCTACTATGGTGGGAAGACCAACCCGATGGAGAAACGGACGCGGGTTCGGGCCCGGATGATTTCACAAGCCCTGCAAGAGCTGATGAACGAGTCCGACCAGATCTTCGTTCAGGGCCATTCGCAACCCGACATGGACTCGCTGGGGGCCTGTCTAGGGATTCGGCGGATTGCCAAGATGAACAACAAGACCTGTTGGATTGTCTTGGATAAGGAAACGGTCCACTCCGATGTTCAGCGCTTGCTGGATAACCTGAAGGACTACCCATCGATCGATGCTGCCATCATCTCGCCGGAAGAGGCGTTGGAGAAGGCCACCGACCAGAGTATGTTGCTGATGGTGGACCACTCGAAGCCGTCGATTTCCATTTCCTCGGCGCTCTACGACCGGTTGGAAAACCGCGTGATGATCATTGACCATCACCGGCGAGGCGAAGAGTTCCCTGAAAACCCACTGCTGGTCTACATCGAACCATATGCCAGCTCGACTTGTGAACTGATTACCGAAATGTTTGAGTATCAGTCGCAGGAGGGTGAGCCCATCAACAAGCTGGAAGCCACGGCCATGTTGGCGGGGATCTTCGTGGATACGAAGCACTTCTCGATGCGGACAGGGACGCGAACCTTTGATGCCGCCAGTTACCTCCGTTCTGCGGGGGCCGATGCGCTCGAGATGCAACGTTACATGAAGGAAAACGTCGACAGCTACCTGAAACGCAACCACCTGATTGAAATGGTGGAATTCGTCAATGAAGACATGGCCCTGATTGCCGGGGAAGAGGATCAAACCTATGATCCAGTCACCGCGGCGCAGGCCGCCGATGATCTCCTGAATATGTCCGGCGTGGATGCCTCGTATGTCATCACACGCAGAGACGATGGCCGTGTCGGCATTTCCGCGCGGTCGCTGGGTGAAATTAACGTCCAGCTCACCATGGAAGCCATGGGTGGTGGGGGTCACCTGTCTAATGCGGCGACCCAGATTAGCGACAAGTCCGTCGCCGAGGTTAAGCAACAGCTGATTGAGCTGCTCAACCACAGCGGCGAACCGGAACCGGCCACCACATAGTTAATTGATTCTGGTGGGGTTTCGGCGTAGGATTAAAGTTAGCATATTAAATGAGGAGTGACCGACGTGAGAGTTATTTTTACCAAAGATGTCCGGGGTAAGGGTAAGCGCGGAGAAATTAAGAACGTTCCCGATGGCTACGCCCAAAACTTCCTGATTAAGCGGGGATTAGCCAAGGAGGCTAACCAAGCTGCCATGAGTCAACTCAAGGCAGAAAAGAAGGCAGAAGACCGACGCGAGGCTGAAAACTTAGCCGAGGCCCAGGAACTCCAAAAGCACTTGGAAGACGACAAGACAGTCGTTGAAATCGTCGCCAAGGCGGGGGAAGATGGCCGGCTGTTCGGGTCAATTCCTAGCAAGCAGATTACGCAGGCCCTCCAGAAGCAATTTGGTCTGAAGCTCGACAAGCGTAAGGTGGAGCTCCCAGAACCCATTCGGGTCTTGGGCTACACGAACGTTCCCGTTAAGTTACACAGCCAAGTGACCGCGAAGATTCGCGTTCACGTGACGCAAAAGTAAGACAAGTGTTTCGGAAAGGTCGCCAGTCATGGTGGCCTTTTTATTTACGATTCTGATGGCGGGAAAACTCGGGTCACTTTTCCCCTTGGGTCGTGATACTATGGTAAAATAGAAACCTGATGTTGAACTGGTGTCCGATAAAGAGGTAAATAACCAAGCATGGATAATAACGTATTAACAGACCATACACCACCACAGAACCTCGATGCCGAAAAGGCGGTCCTCGGGGCTATCTTTTTGAGTACCGACGCGTTGGTGGATGCGTTAGAATTTTTAGAGCCGGAAGACTTTTATCGCCGGGAACACCAGATTATCTTCCAGGCGATGATCGAACTGAACGACCGAGACGAAGCCATTGATGTGGTGACGATCACGGACCGACTGACGGCTAAGAATCAGTTGGATGACGTGGGGGGCATTACGTATATCGCCGAGTTAGCCGGGGCCGTTCCGACCGCCGCTAACGCCACGTACTATGCCAAGATCGTCCAGGAAAAGTCCCTGTTACGTAAGCTGATTCAGACGGCCACGAACATCGCCACCCAGGGTTATCAACAAGATGGGGATGTTACCGACCTCCTCGATAACGCCGAACGTGACATCATGAATGTGGCGGAAACGCGGAACCAATCGGGTTTCAAACCGATCAGAGACGTGCTGAACAACTCCTTTGAAGAAATTAACAAACTCTCCGAACAGGGAGACGTGATTACCGGACTGTCGACGGGCTACGCCGAGTTGGACAAGATGACCACGGGGCTTCACGACGATGAATTAATGATTCTCGCCGCTCGGCCAGCTGTGGGGAAGACCGCCTTTGCCTTGAATATCGCGCAGAACGTGGGGACTAAGACCGACAAGACCGTGGCTATTTTCAGTTTGGAAATGAGCGCGGAGTCCCTGGTTAACCGGATGTTGTGTGCGGAAGGGTCGATCGACGCCAATCACCTGCGGACGGGGCAACTCTCCGAGGATGAATGGCAGAACCTGATCGTGGCCATGGGGAGTTTGGCCAAGGCCAGCATCTATATCGATGACACCGCCGGGAATAAGATTACTGAAATTCGGGCCAAGTGTCGTCGGCTCGCTAAGGAAAAGGGAAATCTTGGCCTCATCGTGATTGATTACCTCCAACTGATTGAAGGGACCAACCACGAAAGTCGGCAACAAGAAGTTTCCGATATTTCACGGCAATTAAAGAAGCTGGCTAAGGAACTCCACGTGCCTGTCATTGCGTTGTCCCAACTCTCTCGTGGGGTGGAACAGCGGCAAGACAAGCGGCCTGTGCTGTCCGATATTCGGGAATCCGGATCGATCGAACAAGATGCCGATATCGTGTCGTTCCTGTACCGTGACGATTACTACGAACGTGACGGGGATGAGGATGACAATAATGACAGCGACCCCCGTGATGAGGGTGACCAGGACGTGGGGGAAGTCGAAGTCATTATCGAAAAGAACCGTTCGGGTCCACGAGGAACGGTCAAATTACTCTTCGTGAAGTCATATAATAAGTTTTCATCGGTGGCCTATGTCCCCGATGGTCACTAAATCAAATTGAATTGAACTCATTTAGCCCCGTGATCATGGTGATTATGGGGCTAATTAGCATTTAAATAGTGTTTATGTGCAAAATTCATAGTGGCGTGCCAAAAAGTTCACATTTTCATCATATTTTCCGATTAGTATGTACAGTATAGAAGTTAACCGAGTGGTTGCTTCTACCAAAGATTAACAATCTTTTTTCATGTACTCCTCCTCCCCTGGAATAATGAAAAAATAGTTAACGTCATTCTTATAAATGGCGTTACCCCTACTCCGATGATCATCGCTTTCCCCGAGCGGTGGTCTTTTTTTATGGCCATTTTGGTTCAGGGGGTCGTTCAATCGGGCTGACAAACAATGTTTCACATGAAACATTGTGGTCGGCGATGATGGTTGTGGCAGGTGAGCCGGGAGTCATATTTTCGCGAAGAACGACCGGTGGCGTGGTATCTGTGGGAATGGTGACGGATCAAGGGTTCGTCTAACCAGAAGCGGGTGGCATGACATCTCGTCTTTTAGAGCATTGGCCAACCGGTGAGTGCCAAATAGTCATGAAACCAGGGCTACCGATGAATCAGGACGGCCCCCTCAGGGGATTGGGGCGGTGTTAACAAAATTTGGTGGGGTGTCTTATTAGTTTAAAGGGGGGACTGGTGGAGGCCCCCCTTCTAGTGCTAGAATAAGGCTTAACATGTTTCTGGAAAGGAGAGGCTGTATAGTATATGCAAAAAGAAATTCGGTTGCGTTGGTTAGTCGTGGGCGCTTTGTTCAGCAGTATCGGCATGAGTTTTATTTGGCCGCTGACGACCATTTACCTGCATAACCGACTGGGCGCATCACTGACAAAAGTTGGGGTGATCCTATTATTTTATTCCCTAGCAAACGTTGTCGGGAGTGTCCTCGGGGGCCGGTTGTTTGACCGCCGAAACCCTTATTATTTAACGATTGGTGGGATTTTGCTCTCACTGATCACTTTAGGGGGACTTATCATTAACCATGGTTGGCCGGCCTTCCCGATTGCGCTGATCTTCTTGGGATTGGCATCGGGCTGGACGTTGACCATGGTGAACTCCCTCGGGACGACGATTCATAGCCGCGATGGACGCTACATCTTCAACATGCTGTATTTCGCACAGAACTTAGGGGTGGTCTTGGGGACAGCCCTGGTGGGGTACGTGTACAGCACCAGTGTCACGCTATTATTTGCAATTGCCTTTGCACTTTTCGTTCTATTTCTCATCGTGGTGGTTCAACACTACAAAGCGCCTGCCGTGACGCAACCCAAGGTGGTCTCAGCCAAAGAAAAGGTTCGGATCAAGATTCCACGGCCTAATCAGCGAATTATGCTGACGTTCTTTTTCTCGTTAATGGTCATCTGGATTATGTACACGCAGTGGGAGTCTAACCTGTCCGTTTATATGACGGGAATGGGAATTCCAATGAAGAGTTATAGTCTGTTATGGACCTTAAATGGGGGACTGATTGTGGTGCTACAGGTCTTTATTAATTGGCTTGGGAACTACTTCAGTAACCTGTATCTACAGGTCTACGCGGGGATTTTCTTCCTGGCGGTTTCCTTTGTGACGTTGATCTTTGCCAAGGACTATGCCCACTTCACCATTGCCATGATTATCCTGACGATGGGTGAAGCGACGGCGTTTCCGGCAATCCCAGCGATCGTCAATAATCTCACGCCCGCCGCGGTTAAAGGGAAGTACCAGGGGATGTCCAATGCCTGGACGTCCGTTGGGAAAGCCATTGGACCGCTGATGGGGGGGATCATCATCGACCAGACTTCCTATACGTTGCTGTTCATTATTGCTGCGGCAACGATTATGGTTATTCTAGGATTGAATGTTTTCGTGGTGACGGTCAACCGGCGCCGCGTGAAAACTTTTAAATGAGTTTTCACCTGAATGGTGTATAATGTCTGATAGTAGGAGATTAATCGTACACTAGGGAAATCAGGGGAAGGCTCATGAACAGAAGAATACGGGGAATTAGCGGCCTGCTGATTGGTTTAATTGTGGGGCTCATCATTTTGGGGCACCCATCAGGAAACCGGTCAACCATTACGGATTCCGTCGTGCAGCCCACTTCGGGGCAAACGGTGGTGCAGGTTACCAATAAGAAGACAACGGGTCATGGTCACGTTGAGATTAAGACGCAGACCACGACTAGTCAAGCGGGGAAGACGGTTAGTCGTCAGACAACCACTTCACCGCAAGTACAGCAACAGACTCGGGGAAAGTAACGTTTGTATAAAAAAATAATTTAACGGCGACTTTATGCAAATAAGGTCGACGATGAGAAGAGCTAGCCATACAGCCGTATGGACTAGCTCTTTTTTTAGATTCCCAATCCATAATATACATGAAAATGAATGTTTATAAAAGGATTGACAATGAAAATGAATGATGATAAATTTAATAACAATATTTGAGACCAAGCAAAGAAGAGTAACGTCGAGGGCGGGACTAGCGAGTTCGGGAAGATGGAAGCCGAATCGACCCCTCGACGTGAAGCGCATCGGAGCGTCGTCGTCATGAAGAGAGTAGTGATGACTGGGTCGTGCCCATTACCGCACGTCGCGTTGGCTGAAGGCCGCGCGTTGAGAGATAAAACAAGGTGGTACCGCGAGTCGTTCGCCCTTGTTGGTTGTGATTAACCAGCAGGGACGGGCGACTCTTTTGATCGGGCCGGATAAGTGAGGGACTTTAAAATGAAAAAATTATTGGGATTGAGTTTTGGCTTGTTAGCAGTGGCGACTTTGGCCGGATGTGGGACGACACAGGCGGAGAGTAGTACTGACCGGACGTTAAAGGTCACCATGGTGGGTAACCCGGCAACGGCGAACCCCGCTATTTCTGGGGACAGTAACAGTTCAAGTCTGATTGCACAGACGGAAGAGGGGCTGTATACCCTGGATAAGAACGGAAAGGTAGCCCCAGGCGTAGCGGAGAAGGTGGTTAAGCCAACCCATAACGGAACGGTGTATACCTTCAAGATTAAGCAAAACGCCAAGTGGCAGAATGGCGACCCCGTAACGGCGCAGGACTTTGTCACCTCCTTTCAGTGGCAGGTCAATCCGCAATCCAAGTCCCAGGTGGCCGATAAGCTGAAATTTTTGAAGAACTACGATGCCGTTCAATCTGGCAAGGCCAAGCCGGCGACACTAGGTGTGAAGGCCCTCAACCAGAAGACCTTGCAGTTAACCTTGTCAAAGCCGCAACCTTGGCTGGGTGATATCCTGGCGACGGCAGAATACCCCATGAAGACGAGCCTTTTTAAGCAATACGGCAGTCAGTACGGGACTTCCGCCGACAAGACCTTGTCCGATGGGGCCTATAAGCTGGTTAATTGGAGTGGGACCACGGACAGTTGGTCTTATGAAAAGAACGATCAATATTGGAATGCCAAGAATGTCAAGATTAGCCAGGTAGATGTTCAGGTGGTTAAGGATCCCGGGACCTCATCAAGTCTCTTCAAATCCGGTGCGGTCCAGGAAACCACGCTGTCGGGTCAATACATTAAACAAAATGCCAATGACCCAGAGATGAAGACCACGTTGAATAGTTCGATGCGGTTCTTGGAATTTAACGACAAGAAAAAAATCACCCACAATACCAAGCTACGTCAGGCCTTCTCCTATGTTGTGAACAGACAAGCCCTTACGAAGAACGTCCTTCAGGATGGGTCCTCAGCCGCTAAGAACCTGATTCCTTATGGGGATGGGAACGACCCGCAAACGGGGAAGGATTTCTCAGAGGATGTTGGTAACCTGCTGAGCTACAATCCAGCCAAGGCCACGAGCCTGTGGAAACAAGCCAAGCAGGAGTTGGGGATTAAGACGGCCAATCTGGAGCTCCTGACGGCCGATACGGACGAACAGAAGCACACGGCCCAGTATTTACAGCAACAGTCCCAGAAATACATGCCAGGGCTTAAAATCACGATTAAATCGATGCCCCTGGCCCAACAGATTGCTAAGGGATCAGCTGGGAACTTTGACATTGACCTAGATGGCTGGAATACCGATTGGCGGGACCCTTCCGACTTCCTCCAAATGGCGGATGGCACGAGTTCGGTCAACTTCACCAAGTGGGACAATGCCCATTACAGTCAACTGATGACGGATATTGACAATACGGCCAAGTACAGCACCCAACAGCGGTGGAACCTGATGAAACAGGCCGACACGTACGTCACCCAGCAGGCGGGCCTAGTCCCTCTGTACCAGCAAGCCAAGGCCCACTTGGTTTCTAGTAAGGTTGGCGGGTTGAAGTATACGATGATGAGTGACGCACAGTATAAGTATGCTTACTGGAAGTAGAGTGCAAAAAAAGGCGCTTAGGTTCTGAGCATTAACGTCATAAAGTTCCGGTTCGGCATAGCCGGACTGGGGCTTTATGGGGTTAAGCGCAGGGACCTGCCTTGTTTTGCACGTTTCGGAAGCTGCCAGTACCAGGATATAAAGGCGAGATAAGCTAGGCTCTCCCTGCCAATGGTCATAACCGTTAATCATCGTTTCTCTCCCAATTTAAGCCCCATACGACCCTGATAACGGGCCACAGTGAATAATTAGTCCAGCGAGGCCAGATTCACGCTGAGCGGCCAATCTGGAATGCCAAAAGCCCCGGGAATTTTCCCGGGGCTTTGTTTGAACAAAATTAAGTAAGGGGTAAAAGGTTAAACGCAAAATTAATTTAAAAAACACCTGAATTTCGCCGAAAGTTTTGTTACGATAAGATTAGACCAACCAGGGGAAAACTAGAACGACCTGCGATTATGGGGAGTGATTGCTGTTCTGATCACGCAAGTGGGTGGCTCTAGACAGGTTAGGTCGGAGGAGGAGATGGCGTGAGTTTTAGAAGGATCTTACGAGATCAGATTAAACAATCGCTGGATTTGGTCGAAATCTTTATTTTCTTATTAATCCCTGTGTTCTTTATTAAGGCATTTGTGGATTTTCTGATGCAAGGGCAAGTCTTTTGGCTCAATGATGCCTTGGTTTTTCTGAGAAGTGCTAGCGGCTTTGTCTTACTCCTCTTTGTGATTGAGGTGGGAGTTGCGCTTCGCCGTTATTGGTCACGATAAGCAAAAAGCTCACGACAATTGTCGTGAGCTTTTGTATTTCTGGGACCTATTTGCCGGTCAGAATTGAAAAACGAGACTCGGCTTGAAAGCCGGCTACGAGCTGTTCCGCAATACTAGTGGCGGCATGAGTCGTTAGGCTTGGTCGAACGGTTCGAACCAGTGCGGCGACGTCAGCAATGGACGTGGGTTGCTGTTTCACAGAACGTTGGATGAGGTCCGCTTCAATCTTCTTGATTTCGCCAGGTTTGAACTCATAGTCGAGAAAAACCAGGGCACTTGATTGCAGGTCAAGCTTTTCGCAGATAGCATCCAGCACCTCAAGTGTGAGGGCATCCTTAGAGAAAACTGAGGACATGGGCGATCCTTCTTTCATATGTAAGAGTGGTTGCGAGTCCAGATTAACAGACGCCTGGCAAAAACACCAGTGGTGGTGAGCCTCCTTGCGGCCGA
The DNA here is from genome assembly GCF_001437125.1 of Levilactobacillus paucivorans. Taxonomy (GTDB): domain Bacteria; phylum Bacillota; class Bacilli; order Lactobacillales; family Lactobacillaceae; genus Levilactobacillus; species Levilactobacillus paucivorans. The sequence goes on along the minus strand of NZ_JQCA01000043.1, from coordinate 105,498 downwards.
AAAAAAGGGCCGGCGGGGATGCCGCAATGCAGACCCGCCGATAATGAATAAACATAAGGTAAACGGATAAATATTCTTTTAGGACACAAAAAAATCAGCAACCACGAAGCCATTCCTTCGTGAAAGCTGATTAGTAATTATGGGCAGCCAGGGGATCGAACCCTGGACCCACGGATTAAGAGTCCGTTGCTCTGCCAGCTGAGCTAGCTGCCCATGTGCTAAGTTGTTGCTGTTGTATGTCTTCCATATCAACGAGAACTATCATATCATGAGGATTAGGGGTGCGCAACCCCTTTTTCAAAAAAAGTTGATTTTTATTCAAAAAATTGGTTATTTAAGAAAGCAAATCCCCGGCATTTCAAGGATTAGACGAACTTGAAAAAATAAAAGTTTTTTTACGATTTTTTGTTTAAACAGGGCATTTGGCCTGGAAAAATGGGTGACGGTGACTAAAAATAATTGAAAAAAGTTGAATGATAGACATAATCCAGCTAATTGTTTATGACCACAATGTATTTCCCAGGAAATGGTAAGTTAAAAGCACCTTAAATCCTTTGCGGCCAAGGCCTGAAAGATAGGTCATGATGTGTTATAATTTAGGCAACGTTGCTCTACCGGTCCTGGATTTTTCTCAGGCCGCGCAACGGCCTTTAATTTTTACCGAGCCAACCCGCTAAGGGGGCTCACTTCTAACTTGACTTTAAACGAGAAAAAATTGCAACACTAACTGTAGTGGCCCCGTTGTCGATGGTTTTTTGACATCCAATGGCTGGCCTGCCGATAACCCTGTAATTATCGGATCGGACTGTATTTCCCTTAAGGAGGAAATTTTTAATTATGCCTAAAAAAATTCTAGTTGTCGATGATGAAAAGCCAATCACGGATATTATGAAGTTTAATTTGGAAAAAGAAGGGTACGAAGTCGAAGTTGCCTACGATGGCGAAGCTGCTATCCAGCAGGTTGAGGACGCTGCCCCCGATCTGATTATCCTTGATTTAATGTTACCCAAGGTTGATGGCTTAGACGTTGCTCGTGAAATTCGGAAAAAGCATGACATGCCAATCATCATGGTAACAGCCAAGGATTCGGAATTAGACAAGGTTCTCGGCCTGGAATTAGGGGCTGATGACTACGTGACGAAGCCCTTCTCTAACCGGGAACTGGTCGCACGGGTCAAGGCAAACTTACGGCGCCAGAATACGGCGGCCCATGCCCAACCAGAAGAACCAGAAAACCAGGATATTGAAATTGGGGATTTAACGATTCATCCCGAAGCCTACTCAGTTTCCAAGCGGGGCGCCAACATTGAGTTGACCCACCGTGAGTTTGAATTGCTTCACTACCTGGCCCAACACATTGGCCAAGTCATGACGCGGGAACATCTGCTCCAAACGGTTTGGGGCTACGATTACTTTGGGGACGTGCGGACGGTCGATGTGACTGTGCGTCGTTTACGAGAAAAGATTGAAGATAGTCCAAGTCACCCAACCTGGCTGGTTACGCGGCGTGGTGTGGGTTACTATTTGCGCAACCCTGAAGATCAGGCCTAAGCGAGCGGTTTACCGCTAAATCTCGCATTGGAGGAGTATGTCACTTCGTGAATAGCAAAATTAAATTTTTCCAGTCGATTCACTTTAAAATCGCGCTGGTCTTCGCGCTCCTCCTGTTGTTAACGCTGGAGATCGTGGGGGCCGTGTTCGTCCGGCAATTGGAACGGCAGAACTTGAATACCTTTAAGTCCCAGCAGGTGGTTCAGACCTACATTGTGAACCGCTTGTCTGACGAGCTGTCGACGACGAATACCACGTCCGCAGATAAGAAAATCAAATCGACCCTCTCAGAGATTAACAACACCAACAATGCTCAGATTAGAGTCATTGACAACAAGGGAACCATTCGCGGAACCAACGAAGTCGATAACCAAGGGGTTGTTGGCCAGAAAACCACTGACAATAACATTAAGAATGCCATCTACAATAACCGTGACGTGGTCCGGACAACCTATAATTCTCAGAATAATAGCCGGTACTACACCACCATTACGCGAATAATTCGGACGCAAGGAAACAACAGCGAATTAGTCGGGGTTATTTCGATGCGGTCGAGTTTGGACTCCGTTTATCAGAATATTAATCAAATCACCTTAATTTACGTGTCCGCCACCTTTGTGGCTATTATCTTAGGGCTAGTGATGGCCATTATTATTTCCCGGGCTATCACGAGACCGATTGATGAAATGAAGAAACAAACCTTGCGGATCGCCCGTGGGGACTACTCTGGCCACGTGCGGGTCTATGGGAGTGACGAGTTGGGGCAACTTGCCAGTGCCGTTAACAACCTCTCTGTGCGGGTTGAAGAAGCCCAGGAATCCACGGAATCTGAACGCCGTCGGCTAGACTCCGTCATGGCCCACATGACCGATGGGGTTATCGCCACCGACCGCCGTGGGAATGTCACGATTATTAACGAAACTGCCACGAGCTTCCTGGATACTGATTCCGATGGGGCTGTTGGCAAATCAATTCTGGATTTACTGGATATCCGCGACAACTATACGTTGCGCGAACTGCTAGAGAACCCGGATGATTTAGTCTTGGACTTTTCTACTAAGGAACATGATCTGATTCTGCAAGCCTACTTCTCTTTGATTCAGCGGGAATCCGGCTTTATCTCTGGGTTGGTCTGTGTGCTTCACGATGTCACGGAACAACAGAAGATTGATCAGGATCGTAAGGAATTCGTTTCGAACGTCTCCCATGAGCTGCGGACACCGTTAACCAGTGTGCGGGCTTACATCGAGTCGCTCTCCGAAGGGGCCTGGAAGGATCCTGAGGTAGCGCCGCACTTCTTAAAGGTGACGCAGGAAGAAACAGACCGGATGATCCGCATGATTAACGACCTGTTAACCTTGTCACGGATGGATTCTGGGACCCAGAAGGTTGATCTGGAAATGGTCAACTTGAATGAACTTTTCAACTACGTGTTGGACCGTTTCGACATGATGTTGAAGCAAGATGATCGGCCAGAGAAGACCTATACCATCAAACGGGACTTCACCAAGCGGGATCTGTGGGTTGAAATCGATACCGATCGGTTCACGCAAGTGTTGGAGAATTTGATGAATAATGCCATTAAATACTCGCCAGATGGTGGGGTCATCACCTGCCGGCTGTTAGAGACCCATAACAACGTGATTCTTAGCGTCGCTGACCAAGGTTTGGGGATTCCGCGGGCGGATATTCCACGAATCTTTGATCGGCTCTACCGGGTTGATAAGGCCCGTTCACGGGCCCAAGGTGGGACCGGGCTAGGCCTGGCCATCTCCCGTGAAGTTGTCCAGTTACTGGGCGGTCGAATCTGGGTTGATAGTCGTGAAGGCAGAGGGTCAACGTTCTACATTTCCCTGCCTTACAAGCCATACGAGGAGGATGATCTCTGGGATGAAGATAACTAAAGCTCTCCTACCATTGGGATTGACCGTCGCGGTGGCCGTCAGTGTGGTCCTGTCTGCGATGATTTGGACCAACCCGGCGCAGTATGAACACAGTCGTCAGCAGAGTTCTAATACGCCGGCGACGGACCTGAACACCCGACCACAGAAGGATGTTTACCTCCCGACGCAGGTCATTTATAGCGATGGTACCGGCAAACAAGAACTATTAAACAACCGAAAAGTTAATTTGACGACCGAGATTCGCGAATCCCTGGAAAAATGGGACTTTGGTCGGATGAGTCGGGTTCGTGTGGCGTCCAAGGCGGACTACATGGCTTACCTGACGCGCAAGAACAGCCTGTTGCTGTCGTATGCGAGTCCGATCAATGGTCGGCTCTTCAATACGGTCTTTAACGGTAAACTCACGCGGACCACGACTCAATTTTCACGGATCATGGTGCCACTAGGCAATAGCGACCACATCTACCTGCTAGACGACCGGAAACAGAACGTTTATCAGGTGAAGGTGAAGTCGTCACAGGTCACGGCCATCAAGAAGATTCTGAGGGAAAACCTCTTTCGGATTGACGTTAAGATGCAGTGGCTCGGGGATTCCGCTTCGGCCTACGTCGCCAATAGCGTCACGGTGCCGTCTTACAGCTACTTGGTCAACCAGCAGTCTACGGACTACTTCACGACTCGCCTGCTAAATAAAGGGGAGTCAACCAACGTTTCGGCTAAAAAGAATAAGGAAAGCACCATTTACAGTGATGGCGCCTCGCGGCAACTCACCGTGTACAATAAGAGTGGAACCGCGTTGTTTGAGGATTACAGTGCCTTACAGGCTTCACTGAGCTTCAACCAGGCGTTAAAGGCCGGGTATGATGCGGTGAAGACGATCGGGATTCCGATGGAAAACCTACGTTACTATGGCTACAATGCTAGCAAGTCGACGGTGACCTATCGGAGTTTCGTGGAAGGTTTCCCAATCTTCAACCAAAGCAACTACGGCGCGGCGCGGATCCAGATGCTGTCGCAGGGTGTGCGGCGGTATAACTTCGCGATCTATAGTCTTCAGGTCCCCGTGCCAACCGATAAGAAACCGGTCACGTTGTCGGGGACTCAGAGCGTGATCGATCAGCTGGTCGCGGCCGGTTATCACAAGTCTAAAATTAGTAGCTTACAGATTGGATATCAGTGGCTCGCGTCCGCCTCGTCGGACAAGGTCGTCAACCTGACACCAACCTGGTACGTGCACTACGACGGGAGTTGGAAGACTGCCACGCAGATGCTTAAACAATAAACAAGAGGTAAAGGGGGCCAGTCCGGTATGGATTTTCGACGCATTGAGTGGCTATTTCTAGTCGCGTTCATCGCCATTGATATTTTCCTATTTGCCGCGTTCCAGCGCGACACCACGGGCCAGACCGAGACGGCCTCCAGCCGTTCGGTCGATAGCGACACCACGATCGTGAAGGAAATGCGGGCCGATGACATTAAGTTCTCGACACCATCTAAAAAGAGTGGCGAGGGCTATTACATCTCGACCAGCAACAACGATAGCGTGAAGAGTAGCCTGACCAGTCTGACCGACCAAACGGTGCGTTACCAGTCGGATGGGACCTTCACCTCGACCTTCAAGGCCGCCATTAACGGCGTGGATACCAAGCATCCGGATCAGGTCTTGGATGAGGTGGTCCATAACGGCTCACTGATTCTAAATGGGGATCAGTACAAGTACAACGCTCAGTTGTCCAGTCATAACACCATCGTTTATACCCAGCGCGTCACGGGCGGGCAGATTTACTCCAAGTTTGGGGAGATTCGCTTCAGCCTGACCAATACCGGGTCGGTTACCGGCTACTCGCAAGGGTATCTGCCGGGCGCCAAGACCTTGCGGGAAAAGACGGATACGATTTCTGAACGTAAGGCCCTCATCTGGCTGTATCAATACAACCAGATCGCCAATAACAGTAAGATTGTGTGGACCAAGCTGGCCTACACGCGGTACTTCAACTTGAAGAACAGTAGCGTGTATATTCCAACCTGGATCATCGCGTACAAGGCCGATAGCGGCAATAACGCCGGGGTCCTCCAGCTGAAACGGGTGAACGCCTTTACCGGCGCTATCCTGAACTCGGACAGCAGCGTGAAGTCCGTCAGTGGAACCGGGACCGCCACAACCAGTGAATAAAGATTTCTGAGGGGGCGACTGCGGTCGTCCTTTTTTGATGGCGACGTAGGCAGGCGAGAATGGCCGCTGACGGGCTGCTTGCCAAGGAACCGGTAAATCCTCACAAATGGTGGCGAGGAGGCTATCCGGTGCTGTGACGGCAGCGTAGGCCCACTTTAGCCGGGAAGTGCGGGATCCAATGGGAATGACCCCTGAATATAAGTTGTTTGATACGCGGTTAGTTACAACGGTACGGAAATGCGGTATTATTACGGTATTGAATTTAAGGAGAGGGCAGATGGAATTGCGGACAGATGCAGCAGATGATTTGCGGATCAGTGTCTTATCCAGTGGTAGCACGGGGAACGTGTGCTACGTGGAGAGCCCTAACCAGCGGATCTTAATCGACGCGGGCCTTAGCGGCAAGAAGATTGAAAAATTAATGGGTAACATTGGCCGGGACTTAAATGACGTTAACTCGTTATTGGTCACCCACGAACACTCGGATCACCGCCAAGCGGTAGGGATTCTGGCACGACGGTACCAGCAGCTCAATGTTTATGCCAACGAGGGCACCTGGGATGCGATGAGTTCCAAGATCGGCAAGGTCGACTTGGCTCAGAAACACCTCTTTGCCCCGGACACCGTTCAGACCTTTGGCGACATCGATGTGGAGAGTTTCTCGGTCTCCCACGACGCCGCGGAACCCCAGTTCTACGCCATTCACTACCATGGGAAGACCTTTGTCATCTTGACGGATACCGGCTACGTGTCCGAACACGTGGAGGGCGTCATCAAGGATGCCGACGCCTACCTGTTGGAATGTAACCATGACGTGGAAATGTTGCGGATGGGCGAGTATTCTTGGCCATTGAAGCAACGGATTCTTGGCGATAAGGGTCACTTGTCCAATGAGGAAGGGGCCGACGCCCTGATGGACGTGCTAGGCAACCGGACCAAGAAGATTTACCTGGGGCACCGGAGCCTGCATAACAACATGCAGTCCCTGTGCCACCTGACCGTGGCCTCCATGATGGAGAACCGTGATTTCGGTGTGGGGCATGACTTTCAGTTGATTGATACCAATCCGGAAGAGGCCACGCCGTTAGTCGCCCTGTAAGAAAACTTTAGGATTTCACCATCTATTTATCAAAAAAAATTCACAGGATCCGGGTAACATAGAAGTTACTAAACTAGCGGTCGGTGACCCCCGACCGATGATTGAGGAGGGTTCGCGCTTTTTGCGCAATACGATGGATAATAATAATCAGAATAATCAATCTAATGATAATAACGAAACAACACCAACACCTCAGACTCGTAAACGAGGCGGCTTAACCCTGACAAAGGTTGCCGTGACGGCACTGGTTGCCGGACTGTTAGGTGGAGGTGCGGCCTATGGCGGAATTACTTACTTTAATAATAGTGGGATTAATGATACGGCAGTTCCTAGTGGTAGTAATTCGACCGGGAATACCAAGACCTCGAATGTGACGGTCAACGTCAGCAGTCAATCCACCAAAGCCTTTAACAAGGTGAAGGGGGCCATGGTCTCCGTAGTCAACCTGCAGAAACAAAACAATAACAGCACTTTGGGCCAATTGTTTGGTCAGGAATCCTCGTCTTCGGATTCCAGTTCGTCCAAGGCAGCCTTAGAGGAAGCCTCCGAAGGGTCCGGGGTCGTTTATAAGAAGGACGGCAACACGGCCTACATCGTCACCAATAACCACGTGGTGTCCGGTTCATCCGCACTGCGCGTGGTGACGAGCTCTGGTAAGCAACTTCAGGCGAAGTTGGTCGGGAAAGATTCCGTCACCGACTTGGCAGTGCTGAAGGTTAACGGCGCGTCGCTGAAGACCGTTGCTTCATTTGGGAATTCCGATGACATCAAGGTCGGTGAAACCGCGCTAGCCATCGGGTCGCCACTGGGTAGCCAGTACGCAACGTCCTTAACCGAAGGGATCATTTCCGCTAAGAAACGGACAATTGAAACCACAAACTCCGCGGGAACTCAGACTGGGAATGCCACGGTTATCCAAACCGATGCCGCTATTAACCCTGGGAACTCCGGTGGGGCGCTGATTAACGTCGGTGGCCAGGTTGTCGGGATTACCTCGTCCAAGATTGCCAGTGATGCCGAAGGGACCAGTGTTGAGGGGATGGGCTTTGCCATTCCGTCCAACGAAGTGGTCAACATCATTAATCAACTGGTTAAGAAGGGGAAGGTTGTGCGGCCAGCGTTAGGGATTACCTACGTGGACCTCGCCAACGTTTCCAGCTCGCAACAGAAGTCAGTTCTGAAGTTGCCATCTAGCGTGGATGCCGGGGTTGTCGTGATGAGCGCGTCCGCAGATTCACCCGCTAAGAAGGCCGGATTGGCCAAGTACGACGTCATTACCGAGTTGGGTGGCCACGAGATTTCTGACCAGTCAACGCTGCGAGATCTCCTGTACAAGTACAAGTTGAACGATACCGTTTTGCTGACGTACTACCATAATGGGAAGAAGAAGACCACAAAGGTCAAGCTGACCGAGACGTCCTCACAGTTGAGTAAAACGACGAGTGCCACGTCTGAAAGCTAAACTAAATCTGTGAAATTGAAAACGTCGACGGAGTTTTTCTCCGCTGGCGTTTTTTGCTGTGATAAACTATTAATTGAAAAGCCGAAGTTTCGGGGGTGGCGAACTCGGGTGAAAGCGGTCGTCATTGGATAAGGAGCCGAACGAAGAAGTCACCAAGGCCTTGGGTAATTCAGGGCGGAAAATTTTTGAAATTTCATTTGTGGATAACTTGGGGGATAAGCACGCCAAAGTTGCGGTGGATAACTTATAAACAGGACAACACCGCGGTTGAAACCGGTGTAAAAGTTATCCACAGGTTCGGTGGATAACTGTGGATAGAAACATTTTTATTGAATAATTGATAGTCAAAAGCGCGGTGCGACGGGGATTGTAAGCGGTAGCCCCGAACGCCCGTTTCGGGGGACAACGGTGGATAACTGAAAAAGCATTGACTTTTTTCGAAAAAATAGATGTCGTAGGTCGGACATCGTTTACCCCCAATATCTAGAAACAGTGCTTGTCCACCTGTGGATAACTTTGTGGATAACCTGTGCATAGGAGGATAATTATGAACATCAAGTTTGTCGTCGTCGGAAAGTTAAAGGAAAAGTACTTTAAACAAGGGATCGCGGAGTATGCCAAACGACTCTCCCGTTTCTGTAAATTCAGCATCGTCGAGGTGCCAGATGAAAAGGCCCCAGAAAGCATGTCACAGGCCGAAATGGACCAGGTTATGGCCGCAGAAGGCGAACGTATCCTGAGTAAAATTAAGGACCGCGAATACGTCTACGCATTGGCCATTCTGGGCAAGGAACGGTCATCTGAGGAGTTTGCCAAGGAATTGAAGGACTTGACCACCTACGGCCACTCAGACATCACCTTCGTCATCGGTGGGTCCCTGGGACTGACGCCAGCCGTATTGAAGCGGGCGAACACCCAGATTTCCTTTGGTCGGTTCACGCTGCCTCATCAGTTGATGCGGTTGGTGTTGACGGAGCAGGTTTATCGGGCGTTTATGATTAATGAGGGGTCGCCGTATCATAAGTGATGCGGTTTTGAGGATTAAGTACGTGTGTTTATTCGAAAAAGAAGTCACGGACTAAGAATAGTCGTGGCTTCTTTAGCTTGTAGTTGTTTGTGGTTTCTAACCTACGCTTATTTCACGGTAGTTTGGATATCTAATAAATGTATGTACCCTTTTCTCCCAGTGCATGGGCATACAGATGCCAGTGCTTGTGTGCTTCTCCAAGGCCTTTGACATGTTTTAATTTAAAATCATATACGGGCATGTTGTTGGCATAAACACGAATGTGGTGAGAGCTATACACGCGTGAGAATCCAACTCCGGCTTTCATAGATCGTTTAGACAGATAACCAGCCGAAATGCTGTGCTTAGTCAGTTTAAACCAGTCACCATCCATTCCATACCACTTGTGGCGATATTTTTTTGGAACATATTTTACAACGTGGGAAGCAGATGCAGTAGTGGTACCAGAGTTTAGGGTAATGCCAGTTCCGAGTAGAAGACCAAAGAGCATTAGGAATACGAGTGTAGTTGTTTTTTTCATAGAAATCCTCCTCATTTACAGTTTTAGTATACAAGAGCCAGTAGGTTATTCAAGTGAACAAGCGCACGTTCTTTGCCTTATGAATGACCTAATGAAAATGAATTATCTGTGTTTTCAAATATATATTATTACTATGAAGGCTTAGTGTATCTAGCACTAGGCCTATTTTGTATACACAGGAGGATGTTGAATCATGAGCGAAAATGTCATTTATGATGCTCTGTTTCCAATTTACCAAGAATTAAGTGATCTGATTGGTGAGGAGAATATGCTGAAGGTTTATGGCTATTGGCGGGGGTCACAATTTAGTTTGCCGATGCGGTTGTATGATTCCAAGCAGTTACGACCGATTCTAAAGAAATCAAGAGCTAGCAATCAGGATTTAGCCAGACTATACGGGTACTTTGAGCGCTGGATTCGAGATAATCGTCTGTAAGAAGTGAGTGCGGAATGCAAGGAAAGTACAAGTATCTTTGTAAGGTCGTTATGCAGTTACGAAAAGAGGTGTAATAAACTAAAATTTCAATTGAGAGGTGGCGAGTTAATGGTCAAAGATGTTGAGATTAAAGCCTTACACCAGTTTTACCGGAGTCTAAGTGAAATAGTTGGCACTGAGGCCATGTTGCGTATCCATTCTCAATATAAGGGCACTCAACTGAGTATCCCGATTCATCTGTACGACCGTAGACTGGCCGCACAGTTAGTGAGAGAGGAATTTAATGGGAACAATCAATTGGCATTGGCGCACAAATATGGCTACTCCCAGAAGTGGGTCTACAAGGTCTTGAGACAGGGTGAAGTCACTAAACAAAAGGAGGAATAGGTGATGGGATTTATTTTATTGATTGTTGTCATTGTGGGTGTTTGGATTGCTCATAGTAAATTTGGTTTAGGTTGGGGTAAAATAGGAGCTGGGGTCGCGGCAGGATTCATTCTTCTGACGCGATGGGCATTTAGCCAAGACCATGAACGTAGTCAGAAGATAGATGCGTGTTTTAAGCGGTTGAGTCAACTGACCAATGAAGAGTTGAAGAATTATGCCAACGATTACACAAACTCTCCGGAAGAACGAAGCTCAGCGGCCAGAATGTTGAACACTCGTCGTGAGAATGGAACAGGACCGTTCTGATTGCCTAAATGCTAGGATTCAATATTAATAATTATTAATCTGGAGGTAAGATGATGGGTAAATTTAGTAAGATAGCAGTTACTGCAGTAACAGTTTTATTAGTAGGAGGAGCAGTGCCGACAACGGCTAGTGCAGCATCTTGGCATAAAGGAACGCCTAAGGCACTGAGAGGCTCATGGAAACGGAGCTACAAGCAAAATGGTGCAAAACAAACGATTCATTTTAAAGTGACAGCCAAATCAATTGCCGAATATCGAACTGGTTGGGCAAGTACGAACTTGACGAACGTCAAATATCAGAAGGTTAGTGCTGGTACGTATAAATTAAAAGGAACTTACCATAACGGGAATTTGACTAAGAAAAATTCTCATATGAAAATCAAGAAGAGTCATGGTAAAGTTACATATAAATTTTCTTGGTCAAGTAGCTACTCCTATCTTGGCTGGTATCACAAGTAATAATTAAACTAGTACTCAATATTTTTAAGGCCAACTGACGTTTTCTGTACAACGTCGGTTGGTCTTATTTTTTTTGCCTCTCACATCACCGCACTATCCCCAGCAAAATACCGCTCAAGCTTATGATCAATCACTTTCAGCTGTTCCTGCTTATCCGCAATCGAAGCGATGACTTGCTGACGTTGTTTGCGCATTAACTCAATTCGTTGCGGTAAGCTACTATCGCCTTCACGTACTAAGGTGGTGTAGTGTTGTAATTCAACAATCGACATGCCAGCTTCTCGCAAATAATGGAGATTAGTCATCCAGTGTAGATCTTCATCGTTGAAGATCCGCTGATTATTTTTATTGCGCTTTTCTGGTGGTAATAAGCCACACTCTAAGTAATATCTGACGGTTCGAATCGTGACATTAGCGGCTTTCGCAAACTCACCGATCCGCATCACTTGATTATTCTCCATTTCGACTTGACCTCCCGTTACGTTAGGCTGTTATAGTAAATCCATCATAACAGAAAAGGAAGCTATGGATATGACTATCAAGACATTAATTACTGGTGCTGATCGCGGGATGGGGTACGAATTAGCCCTAGAGCTTGGGTTGAAAGGCCAGTATATCTATGTTGGTTCTAGGAATTTAGCTTGTGGACAGGCCGCTGTTGCCCAGCTCGAGGCTGCTGGTATTCAAGCTCAGGCGGTACAGTTGGATGTAACCGACCATGAGTCGATTGTTGCCGCGAAAATGAGTATTACTAATTTAGATATTCTAATCAATAATGCTGGGATTGCCGTTGATCATGAGACCAAGCCATCAGAATTATCACTAGATGCAATTCGGCAAGATTTTAACGTGAATTATTTCGGTTTGATCGACGTCACGCAGGTCTTCTTACCACTTTTGAAGGCAGCGCCGGCTGGCCGGATTATCAATATTTCCAGTGCAGTAGGGTCATTGACGCTGGCCAGCGATGCCAATACCAGCATTCACAAGTTACAAGCATCTGGCTATCAGGCTTCCAAGTCAGCGGTTAATATGTTCACTATCAAACTCGCTGCCGAACTGGAAGGAACGCCGGTCACAGTAAACGCCGTCAATCCAGGCTGGGTAGACACCAGTTTTGGTGGTGGCGGTGGTAATCGGACCGTGCAAGTTGGTGTGTCGCGGACTGTGGAGTTGGCCACTTCGGATGCGTTAACTGATTCTGGCACGTTTTCAGATATTGATGGTATTGTCCCTTGGTAATCGGCTTAAATCAAGTACGACAAACCAAGCAGACAAAGGCATCTCTAGAAGGGAAAAATCAATCTCCTAGACAAGCTATCTTAACAACTTCAAATTAAAATGAAAACATAAAGTGACATTAGAATAGGCAGACTTGAATCGCAAATTTCGGTTCGAGCCTGCCTATTCTCTTATCTGGGAGAGGACGATACCTGGTAATAATCAAAAAAGACCGCCTCACTAGTTGATTGCCTAGTGAGGTGGTCTTTGATAATTAATGATAACTAAATATCACCGAATTAGTCTTGATTGCGACGGCGACGTGCGCCGAAGAACCAGAAGAAGGCAGCTGCGGCAATGGCGACGACACCACCTAAAATGTAGAGCTGGCGCTTGTCGTTAGCCTTGTTAGCGGCTGATTCATTGTGCTTAGGAGCAGCGGCTTGTTGCGTGGTATTGCTAGTGGTTGAAGTATCTTTGTTCGACTTGGACTGCTTATTAGACTTGACCTTGTTCTTAGAAGCGGTGTCTTTACCAGACTTCTTGGACGTGGTGTCGGTCGTAGCGGCCTTCGCAACGGTTGTCCCCGTGAGTTGGTCGAAACCGTTATTGACGGCTGGAATGAAGGCACTCAGGGCACCTCGGGCTTGGTTACCGGCAAAGGCTAAAATGGATGTCCCTTGGTAATTTCCGGAACGAGAAGTCGTTAATGAGGCACGGCGGCCAGTGCCAGTTGAAGCACCAGTGGCCTTGTTTGCCCTCTTATCGGCCGTGGTGGCCTTTTTAGTAGTCTTCTTGGCTGATTTATTAGTGGCCTTTTTAACCGTCTTAGCGGGCTTCTTAGCCGGGTCAGTAGCTGGCTTGTCAGTGGGGTCTGTTGTTGCCGGGTCAGTTCCAGGGGTGGTTGGCTGAGTCGGCGTCGTGGTCCCGGTTTGACCGCCATTATTGTGATTGTTATTTGCGGCGATCAGGTCGTTCAATACCTTTTGACGAACGGTGGCCAAGTTTTGGTCAGCATCAGTCTTGGCTAGCTTAGCCTTATCGAGGGTGTCATTGGCTGCGGATAAGGTCTTCTGAGCCTCGTTGAGCGTAGAGTTCGCTACAGAGTTAGCAACCTTAGCGTCATTGAGGGTATCTTCAGCAGTAGTAATTGCAGCGTCTGCAGTACTAGCAGCACTCGATGCAGCATCAAACGTATTCTGAGCGTCACCTAAGGCCTTATTGGCTAGAGAAGCAGCTTCATAAGTCTTTGTGACGTTGGCGGCAAGGGCTGCCTGGTTCTGGGTTGCTGTTTGAGCATCAGTAGCTGCTTGGGAACTAACTACAGCTGTACTTTCTGCGTCTAATTGCGCTGCGGCTGCGTCTGATGCTGCCTTGGTGTAGCTACTCAGCTTTGCCTTCAAATCATCAAGGGTTTGTTGATCAGTTTTAGCCTGAGTTTCTTGGTCAGGTAACTTTGCTTTTGATGTATCCAAGGTATCTTGAGCTATTTGGGCTTTGGTTTGCGCATCAGAAGCTGCCTCAGTGGCTATTTCTGCTGCATTGCTTGCCGCGGTTACGGCTGTCTGAGCGTCTGAAACGGCACCTGCTTTGGTTATAGTTAAATCGTCATTGGCATTGTTGTGGGCAGTTGTGGCCTTTGCAAGCACAGTCTGTTTTTCAGTGGCGGCACTTGAAGCAGCATCCATTGCAGTATTATCTGTGTTGGCAGCAATCTGTGCGTCAGAGGCCAAACTGTTAGCATTTGTCTGAGTCACTTTAGCATCGGATAAGGCATCATTAGCTGTTTTTAAGTTTGTTTGGGCAGTTTCTGCGTCCGTGTTTGCTTGGTCTAGAACCTTTTGTTGGTCACTAATCTGGGAGTTTAAGTTAGTGACAGCTTGTTGAGCAGCATCACTATCGACTACAGGTGTTGCGATGATTGTATCGGCAGACGTATCAAACTTAGTCGGGTCAATAATGTAGTCTGATTTGTCTAAAACCTGTTCAAAATGTAATTGATTAAGCGAATCTATTGAGAGACCAAAGTAATCGTTGCTGTAACCGTCGTCCAGAATTCCAATTAAGGAATTGGTATGTGCATAAGCCTTGTTAGCATCCTTGAAAAGCATATCTTCAATTGAATTATAAATGGCTTCTTTAACCCCATCGATACTGGTAACGTCGGTCAATGGTGTTGTGGGAGCATTTTCGTAATAATTAGCCCCTGTTTTAGTAGCTAAGCCCAAAGGACTAGCGGCAGTATTGATTGCAGAAACATCATAGCCTTTGTCGCTGATGGACCAATTATCGGTACCATATTGATTTGCAATGGTTTTAGCAAAATCCATCATTGTTGTGGTTAGCGTCACAGATGGCTCACCAAGCTGTGACCGTACTTGATTAATTAATGTCGTCGCATATCTAGCTAAGTCTTGGTATTGATCATCAGAGAGCGATGCTGCATTGGTATAAGTAATTGCCGCATCCGTTGGGCTAGAAACATAGGTATTATCAGTCAAGCCTTGTTGGCTTGCTGTGGTAAGAACTTTAGCGTCGTCGTCCCGCGCACTTGTTGCTTCGTCAAGTGTTGCTTTAGTAGTGCTTAGGGCATTTTGAGCAGCAACGAATGCAGCAGTTTGTTCAGCGGTAGCTGCTGATGGGGTGGCGGAGCTTACGGCATAGAATGTAGTAACCGCATTGCTGTAAGCATTGTAGGCATCATTATAGGCACTATTAGCGGTTGCCCATGCCTGTAAAGCAGCTACTGTAAAGTCTGCTGGAACTGTAATCTTATTTCTAGTTGAATCCAGAGTTACTTCAGCTGAAGCTAATTGTGCTGAAAGTGAATCAGCTGTTGATTTTGCAGCGGTTTGTGCAGTCGCAGCGTCCGCTGCTACTTGAGCCAAGGAAGAAGCTGCCGAGGCCTTTGCGATGACATCATCATTGGATTTACTTTCAGCAGCTTTCGCGGCCTTGAGAGCAACATTAGCTTGACTAGCTTGTGTGGTGGCGTCATTAAACTTGTCTAATGCAGTATCCACATCTGCCTCAGCAGCCTTCATAGCAGCATCTGTGCTGTTTGCGGTAGTTTGTGCATTAGCATAGTCAGTTTGTGCTTTAGCTAAGGCATCTTTAGCCTCCTGCAAAGCAATGGCCTTGTCACTAGCTGTTTTATTGGCAGCCGTAAGATTGGTATTGGCAGTTTCGACTGCTGTAGTTTGTGTAGAAATGTCGGAATTGGTTTGATTAACGTCAGTGTTGTCTTTGTCGACAATACCGGTTTGTGTTGTGATTTGTTGGTTCAAATCGCTAATATTATCCGGCGTGGCCTCAGAAGCAGCTGTGCTAAGACTTGTTGCGGTTGAACTGGCAGCTGCAGCAACTGAGGCGGCACTACTGGCAGTGGATTGGGCGGCCTTCGTGGACGCCTCGGCGGCTAAACTATCTTGGACGGCAGTCGAACTGGCACTATTGGTTTTTTTGCATCGTCCTGGGCAGTATCTAAAGCTGCCTGAGCCTCTGACTTAGCGCCGGAAGATTCAGTTTGCTTATCGGTCGCGTCACTAAGGGACTTTGCGGCTTTGGTTACGGCTTGTGACGTTTGGTCGGCAGTAGATGAGGCCGATTCGGCATCAGAACTAGCCTTGGTAGCGCCGGACTCGGCATCTGTGACGGCTGCGGCGGCTGAGTCAGCTGCACTGCTGGCAGTTTTGACTTCTGGTGAAGCCTCAACTTGTGGGTTTAACTCGTCTTGTGATCCCTGGTTAACGGTCGTCGCGTCACTGGTAGTGGGTATTGTGGCGGCATTAGCGATCACATTGCTGGTCATCACAGTACCGGCCAGAACGGCGGTTGTTCCCGCGACAATCTGAATAGTCTTCTTCATAAAGAATAATCTCCCTTGGAAATAAAAGTATATAAAACTTACTATTGGGACAGACGGTAACCGTCATTGACCGTTGATTAAGAATGAGTTCAAAGTCAACAATGTTAGCGGTTACAAAACATCTAAAAGTTCTAACTAACTTTGCTAATGGTCTGATGCTCCTGAATCAAATAATTACAGGGCATCTGTCGGCATTACATGAAAAAATCCTGCTTCAGGCAGTTAGTCATCATGACTACCGGCGTCCTAGTCGAGATTCCGAAATGGTCATTGTGCTGCCGTTCTAGCTAATTTATAGACTGAAAACATTTGCACTGTATATTTATTCTTGGATAAATATATTTTGCCCTCAGTCTACACCTTTTATCCCTCATAATAAATACTGTGTTTTTATAACTGGTTGAAGTATTAGCATTCAGGACTGCTTACTATTCGTCTAGGCTATGTGGCCAGGAAAAGCGTACTGGACCAGGATGATGACCAGTTGTATGGATTGTGAAAGTTAAACCGTAATGATAAAAGTCTGTTTTTTGTGATGTTCCCACGGGAACTGATCGTGGGTGGTAGATGTTACTCGCTAAGCTGGTCCATGTTATCAGAACTGAAAAAGCTGAGATGTGGAGGGAGGCACCTAGCCAGAATACTAAATTGTTGAGAGTGCCTACTGAATTGATTACTGGCGGTGTCTGTATCAGATAATCCTAATCTAAAAGCGATCGTCCTAATTTTCGGGCGATCGCTTTTGTTTATTGACGATGTTTTTTAAGAAAGACTATAGAGATTGTGCCTGTCTAGAGGTTTTAATGAGTTGTGCAGGTAGGGGGCATGTTCTGGTAGCGGGAACATTGTTGCTTAAAGGGTTTCAGTTTCTCCTAATGCGAGAATGAGTCGTGGCCTATGCTAAAATCAGCAATTGATATTGTAATTTATCAGGATATGTTGTACTATTTGTTTATAGCCTCTCCCCGAGTCATCGGGGGTGATCCCATATCTTGATAGATTGAGGCGTATTCCCCACGGATGTGGGGATGATTCATTGGTAACATGAGAAGCTCTGAGCTACCTAGCAATCTGCTACAGTGCGGGTTGTTATTTAGCTTGGAGAAAAGAGTCATGGTCGGGTAGAGCTAGCCCTTTATTCGCCAACAGAATAGGAACACCGTCTATGTTTGTGTCTTGGCGAAGCTTTGTCTAAGGTCCTAATTGGTTAGTCAGGCTGAATTCGTGGTGGTTATTAGCCCCAGTGTAGCACATCTGCCGATGGTTGCGGGTGTTTAGCCTTTAGTACCGTGGATAAGTGTCACCAAATGCAAATTTGGACGACAACTTAGATGTATTGGAGGAGAGATTCATGGATCAGGGAACCAAGATTTGTCCAAATTGTGGCACGAAGATGGCAATCGATGCAGAGATTTGTCCTAAGTGTGGGGCAATGCAGGCGCAGCCCATGGGCGGCTACACAACGGGCCCAACGCAGATTCAGTCACAAGTACAATCCCGCAAAAAGACGGGCATGTTTCTTCTTTGGGGATGGCTATCCGCAGTAGTTTCACTCTTTATTCCAATCGTTGGGATTGTTTCGATTGTCCTAGGGTCCTTAACGATTAAGAGTAAACGCGTTGCTGCAGGAGTCGTTTTGATTGTTGCAGCTGTCATCTTTATCTTTTGGGGGATGACAGGGTTTGCGCAAGGTTTCTTTGGGGCCATGTAAAGCGAAAGTCAGTGACTGAGCTTGGGGTAAGCTTAGTCGCTGGCCAATATAAATAATTCCTGCCGATATGGTGGGGTGAATCAAAGAAGGGCGTCCAATTCTACTGGATGGCCTTTATTTTTGTTTACTCGGCATTAGCGGATGAGTCAGGAGTGGCCAAGACCTGGTTGGCTTCCGGCTTGATAGCAACTCTGTGGTAGAAACGAGTGGGGACAGCTAAGTTAATAGGTATATTTAGTCACAATAGATTTAATATATAACACAACAACTAGCTTAATTGTATTACAAAATGCATATGATGTTCATAAGTTTTTCACATTTCACTGTTATTCTGGGACTATTCAAGAAAACGACAGTTCGCAACCCACTCGGATATGGAGGATCGCCCCATGAAAAAATGGCTACGAATTATTTCAATCATCGCTTGTCTCGTTGGTTTGACATCGTTATTGCGCATCCAGGCGCAGCAACGGGGCCCGGTCATGAATAAGGCAACTCTCCGGGATCAGACGGGTCGAGTTGCGAAGACAGTGACCAGCCACCAGCCAGAGGACTTACAACTGGCACTGGACCTGACGCTCCCCGCGGGGGAAACGGTTATCACATTGGCCGAACAGGACCAGGCTAAGCTGGAACCAGGTAAGCTCACTGACCTGGAGGCGGTTGAAGATGGCCAGGTCGACAACATTACGGCAGAAGTTGATGAAAAACACCGTCTTTTGCTCAATAACGATCAAGAAGATACCCAACAGGTGAAGTTGCTGGTGCCAGTGAAGTTAACTGACCCCCTCCTCATCGCGAAGTTCCAACTTGCGTTACGCGTTGCCGACTCGACTGAAGAATACCAGCTCCGTCGAATCAAGGTCGTCGCAGATGAAGAAGCCGAAGAAGCAAAGAAGGCCAAAAAGCGGAAGACTAGTAAAGTCGTGGACAACTCACGGGTAGCCGCGCAAACAGCGGGTAGTGCGGACAAGGTCACGGCCGCCGACAGCCAGACTATCAACAACAAGAAAGCTACTGAGACTGTTGAAAAGGTGACACCAGCAGATGATGTGCCTGACAAGACGGAAGCAAAAGTGAAGACGACTAATAACCATGACCGTTCGGAAAAGCAAGCATCCCTGCCAGCCATTCCCACTGAAAATGGTGCCATCAAGATTAACCGGGCACAGGTAAAATCAAACAACTGGTCCAGTGACTTACTGATTGGTGGGAGCCTGTTAGAGCACGATGGTGTTAAGAAAATAACCAAGGAGCTTGCTAATACTAAACCCAAAGGTTACTACGGCACCAAAAATAATTACTTTGACAACTATGAACATTACTATCACTCGTCCTACATGCAATCAGATACTGCGACAGCCTATGCGATTTCAATGGATGGTGAGAAAGAACCGAAAGCGAATGACAAGCTTGTCATCTACTACGACAATGTCGGGTCTTACACGGATTCACCTACTGAATCAGACCTTGACCAGCAGATGGGAGTCATCGTTGAAATCTCCAATATTGTGTTCAGTGACACTATCCGGGGCGGACGGGCCTACATCGACTTCCCTAACAACTTCTACTCCGGGTTAGTCTACAACGGGATTAAATCTTTCACCATTGATATGACGTTTACCAACTCGGATTGGACGAAGGCCCTCGAATTTCCAGGGAAAAACCAGGATGGCAAATACGACACTTACTTCACTTTCGGGTCACTGAATGGTTATCCAGGAGACCTGAACGAGTGGGCCGGTACCAGTTCAGGGTTAGGCGCTGAAATGGTTGAGGGCGCCTTCATCAAACCACGTGGCGAAGGTTGGTATGAAGGGACTGGTACTGGTTCGCCTAAAGGTGAAGAGACTGAAGAAACAAACTGGGGTGACTACCTCGGGTCTAGTGACTACGAGCTTGGGGCCGTTTCCTTCCCCATGACTGGCGTTAAGCAGCCGTTCAAACTGAGAAGTGATTTCGCGTTTACGTGGCAGTCATTCTCCACGGCAATGCTCACGCCGCTCAAGCCACCAGCACCAACGAAGACGGTCGACAAGGATGCCGAACTTGAACTAGATGACAACGACTTAGATGGTGTGACGATTGACCGGGACGAGGCGGACCAGGACAAGTTGGTCTACACGGTTTACCAGCCAACGTACAATATTCCGGACCAAACGATTGCCAAGCCGAAGAGTATTACGATGACCGACCAGTTGCCAGCAGGGTTAACGGTTAATGCTGCTGACATTAAGCTGTACAACACGGATGGTCAGGAAGTCATCATAAAAGCAGAAGATGGTGAGAAGATACCTGGTGACATCACTGTTTCTGACACAGGTCTGGTAACGTACAAGCTCTCCAAGGCGGAAATCGAAGAGTTGATTTTCGATGGCGGAAGCTTTGCCATCAGAATACGAGCAACTGTTGACGATGACTTCGTCGGAACTTTCGAAAATAAGGCGATAGTTAGCTTCCATCCTGATTGGAAGCAAGAAACGAATGAAGTGGTCACTCACTATATTCGGGGCACGTACCAATTCCAAAAGATTGATGGCACGACTGACAAGTCACTGGCCGGTGCCGAGTTTATTATCGAAAACGAGTTCGGCCAGTACCTGACGTTTGACGACAAGGGCAAGTTCAAAGATGTTGTGGAAGACCAATCAGCGGCGACGCGCCTGAAAGGTGACGAGAACGGAAACTTCAAGGTGACTGGTCTCCCATACGGCAAGTACACGTTGATTGAAACGCAAGCGCCAGATGGCTACGTCATCGGCGATTCACATGACTTCGAGATTTCCAAGGAACAGCAGGGGGCAGATCCAGACCAGATCACGAACGACCCGTACACGCTACCCGTTACTGGGGGCCACGGTATCTTCTGGTTCCTGGCTGGTGGCCTCATCCTCATCCTGATTTCTCTCTCAATTTGGCGCACACACCCTGAAGGAGGTTAAGGCCATGAAATTCACGAGATTACGACAACTAATTGTCGCGACCTTCGCGATTGGCGGTCTCGCGTTAGGTGGCCAAACCGCCGCTCACGCTAGCACCAAGGCACCAGACAAGGTCACGATTCAACTGCACAAGGTGGATAATGAATCAACACAGATGGTACAAAATACTGGGGATGAGCTGACGCTCCAGAGTGGCATGTCCGTCTATGACGCCAACAAGTATGGCGCCGTGACCTATAGCATCTACGACGTGAGTAGCCTCTTGAAGGACCGGGGCGTGGAGACTGGCAAAGTTACCAGCGACGCCTTCACCACCGAACGCGACAAGCTGATTCATGACATCACGGATGGTAAAACGGATCCAGCCGAAGTGCTCAAGGCGCAGCAGGCCTTCGTTGATGCTAATAAGTTGGACGCCGTGGTAACTAAAACGCTGAGCGACAAGAGTGGTTTCCTGACATTTGCCGACCTCCACAATCGGGGCTTTTACCTGATTATGGAAATGGCGGCGCCCACGCACCATTTAACGGGACTCTCAGCTCCGATGATTATCGGGCTTCCTCTGAATGAAAAGTCCGAGATTCACCTGTATCCTAAGAACCTCATCGCCCGAGATGTCGACCCGGAGATTCATAAGGTGGGGATCGACCCGAACGCACCAACCAGCGACACGCACGTCAATCTCGGTCAGGTTGAATTTACCCTGGAGCGCGAAGATGGCAAAGGCGAAACGCGGACGTTAGTCACTGATGACAACGGCGACATCGCCTTCGGTGGCCTGGAAGTGGGGACGGTGTATGTGTTAACGGAATCCTCAAATGCTCAGTACCCTTGGTACTACCAGAGTAGCGGCAAGACCCACAAGATTTCCCTGAAGTTCACGGTTGATAAGGACGGTAATGTCGACCCGCAAGAGATGTTACCCAGCGAGAAAGACTTCAAGATTAGCGGCACGAAGATTGGCATCCTGAATCACCTGATTCTGGGTGGAGCTAAGTTCCAGAAGGTTGACGCGACCGACTCGACGAAAGGCTTGGCGGGGGCCAAGTTCAAGGTTCAAAAGATTGACCACGCCGGCAAGATTTTCTGGGCGGTCTTCGATGGTCAGACTTTCGTCAAATGGGTCAGCGACAAGGATAAGGCTACGGCGCTAACGTCTGACAATGATGGCAAGTTCGATTTTGACGGTGTCCCTTACGTGTACGACCGGCGGGATGGCGCGGTGACTTACAACCTGGTTGAAACGAAGGCACCGAAGGGTTACGCGCTCCTCAAGCGTGCCACGAGCTTTAAGATTAACGAGCAACAAGTGCTGAAGATTAAGAACACGAAGGGCGTAGCAACTGGTCAAGATCAGGGTGGCAGTGGCGGTATCGGCGACAAGATCCGGCGCGGCTTCCTGCCAACGACCGGGGGCATGGGTATCTGGTTCTTCCTGCTTATCGGGGGACTCCTGATGGGTGGGGCCGGCTACCTGTACTACCGGCAGCGGAAGGCAAACTAATGGCAGCAGTCACTGAGATATTGGCAGAAGGAGGACCCTAACATGCGTAAATGGCTAGCAATTCTCATCTTCTGTTTAGGCTTGGGTGTCGTCGGCTACCCGGCCGCCAATAACTTGGTGACTGAATGGCGTCAAGAGGGCGTTCTAACCGCGTATAAGAGTCAATTAAAGACGGCGAGTGCTAGTCAACTCAGAGCACTCAGACGGGCCTTACAGCGACAGGAAACGCTCAATAAGACGCAGGTGAAGGATCCTTTCAAGACGCGAACAGAACGATTTGTGGAAACCACCCCACTGGCTTTAGTCGCGATTCCGAGCGTCGATGTGGAGCTACCAGTCTTTGAGGGTACCAGCGAAAAGGTCCTCCAGAAGTATGCTGGACTGGTTCAGGGAACGGATATCCCCCAGGGCAAGCAGAACCAGCACAGCCTGATCACGGCGCACCGGGGTCTGACGGGTAACCAACTCTTCACCGACCTCTGGCGGGTTGAGAAGGGTGACCGGTTCTACTTGAAAAATGCCTACGGGATGATGACCTATAAGGTCACGAGCATCCGCAAGGTGAAGGCCAATGCGAGCCGGCCCATCCAACGAGACGCTACTAAAAACCAGGTGACGCTGATGACGTGTACGCCGTATATGGTCAACTCCCACCGACTACTGGTGACGGGGCATAAGATTCCCAATGAAGTTGAAAAGATTCCTGAAGGTAAGCTGGTGTGGGACTGGTACAAGGTGATGTTGTTGGTTCTGGTAGGCGTCCTCTTCATTTGGGGGATGTGGGCCGGTATCCGGTACAATCGGCAGGCAAAGGAGGACCTCTAAATGACAACTCGAAAACGTTGGGTTAAATGGGGGTCCCTCGGGCTACTGCTGATGTTTCTGGCCGGATGTGGGCTGGTGACGCTGGGCCTCACGCAGAACTTCTCGGTGACGCATTTAGGAGATAAGGCCAAGCACGCGATGACGGCGACAAGTGTCCAAGAGGCTAACAAGCAGGCGCAAAGACGGGCGGCACGGGGGCAGACAGAGGCATTCGACTATGCCAACACGTCGCAGTTAACGCCGCTCACGGTCGCGCGTTACGGTCTACAAGAATTATTCGGAAAAAGTTCCTATCGCGCGGTCGGCGAGTTACGTGTCCCGGCAGTTGGGCTGGATTTGCCGATTGGGGTGGGCGTGAGCGACGCCGTTCTGGTCCGCGGGGCCGGCACCCTCAAGGTTGACCAGCAGATGGGTGACGGTAATTACGCTCTGGCTGGTCACTATATGACGGCCAAGCGCATCCTGTTTTCGCCACTAGCGGGGGTGCGGGAAGGCAACAACATCTACCTGACTGATAAGCAACAGACGTATCGTTATCAGGTCACGCGAGTTTGGGTGACAAATCGTTATCACGTGGAGGTCATCGACGATGTTCCTGGCAAGAAACTGGTGACGCTGGTGACCTGTGCCACGGCTAAACGGGGTGAGCAGAACCGCTTGGTGATTCGCGGGGAACTCAAATCCGTGAAACGGGTCGCGGCTTAGTCGGAAATGTTTCATGTGAAACATTGGGGCAATTCTGAAGACCGTTAAAAAGCATCGAATGGCCGTTTCGTGGCCGTTCGATGCTTTTTCAATGCGGTAATTTTTAGCGGAACTTGCGAAGCCGGATGATTTCCTGAATACCAATGACGATACCCATGCCGACGCCACTCCAGACGGAGACCCAGATGACATGGGATTGGGTGAGTGACTGGGTCAGGCTGGTGCCGTCAAACCAAAGGTTCACGACGGCCTGTTCCAGGTACATAAATATGGCGAAGTAGACACCCGTTGAAAGGCCCTTGCGGATAATACGGCGGTAGGCTTGCTTGGTTGTTCTGGCATCGATTTCGTTATCGGTTAGGTGTGCGCGACGTGAGGCGAACATGATGTAGGTACAGACGACGAGGACGAAGTAACCGAGTTGACCCAGCAGTAGGACGGCCAACGTCATTTCAGGGTCCTTAATTGCGAAGATCCCGGCGACCACGAGTGACAGTAACATGCCAGGAAAGTACAAGATGAAGGCATTCGCCGCAATTCGGTTGACCTCCTGGTGCTTGTATTCGTCGAATTCCCCGGAAACGCCGAACCAATGCTTGAAAATGTTGTCGCGTAAATTCTCCCCTTTTTCCATGAGCTATTCCTCCCAGAATAAATGATTTAAATCGGTGTTTAAGACCTTGGCCAAACGGATACAGAGATCCAGTGATGGATTATACTTGTCGTTTTCGACAAGATTAATGGTTTGGCGCGCAACCGCAATCGCCTGGGCGAGTTGAAATTGCGTCATCCCCGCGCGCTTCCGATATTCTTTGACTCGATTCAACTCGACACCTCCTAGGTGAGTGGTGGTTGGTATGTCACATATATTTGACATCATTAGCATAGCGCTTGGAGTGTGACGTGTCAACTATATATGACATTTTAAGTGGAAGTGCTTTTGGGTTGACTGTCACGCAACGTTATAGTTTAGGATAGCCTTCAATGAATAAAGTCTGAAGGTAGGTGGCAGCTTATGAAACAGGAATCGTTATTCTCGAGTCAACCAGAGAACACGCCCTTGGCGAGTCGAGTTCGGCCGCAGGACTTGGACCAATTCGTGGGCCAGCAGCATTTGTTAGGATCCGGGAAGATTTTACGTGAGATCATCGAAAATGATCAGGTCTCGTCGATGATTTTCTGGGGTCCGCCGGGTGTGGGCAAGACGACTCTGGCCGAAATCATCGCGCGCAAGACGCAGTCAAGCTTCCTGAGCTTCAGCGCCGTGGATAGCAGCATCAGTAAGATTAAAAAGATTATGAAGCAGGCCGAACTGGATCGCGAGATTGGCCAGCGCACGATGGTCTTCGTGGACGAAATTCATCGGTTTAACAAAGCCCAACAGGACGCCTTTCTCCCGTACGTGGAGCGAGGCAGCATCATCCTCATCGGGGCTACGACCGAGAATCCCTCATTTGAAATCAACTCGGCCTTGCTCTCGCGGTGTAAGGTGTTTGTGCTGAAGACTTTGAAGCAAGCGGATATTGTTCAGTTGCTGAAGAATGCCCTGACGAATCCCGCCGGTTATGGCAAACAGACCATCAAGATTGGTGAGGATGAGATTGACGCGATCGCGAACTTTGCCGATGGGGATGCGCGCATGGCGCTGAATACCCTGGAGATGGCGATCTTAAATGCCGAACCGGTTGATCAGACCACAACGATCACTATGGCCAATTTGAGCCAGTTAATTACTAAAAAATTCGTACTCTACGATAAGAACGGCGAGGAGCACTACAACATTATCTCCGCACTGCATAAGTCCATGCGAAATAGTGACACGGATGCGGCGATCTATTGGCTTTCCCGAATGTTGGAAGGCGGCGAGGACCCGTTGTACATTGCCCGTCGGCTGGTTCGATTTGCCAGTGAGGACGTGGGGTTGGCGGACACCAATGCCTTGAATGTGGCGATTAACGTGTTTCAGGCTTGCCAGTTTCTAGGGATGCCGGAGTGTGATATCCATTTGGTGGAATCCGTGACCTATCTGTCGTTGGCCCCCAAGTCTAATGCCATCTATAAGGCCCGCTTAGCGGCGGCTAAGGACGTGAAGCAGACGGCCAATGACCCAGTGCCGCTCCAAATCCGGAATGCCCCAACGAAGCTGATGAAGGACCTGGGCTATGGCAAGGATTACGAGCTGGCACACTATGCCAAGGATAAGTTAACAACCATGAAGACGATGCCGCCGTCGGTCGAAGGTCATGAGTATTATTTACCGACGAGTGAAGGGCGTGAAAGCCGATTTAAGGATCGGTTGGCTCAGATCAAGGCTTGGCATGAACAGCATGGGTAGAGTGGGACAAAAGGCGGTTAGTCGGTGAGCATTAAGGCTGATAACCGAATAATCCCGGGCTTGGATTGTTTGGTTATCAGGTTTAAGCGGAGCCGGCTGCCTTTAGGCGCACGTTTCAGCTATATTGGAGATAAAAAGGATCTGGGAAATTCCCAGATCCTTTTTAATAATTAAATTTAATTATTAAACCAGTGGCTTGCTATTATCAAACGTGGTGTCCATGGGCCGAATGACGGACCAGGTTGAGTGGATGACCTTCCAGGTTGTGCCTTCGCGCTGAAAAACTTCAATACAGTTGTAGCGCATGTCGTTCAGCGAGGTCTTCGCAAACAGTTGATACGTCAGAACCGCCATGTCATCGGTTGCCTGAACGCGTGGGGATTCGAAGTCGTAGGTGTCGGCGAAGAGCTTGCCTTCCACATTGGCTAAAACGAATTGTTTAATTTCGGCGTAGGTGTCGATTCGCTTGGGCTTGAAGCTGTCGAAGTAGGAGAAGTCCTGTTGGGACCACAGGTTGAGGTATCCGGAAGTGTCGCCTTGGAACCATTTGTCTAAGGCGTTCTTTTCTAGATTAATAATTAATTTTGATAATTCGCTATCTTTAGTTGTCATGAGTCAATCTCCTTTGTTAAGTTTGATAGACCTAGTGTAAACTGTGCCGTTGTGTTACAGTCAAGGCTCATTTTGCTAGCGGTCGTGGCGGACACCGCTTAGGGTGGCAGTGTGTATAATAAATGATAACTAAGATCAAGTGAGGGGGAGATGTCATGATTTTTGTAGGGCTAGTGGTAATTCTATTGTTGGCGGCTGGACTCGTCACAGGGATTCGGCATCGGCAATGGTGGTTGGTTATTCTGACCAGTGTGGTATTGGTGGTGATTGTGGGCTATGCGATTGCGGGCTTTATTGTGTTTAATGTTTTGGATAAATGAATGGGGATAACTTTTTTGTATTTTAGGGCTGTTTTGACAAAATTAAATTGCGAGAATGTTTCATGTGAAACATTAAAAGACACCACGATCGGCTTCCTTGGGGAAGTCAGTCGTGGTGTCTTTTATGATTAGGTTACTTTTTAGTGATTTCTAACAGGCGTTTCCGAAGCGCGTCGTCGTAGGCCGTCAGGTACAGGCCGTACTTTCCCCGCTTCATCAGAACGTTCAAGACGTTGGCGATGAACGTGCGGTACTCGTCCTGTGTAAATTTCATATCCTTACGCTTCTTGAAGATCTCCTTGTGGGAGTACTTCTCGGGGATGATGGTCATGGTGTCCGTCTGTGGGTCGTAGCCAAATGAAGGCCCGATGATCATGCCGACATAGTTCAAGTCGAAACCTTGAAGCGTGTAGATGGTACCGACTTGGGTAATGGAGCCTTCCCGCTTGGCCCAGTGGGTCCGTTGCGGGTCCCATTCGTCCCATGGCAGGTTGAAGGTGTCCATTTCAACGTTGTGGCGGCCGTCGATCCGCGGAAAGCCTGAGGTGGCAACCATCCGACTCATGCCGACCTCTTTGTTGCGCTTCTTGATGGTGTCGAACATCGCGCCAGCGGTAGCAAACATCTTGAAGTCAAAGTCACTGTTTTCGGGGAAGGGCTTCAGTGGCTTTTCAGCGGTCAGATCGTCCATCCAGGCCACTTGTTCGTCACTGGCCACCATCCGGTACTGGAAGTTCATGGTGAACGATTTGTGAGGATGAGAGCCAATCGTCCTAAATAGGAGATCCTTGTCCCAATACATCTTGGATTGGAAGACCTGATCGAAGTCGTAAACCACGACGACAACCTTAGCCAAAGCCATTAGGTCGGTTAGTTGGTTCTGCCCGCGGTAATGGGCGTAGGGTTCTGACTTCGAATAGAGCAGGTGCGCTTCGTCGACGAAAATGATGTCGTACTTCTTGTGGTTCTTTTGCGCGTAGTTAATCAGCGACGTTGGCCGGCGAATCGAGTTGACCTTCATGTTGGGAATTGATTCGGCAATATCCTGGTAAGCCTTGTACAATTCGGGGTGGTTAACCACCAGCGAGGTCTTGTAGCGCTTGTCAGTCATGTATTGGCGAACTAGTTCCATCAGGACAACCGACTTCCCAGTTCCTGCAGCACCTTCGATAATGGCGACGGAAGAGGTGTTGCCTTGCAGGCCTTGCTTGATGTAGTCGTTGATGTTGGTGATGACCCGTTTCTGGTCGTCGGAAAGGTCATCGACGAAGAATTGGGCTTTTAGAATTTCATTCATGGTAGGGCTCCTAATTTAGTTTTTTTAGCGTCATTTGGGCATTAGGCGCCTGGTAAACCTCGATAAATGGGGCATCCGTTTTGACGGCGAATGGACCATTTTGAATTTACTTTCAGCGGTGATTATATCATATTTTGGGGGTGAATAGAGAGTGGGGGAGATGGGTGTTGGCAGGAAGCCGTTGTTAAATGAGCTTATGGGATTTGGGTGAAAAAGGATGGACATATGTTATTTGTCTAGAGTATTTCGTTTGAAAAACCATGTAGGGATTAAATCAGGAAATTTAAGGTGTGTATTGCTCGCGTATTTAGAGACTAATCCTATACGATCGATTCTAGGGTGAAGGACCAAATCAATTATTGTTGGAGAGTTATCGCTAAGGTATGCTTAAAAAAGCAAGTAAAGGTTGAGATGCAAACTAAACAAAACGGACTGTTTCAGAAAATTGAAACGTTGGTGTAGCAGGGATTCTTTAGTGTACTCCCCACGTATGTGGGGATGATCCTATGCCAATAGTGATCGCCTATTACTAGAATGGGTACTCCCCACGTATGTGGGGATGATCCTCGAGGCGATGGGGATCGAGCATGCAGAAAAGGGTACTCCCCACGTATGTGGGGATGATCCTCATCTTAAATGGCGCTTCATCAATATAGTCTGGTACTCCCCACGTATGTGGGGATGATCCCGCTTGTCCTCATCGCTCAGATCTAACTGATCGGTACTCCCCACGTATGTGGGGATGATCCTCACAAAAAACGATTATCCTTCTTCGATCTTTGGTACTCCCCACGTATGTGGGGATGATCCCATGAACTTCCAGTACCGAATGGTGGCCAGTGAGCACTCCCCACGTATGTAGGGATGATTTTTTACGATCCCTTTCGAGTCACAAGAGAGTTACTCACATATGTGGAAAAGCTTAAGAGTATTTATTCATTAAGTGAGAGATGTTTCTAAACAGAAATGTGTAGAAATAGAAGCTAGGTTAGTTGGTACGCTAAATATCTAGAAAGGTGCCGCTACTGTTTAAGGTGTGAGAATGCTCAACCGGGTATCTCTAGATATGATAAAATGAGTGCACATGCCTACAGTGGTTGATAATACTGGGTTTAAGGCTACAAATTTCGATATTAAAATAATTAGAAAACACTACTTATTATTTCGTAAGACGTCTATATTGACTTAAACCGTCTTTATCTGTATCTTCAAAGATACGATGGCATCAGGCTTTCGACGTCTTATTGAACGGCCTACAATCGTTAAAAAGAAATAGTTAAGAGGATGTACATATGGCGATAAAGATATCTGATCGAACATCGGTACTTTGGGCTAAGAAACGTACTGAGGACGGGCATCAATCCTGGTTGCCCTTGATTGTGCATTTAATCGACACACAGAACACGATTAACTATTTATTTGCTAACTGGTTGAGCCCAGACCAGCAGCGGTTATTGACGGGACGATTGTCAGAGGAAGAGACACAGAGACTGGTTAAATTTGTAGGTTTTATACATGATATCGGTAAAGGCACCGCAGCCTTTCAAACTAAGAAATCCTATGATCACGACGATTCGTTGGAGGAGGATCTTAGATCTCGGCTGGCTCAAGGTGGATTTCGAGGACTAGAGGAAGTCGTACTTGCTTCTGCAAGTCAGTCTCCTCACGCCCTAGCTGGTGAGGCTATTATTGAAGGCCTTGGCGTCCCTGAGTCCATCGGGGCTATCATTGGTGGCCATCACGGGAAGCCGGCTAAAGAAGCACCAGAGAACCAAATTGACGATTACACAGCAAACTTCTATCAAGATGATGTCGACCCTAAGGTTCAGGAACCATGGAAAGCTGCGCAGAAAGAGTTATTCGAGTATGGGCTGATCACTTCAGGCTATCAAGAAGTGGCGGACATTCCTGATATTACGCAACCGCAGGCCGTTGTCTTAGAAGGCTTGTTGATTATGGCTGATTGGCTGGCATCAAGTGAATATCTAGATTATCAACAGGAAAAGCCGCTTTTTCCACTGATTCCGTTGGACCAGGCATATCAAGATATTGATGTGAGTTCACGCTTTAGACGAGCTATGGGGAACTGGTCCATCGGTGGGGAGTGGCAACCACAACGAATTGAACTAAACGATCTGAATCAGGTCTATATGGATCGTTGGAAATTCAAGCCACGCCCCGTACAGAGGTCCATGAGTCAGGCAATTGGAAAAGCACTCGATCCGGGTATGGTGATCGTTGAGGCACCAATGGGACGGGGAAAGACTGAGATTGCGTTACTTGCTGTCGAACAATTGGCGTATATGACAGGGAGCGATGGCCTGTTCATGGGACTACCGACTCAAGCAACAACCAACGCGATGTTTAACCGAGTTAATAAATGGTTAAAATTTTTAGCTGAGCTTCAAGATGAAAAGTTTGAAATCAAGCTGATGCACAGTAAGGCACAATTTAACAAAACATATCGAAGCCTTCCAGATGCTTCAAACGTCTATGGTGAGGCAGATGGCCATGGGGATGTTGTGGTTAATAGTTGGTTTTCTGGCAAAAAGTCTATTCTATCGAAGTTCACGGTTGGCACAATTGATAATCTCTTGCTAATGGGGCTGAAACAAAAGCACCTGTTCTTACGACACCTGGGTTTTAGTGGCAAAGTGGTCGTGATTGATGAGGTCCATGCCTATGATGCCTATATGAATCAATACTTGTATAAGGCAGTCAATTGGCTAGGGGCTTACCATGTGCCCATCGTCATTCTGTCAGCGACCTTGCCGAAAGCAAAACGCAATGCACTTCTAGAGGCCTATCTACTTGGGAAGTATGGGAAAAAGTATGTTCGGAAATTGGTTGTACCGGAAGGCTGGAAAGAGACACAGGCCTATCCATTACTAAGCATTTTGGATGGTCGTCAGATCAAACAGACGACATCATTTCTAGGTAAAAGTGACCAGCAACCAGCTCACATCCAAGTTAAGCGGTTGGATCTTCTAGACGAGGATCTCATTGCTCACGCAGTACATAAGATTAGTGATGGCGGTGTTGCAGGAATTATTGTTAACACAGTTAAACGGGCGCAGAGACTGGCGCAATTAGTGCCACCTGATATTCAATTGATGGTGATGCATTCAGCATTTCTGGCTAATGATCGGTCGGTGCAGGAAACTAAAATACAGGATGCAATCGGTGGAAAAGGCATACGTCCAGATAAAATGATCGTGATTGGAACGCAGGTTCTAGAACAATCACTGGACATTGATTTCGATGTTATGTATACGGATATCGCGCCAATGGATTTGATCCTTCAACGGGCTGGACGGCTTCATCGACACCAAATTGAGCGACCCGCGGCACTACAAAGTCCACAACTGTTTGTCATGGGGATTGAAGGAACAAATGAATATGAGTCCGGCAGTGGGACTGTTTATGGTCAGTACCTCCTCATGAAGACGGATCACTTTTTAAAGGATGAGATCACCTTACCAAACGACATTTCACCACTAGTCCAGGAGGTTTACGACCCCAAGACGGATAGTGAAATTGCAGATATCGATGAGGCTAAAGCTAAGTTCAAAAAAGATCTTGAGAATGAAAAAGGAAAAGCTCATCGTTTTCAAGTGGGGGCACCGAAACTCAAAGTTGGAGCCACAATTCATGGCTGGCTGAGTCGCGATCTGGGCAATACTGGTAATGATGATCAACAGGCCAGTGCAGCTGTTCGTGATATCAAAGAAACCTTGGAAGTTATTTTGGTTCAGCACACGGAGGAAGGAAATTTCTTACTGGATGGTCGACCTCTGACAGATGTTCATTCAAAAGAGATCGCTCAGCAAATTATTCGGCTTCCGTTTGTGATTACACCAAGTCCTGATAAGGTTGATAAGGCGATTAAGGCTCTCGAGACGCTAACCAGCCGCTACTTTTTAGGCTGGCAAAGTGATGTCTGGCTCAAGGGATCGCTAGTATTGCCGTTAGACAAGGACCTCTCAGTAACCTTTGAAGGCTGGCACCTAACGTATTCTTCAAAACTAGGACTTAAGTATGTACAGGAGGATGACAATCGTGGACAATGAAAGTTTTAATTTAACCACGGAGCCGTGGATCAAAGTCATCACGCTAGACGATAATCAAGAACGAACAGTATCACTGATTGATTTATTTGAAAATGCGCACCGCTATCGTCAATTAGCTGGCGACATGCGGAGCCAAGATTTAGCGATCTTACGGCTTCTACTAGCTATCTTGACAACTATCTATTCGCGATTCGATACCGAGGGTAAGCTGTATAACTGGCTCGCAATAAATGAAAAGTCAGAAGTTAACATTGATGCAGATGAATTTGATGAAGATGACAGCGAAGATGACTTATTCAAGACCTGGCAGAATTTGAGCCAAGCCGGCAAATTTTCATCAGTGGTGACGCAGTATCTAAAGACGCATGCTGATGAGTTTGATTTCTTTGGCCCCCATCCGTTCTATCAAGTGACCACGGAAGATTACGATGCCTTGGTTCCCGAAGTAAAGCGCGTTGCCGGGGGTAAGGGGCAGGTTGCCATTAAGCAACTTAATCGTCAGGTTTCAGAAAGTGGGCATACGCCGGCCATCTTTGCGCCGAGAGCAGGAGAAACTAAGAATGACTTACCATTGGATGAACTGGTTCGTTGGATTATCAGCTATCAGAACTTTACCGGCGTGACCGACAAGTCCAAGGTTGTGACTGATGAAAAATTTTCGAATTCAGCAGGTTGGATCTATCGAATTAATCCCGTATTCGCTAAGGGAAAGTCTCTTTTTGAAACGTTATTGCTGAATTTAATTCTGGTGAATGAGTGGCAGGATGAGGTTGAATACACGTTACCTAAGCCGGTTTGGGAATACAAGTCCGTTCGAGACTATGTGACGCACCGAAAGGCCCAGCTTCTGCCAGATAATTTGGCTGAACTGTATACGACCTGGTCGCGGATCTTACATATCGAGTGGGACGAATCTGGTATTCCTCATATTTTCAGTGCGGGGATTCCGATATTTGACTATGAAGACGCTCTGATTGAGCCGATGACGACTTGGCGTTTTGATAAAAAAGAACATGCCTATCGGCCGGCGGTCAAGGGATTACGGTCTTTAGGAATCGCGATGTGGCGCAACTTTGGCCAATATGTCAAGGTTCGGCAGTCAGACGATGTCCATGAACCAGGAATTGTCGTTTGGTTACACAAACTGAAAAAGAAAAAATTGATTTCACGTAAGGCTCCGTTGATTTTGAATTCAGTGGCATTGATTAGCGATGGAATTGCGACCTCGCAATCACCAGCGGCGGAGGTCGTTGATGACATGCAGCTGCAGGCTGATGTCCTGTTCCCCAGCGATGATCAGAATGAATCGTTGAGACGGTGGCCAACACGGATTGAAGACACCATTGCCCTCACACAAATAATCGGGACGGACTACTTCCATTTTGCCAGTGACATTGGCAGAATCCGTAGTTTAGACGTTCGGCCGTTTGCCAGTGGGATGAGTGCGAAATTCTACGAACAGTTGAATGCGCCCTTTAAGGAATGGCTAGAAGGCCTGACCGATCTGGATAATCGAGAAGAAAAAATCACCTTATGGAAGCAGACGTTGCAAAGAATTGTGGTGGCATCGGTTAATGATGTGATGCAGGCCAGTTCGCCCAGAGATGTTAAGGGGATTTCTACTGACCATGGGCCTTTGAATATTTTTACGGCCAAGAACCGCTTGATGGGGAATGTCCGGAAACATCTTGAGTTGAAGAAGGAGTGATGAGGGTCTATGGCAGATGAACTTAAACAGATTGCCGGTCGAATAATTCACTCGATTTATCGAGACGGCGCGGCAGATAAGGCAATGTTAGCTAATTTGAGAAATGCACCGACTGTGACGAGTCAACGGGCGCAGAAGGTGTGGCCACTGTTAATGGCCAACTTAAGTGGTCATCAACTTAGCAAGAATGGAGTGCCAACGCGAGAAGAAGTGGCGGTGTACACGGCCATTCGGTTCTATGCGGTTTATCAACAAGGAAACCAGGAATTCTGTGTTTATGCACCAGCTCAAGGTGCGGATGCCAAAGGGCAAACACTCTTTGGGGCCTTAGGCAATTTACGAGGAAATGACGATTTACGAGTTGCCATGGACCGCCGCGTGCAGCCACTTTTAGCGACAACGAACGTGGCTGGCGTGCTTAACGAGTTGTCTCACTTGATTAGCATTTTGAAATCGCATGGGAATAACCAGCGGATTGACTTTGCTCAGCTAGCACATGACCTCTATTGGCTACAAGTGAATTACGAACAAGCCAGCCGAATTCGGTTACTTTGGGGACAACAGTACTTCAGACAAGCAGATAACGCTAAGGGAGAGAAAAATAATGACTAACTTATATGTTGATTTGAATGTGTTACAAACCGTGCCATCATCCAACATTAATCGTGATGATACGGGTGCTCCTAAGACGGCCTTCTATGGCGGTGTGACGCGGGCTCGGGTTTCCTCCCAGAGTTGGAAAAAAGCCGTTCGTGACCGTTTCAGCAAAGAAAACGTGGCTACTGGAAAACGGACAAAGAAGGCCGCTACCTTACTGGCTGACGAATTAAAGACGCTGGATCCAAGCTTAGATGACGACGTAGCCATGGGCAAGGTCGGTGATATCTTCAAAGCAGCTTCAATCAAGTTGAATAAGGAAAACGAGACCGGTGCGCTGCTGTTCGTTAGCGAGGGTCAGCTTCGCAAGTTGGCGCAATATGCCCTAGATAATGAAGAACTGGATAAAAAGGATGTTAAAAAAGTTCTGAAGGGTGACCAATCACTAGATTTGGCCTTGTTTGGCCGGATGGTAGCGGACAATCCAGAATTAAATGTGGATGCCTCAGCCCAAGTTGCTCATGCTGTTTCCACGCATGAAGTGATTCCAGAATATGATTACTTTACGGCGGTCGATGATGCTCAGGCCGATGACACGACCGGTGCGGCTATGCTAGGGACGATTGACTATAATTCAGCAACCCTCTACCGTTATGCCAATGTGAATATGAACGAATTGGTCTACAACCTTAATTCGGAAGATGCCATCCATGGGGCAGCGGATTTCATTAAAGACTTCGTCCTCTCGATGCCGACTGGGAAGCAGAATACCTTTGCGAATAAGACGTTGCCAAGCTATGTCATGGTTACGATTCGAACCGACACGCCGGTTAATTTGGTTTCGGCCTTCGAGAACCCCGTTCATTCAGACGGCGGGTATGTTGAACCTTCTATTAAGCGGTTGGACGATGAGTACGACCGCACAAAGAGCTTTGTTGAGGAACCCCTCGCAAACTTCATCTTAGGCAAGCCAGATTCACAAATTGGTGATAGTGTGGCCAATTTATCTGAACTTTTAGACAAGGTCACTGAGACGTTATCGAAGGTGGTTCCAGATGAAAACACTAACGATTAAACTCACCGCACCCTTACAGTCGTACGGAAATGAAGCGTCATTTACGCGACGGACAACGAATGATTACCCCACAAAAAGTGCGGTGATCGGGATGGTTGCGGCTGCCTTAGGATACCGCCGGAATGATGAGCGGATCGTGGCATTAAATGATTTACGTTTTGCCGTTAGAATCGATCAAATTGGTCGGAATTTGACGGACTTCCAAACGGTTGAATGGAAAAAAGATACCCGTAAGATTACCTATCGGGATTATATTCAAGACGCGGTGTTCGTTGTTGCGCTGGGTAGTGATGATAGTCAGCTGATTGAAAAAATCAATGTGGCCTTACATCACCCACACTTCCAATTATTTCTTGGTCGTCGTTCGAATGTTCCAGCCGGTGTTCTCGAGACGCAGGAGTTCCCAGACAAGACTCCCGTGGCGGTGTTAGAACAGCTTCCGTGGCAGGCAAACAAACGGTATCAGAAACGAAGCAAAAGCCGTCGCTTAGAAATTGTGGCCGATGCCAACTTACTCTCGGGTAAGCAGAGTGCCATGGTCAAAGACCGCGTCGTCTCCTTCGATCAACGTGATCGGCGCTACGGCTTTCGGGCGATTGCCAGAACAACGGTTGATCTAACTAATTTAAATTCTCAGGAGAGCGAACCGGAAACGACCCATGATGCTTTCGGCGCAATCTAGGAAGGAGTCAGCATGTACTTATCAAGAGTTGAAATTGACGTGAATAATCGCGCTAAAACCAAAGATTTAACGCACCTTGGTGCCTATCATAACTGGGTTGAGCAGAGCTTCCCCCAAGAGATTGCGGCGGGACAACGGACGCGACACTTATGGCGGATCGACCGGTTGGCCGGCAAGAAGTACTTGCTAGTCCTCAGTGAATCGGTTCCAGATCTCGACCAATTGGTGACCTATGGGGTAGCCGGAACGGCGATGACTAAGTCTTATGATCGCCTGTTAGACAGTATTCATGAAGGACAGATTTTCCAATTTCGTTTAACGGCAAACCCCACGTATTCGATCATTAAGCCTGGCCAGAAGCAGGGACGAGTGGTTCCCCACATTACGGTCGCCCAACAGCGAGGCTGGCTGGAAAAACGAGCTGAAAAGGCCGGGTTCCAGATCGTCAAACAAGAATCAGTAGATTCAGATGATCCAGAGTCAACGTTGGCCTTTGATATTGTGAACCGGGAGTGGCCAATGCTCCATCGGAAGGCTGGTCATGGTGTGCGATTGAGCCGCGTGACCTTTGAAGGTCTGCTGCGGGTGGCTGATGTGGACGAATTTAAGCAGACGCTGACCAAAGGACTTGGACGTGAAAAAGCCTTTGGTATGGGGTTAATGACGGTGATTCCGGAGGCTTGATAGAATGGGTAAGCAAGTTGGGGCTAAAAAGCCAGAACGGCGTGAGTTGGGCCGAGTTGGTGATCGAACAACTTTCTTATACTTGGAACACGTAAAGTTAAATCGGCGGGACAGTGCCATTCAGGTGATGGATTCCCGAGGAATTGTCTATGTTCCCGCAGCAGTTATCAGTGTGCTGATGCTGGGACCAGGTGTGGATATGACCCACCGTGCCATGGAACTGATTGGTGAAGCCGGATTAGGGGCAATTTGGGTCGGAGAGCGTGGGGTTCGGCAGTATGCTTACGGCCGGCCACTGAACCACTCTTCGGCTCTAATCGAGGCCCAAGCTCGGCTCGTTTCGAATAAACGTACTCGGTTAATGGTCGCCAGGCAGATGTATCAGATGCGTTTTCCTAATGACGATGTTTCGGGGTTAACCATGCAACAGCTACGAGGAAAGGAAGGCGCACGGGTTCGTCGCGTCTACTTGGAACAGTCTCAGGCAACTGGGGTGGCATGGTCGCATCGCGAGTACAATCCGGATGACTTCGATTCGGGGACGCCGATTAACAAGGCGTTGACGGCGGCACATCAAGCTGTTTATGGTCTGAGTTACAGTGTTATTTCAGCGTTAGGTGCTTCGGCCGGGCTGGGCTTCGTCCATACGGGCCATGACCTTTCTTTCGTTTACGATTTTGCCGATCTTTACAAGGCGGAGTATTCCATTCCGATTGCCTTTCAGGTGACGGCCAAGTTCGGTAACGACCCGGATATTGGGGCCAGAACGCGGCGGGCCATGCGCGATGCTTTCGTAGATGGCAAGTTGCTAGCTCGCATGGTACGAGATTTAAAAGCTTTGCTAGGTATGAGCGACGACGAGAGTGAAATTGATGTCGTGAGCTTGTGGGATGATCGGATGGGACTCCAGAAGTTTGGCGTTCAATACCATGAGCTTCAGGAAGATGGTCGCTCATGATTGTAGTGACGTTAACAAAAGTCCCCAGGTCGTTACGAGGGGACCTTACCAAGTGGTATCAAGAGATCCAGACGGGAGTCTACGTCGGCAACGTGAGCGCTCGGATTCGGGATATGTTGTGGGATCGAATCATGAAAAATATAGGCCATGGTGAAGCCACCATGGTCTATAATGCTAATAATGAATTAGGATATACCTTTCGTACCACGCGTAAAGATCGCGACGTGGTTGATTTCGATGGAATTCCATTGATGATGCATCTGAACGAGGCGACTGGCCCGGTAAAGCACGGGTTCAGTAATGCCGCCAAGTTCCACCAGGCTAAGGTGATGACGCGTAAGCTGGCCAATAAAAAGCCAGTAGGTGCACCACCAACCCTGATTGCGATTGATCTTGAGACGACTGGTTTGGATCCCATTGAAGATGAAATTATGTCGATCGGTGCCGTTAAACAGGTAAAGGGCGAAGCCATTGAGAGCTTTTACCAATTAATTCAGATTGATAAACCAATTCCTAAAAATGTGGTGAGCCTAACTGGACTAACTTCTGAATTATTAAATGAAAAGGGAGTTAGTTTGGCTGCCGGTTTGCGGGACTTTAAGGCGTTCATTGGTGATAGGCCACTGATCGGGTATAACCTACACTTTGACGAAACTTTCTTGACGGCTGGTTTTAAAAGGATTGATTCAACAGATCTAGGTAATCAAATGGTAGATCTGATGCCGGTAGTTAAGAAAGCTAACAAGTTTTTGGATAATTATCGGTTAGAGACGGTGCTGGATGATTATGGTATTGAGAATAAGACCCCTCATCAAGCGTTAGCCGATGCTCAAGCGACTTTGGATTTAGCAACCAAACTGAATGAAACAGGCGTTTTGAAAATTTGAGAACCGCGGTATGACTGCGTTTCTTTAGTGTACTCCCCACGTATGTGGGGATGATCCCCAGTAGCTCCAATGGAATTTGTAGCGCTTGGAGTACTCCCCACGTATGTGGGGATGATCCCAAAGGTAAAGCGCTTTTTCAAATAGACGTGATGTACTCCCCACGTATGTGGGGATGATCCAGACCGCTGCGGAATCGTCACTTCTTTCACCAAGTACTCCCCACGTATGTGGGGATGATCCTCCAAGACCTTCCCGCATTTAGGGAAAGTGTTTGTACTCCCCACGTATGTGGGGATGATCCCCAAGAAAAATTTAAAGCACCTGTTAGCCCTGGGTACTCCCCACGTATGTGGGGATGATCCTAATTTGGCCTCATGGTATGGTTATAGAGATACGTACTCCCCACGTATGTGGGGATGATCCTCTAAATCACTTACTAAGCTAATTGAGTTACTTGTACTCCCCACGTATGTGGGGATGATCCTTGGCCCCAGAGGCGTGTTTAAAAGTCAGATCCGTACTCCCCACGTATGTGGGGATGATCCTAATCGTTCGGAGCGTTTCCATATAATCATTACGTACTCCCCACGTATGTGGGGATGATCCTGATTCCGAAATTATTGCTAACCTCAAGGCGCTGTACTCCCCACGTATGTGAGGATGAATTGAAAAGTAACAGCTTTTACCGGTAAGAGTTCCTTGTTGATGAGGAATTTTTACCGGTTTTTATATGTACCAATAGATGATGAATATCTAGTGGAGAGTATAGATAATGACACATGATCACCTCAAATCACAGTGAGTGAAACAATGATGATAAAAAATTGAGACTTAGAAATAAACACTATAAGGACACTGTTACACCAACACTTTAGGCTCAATCTATGACTGATATTACATAACACCTAATTTAAACCAAAATTATCTGAAATTCCTGCTATCCCTTGGCACAGTAGTGCTGGATTGGTTTCATGAAGAAAAAGTGACGTAGAATGAACGTTCACAGTATTGTTAAAAACAATTAACGGTGTTATATTAAATGTGACCATTAAATAAACTACATATTGCTGACTAATAACGACTAGGGAATTGTCATTAACGACAGGGGACTTAAAAATGAAAATGGATCAGAAACTAACAAGAAAACAACATCAAAATCGGTGGCTGCTCACAAGCGCAGTTGCGTTAACACTGGGAACCATGGGATTAGCGACAACTGAAGTCGCACATGCCGATACTGCTAGTGGAGCTAATGATACAACGGGAAAGACTGTGACTGGTCAAGAACAACAGCCACAGGTCCCGCTTAAGAAGCCGGCCACAGATACTAAGTCTGAACAGGGCCCCGTTGCCCCCTCAGTTCCCGAGACCCCAGCACCTACATCAGATTCCGACACAACAAAAGATGAAACGATCCCTAAGGATCAGGAAAACAAAGATCCTGAAGACCCCGCTAAGAAAGATGTTGAAACGCCAGCTGATACTACGAATGCGTCGAATACGGGTAAGCAGCAACCTGAAAATACACTAACAACGCCAAAGCGATCCAGTATGTTGAGATCTATGCCAACTCCAAAGGTAGCCACGCCGACAGTGGATGATCTTATCCCAGATAAGAATCTTCAACAGGTGGTCTTATATGCTATTCAACAAACACATCCGGAGATCACAGATGTCTCGCAGATCAACACGGATCTTTTGGGAGAGTTGACAAAGATCGATCTGTGGAATGACAAAGCTAATAAGCAACAGAATGATCAAGATTTCTATAATGCAGTTATCAATGTCAAATCTTTAGAAGGTCTGCAGTACGCTAAGAGTCTGACAACGTTGGCTATCGTACCCGACTCGGCTGCCAGCAAGAAGTGGGGGAAGAGTGGTCAGCACGGGGAGTTATCAGACATTTCGGCTCTTGCAGGGCTTACCCAGTTAACGAGTTTAAATTTGAGCGGGAATCAAATCTCTGATAGTGATACGGCGGCACTATCTGGTTTGACAGGACTTACTACGCTTAACTTGTCCAATAATGATATTACGAACATAGATTTTGTGTCTAACTTAACAGCTTTACAGACAATTAACTTCTCGCAAACGCAGACCGATAGTCCTTATAAAATTACGAGTTTGAAGCCTTTAGCCAAGTTGGTTAACCTGTCCAGTGTTTCCTTTTCAAACAACAATATTTCTGATCTTTCTCCTCTTCGTAATATCACGGCGACGCCACGTAATATGAGTTTCGGTGGTAACCATATTTACGATATTACGCCGGTCCTAGGGCTTGATTGGAAGCCGTTTATTGGGACGGATCCTTATTATATGATTTCAGCAGGCAACCAAACTTGGACGACAGATCAAGTTGCCTTAAATCCTGCGACGTCTGAATTATCGACCTGGTCCTTTGCCTACGACAATCTGTACGACTTTAATGAATTTATGCAAGGTGATCCGCAATCAACTGGAGTTGAAGGCATGATTGGTGCCGGAAACTGGTCGACTTGGAGTCAGCTAACGACGAATGCTGATGGGACTGGCCGAGTGAAATTGATCTGGGATCTCAGTCGGCACAATGACCTCACGACTCCAGCTGCACCCAATGGTCTGACCTTTGGCGGAAGTATCGTCGTCCCTTACACCTTAGATGCTAGCGTTGGCGCTGTGACAGTTGCCTTCCAACTCGACGGTGGCGTTAAGATTGCGCCATTTACTATCCTGAGTGGTAAAACTGGCTCAACCTTGGATGTCTTGAATGACGCCTCGGTTCAAAAGGCTATCGCGGATCTCGAGGATCGTGGATTCACCTATGAAAAGCCCGCTAAATACAACCAGGCTCTCACGGCGACTACCGAGAGTTCGACGGTGACTTATGACAGCGATGCCCAAAATATCACGCTACTCTTCAACCCGCTACAGAAGATTTACCTGGTTGATGAAGACGGCAACGCGATCGGTGACAAGATCGTCAAGGAATCCGGGAAGAAAGATACGGCCTGGAGTGTTGACCTACCTAAGGTTGACGGTTATGACTTCGACCGGGTTGAAGGGAATGGCACACTGACGGATCAGACACTCAGCGGGACCATCCAAGATGTTAACAGTGATATTTATGTGTACTACAAGGCGAATGGTAAGCCCGTCACACCACCTGTTACTCCAGTCGATCCCGGCCAACCCGTTACGGACGGTACAGTTACGGTCCACTACCAAACGGTAGCCGGCAAGCAACTGGCACCCGATGATACGTTAACTGGGACAGTTGGTCAGGCCTACACGACAGTTCCTAAGAGCCTCGACGGTTACAAGCTGGCTACAACGCCAGCTAATGCCAGCGGTGTTTACACGGCAGCTAGCCAGGACGTGATCTACACCTACCAAGCTGTTGAAAATGGTGGTAAGCCTGCAGTCGTGACGCCTAACAAGCCTTCTAAGCCAACGACACCGGCCAAGA
This sequence comes from Levilactobacillus paucivorans, assembly GCF_001437125.1. Taxonomy (GTDB): domain Bacteria; phylum Bacillota; class Bacilli; order Lactobacillales; family Lactobacillaceae; genus Levilactobacillus; species Levilactobacillus paucivorans. The sequence continues at coordinate 62,729 of NZ_JQCA01000043.1, read as the reverse complement.
AGGGCAGTCAGGCTGCCAAGGTAACGACGAACAAGCCGGCTAAGAAGACGGCCGTTAAGGGCTCGGGGGCCAAGGCAACACAACTGGCAACCAAGGGTCAAGCAGCGGCTAAATTAGCTCCTGCCAAGGCCACAACCTTGCCACAAACCAGTGATCAACAAACCTCATCCTGGTGGGGGCTGGCACTGCTGGCAGTGATTGGATCTCTGTTTGGGTTCAAGCGCGCCAAGCGTCAAGACTAACAATTAAATACCAGAAAAAAGGTCCTCCAGAGGCGACGAAAATGTCGTGGCTGGAGGGCCTTTTGCGCGGTATAACAGTATTTATAGCACGTTCTGATTGACGCTGGTTGGGCCACAAGTTATAGTGAGAGCAACAAGTCGTTAGCCCTGTTAATGATTATTTTAATAAAGGGGCGAGACCCAGTCAGGCAATCCTTGGAGGAAAAATAATGACAAAATTCGGTAAAGTGGTGTTTGTCACCCTGGCGGCACTCTTAGTAGGTGGGGCGATTCCCACGTCGGCCAGCGCGGCCAAGTGGCACAAAGGCAGCCCCAAGGCCTTACGCGGTAATTTTCAGGCCAAACGGACCTCTTCGGCAGAGGGGTTCGGAGCCGCATTCACGCTGACCAAGTCGCGGTTTGAGATGGGCGTCTCCAACATGCCAGTTCAGATCATGTCCCACCTCAAATACAAAAAGGTTGGGAAACATCTCTATCGTCTCAAAGGCCATATCGCGAAGAATGGCTTCGTCCTGGCACGAAACGCGGATTTTGCCGTGTACCGCAAGGGAAAGACCTTTGCCTGTACCGATTACGGTTATCATAAGAAACACGGGTTTGCCAAGGTAAACTATGCCAAACAGGTCAAACATTTCAAGAATGGTGGGCCTATCTTAAAGTCATACTAAGGTGCCCAAAAGCGATCATTTCATAAGGATGGAATCACTGTTTTTTCGTCAAGTTGTCTGAATTGGTGAAAGAGTGATTCTTATTTAGCGCCTTATAAAGTATCCGACTAGGGCGGCCAAACTGATCGTCTTGTTGGTCAACTAGTTGGTAGTCTAAGTGCTCGTAAAGCCCGACGTGCCGGGTGACGATGTACAAGCCGGTAATATCGGCTGCGACCGCTGCCTGTTCAGCCGTCTGGACCAATTTCAAGCTGATCCCACGCTGGCGATAGGTGGGATCGACGTAGACGGTACTGATAAATGGGGTGTAGTCGGTGGCTGGAACGATATCGTTGGCCAACAGGGCACAACACCCCACAAAGCGGTCTCCGTCAGTGGCGTAAATGACCCGTTCCCAGGGTTGCCAGGTAACGGTGGTCATCACCTGGGCGAGGTGGGGCCCCGCTGACCAGGAGATCGCGCCAATTTGCGTAGCGGCCGTGGTCCAAAGGGAACTTGCAGGGGTCAAAGTTTTCAGAGTGATCATGCTTTGGCCGTCCCTTCTGGCAGATTGCCCAAGTCTTTAGGGTCGGCACCATCCGCTACTAACTGATTAAATTCAGCGTGCACAGCCGGGTCGACGTGATTGGTGCCAGGCAGGTAGTGAATGCTTTCTGTCCCGGCCTGGAGCGCTGTCTTGTAGTACCATTTTTTCCAGCGCAGAAAGTCCAGGGTGTGTTGAAGACGGGCCATCTTTGCTTCCAGCTTGGCCTCGTGTTCATTGAGAAAGTCGTAGCGGTCTTGAAGGGTGGTATCACCGGTCATACAGAGGTCGATAAAATTACCAATTTGTTTGACCGGGACGCCGGCTTCCTTGAGACAGACGATGACTTCTAGAAAGTTAAAGTCATTGTCTTTAAACCGCCGTCGTCCCGCCGGATTACGGTCGACGAAGGGCAATAGACCTTCCTTATCGTAATAACGCAAGGTGTAGGGGCTGATCGATAGCTTATCGGCAACCTGTCCAATTGAATAGCTCATGGCAATTTCTCCTTTATTTTTAAATTAGTACTTGACCTAGAGTTAGCTCTAGATTCTATACTACCATTATTGCTTGAGGCGTGGCGGTGAAATCGTCACGTCCCATGGACTGTTAAAAATTTAGGAGGAATTATCTTATGACTAATACGAAACCTTTAATCGTCATCACGGGTGCCAGCTCAGGCTTTGGGGCCGAAGATGCCAAACTCTTTAATGCGGCGGGCTATCCCATGTTGTTACTGGGTCGGCGAGTCGAGAAGATTCGCGAACTGCCATTAAACTTTGATAATGTGATGGTCGCTGCTGTCGATGTGACCGATCAGACCGCCCTGGCCGAAGCGATCCACGCGGCCGAGACCAAGTACGGTGAGACGGATCTGCTAATTAACAACGCCGGTGTGATGTTGCTAGGAAATGTTCAACGGCAGGATCCGAAGGAATGGCAAACGATGCTCGACACCAACGTGATGGGTGTGCTCAATGGGACCCAGATTGTCTTGCCAGCCATGGTTAAACGTCATCACGGCACAATCATCAACATGTCTTCCATCGCCGGATTCAAGGCCTTCGCCAACCACGCGGCTTACGTTGCCAGCAAGTTTGGTGTCCACGGCCTATCGGAAACGATTCGCCAAGAAGTGTCTAACTACAACGTTCGAATTTCCCTCGTGGCGCCCGGTGCCGGTGAGACAGAACTGTTGACGCACGTGACCGACGCTGCAGCCCTGAAAGACTACGAAGCGTGGAAAGAGACCATGGGCGGCTTAACCATGGATCCCAAGTACGTGGCCCAGACGGTGAAATTTATCTATGATATGCCGCAGGAAGTTAACGTTCGTGAAATTGACATCGCGGCAACCCGTCAAGACAGCTAATCATAGCGTGTTCCACGTGAAACAGGGTTGCTCACAATCGATAGTAAAGGTCGTCCACCGCTTAGGGGGTCGGTCAAGTTCTCCTTGCGTTCTGGTAGTCCGATGCGCTACACTTTGGATAACTTAATACACTATCGGAAGACTATTTAGTTAGATAAGGTACTCGTCAGGGTATCGGAGGGTTAAGGCCAGATAAGATGATCGCTCATCTTATTTGGCCTTTTTTGTCTTCCAGGGGAGGAATTTTGACATGCAAACGTCGTACTGGAGTCGTAATTTTATTTTAATTTTAATCGGGAATGCCTTGCTATTCATGGTTTACAACATGCAGGTGCCAGTCCTGCCCCTCTACGGAAAGCACTTGGGGATGTCACCGGCGCAAATTGGAATCTTTGTGGGGGCGATTATGTTTGCGGCCCTGATTACGCGGTTATTCGTACCGTGGTTCTCGGATCGGTTCAGTAAAAAGGTCCTCCTGGTCGTCGGAATTCTCCTCTACCTTTTGGCGGCGGTCGGGTACCCGCTACTCGGTAGCTTTGGCTTGCTGGTATTTCTGCGATTGTTCAACGGTCTCGGACATGGGATCACCACGACCTATTTCGCCACTTCAGCGGCAGCCGAACTGCCGAATGACAAGATCGGTGAGGGGATGGGGTACTTCGGGATCGGAACCATGGTGACGGCCTCGCTGGCGCCGCTGTTGGCCTTGGATCTGGTCCATCGCCGCGGGTTTGCAGTTTTCTTCCTGGCTTGTATCGGGATTCTCTTCGCGGCGATGTTGGCCATCTTTGGTACCAGCAAACCCACCCAGCCGGCCGTAGAGACGGTGGAAGCCGCACCTGTATTCGACAGACAGTTTCTCCCCCAATGTGGCTTAGTCTTCGTCCTAGGGGTCTTAATGAGTGGCGTGATGACCTTTACACCAATTTACGCGGAGATTCGTCATTTGAGTGTCATCTCCGGGTTCTTCTTCGTGGCCGCCATTGCCGGGGTCGTGATTCGACCGATCGTGGGTCGGACCTTCGATCACCGCGGACCACGGGCAATTCTACTGTTGAATACGGTACTTTTGACTGCAGGTGTGTTGATGATTGCCTTTGTCGATCGCAACTGGTTATTGTTGGTGGCGGGTGTCCTTTACGGTGTGGCCGATGGGGCCATTTATCCGACGCTTCAGGCCTGGATCTTTAAAGAAACGACGTTGGCCAATCGAGATACAGCGACGGGGATGTTCCTGAATTCCTACGACCTGGGGATGGGCCTGGGTGCCGTCATCTTGGGCTGGGTCGTCGAAGCTGTGGGTTACCAGGGTATGTTCCTAGTGCTCACGGCAGTCGCGACTATTTACATTGTCTTGGCGTTACTGTTGAGCCGTCATTCCCGCGAATTAGGCGCGGCCTAAGTTAATATAAGTGGAAGCCGGTTGAAACTTGACCGGCTTTTACTGATCCTATGGCCAAAACCCGGTATAATTAAGAAGATATTGGCATTAATGCCGCAAGACTAGACAATTAAAGAATCAATTAGTAGAAAGGAGTCCTGACCCATGCCAAAAATCACAGCGGGCATCGTCGCCCACGTTGACGCCGGGAAGACAACACTCTCGGAGGCTCTGTTATACCAAGCTGGCGCCGTGCGGGAGTTAGGCCGCGTTGATAACGGCGACGCCTTTCTGGACTCGGACACCCTCGAAAAACAACGGGGGATTACCATCTTTTCCCATCAAGCTAGCCTGACCATGCAAGACTTGACCCTAACGCTTCTCGATACTCCGGGACACGTGGACTTTGCCTCTCAGACGGAACAGGTGCTCAGCGTGCTGGATTACGCCATTCTGGTGGTCTCGGCCACCGATGGCATTCAGGGGTACACGCGCACCCTGTGGCGCTTGCTGGATCACTACCAGGTTCCCACGTTTATCTTTGTAAATAAAATGGATGCCGTGACGGCCGACCGGGATCGGGTCCTCGACCAGCTGCAAACGACCTTTTCGCCGGGCTGCTTGGCCTTTGACCAGGGAGCGGCGACGACGCTTCCCGAGGACGCCTATGAGGACGTCGCAATGCAAGACGACACTGTCTTGGAACAGTTCTTGGATACGGGTGAGGTTGCCGACCCGACCGTTCGGCAGTTGATTCGTCAGCGCAAGGTATTCCCTTGTTACTTCGGCTCGGCCTTAAAGCTCGAGGGTGTCTCCGCCTTTCTAACGGGCTTGGCCCATTGGACCAGCAATCCTGTGGTGACGCCAGACTTCGGTGCCAAAGTTTTCAAGATTTCGCACGATGACAAGGGGGTGCGGCTGACCTGGTTACGGATTACCGGGGGACAGCTGGCCACCAAGACCGTGCTACTCGGCGAACAAAAGGTCAACCAACTCCGGGTTTATAACGGAACCAAATTTGAAATTCGGCAGAGTGTCGCAGCCGGCGAGGTCTGTGCGATCCCCAATCTAACGGACACGTATCCCGGTCAGGGACTGGGAAATGTGGCGGATGAACGCACCCCGGAGATTCAGCCAGTGCTGACCTATGCGGTGGATCCGCAAGGGCACGACCTGCATGACTGCCTCACGATCTTCCGGCAACTAGAGGATGAGGATCCCCAACTCCACGTCACGTGGTCCAGCCACCTGCAGGAGATTCGCGTGCAGATCATGGGGAGCGTTCAGCTGGAGATTCTCCAACAGATTTTGCACGACTGCTTTCATTTGGACGTCGGTTTCGATGCCGGAAGCATTCTGTATAAGGAGACCGTCACGAAGGCCGTCGAGGGGGTCGGTCACTTCGAACCCCTCCGGCATTACGCGGAGGTCCACCTGTTGATTGAGCCGGCGCCCCGGGGGAGCGGCCTGACCTTTGCGGCGGACTGTTCGTTAGAGATCCTCGGGAAGAATTGGCAACATCAAGTGTTGTCGAATCTTCGCGCCAAGGAACAACTGGGCGTTCTGACGGGATCACCCCTTACGGATGCCAAGATTACCCTCGTGACTGGTCGCGCCAGCATTGTCCATTCGGTCGGTGGTGACTTCCGTGAAGCCACGTGGCGTGCGGTTCGTCAGGGCCTGATGATGCTCCGTGAAAATGACGGTCTGCAATTGCTGGAACCCTGGTATCGTTTCCGGTTAGAAGTGGGTCAGGATCAAGTGGGTCGCGCTATGACGGATATTCAGCGGATGAGTGGCGATTTTGACACACCGACGGATGCGGGCGAGATGACCGTTCTGACGGGAACTGCTCCTGTGGCCGCCATGCAGGACTATGCGCAGGAGGTCAATGCCTATACGCATGGCAAGGGCCAACTGGAATGCCTGATCGATGGCTATCGACCATGTCACAATGCCGATGAGGTGGTGGCGGCTCAGGCGTACGATCCGGTTGGGGATTTGCCGAATACCCCGGGTTCTGTGTTCTGTGCGCACGGTGCCGGTTATCCTGTCCCCTGGGATGAGGTTCCGGGGATGGCGCACGTGGATTATGCCTATACGCCGGCCGAATTGGCCAAACTCAGCTAGGATGTTTCATGTGAAACACCGACAGTAATTAACAAGTATAAAGGGCCACCACGGTTAGTTTTGACTAACTGTGGTGGCCCTATTTTGTGAGAACTTATTCTAAATTAATGGTGACCCGAATGGCTTTACCGAGAATGCGGTTTTCATTGCTTCGGTCGAGTAGAATCGGGGGATAATCTTTGTTGTCGGGAATCAGAATATATTTGCCATCCTGAATGGTGACGCGTTTCAGTGTGGCTTCATTGTTAATGAGGACGGCCGCAATGTCGCCGTCTGAGACCTCTGGTTGGCGATTGATGAGGACTAGTGATCCATCTTTAATGGTGGGTTCCATCGAGTGGCCCTTAACGCGTAGATAGAAGAGTTCGCCAACGGGGAGGCCAGCCTTAAGCTCCTTGACGTAGCCCTCGATGTGTTCATCAGCTAAGATGGGCGAGCCCCCCGCGATTGTCCCGATAATGGGAATGGAAACGACACCTTGTAAAACTTCACTGGGTTCCGTGCTATCCACAATAGCGGAAGGAGAGACGTTAAAGTAGGTGGCTAGCTGGGTGATAGCCCCAACACGTGGGTAGGTCCGCCCATTCAGCCAATCAGACAGGGTGGAATACTTAATCCCCAAGTCGTCGGCGAGCTTACTCCGCGTGACACTATGGCGGTGCATGAGATTATCCAAGTTCTGTGCCACGACTTCTTTGTTATTCATTGGTAGTTCCTCCTGATCCTTTGGTGTGAGCTGTTTGATTATCATTAAATGTGTTGGTTCACTACACCTTATATTATAGAACTTTAACGGATAAAAGCAATATTTCGCTGATAAAAAGATTATTTTTCCGGTAAAAAACATTGTAATTACGGTTAAACCGTTATATAATCAATTTGTTAAACGGCGTTCCTGTAAATAGGATGACTAGCCTGATGGGGTTAAACATTGTCGTGTCAATACTGACAGCGGTGTGGTCAGAAGTCGGGATTGATTGGGAGGTGACCTAAATTGAAAACCGAGAATAACCGTTATGAAGATAACGGGGTACTTTGTGTACATTTGTTAACGGTTAAACCGTCTGATTGCATTTTGTTTTAGCTTATTAAACGATGAAAAAGAGGTGGAAAGATGAAATTAAACCGACTTTTAGCATGTTATGTCCAACGTAAAAAACGGTATCCTCAGCTGGCATTGACTTATCGGCGGGCAATCATCAAGCAGATTGACAATGTTGAACGTCGTCACGGGTGTTCGTTGGTGGCAATTCCGGATGGAGATAAGGAACTCAAGACGTTACAAAGTCTAGCTTGTCGTGGTGTCCCAGTCCCCTATCGGCATCGGTCGTTGCAAGAACTTCCGGTAGATGAGGCCAATCGGATCAGCGAAAATGTTTTTCAATTACGATTGGCGGGGTATAGTCATCGAGAGGTTATGGCTATTTTGGAAATCGATGCCCAGTGGTTGCAGCCAACGTTTCAACTGGTCGATTACCTACAACTTGGATCAAAGGAAATCAAGGTTACTGAGCCTAAAGGTAGGGGATACCAACTTAACGAGAAAGGATGATGTCATGAATGACAACAAGTGAACTTGTTCGTAATTTAGAGGAGACAGAGAGCCTGCGACACGCCCATCCGCGGGTGATTGAATCGACGCTGTATCTGAATGGTCAGCGAACGATTACGTTTGACGATCAACAATTATTATTTTGGAAATGTGAGTCAACGGTGCTGACGATAACCAACTTAAAGGCTATCTATGACTACGCTTTGAGTGAGAGTCGGCAGGTTAAAGATTAATGATCACTTGGAGAGGTGGGGGTAATTTGAGAATTGGGACATTTCGTTACATTGAAGACATCCTACATGATTATCCGAGTACGGATCGGTACATTCGGGAACGTGAGCAGCAGATCGCAGTGCCTTACTGGCCGGCAGACGAGGTCACGACTGAACGATCGCAAGGTGGGGGCAAGCATCCGCAGACACGGGTAGCCATAACGATTGCCACAGATCGCTATCTGCGGTTATTACGTGAGAATCAAGCAGTGATTGCAGAAACGTTGGCGGAGAGTGATGAGGATACACAAGCAATCATAACGGCATTGTACTTCAAACGGAATTCGATACTAACAATTACAGGGGTCGCGTATCAGCTACACATCGGTCGTAGCGCCGCGAGTCGTAAGCGGACCCGTTTCTTCAATACGGTAGCGAAGCGACTGGGATTTCGATGCTAGGGTAAAAAGCACAAAAGTCGCACGGATGATAGTAAAGGATTCTCTAGAATAGTGCTAGGGCCAGGGCAGACTGATGGGTCTGTCCTTTTTGCTAGGGCCCGAGAAGAAGGAGGTGAATGTGATGATGGCACAGACGATAGATTCAACAGCCTGGTTAACGTTTGGTTTAACGGTTATACCCGCTGCTTACGCTTTGCTACGGCCATGGATTAAAGCCAGAATTGCGGCTCAGAAGGATAAACAACTGAAGCGAGATCTGGAAATTGCTGATAACTTTGCCCAAGCGATTGTCGCTGAGATGGCTGTGATGTCAGGAATGAGCAATGCCGATCGCCGGGAGGCAGCCGTTCAATTTTTGATTAATGAGATGGCAAATCTTGGCAAGGCTATTTCGAAAGAAAATGCCGCGGCGAAGGTGGAGGCGGCTTACCAAAAATATAAACGGCAGGTCAATAATAATCGGTGATCACTGATTATTCTGGAGGGAGGTGATTGGGATGCAAGTCTTCGGACTAAATATTGAGGACTGGGCAAGTCTATTAGGACTTATGGCAACGATATGCGGTGGAATATTTTATCTCTTTCGGATGATTATTTTAAGGCCGCTGAATGAACAGAACCGAGATCTTAGCGAGGCCGTCAAGTCGCTAGCCCATGAGGTTCATGTGAATCGGGAGCACGAGGATTGGGAACATAGGGCGATTGATGGCAAGCTCCACGAGCATGAGGTGACCTTAGCTCGGCACGATGAGGCGTTAAAAACGTTGTTCAAAGGTGAGGAGGAATAAGAAATGTGGACCAGAAGAGTTTTTCTGGTCCATTCTTTTCGCTTAAAAAGGCACAAAATACGCACGTGCTACGGTTTAAAACTAGATATACTTATCACTGTTATCGGCGCTGATGACAAAAATAAACTGTAAAGGTGAATGATAAGTATGACTATTACAACACATTTATTATCTGATTTTGAGAAGACGGATTTGGTGCCGAACAACGCGATGCAAAACTTCGTGCTAGATCCAGCACAGAGCAATATTGGCTATGGAATTTTCGTTTCTAAAGGGAAGTCTCAGCAAGAAATTGTTAAGTATAACTTCGTCGAAGGTGGTACCAGTACACCGATCTCCATGTTGACAATTAAAGGTTATACGGATGGTGATAAAACTTATCTCGCAGGTCATTGTGAATCGATGGATGTGTACGATGACAATGGTGAAACGTACCTTTTGATCACGACTAAGGGGAGTAGTGATGGTAGTTATGGTACTCAGTTAACGCAGGTACCTGTGTCCTTGATTGATCAGAATACAACAGTTTCTTACCATGATCTGCTGCGCATTGGGTCTATGAACAATGTTGGCTCTAAGAAGAGTTGGGGAACGCCTGATCGGGTAGAATTTTCTGTGGATAGTGCCAAAGCCAATATTGTATTATGGGCGTTTGATGCAGATACTAGAAGTCACATGGCACTCTATGCGATGTCTGACATTAAGTCTTTATTCAAGGCTGCTGGAAAGTCGAACACGAGTGAAGTGTCAATTGCGAGTGCAAATTATCGTAATGCGAGTGATTTTGATGGTAATAAAAAGGGAAAGCTATTTGAAGTAGCTAAGTCAAAGGACATCAAAGTGAAGTGCCTTTTACAAGGACTTGTATTAACTAATAATGGAAATGCGTATGTGACGTGTGAATCTGGGATTGGAAGTCCGGAAGGTCCAGTAATTGGTATCAAAAAAATCTGGAAATTTGAAGTTGGCTCAAAAAGTGTTGGGACAGCGAAAGCTTTTGCTAATAAGTATTGGGCATCGTATTCTATTGATCAAGGTCATGCTGGTGATGCTGGCGTCGAACTAGAAGGCATTCATATTGTAGGTGGTAACATTTACATGGGAGTGACATACCACCCTTGGGATGCAGATTCTAATGCCGTAGGTGATGCCAGAAATCGGTTATATTATTTTGATAAAACGTTGGTGTAGTGTTGTTAAGTAGATTTTAAAACTAAGGCCGGGCAAATGATCTTTGATCATTTGCCCGGCCTTAGTTTTGATATTTTTAGTTATTATGAGTAGTGTTTCTTCCACGTAAAATTCTCTTTAATCATCATAGAAAACCTTACCATAAGAAGTGAAGAAAGTCTTACCACCAAAGCTCATAACGCCATAACAACTCATTGGAAGCTTATCATCATCACTTGGAATTGTAACCGTGTAAGTTTTTTGCTGGTTAACAAAAGCAAGTCGGTACTGATGTTTGCCATGATAACGAACTGTTGTTGTTTTGAAGCCAGTCAGAGGTTTCGCCAAGTACAGGTATCGGGTGTGTCCTTTGATACGAGTGCGCTTGATTTTAACCGAAGTTTTTGGTTTCCCGGTGTATTCAATGGGTCGGCCCCAGGGCTGATTCTGATGAACTTCAACGTAGCCATTGGAGGTAATTTGTACACTTTGTTTTGTTAGTGTGCTATAAGAATGTCGAATGGCAGAGAGCCCTCCTAGATATAGATCGCCATGGCTAATACTTTTAGGAAGATAGGCCGGATGACTAACGCGTTTGAAGAATTTAGCTTTCGCGTAGGAAATGCCATCAGTTTGCGCCCACAAGCCTTGGGAATAACCTGGATTCAGGATTTTTTGATCTAGAGTAGTACCGTTGATACACATCTGATTAGAGTAACGATAGGCGTCAACCACAGTTCCAGCCGGGAGTGATACAGATACCTTAACAACGCCCATTCCCAGATAGGGTGTGAACGGCACTTTAATTTTTAGCTTTTTAGTCGTTTGATAGTAGCGAGCCTTGCCTAATTGTTTGTTCAGTTTAGGGAAGGCTTTTGGGGTAACGGACTCAACGGAAACCGTCGCCGTTCCTGTCCATGGCGACTGAGGTTCTGGTTGATAGACATGCTCATCGTCAGTAGGATTGGCGCCCTTGATCAAACTATTTGTCGGAACATAGCCCTTATCCCAGCCATAGGTATCCGCAACATGATAGTAGGTGGTCTCCTGCCCATTATGTGACATTGTGACTTTTTGGGTAACGTAAAGACTAACGGCACCTAACTGGTTTAAAAGGGTCATTTTCTTTGTATGTGTCTTGTCCCAAGAATAGCTTGATTTTATGTTATCGGCCACGTGGTATGCTTCCGGGGTTACGTCCTGAGTCGATGTAATCTTGTAGCCCGATTGAGCGTGAGCGGTGATTGGGCTGGATAAGCTTACTCCCAGTAGCAGAGCCATGAACGCGGTTATTTTGATTGCTTTGTTAAACATTTAAAAGCATCCCCTAACTCCTTAACGATGTGATTATTACTAATAATTATTGAAAGTTTATTTCTCGTTCGAAACCGTTCCATAAGAAGTGTAAAATGTCTTGCCACCGAATGTTAGGCCATCATAATAGGTTGTTCTGGTGAATTCGTCGGTACCGGGGTCCTTGATGGCGTAAGTCTTTTGCTGATTAACTAAGGCCAAGCGGTATTGTCGTTTGCCGTGATAGCGAACCTTGGTGGTTTTGTAGCCCTTTAAGGACTTGGACAAATACAAATAACGCGTGTGGCCTTTGATTTTGGTTCGCTTGATTTTCACTGAGGCCAGTGGCTGCGAGTGGTATTCGGTAGCCTGTCCGTGAGGATTGTTCTGCCGGATTTCTACATAACCGTTGGAAGTAATTTGAACACTTTGTTTTGATAAAATGGCCTTCTGATTTCGAATAGCGTTGATTCCGCCGGAGTACAAGAGGCCAAAGCTGTCATATTTGGGAAGATAAGCGGGGCGTTTGATTCGTTTGAATGCCTTAATTTTAGCGGGGCTGGTGATCAGTTCCCCACCAGCGACCCACAGCCCTTGCCGATAACCTGAACGTAAAAAGTTTTGGCTTAAAGCGTCTGTGTCAATTGCTAGGTCGTTAGATGCTCGATAGCCACCGACGACAGTTCCAGCCGGGATTGTCGTTGAAATGGTTGTAGAACCGACATTCATGTAGCTAGTAGAACCGACATTCATGTAGCTAGTAAAATCGGCATTAAGTTTCACTTTTTTCGTCGTGCGGTAATAAGTAATCTTATTTAGTCGTGAACTAACCTTGCTGAAGGCTTTTTTAGATACACGGTTAACGGTCATGATTTCTGGGGATTGGGACTCCTTGGCAGGTTGGTAAGGTTGAGGATCAGTATCGGTAGGATTGAATCCCTTGCGTAGACTTTTTGCGGTGACATAGCCGTAATCCACGCCATAGTTATTCACAATATGTAGGTAGGCTGTCGCTTTACCTTTGTAGGTCATGGTAACCTTTTGGGTCACATAGACGCTGTAGTTTTTTTGAAACTCATTTAGAAAGGTTAATCGTTTGGTGTGGGTCTTGTCCCATGAATAGTGTGAGCTGATGTTACGTGCGACATAGTATGGTTCCGGCGTCACGTCCTGAGTTGACGTAATCTTGTAACCCGATTGAGCGTGAGCGATAGTGGGGCTGAATAGACCGATCCCCAGCATTAGTGCCGCAATAGCGGTCACTTTGATTCCAGTTTTAAACATTAGAAAAGCCTCCCCTGACTTTTGAAGATAAATACTCCTGTCTCAATAATAAGCCGTTTCGCAAATTGGAACAAGGGGCGCCGTGACGGCATTAGTAGGGAGGGCGACAATCAAAAAAGTATAAAAACGCCTTCCCGATTGGCGACGAGCAAATTGGGAAGGCGTTAAATGACTTTAACTAATCAAAGGTGACGACTACCTTATCCGCGGCACCAGGGGTTCGCGCCATCTTTAAGGCATCGAGGGCCTGGTCGAACGGGAAGGTATTACTGATAATTTTGGCGTATTTGTCGGGGCGATCGATGATGTCGTCGGTAACTTCGAAGATTTCCGTCGGGTAGCCCATGGACCAGACCACATGGAGTTCCGAGGTCAGAACGTTGGCGAAATTCAATTCCACCGGCTTCGTGTAGACGGCTACCACACCTAGCGTGGCCCCGTGCTTGGCGATGTCGAGTACGGTTTGGAAGACTGGCGTAGCGCCGGCGGCATCCAGATAGATGTCAGTTGCGGGATGGACACCCCGCATGAAACCACTGGCACCGTTACCTTGCAGGGCCACTAGCCGTTCGCCGACGTTTTCCTTGGCGGAATTAATGACGGCGTCGGCGCCGATTTCTAGGGCTTTATCCAAACGCGATTGGATGATGTCCACGACCACAACACTGGCCACACCCTTACGCTTGTAGCTGAGGAGGGCCCCAAGGCCAATCGGACCTGCACCGAAGACGACAACTTTGTCACCCGGTTTAGGTTGCGTCTGATTAACCGCGTGGGCTGCGACGGCCATAGGTTCATTTAAAGCGGCCACTTGCCACGGAATGTTCTTGGGGATGACCCGAAGTTGGTGTCCCGGCTGGAAGTACTTGACTAGGACAAAGTCAGAGAGACCGCCCTGAGCACCACCACTGCCTAACAGGCCATCGGTGAATTTCAAGGTATCGACAACCACGTGATCGCCGACCGCGATGCCTTTGACGTTGGCGCCAATCTGGCTAACTTCTGCGGCGGGTTCATGGCCTAGCGGTGTGGCGCCCTGACGAGGTGGAATCCCGCCGATACGGGTGTACATCGCATCCGACCCACAGATACCACACGCTTTCATCTGCAACAGCACATCATTTGGGCCCACTTGCGGGGCGTCGATGGTTTTCCAATCGACTTTACCAGGCCCCGTAACATAAACAGATTTCATGCTGGAACCTCCTTAACTGACGAGGGTTAGTGCCTACATGTGAATGTTAGCACAAATAATTTGATGGTGAAAGGGCTTTCCGTAGTAGTGATACGGTTGATTTGTCCCGGTTAGTGAGGTTTCTCTTGCACGTAACGGCCTCATCCCGTAAACTATCCTAATTAGACACTATTTCTGCGGACAAGTGGTTATAAGGTAAAGGAGAATCATCTTGAAAATTAGTAAAATGCTCTGGGTCGATGCCATCGGGGTCGGCCTTTTCACCCTAGTTTATAGCCTGATCATGAGTGGTTTCTCACTGTGGATGGGATCGGCGGCTTTCGTCGCGGTCTCGTATTTCTTTGGGGCCGGGTTCCCGAGGGATAAGGTTTGGAATATTCTGTTGAGTTTTGCCTTGGGCATTGGTTTTGGACTGATGACCTATCGGCTTATGCAGATTCCCTTTCTCGGGCAGATGTGGCCCAGTGCCATCATGTTTGGCATCCTGACCACGATTGTTCTGTTACTGCAAGGGACGATCATGAAATTCACCCTGGTGCCGGCCTGGCTGATCGCTTGGGGAACCACGATGCTTATCATCACCAACGTTCCGGTTCATCACTGGGGTCTCTTCGTAGGACAACTGTATGGGTCGATGATCCTTGGCATCTTCGTCATTGGTTACGCCTCTGATTACTTCTATCGCGCGGTGTTCAAGCTCTTTCCCGATCGGAAGTCGGCAAATAGCGACGAAGATTAGCGAGGTTATTGACCACCACATAGAAACACAAGGACCCTGTCCACAGACCGTTTACATAATTCGGTCTGTGGACAGGGTCCTTGCGTTTTTAAACTTATATCGCCAGCTGACTGTCGCTTGCTGGTCTTAATTATACTGGACGGCGGAGTTGAGTTTACGCCGATTACTTAAATACAGAATGGCCGTTAAAGGCACAATAAGTAACATCACTGGGTAAAAGAATTTGAGTGGGAAAATTGTCGGCAAGATGCCGCCAATGATAGGTCCCAGTGACATCCCAATGTCGCTTCCTAAATAGTAAGTTGCGTTCGCCAGACCCTGTTCCTTCATGGGTGCCAGTAGGAGGGCGGTTGATTGGGAAACGGAAACCATCACGCCAAAACCCACGGCCATTAATCCAGCTGCTAAGATCATTTCAAAGTTGTTTTGCATGATGGTGAGTAGGAGAATATAGCCGATTGTGGCCATGATGCAGATAGAAAACCAAATACCAAAGGAAATCGTGTCAAAGTAATTCTTTAGTAGTATGCGAATCACAATCAAGACAAGTGAGTAACAGAGAAAGAATAGACTGACGGTAATATGCAGGTGACGTTCTTGAACGTACATGACAATGTCGGCCTGGGTAACGAAGTAGGGGATCGACAAAAGTGAAAAAATGATGGCGACGGGTAAGGCATCGCGTTGAATAATCTTAAAGTGTTGCTCTTTTAAGTCAATTGAAGATTCTGCACGGTTGTCGATTAATTGGATGACCACGACCATAGTTATAGCGCTCAGGGCTGCCAGAATGATAATGAATTTATAGCCTAACAGTTGGTAGATACTGATTGCTAGAGCCGGTGCAATTGCCATTGCCAGAGCATTCAATAAACCGTAATATCCCATCGCGGCACCAAGATGTTGTCGGGGGACTAAGAAGGCCATCCAAGTTGCTAGACAAACGGTGCATAGGACGAAGCCTATGCCATTGACGATTCTAAAAATTAATAACCAAGTGGCATTGACAGCGAACAAGTAGCCAAAATCACTAATTGCACACAAACTACCACCGATTAGAGCTAAACGATATTTAGAAATCCGATCGGTTAAATTACCCGCAAAGGGTCTTAATAACATTGACGTAATACTCATAGTACCGACAATGACGCCGGCAAAAGCACTAGTAATTCCTAAATGACGAGCGTAGCCGTTCATTAGCGGGTTAATTGCCTGAATACTGAATTGATAAAAGAAGGTTGCCAACATGACGCAAACAATATCTTTTGAAAAAAATGAAAATTTCTTTGTCAAAATTAAATCCTCTCTTGTATCGGCTTTTTTTGCCAAATAAAAAGGCGATTATCACCGCCTTTTAAATAGTAATTATGGACGAGGGATGCCGTTAAATAGTTGTAGTACAGTCTTGGCATGTTCAACACCGTTATAAGGTCGTTGACCAATATCTTTGATAACTAATTGGTCGGCCTTCACTGGTGACCATAGTTTTTCATACTGATCGGTTGCGAAGTTCAGCAAGGTCTGGCTAATAAAGTGATCACGATCGCGTTGTTCTTGACTCGCTTCAGGGGCAGTTTGGCCGACGATTCCGTACATGTCAGTCCCATGATAAGCGGGAGAACCTTCAGCGGGGCCAACACTTAACTGATAAACTCGACCACCGGCTTGGGCATGATCGCGGGCTTCCCGGATAGCTGGCAAGGTGAAGTTGTAATCGGTAAAGAAACGCGTTCTGACGGTAAGGGGTGAGTCCTTGCCGGCACCACAATGTAATGCGATGGCTTCGGCTTGTTTCCGTGGAATGTGGCAATCGTAAACCATTTCATCAATGACGGCTTCGATATTTTTAGGATCAACATTGTCTGGAATATGAGCGGCATACCAGCTTGCTTCGGCCGTGGTTGACGTGATGATTAGGTCTACATCCTTATGCGAGCCACTCTTAATAACATCGGCAGGGTTAGCCTTTAGAATGCCATTTGGTAAAAATTCATCATCGACAATCCCAATTGAAAGGGTGTTTAAATTCCCACGTTTCAAAACGTCAGTTGGTAGAACTTGATTAACGGCAGTCGTTAATGATTTTGCGTCAACCGTCAATAGCTGGTCTGGTGAGGTTAAGTACAATGTCTTTAAAACTTTATCTGCTAATTCTTCGGCCCACCAAGCTGGAATATAACGGGCGGCGTAACCAGAAAATGCGGCCAACTTGTGATATAAGCCCTCAGCTTCAGGTACCGCCAAGAGCGTTAACAGTGAAAATGAACCGGCACTGTGACCGGTAAGTGTCACTTGGTTGGCGTCACCACCGAATAAACCAATGTATTGTTGAATCCACTTCAAGGCGAGGATCATATCTTGCAAGCCTAAGTTGCTGGCATCTTTGAATTTTCCGCCATATTGGGAGAGTTCTAGCCAACCCAGTGCGCCTAGACGATAGTTGATGGAAACCCCGATGACTTTGCCACTGGCGACCAAGCCGGATAAGTCTGACGTGTCTTGGGAATTAGCCCCATAAGTCCAACCACCACCGTGGATATAAACCACAACGGGGAGCTTTTCTTGGACGTTATCTGGTGCCCAGATATTCAGATTCAGGCAGTCTTCACTTTCACCTTTATCGGCAGTTAAAAAGGCCGGATCTGTAAATTGAACGGATGCTGGTCCACTTTGGCTGTAGTCTTGGTTGGGTTCAAACGGAACAATTTGTGCCTTTTGGAACCGGCTAGCCGTCCCATAAGGAACGCCAAGCCATTCTTGAACATTGCTAAATTTTTTATTTGGATGGGACATCTTAAATTCCTTCTTCCGCGTTTGAGTATCGCCTGTCGGTATGTTCGCATTATAAACTGTACCGCAACGTCACAGTCAAGCGGAACTTTATTGTGGTCGCGGTGTTTAAGCTCTTTCCCGATCAGAAGTTGGCAGATAGCGGCGAGGATTAGCGGTATAATGGGCGCAAAGTGAGGTGCCGTCAATGACTATTCAAGAAGGCTTTATGCCATTTCACAACTATCAAACTTATTACCGGATCGTCGGGGACCTAGCCGGGGGTCAGACGCCGTTACTTCTACTACACGGCGGTCCTGGGTCGACTCACAACTACTTCGAGGCCTTCGACCAACTAGCTCAGACCACCGGCCGGCCGATCGTCATGTACGATCAGCTGGGTTGTGGGCGGTCATCCATGCCGGACGATCCCAGTCTCTGGCGGGCGGAAACCTGGGTCGCTGAACTCAAGGCCCTGCGCGAGTACCTGGGACTCAAACGGGTTCATTTGTTGGGGCAATCCTGGGGCGGTATGTTGGCGATCATTTACCGCTGTGATTACCAGCCCCAGGGGATTCAGAGCCTGATTCTGGCCAGCACGTTGTCCTCAGCCAAGCTGTGGCAACAGGAACAACACCGGTTGATTGGGTTCATGTCGGCGGCGGACCAAGCGGCGATTGCCCAGGCGGAGGCCAGTGGGGATTTCACCACACCGGCCTACCTGGCAGCCAATCAGCGCTTCATGCTGAACAACGCTGCGGGACCCGTCACGGCCGATTCGCCCGAATACCTCCGTCGGTCCAAGCGAAGCGGAACCGTGGCTTACACGACCGCCTGGGGCCCTAATGAGTACTGTCCGACGGGAACCTTGGGGCAATATGACTATACCGCCAAATTAGCGCAGGTGACGACACCAACGCTGGTAACCAGCGGGGTTAATGACCTGTGTACCCCGCTAATCGCCAAAACTATGGTGGACCAGTTGCCATATGCCGAGTGGACGCTCTTTGCCCACAGCCGGCACATGGCCTTCGTGGAAGAGACGGCGGCGTATATGGATCGGCTGACGCGGTGGCTAGCGGCACATGACTAAGAATTGAAGGTTAAGTAGTATCCCGAGAAGCAAGTGGGATGACGTTTTAAGACAAGCGAAAGCCAGTGAAACCACTATTTGCGTGATTTCACTGGCTTTTTGTTGGTTCATTTTTTCTGAACGAGGGTCTTGTTGGCGGTGACGTATTGGCCATTGTTCAAGACGAGTCGTGTTGTTAAGTGATAAGTTTTGAGCGCCTTAACTTTGAGGATTGACCCGTGCTTAAAGTGCCGGCGGGCCTTACCAGTGAGGTTGATGTGGGTGTAGGCATTGACTCCTTTGGTACCAATGACGAGAACAGTCTTGGGATTTTTAAGATAATAGTTGTTGGAGACGTCGGCAACATCTGTGGTGATGTAGCCCCGTTGCTTGAATGTCTTGGACTTTCGATTGATATCGCGAACCTTGTAGCGAAGAATGCCCGCTTTATTCCGAGCATAACCGATCACTATAAATTGCGGCCGTTTAGTCCGAATTTGTTTGGCATACCAGAACTTGCGCGTGGCTTTGGAGAAGTTCGGGCTGTTGTAGAGACCGATCTTCTTAGTTGCATAGACGGCAAAGTCAGAAAATGGTTTAGATTGAGAAGGGACCTTGACCTGACTAGTAGTCGTACTTGAAGACGTTGTTTCTGAGGTACTATTCGCTGAATTCGTGTTGTCGGGAACAGTTGCGTCCTTTGAATAGTACCAAGTGAAGCTAGGTTCATCATTATTATTAGTAGGACTAGTGAAAGAATAGCCAGGGATTGTAGCACCAACAGCACTCTGAAGCCCAGAAATCAGAAGACTATAAGGTGTTGAAGCAGTGTTACCAATACTGCCAGAGAAGTTTTTGTCTAGGCCAGAATTAATGCTTATCTCGGAACCAATTGTAGTTTGAGCATCGATGTTGACAGGCTGAAAAGTAAATGTAACAGGATCGGTGATAAATTTAAAGGTGCCTTGATCGTCAGTTTTACCACCGATAGTCATGGTGTTAGGGTCAAATTCAAAATAGCTATCAGGAATGGATAGACCATTGGCAGAACTGATTTCCTGTAGATAAATCTTATCTGTATTTAAATCAAGAATATAATTGCTAAATTGGTAGATCCTAGAATTGGCCGTTGGAAGCGTCTCAGTAACTGTCTGTCCATCCTGGTCGTAGAGTGTCGGCGAGACGTTATCGTTGATCTTAACATAGAGTTGATTTTGGGACATATCTAGCGATAAGACACTAGGATCATAAGGGCCATTTAGTCTTTTAGCAGTTGAGGCAAAACTAGTGTCAGTCGTTGAGTTTGTGGTGGTAGCGGTGGAATCAGTTGTTGTGGCGTTGGCTACTAATGAAGTTGATCCCCCCAGTGAAATGAGAGCGGTGGAACCCAATAGTAATGAGAACAAAAATTTTTTGACTGTCATATAAAGCGGACCTTTCGTTGTCTAACAACTCTTACATACACAGTATAAGCGCGATTAGGAACGATAATAATGGGACAGAACATCTTAGTTGAGCAAGGATTATCTCTGATAGATGAAAACGATCTGCTCCGCCGTCGACCGAGCCCCGGCAAATTGCCAGTCCGGATGATCGAAGTGTGTGACACCAGCAATCGTTGAGACATTGTGCTCCGCCAGATAACGAACCATGGACCCACGCGCCATTTTGGCTAGTGTGGCTTTAGTCTTCAGCCGCCCCTCGACAAGACTGGCAAAGGTAACGGTTACGAAGGATTGCCTAGGTTGAAGGTAGGGAATAATGGTTTTCGCATATTCCTGGGAAGCCAAGTTAATGATGGGTTCCGAGTCACTTACGAGAGCATGGTAGAGCCGGTCATCCCAGAAGGCGTACAGGTTTTTGTGACCAGATACGGCGAGCTTGGCTTGCATTTCCAAACGGTAAGGGACGATGCCATCGAAGGGCCGCAGAATGCCGTAGAAACCAGAGAGAATCCGTAAATTGGAACGGACATAGTCGAGGGCGGGGGCCGTGAACAGGTCTGGGGCCATGTACTGATATTGAATACCGCTGAAGGCCAACAAGGCTGGTGTGAGGGTGTGTGTCAGGTCGAGTTTTTGAAGCCAAGCGTAATTTGGTTGCGCGAGTTTGTCGCTACAGTGCCAGAGGGCCTTGGCTTCGGGATAGGTCAGTTGCCGGAGGGCGTTTAAAATTTCAGTCGTCTGGGGCAGGTATTGAGGCAGCTGCTCAACGGCAAAGGTGTCGGTATCGATGACCATCTTCTTAGCTGGCGCGATAATGATTTTCACGAGAACCCCTTCTTTCACAGAGATATTACCCTTAGCGTAGCATGCCAGAAACGGAAAGCAACGGTGGATTTTGGCAGAGCAGAATGTTTCATGTGAAACATCTGGAGCTGAGTAACACTTAATTATTAATAATTAGATTTAATAATTAAGCATAGAAAAACAGCCCTACGCAAAGCGCAGAGCTGTTTTAGTGGTGAGGTGCGGCGACCTTCGGAATGCTTGCGCACCGATCGCGTACCCCCACCTTGGTTTGGCACCAGGAGTAGTATCGCACGTTGACTGCGACACGTCAACCTTATTTTTTCGGGTCGATCAGGTAACGGAGCCAGACAAAGTTGTCGTGCGCCTCGACGTTCTTCAAGGTAAAGGTCCGGGGCGTCGTTGATGAGAGCCCTGGGACCGCGGAAAAGAGCGTTGGGGTATCGGTTGAACCGTCGGCGGCATTGCTCAGGACGAGACTGAGCTCATCACAGAGGCCCTGTTGGATAAAGGACCAGTTGAGCACGCCCCCACCACCCAACATGACCGTTTCCATGTGGAAGAGGTCTTTGAGTTTCTTCATGGCCAATGGCGCATCTAGTTCGGTGTCACCCGCGATAATGTAGGGAATATCGAGTTGCCGCAGGAAGGCCTTGTAGGCGTTGCTGACTTGGCTGGTCAAGACTTCCAAGACCTGAGCCGTCGTGGCCATGAACGTCATTTGGTTGGTCGTCCAGGCTAATTTGCCGTGAGGATCAATCGAAATGTAGTATTGGGGCGCGATGGTTGTGGGGATGAAGTCGCCATCAGGGACCGGTGCGGCATTTTCATCCAGCTGGGGCTTGGCATAGTGGGTGAAATTATCGTCGGTCGTGGTGCGCCCGGACAGCCAACCCTGGGGATGGTAGTAACCGTCATCGTCAAAGGCAATGTGGTAGAAGAGATCGCCGTCACCCTGGTAGTTGTCATCAGCGGCCTGCATGAAGGGACCGGTGATCTTGCCGTCTAGTGACGTTTCCATGTGACAAAAAATATAAGGTCGATCCAAAATAATCGACTCCTTTCTAAGTGTTTACCCCTTTAGTATAAGGGGTTGAGGTCGCTCTAAGGCAAGTAAAGTGGTTATCTTTCTTGCCGTGAACATTAGTTGCCGTGAGAATTTCTGATAAAAAGGTCTCGGGTCAGGGAGGTTCGTAAGGTCACTCTCTTGAGTGGTGGCGGAGCCTGGATGGAGCTGATGTGTAGGCGTTAAATGGAGTCAAGGAGGCGGATCAGAGATGACCGATGAAGAAAAATTAGAACGTGTGTATGCCGCGGCGAGTGAACTGTTCATTCAGCCGGGCTATCACGAAACACAAATGCAGATGATCGCCCAGCGATCCCAGCTGGCGGTGGGGACACTCTACCGGTTGTTTGCCAGTAAGGCCGCGCTGTTGGACTATGTCTTTCTATCGACACTTCCGACGCAAACGCCGACGACACTAGACTTTCCACTAACTTCGGTGGACCTGCGTGAGCTGGTTAAGCAGACTGAACAGGCCTATACCGTCTGGAATCATCAGTTGGCGGATCAGCATATTCAATCATTGGATGACCTCCTGACGGCACTATTCGCGGCCTTTCAACGCTACGGGCGTTACTTCTTGATCTTAGAGCATAATCCGACGGTCAATCCTGCGTTGACGGCCTTGTATCGCCAGCAACGGCAGGCCTTGTATCAACGGGTCGGTGAATTTCTAGAACACCTTCAGCCAGACCTGAAGGATCCTTTACGAAATGGCGTTGTCGTAGTTGATCTGATTTTCTGGTGGTGTGCGCACAAACGGTTTGACAGTTTTGAAAAGGAGATGGCAAGTGGCACAGAGGCCGAAATGCTGGCTGTTGTGCGGGATCTTCTGCTACGTAGTTATCGCTAATCATTGTAATTTCACCAACCAAACGTTGCTGAATAAAGTCTGAACCCGTGAGCTTTAGCTCATAGTGATTAGACTGGTGGCAATTCGAATGAATGATTCGTTCATTCGGCTTGGGAGATGAGAGATATGAAATTTAGGGAATGGCAGTATTTACGGGAACATCCAGCAGTTTGGCGGATCTTATTGGGAATTATGGTGATTCCACTAGTTTATGCCGCGACTTTCTTGGCGTCAGTTTGGAATCCGTACGGGGAACTTCATCGGTTGCCCATGGCGGTGGTGAACCAAGATCGCCCGGTTGAGGGGGTAGATTGGGGACAATCTGTCACCCGGTCATTGGTCCGGAGTCATACGTTACAATTTCATCGCTTTACCGAAAAGCGCGCCCTGCAGGACCTCCACTCTGGCAAGGTTTATCTGATTCTGCGAATTCCGAACGACGCTTCCTGGCAGTTGCGCCATTTGGGGAACCGGGCACGGGTCCTGAAGGTTACCTATGAAACGAACGCCGGGCAAAGTGCCGTTGCCGCTAAGATGGGAAACTCGGCGATGCAAAAGCTTCAGGCGACTCTCAACCGGGAGATCGTGCAGAGTGAGCTGGCGCAACTACAGGCGTCGTCAGCTAAGCTGGGACGACAACTCGGTGAAACCTCTCAGCAATTGGCCCAAACCACCCAGGCCGTGGCAGCGGGGATGACCAGTCCTCAGGTAACCGCCGCTGACTTGGCAATTAGCCAAGGCCTGAAACAGGGAAGCCGTCAGATTACCGCACAGGCCCAGACGTCAGCAAAGTTAAAGGCCTTATCCGCCCCAATCAAGTTGGTTCAACATGACGTGGCTCCGATTGCCAACAACGGGACGGGGATGGCGCCATACTTCATGGCAATTTCACTATTCGTTGGCTGCATTACGTTAAATATTATCTACGATGCGGGCAAACGCCATGGTCAAGCCCGAAACTTCCTGACAGCTTGGATAGATAAGATGGCCTTTCTCTGGGGATTTGTGATCTTGGCCGCCTCCGGCATGTGGTTAGGTGTCTGGTATATCAACGGGTTGCGGCCATTAGAGCCGGTTAAGACCTACCTATTTGGTTTGCTAGTTATCGTGGCTTTCTTCAGTATTGTGACTTGCTTCCGGCTGTGGTTCGGGCTCACTGGGGCTTGGTTGATGTTACTCTTCATGCTCTTTCAGATTGGGTGTTCGGGTGGCACTTATCCGATTGAATTGACCAACAAACTATACGAGACCGTTCACCCCTATTTGCCGATGACAATTGCGATGGCGGGGTTCCGACACACCATTTCATTGGGTGGCTCGATTGCCCCAATTGCTGGTATTTTAGTAGGAATTATCGTTGTCTTTAGTTTGGGGACGTTGGGTTACTTTTACGCGCACCGGCAAGATCCGGTTAACGACTAAATAGAATTGGACTGGGGATTCGCTTCGGGCGAGTCCCTTTTCTTTGGTAGGCTCTCGTATTTCTGAGGAGGATATGGAATAATGACAGTAAATGAGACGTATGAAAGGAAGACACAATCATGGATCTGACGGCGACCCAATGGACACCAGCAAGCTATACCGAATTTCTCACATTCTTAGAGTCAAAGCGCAATGAAAAGGCTCAGGCACGAGCCACTAAGATTGTTCGGACCAACTACCCACTGCTAGGGATTTCGATGGCCGATCTCAAGGCCTGGGGGACCGCGATTAGCAAGGGTGATCCGATGGGATTCCTCGCAGTGGCGGGCACGGAGGTTTACGAAGTGATTTTAGTTCGAGCCTACGTGATTAGTCGGCTACGGCTGAATTTGCCAGACTTTGTGGCAGCCTGTGACCGTTACTTTGCGACCGCAGACTGTTGGGCCATCTGTGATATGGCGATTCATTTCAAGCAGGTCAAACGGTATCCGGCGGAATTTTTGGCGACTATCGATCGTTACTTGCAGAGTGGTCAACCGTGGCTTCAGCGAAGTGGGCTAGTGTTTTTATTAAAGTTCTATCTGACGCCGGATTTTCGGGATCAGGCCTTTACACGTGTTTTGAGTGTGACCAGTGACGACTACTACGTGCAATTGGGACAGGCCTGGTTCTTGGCGACGGCATTCAAGGATGATCCGGATCGCATCTATCAAATTTTAGAAACGTTGCCAGTTCCTTTAGTTCAACGAACGGTGCAGAAGATTAAGTCGCTCAGTCGGACGACGCCAGACCAGAAGCGCGTGTTAACGGGAATTTTGGCTCGACGACGGGCAGAGTAGGTAGTTTGAGGCGTCAAAAAAAGACTGATCGGTTGATCAGTCTTTTATAATTGCGATTTATTTATGATAGCGTTGCGCCAAAATCTTAACGTTGGCTGCCTGCCAAGGCTGGCCTAGGATCAGTCGGGTTACTTTGGCTTTCATCGTGCCATTTTCAGCAGTAACCGTAAGGTGGTAATCGAGTCCAAAGTTTTTGAAAGAAATTTTTTCCAAGTCATTGAAGTTTATAAAGGAGTTTTCACCTGTAAAGTGCGATGAAAGGCCGATACCGAGAAAGAGAATACCATCATCTTCGAAACTAATCATATAATATTTATTTGCCAACATACCTACAACACCAACGAGGACAGTCATTCCCATATTCAGCATATAACCATAAACAACTAAGTTATCGGTACTAGTGTACCCTAGGGCTTGTCGGTAACGGTTGACGGCCTTAATGTTGAGGGCTTTGCCGAAGCTTTTAGGATCCACTGCTTGAGGTTCACGGGGTGTTACAGGTTGAACGGGGGCCTGTGACGTCACAGAAGTAGCTGGGGTCGCTGACGTTGCAGTTTGAAATTGAGGCTGTCTTTGTCCACAATTAGGGCAAAAAATAGCAGAAGCAGGAATTGATTGTCCACACGAGACACAAAACTTTTGATCTGACATATGTCTGGAACCTTTCTAAAATGAAGTGGCTTAGAGCTGCATAACGGCGTAAAGAATATTAAAAATACCGGATGCTAATCCGATAATTGCGAATGTTTTATCCGTGCCAGAGACATGGCGGTTCAGAGCGATTGCACTGAAGACAACCGCAGTAATACCTACGATTCCCCAGAAGTTTAGAAGCCAAGAAATTAGTCCGAGAATTAGGCCGATCAAAGCAAAATGATCAACACCTTTTTTTACGATTGTGGTTGGATGAACGGCAGTCGTTTGCGATTGTTGAGATGCTTGCACAGGCTGGACAGGGGCCGTTGGTTGTTGAGGCTGGCTTTGTGTCAGTTGGGTACCACACTTGGGGCAGAACTGAGTACCCACTGCGACGGCTTGACCACATTTAGGACAAAATTGAGTTCCTTGTTCAGATGAATTATTCATGGCTGTATTTACTCCTAGATTGGTTTAGTGAAGATAATGAAATGATTTAACTGAATTTTAGTATAGCACATTCATTTTTTGTGGTTCCGATATTTCTAATGGGATCGTAGGTATCTGTTAGTGATGATATAACCAGAATATTACCGGGGGTAATGTAGCAGCGACCTGGACGAAAAAAATAGGACCGATCTGTTAATCGGTCCTGGTATACTGTAATTTATTTATGATAGCGTTGCGCCAGAATCTTAACGCTGGCACCCTGCCAAGGACGGCCCATGATGAAGCGATTGACCTTAACCTTCATGGTGTTGTCGCCATCGCTGAGCATGAGCGTGTAGCTGAGCCCAAAGCCCTTGAAGGTAACCTTTTCCAAGTCGGTAAACTTAATAAAGGCATTTTCACCGGTAAAGTGTGAGGTAATGTCCAGACCTAGGAAGAGAATCCCGTCGTCTTCAAAACTAATCATGTAATATTTGGTTGCTAGCACCCCGGCGACGCCGATGAGCAGGGTCAGTCCGGTGTCGAGCATATAACCGTAAACGACAGGGTTGTCAGTACTTGTGTAACCCAGCGCCTCACGGTAACGCTTAATGTTTTCAAGATTGGGGGCTTTGCCAAAACTGCGGGGATCGGGGACTTGAGATTGGTTTTGCGAGTCTGATTCGGGTGAGTTATTCATAGCAAGGTTTACTCCTAAATTGGATTAGTGAAGCCGATGAAGTAGTTTGATTAGTTTTTAGTATAGCATAGCCGGCGGTGTTGAGCCTGTTGGGTTCTTGAATAACAGCGATTATTATCACTGTGACATAATGGATTTATAGGACAAATCAATTGTAGACTTAACCGCAATGCGTTGGATGAGGCGTCTAAACGCCGCGTGCTGGGTAGTATCAACATTTAAGCTGACAGTGACCGGGAAAGTCGCTGTGCGCGGGTCTGTGATCTCATGGTAAGATAAGCTATGAAAGCATTTCGGGGAAACGGAGCGTCAGGGTGACCCCGGCCCTTGTTTGGTAAACGTTGTAAAAGAGGTAATGGTTCATGAAGAGATTAGCACCCTTGTTTGTTGCGATTGGGGCGGTAAGTTTCGGGATCTCCGCATCGATTGTGAAGATGGCCGGAAATGCCGGAATCACCAACGGGCCACTGTTGTTCTGGACGTTTCTGAGTTCGGTGGTGTTATTGGGAATCGTCCACGTTGGTCGGCGAAATTGGCTCAGTCACCAGCACACGAGTTGGCGTCAGGTGGTTGCGGTGATTGCGGCTGGTACGACATCGGGGATCACAGAAACCCTCTACATCGCGGCACTTCATCATATTTCGGTGGCAATTGCGGCAGTGATGCTGATGCAATCGGTTTGGTTATCCGTTTTGATCGGGGCCGTGGTCCAGCGCAAGTGGCCGTCCAAGCTTCAGGTCATCAGTATTATCCTGGTACTGGCCGGGACGGTCTTGGCGGCGGAACTCTTCCCAATGACTCAGGCTGTTTCGCTGTGGGGACTGTTCCTCTGTTTTCTGTCGGCGGTCTCCTACGCTTTAACGATCCAGTTTACCGCTAGCCTCGGGAATAATTTGGACCCACTAACGAAGACTTGGTTGATGTGTATCGGGGCGCTGGTTCTGGTGACGGCGGCCTGGGTACCACAACTACTAAGCACACCAGTGACCTGGTCTGCCGTGGGTTGGGGGGCTTTGTCGTCAATCTTCTCGATGACGTTACCTCTGATGTGCTACTCGATATTTATGCCGATGCTCAAGCTGGGTGTTGGACCCATCCTGTCGTCGTTGGAACTGCCGGCGTCGGTAGTCTTTGCCTTTCTCTTGTTGGGTGAGGGTGTCACTTGGCTACAGATCGTTGGGGTTCTTGTGATTATCGGGGCGGTTATCCTGAGTAATGTCGGGGACAAGGCGGCCACAGAACGTGAAATGCAACAGGCATCGAATGAATAGTGATTGAGGAGACGATGGTTTGAAGAAATTAGCCCCATTTTTTGTCGCCATCGGGGCGATTAGTTACGGGATTCCGGCATCCTTATTCAAATTAGCCGGACGAGATGGGGTGGCTAATGGGCCGCTCCTCTTTTGGTCCTTTCTGATTTCGGCGGTAGTCTTGACCGCCATCCACTTGGTTCGGGGGCCCCGTTTGTCGGCCCAGGCCACGAGTTGGCGTCAGATTCTCTTGGTGACAGCGGCCGGGACCGCTTCTGGGTTGACCAATACCTTCTATATCACGGCGTTGCGGTCGATCCCCGTAGCCGTGGCGGCGGTCATGTTGATGCAGTCCGTCTGGTTGTCGGTCTTGTTGGGGGCAGTCATTCATCATCGCTGGCCGTCACGACTACAAGTGATCAGTATTGTCTTGGTTCTTGGGGGCACGGTGCTGGCGGCCGGACTCTTGCCATTGACAGGCAGTTTGTCGCTAGCTGGTGTCTTGTTGAGCTTCCTAGCAGCAGTGGCCTATGCCGCCACACTACAGGCCACGGCTAATCTGGGCAACAACCTCGATCCCTTGAGTAAGACCTGGCTAATGGCCGTCGGCGCCTTTATCCTGATTGCCATTGTCTGGGGGCCACAACTCTTACAGGTTCCCCTGACTGGGACAGCCGTGGGTTGGGGTGCGCTGGTGGCGGTGTTCTCAATGATTTTGCCACTGGCCTGTTATTCAATCTTTATGCCCCGGCTACTTCCGGGCGTGGGTCCCGTGCTATCTTCGTTGGAACTCCCGGCATCGATTGCCGTGGCCTTTCTGTTGCTCGGCGAACAGGTATCGATAAGCCAGTTACTCGGCGTCCTCGTGATTATTGGCGCGGTCACGCTCAGTAATGTTGGGTCACGTCTTTGGCACCATTAACTATTAGAGAAATAAAAAATGGACCTGGGGCAAAAGTCCCAGGTCCATTTTGCGGCTCCGTACATCTATAGTCGAAACGTGTGATAAAGTGGAAGCGCACTGGCGATCGTTCCCCAGTGACGGAGGCAGATGCTGGCGGTAGCTCCCAAAATGAGAATGGCCAAGATGATTTTAATTACCCGTTTATTCACGGCCAGGGCCTCCTTCGAGATTTTGTCTTCAGTATAGCATCTCTGCGAAAGTGGGCTAAATAAAAGGTGACTAACGAGTAGTATTTACTCGTCAGTCACCTGTCGCTTTAATTAACCACTGATACCATCGTACCCGATAAACGTGTAGTATTGTTTACCGTCTATCAGATACAGACTGTTAAAAGTTCCGGCAATACCGGCGTCCTCGTTACCCCAGGTATGTTGTGGGGTATGCAGGTTCTTCAACGTGAGTTTGTACTGCTGATTACCCGCCTGGGACACGCGTTTGAGGCGGAGTCCCGTGATCGGTTCCTTGAAATAGAGATCACGGTAGGGGTCATGGAAGTCTGTCCGGGTGATCTTAGCCATGCCAGTTGGCCGTTGCATGAAACCCAGACCAGGGTTGACGGTGCCGTTATAAGTAATATATTCCAGGTAGCCATCCGGGGTGATCCGAATGCTCCGGCTGTGAGGTTCTTGGGTACTGAGCGCTGACTTGGCGCCCCCCAGATAGAGATCACCGTGGCTGTAGGCTGGCATGTAACGGGGAGCTGGAACTCGTTTGAAGGCCGAGAGCTTATCCGTAGCCTTCAGGGTTACCTGGGCATCATAGGCCCCCGCACCTGGGTCAATCGTGTAGCCCATGGGGGCTTCGCGATGAACCAGAGGGTAGCTGAGTCGCGCCAAGTAGAGTTGCAAAGTCGGCACTAGAAAGTCTCCGGACTTGGTCGTCGTGAGAGAACCGGCAACGATTGTGCCTTGGGGCAAGGTCAGGGTTCGCCGTAACGGATGACCAACCTTGGTGGTTGGAACGTAGTTAACTTTGACCTGTAGTGGGCTGGTCAGCTGAAAGTATTGACTGAGATTAAGAAAATCGGTACTAGCGGCATATCGGCCGACTTTGACAATGGCACTCGGCTTTTCGGTTTGTGCCCGAGCGGCGGACCAGCTCCCGATAAGAGCGATCACGGCTACCATGAGACCGGCGCCAAGGCTGAACCATCTTCGTTTCGTTGTCAAAACCTCCCTTGATTAAGAATCATTAGTCTCTAGTATACCGAATTTCAGAACTAAATGATCGGTAAAATTGAAAGGATTAGTTGCGGGTCCTCACCACTCACAACCCGGGTTATATTTTGGCGGAGTATTTTCCAGTTCGAGAAATTTTCCGGCCGAGCTATTTCGGCCACTAGGCTGTTGCAATTAAAGCCACAGATGATACACTGGATAAAATGAGTTGAGAGGAGCGGTTCCCATGAAGTATTCCTACAAGTTGAGTGATGCTGTCCACATTCTGGCATACATCGAGATTGCACCAACGGTGGCCTTAGATAGCGTGACCATTGCTACCAGTGTGGAAGCCAATCCGAGTGTGGTTCGACGACTGATGGCTAGCTTGAAGAAAGCCGGGCTGTTGGTCAGTCGGGCCGGGGCGGCGAAGCCCCATTTGGCACGACCAGCGGGTGAAATTAGTCTCCTCGATATTTTTAAAGCAGTCGAGGTGAACAATGATCTGCTACACGTTGATCCCAAAACGAATATGGCTTGTCCGGTAGGGGCACATATCCAGCAGACGTTGGATCAGGCCTATGATCGGGTCCAACAGGCAGCGGAAGCCGAGATGGCCCAACTGACCTTGCAGATGATGATTGATGACTTACGACAGCGGCAAGCAGACACGTCTGCCGTTTAAACTAAATAAGGGTCCACTTCGATTATTTTCGAAGTGGACCCTTATTGTTTGGAGGAGTTAGGGGGTCACAGCTAATTTAACGTAATGTAGTAGCTAGGCTTCCAATTAGATTGACTGAAGACGCCGATACCATCATGTTCGTTCTGTGCAGCGACGTGGGCCGCGTCGGTGTCCCACAGAAGGCTGACATTCACCCTGGCAAGGTCTTTACCAAGCGTTTTGACCTCGACCATGTGGCGGAAGCTTACGACGCTATGGACAAGCGTGAAGCCATTAAGTCGTTGTTAGTTATCAGTGACTAAGTTTGAGAATTTAAATTTAAGCAAATGAAGGGGTCGTGACGATTATGTCACGACCCCTTTTTACGATCTTATGAGTTAATTGAGGAGCGTTAAGCCCTTGGTTCCCCGTGATGCAGCGACATAGCGGCGGTTATGGCCATGTTGTGGGTCAGTATAGAAGGCCGATTGCCAATGCGTGACGACAGCAAAATCGAACTCTAAGCCCTTGGCCAAGGCGAGGGGCATAATATTTAACCCCGGACGAACGGTGTGGAAGGCCTGTTCTTTGAGGAACTGAGCAGCGGGATACTGGGTAGCCAGTTCAGCGGCAATCTCAGCCGTTGGGGTGATGATCCCCAGACTCTGGGTTGCCGAGAGGGATTGCTTGGCCAGCACCCGTGAGAGCGCGCTAGTCGACCCAATTTCTGGCGCTATGCCTTCCTCCTGGACCGCCGAGATTTCATCTTGCCAGTCGCCAGCAAACTGGGCAAAGAACCGGGTGATTTGGCCGGTGGCCCGGTAGCTGGTGGTGAGGCGCAGCTGCGCGGTCTGGTCCGGGTCAAAGAAGTCTGAAATGGTCGTTGCCTGGCCACTTAGCCGTTGACGATGATCCCCCACGATGGTAATCGCCGTCTTCTGGAAGAGCGTCGCGATAAAGAGCCAGGCATCCGGGCCGTAGTCTTGCGCCTCGTCGACGAAGAGGGCTTGCGTAACTGTTTGTTGGTAAGCGGTGAAGTTCAGCAGGAGGTACAGCTGATCGTAGGTCGTGAGGGGCGTGATTCCCAGGTCGCGGCCAAATTGGTCCCAGTCTAGCCAGTCAGTGAGATCTTCTGGAGCTAGATTGACGGCATTTAGCCACCGCCAAGCGGTCTGCATGCGGTTTACGAGAGGCACACGATCGTTTGATTGGTCGTAGGCCCGTTGGGACAGGCCGGCTGGCGTCTGGGTATAGGGCTGCTGGAGCCGATCGGCGAGTTCCGCTAAGTGATTGTCGGCTGTGGTTGAAATGGTCAGACCAAAGCGCTGGCCCCAAGATTGGATTAAATTGAGGTAGGTGGTGCTCAGCGGTTCGGCCTCGCCTAAGGCCGGCAACACGCCACGAATGTAGCGGCTGAAGGCCGTATTCGGGGTGAGAATCAGAATGTCTGCGGGCGTCCAACTGTCACGATGGCGATAGAGCTGGTAGGCCACGCGCTGAAGGAGCACGGAAGTCTTGCCACTCCCGGCGACCCCGTCAACAATTACGATGGGGTGGCGGCTTTCTCGGATGATGGCGTTTTGTTCCTGTTGGATGGTGGCCGTGATTTCTTGTAAGCCACCGCTACGATTGCTGGCGAGAACTTCCAATAACAAGGGGTCGCCGATAGCGGCATCGGTGTCGACCACCTGAAGTAAGTGGTCGTGGTCGATGACAAATTGTTGGCGTTGCTTGATAGTAACAGGAATGTCACGGCCGTTGGCGCGGTAAGTGGTGGCCCCTGTTCGGTTGGCGTAATAGGCATCGGCGACGGGCGACCGCCAGTCATAGACCAGGTCACGAGTATTCTCATCGGTGTAGCCCACTTTACCTAAATAGAGTTCCTCGAGGTCATCGTCGCCAAAGTCTAGGCTGAGCTTGGCGAAGTAGGCCTGTGGTAACAGTAATTTGGCGTGCTTCAAACGGGTCACCGCGGTATCATGGCGGGCATTCAGCGTATCGATCTGCCGATTGTTGGCCTCGATGCTGGCAAAGGTTTCCAACTGATCACTGAAAGTTCCAAGATCGAGATGGCCCTCGCTATTGAGTTGTTGTTTCATGGACCGAGCAGATTGGGCGAGATCAGCCAGCTGCGTCGTGAGTCGGTCGATGTCGCGGGTTAAACGTTGGTAGATTACCTGTAGATGGTGTGCCTCATTTTGTCCCATCCAATCACCTCCGGATTCCCTAGTCTACGCGCTTTAGCGACAATAACCAGTCTGTTTTTAAGATGCTAGGCATGCTATAATAGATATGGGAAAAGAGTTAGTGAGTCACAGATGATTTCGGAGCAAGAGTAAAAAAGGGCACCGCGTTAACTTAAGGTTGACGGGTGTCCTTTTGGGTCTAAAGCTTGCAGTTACGGAGAATCGCTTCCCGTTGGGCCAGGGTCTTCTTTTCCACCTGAGCGAAGTTGTGCCATTTGAAGTGCCGGAGTCGGGTCTTGAGAAACGTTCCCCGGAAGAGGAGCTTGGCCAAGGGGCCCGAAGATCAACTGGTAAATCCAGTTGGGGGTACTCATGGTGGTTACGATGTCGATTCGGGGTTGCTTCGTCAGTTTTGTTTTCATGGTATCGGCTTGGTAGAGTTCCCCCTTAGCGTAAACCTTGTCATGAAAGCCCTTCGTCATGGCTGGCATGACTTCCCACCAGACGGGAAACATGAAGACAATGTGGTCCGCGGCTAACAGGCGTTGTTGATAGTCGGCGACCATGGGATCGGTGCTCTGACCCCGGCACCAACTTGGGAGATCGGCGGCGGGGCACATTGTCTCCGGCAGTGGCGGTGTATGGATGATCAAAGATAATAAGTGTTTTCATTTTAAACCCTTGTTTTTTATATGAAACACAAAAAGGGCGCTACCGCAGTGGTAGCGCCCTTTGTATACTCCCCCAGAAGTTAAGAAACTAGATGAATTGAATCAGTGACATCAGAATTGGCACCACGATGATGAATAACACGGTACTGGTGGTCACGATGTTCGTGGCATATTCCACGTCACCGTGGGCTTCGTTAGCCAGGATTGGTAAGACCGCAAGCATTGGCGTTGCGGATTGTACAATCAAGGTTTGAGAAGCCAACGTTGGGAAGCTAGCACCGAAGTGACCAGCAGCCAACAGAACCGCTACCATCAAGATTGGTGACATGACGAACCGACCCAGGAGGGCCACGATCGTGTCACGGTCAAAGTGAATACTCTTCAGCCCTGCGTCCGCCAAGACAATCCCAATGTAGATCAGGGAAAGTGGGGTAACCAGGTTCCCAACGTAAGTCAACGTCGAGTTAACGAAGCTGATCTTTAAG
The DNA here is from genome assembly GCF_001437125.1 of Levilactobacillus paucivorans. Taxonomy (GTDB): domain Bacteria; phylum Bacillota; class Bacilli; order Lactobacillales; family Lactobacillaceae; genus Levilactobacillus; species Levilactobacillus paucivorans. The sequence goes on along the minus strand of NZ_JQCA01000043.1, from coordinate 28,310 downwards.
ATTGGGATGTTGAGGAGTAAGAAGATTAAGGCCACTAAGAAACCAACCAGTGGCATTGGGATAACTTTCTTCCAGTCGATCTTGTTATGATGTTTTTCCTTAGGCATCGTTGGATCGTCATTGGAGATCAGGAAGACCCCGAAGGCCCACGTCGAAACGGTGTTGACGATATAGTAAACCAGGAAGTAGGTCATACTCTTATCCCCAAACAGCGCGATGTTCAAAGGCAACCCAATGAAGATGGTGTTGGCGTTGACGATGGCGTTGATGAAGATCCCTTTACGACCGGGCTTCACATGCATGATCCGAACGAGGCCAAACGCAATGATATAGCCAATGATGACGGCGATAAAGGCGTAGACCAGGTAGCCGGAGAAGGAGACCAGTTGGCCCCGAGTTAACCGACTCAGTACCGAAACGAAGATTGATGCTGGCAGTGCAATGTTCTTGATAAATTTAGAGATGGTACCGCCGAACTTGTCGTCGAACCAACCTTGCCGCCGGAGAACATAACCAAGAATCATGATTAAGACTACGACGAGGACACTTTGAATTGAATTCCATAAAACAGCCACGAGAGACGTCCTTCTTTCAAGTAATGTTAGAGTAACTCACGTGCTCGTGGTCAGCGAGAAGTCACCGACAAACTAGCACGTGAGGGGATTACTATTCAGTTTTCGGTGAACCTAATGCTAGAAACGCGGCGTCTTAGTCGACGCTCTTGTATTCTGGCACCCACTTCATGTCAGCAACAGCTTGCTTGGCATCAGCGATAGGTTCCTTGTTCAGCTTTTGGTCGAGGACACTTTGGGCCACGATTTCAGCTAATTTTTGTGAGAAGCTGGTTAATTGGGAAACGGGTGGTAAGACTGCGGCACCGGCTTGCGTGGTGTCCACAATGCCACCAAGGGCGTGGCAAGCAGCGGAGAGCGTTTCACCGTTTAAGACCTTAGCAGTTGAAGCGATCAACCCGAAGCCTAAACCAGGGTACATCAGGGCGTTGTTTCCTTGACCAATGTGGTAAGTGACACCCTTGTAGTCAACGTCACCGGCTGGAATTCCAGTGGCGATGAGGGCCTTTCCGTCGGTCCACTTGATCAGGTCGGCAGCAGTTGCTTCAGCCAACTTGGTTGGGTTAGACAGCGGGAAGATGATTGGACGTTCCGTGTGAGCAGCCATGTCCTTGACGATTTCTTCCGTAAAGGTCCCAGGTTGGGTGGACGTTCCGATCATAACCGTTGGGTGCACCGTCTTCACGATGGCAGCCAGGTTAGTCAGTTCATCAGCATTGTCGAATTCGCTACGTTGACGCGTGAAGTCCTTTTGAGCGGCTGTTAAGTCAGGGGTGTCATCGAAGAGCAGTCCTTGCTTGTCGACGGCGTAGAAGTGCTTACGGGCTTCTTCGTCAGAAAGACCGGCGCGCTTCAATTCATCGAGGATTTGGTTGGCAATTCCCATGCCGGCAGTCCCAGCACCGAAGGTTAAGAACTTTTGGTCCTTGATGTCTTCCTTAGAGATGTTCAGGGCACCCAGGATTCCGGCCAGAACGACCATCCCAGTTCCTTGAATGTCATCGTTAAAGGTGGCAAATTGGTCCTTGTACTTGTCCAAGATAACTTGCGCGTTGGAGCGTCCGAAATCTTCCCAGTGCAAGAGTGATTCAGGGAATAACTTCTGTTCTGCGTTTACGAAGCGGTCAATCACGTCGTAGTAAACGTCGCCGTAGACCCGCTTGTGGTGGTTACCTAAGTACAGTTGGTCATCCAACAAGGTTTGGTTGTTGGTCCCAGCGTCGATACTTACAGGTAATACTTGGGCAGGGTCAATCCCGGCTGCGGCGGTGTAAACCATCAGTTTACCAACGGCGATATCAACACCGTTGACACCCCAGTCACCCATACCAAGGATTCCTTCGGCGTCGGTGACAACGACCAGGCGAATGTCGCGGCCGTCAGCGGCGTTCTTCAGAGTTGCTTCAATGTTGTCGGGGTCATCGATTGAGATGAAGGCGGCGTTTTGAGGATCGGTGAAGAGGTGGCTGTATTGTTCGATGGAGTCTGCAACCGTTGGGTCGTAAACGATTGGCATGAATTCAACGACATGTTCGTCCATCAAACGGAAGAATAGCGTCCGGTTTTCATTGAACAGGTTCATTAAGAAGAGACGTTTTTCTAAGTCGTTAGCTTTGCTTTGGAATTGTGCGTAGGCTTGCGTTGCCTGTTCGTCCAAGGCTTGGACGTGGCTAGGAAGCGTCCCAACGATTCCGAGGGCCTTACGTTCGGCCTGAGTGAAAGCAGTTCCCTTATTTAAGAAGGGGTTATTTAAAATTGAGGCAGTGGTTGTCATAAATTGTTTCCTCCAATCGCGAATTAAGTTTACGAGTCATACTATAAATCGCTAACAAAAGTATAGTCAAATGTGGCATCCGTTATAAAATTATTTTATAATAGACCCATAAAAGCTGATTTAGAGGGGATAAATTGTGAACACAAAAGATTTGGCCTATTTTGACCAATTAATAAAACAAAAAAACTTTTCCAAGGTCGCCGCTTCGTTTGGGGTGACGCAACCCACAATTACCATGGCCGTCAAGCGTTTGGAGACGGAATTCAATACCAAACTCTTTTTACGTGATCGCGCCCACCACGAGTTGATCGTGACGGACAGCGGCCAACAATTGGCGGCTCATGCCCAGTCCATTTTGGGAGAGTTAGACATTGCGCATCAGGAGTTGGATCACCTGACGCAACAGCGAATTATCTTAGGCTTGCCCCCGATTATTGAAAATCACTACTTTCCCCGGGTGGCGGCCCGGTTACAGGAACTGGGAATGCTCGAAAATATTCAGACGTTGGAGGGTGGCTCTGTGTGGCTCCGCAATGCGTTGCGGGATGGCCAGGCCGATATTGCCTTGTTGGGATCGGCTGAACCCTTGTCCTACCAAACGCTACTGGCCGAGGAGTTCGACCGCAAGCCCTTCAATATCTTTGTCTCGGCCCAGCATCCGTTGGCGAAACGTAAACGGATCTACTTTAGTGAACTCAAAGGCGAAAAATTTGTCTTGTTTACCAGTAGTTTTGTGCATAACACGGCCTTCAATAAGCTGACGCGCCGGAATCATTTCCGTCCCGATGTGGTCTTTCGGGCCGCCGATACCCACGTCATCATGAACCTAGTGGCGGAGAATGTCGGGGTGACCTTCCTGACCGATATCGTGGACCAACACCGTGACGATGTGGTGCGTTTGGAGTTGTTGGATGACGAACAACCGGCCTTTATCACCAGTATCGTCACCCGGACTTCGCACGTCTTAACGGCAACGCAACAGCGGGTGCTGAAGGTTCTGCGTGAAACGCTGGAAGAGTGACCCGACTTAAATGTAATGATCCAAAATTCAAAAAAGTTGCCAAATAAAAACCGTTCGATCAACAACCTTGTTGGTCGAACGGTTTTTTACAGTTAATGTTTGGTCGTCCAGAGGTGGTGGTCGTTCGCGAAGGCGAAGAGGTCAGCCACGGCCTGACGATTGTGGGCCGTGTCGCTCAGGGCTAGGGTGAGATTCGCTTCATCTAAGAAGTAGCGAAAGTCCCGAATGCCCAGTGTCTGTTGAGCGGTACGATAGGCCCGGCCGGAGATGATGCCGAGCACGTGATCTTGAAGGGTCAGGTGCGCAAGCTGTTGGTCACCAGTTAATAAGCGGAGATCCGTCAGCGTCAGCGTGACCCGATCGGGACGCCGCGATCGAACATTGGTGCCGGTTAGCGTTAGGGTAGAAATTGACATGGGGCCTCCTTGAATGTTTCACATGAAACATGGCTTACTATAGTAGAATTAATAATCCGATCCCAATGAAGAGGAGCGGTGACAGCCAGGCCCCAAAGCGGGCGAAGAAGTGGCTGGCAACAGTTGATTTAGCCAGCTGATGACTCAGCAGGAGCCACAAGCCCACCATAATCAAGAAGATCAGGCACACGCTGGCAAGTTGCGGCGTGGTGAGGTGGGTGAAGTAGGGAATATAGATGCTGAGATTGTCGCCACCATTACTGACGGTGAGGGCCAAAACGAGTGGCCATCGAATCGATTTCGTCAGCTGTGGGGGCAGGCCGGTAGCATCGCGATGCTGCCACCAGGTCTTTAGACCCCAGATCCCGAGAAATAAGGGGATGAGGCCAAACCACCGGGTCCAATGGACGACGTTAAAATGAATGATTCCTCGGCTGATAATCCAGGCGACCGCAATGAGAGTCATGATTCCCAGATATTGACCGATCACCACGGCATGTTTCTGCCGGGCATTCTTGGCCGTCAACCAAAGCAGGAGTAAGACGATGAGGTCATCGGTGTCGGTAACGAAGAAGACGCCAATGCTGGTGAGGAGAAACGTTAGAGGCATGGCTACACGGTCCTTCTGTTCGGAATACCTTCTATCATACACCAGTTAACAGGTCGATTTTATACAAAAATTGAATAAAAAAAACCGAGGCCAGCTGGTCTCGGTTTTGACGATTAAATTTAGTCGGCAGGTGCGGGTTGGTTCTTGAAGACCAACTTCTTGGAAACGAAGAAGTTCAGAACTAACGCGATGATGTGGCCGATAACCTTCACGATGGTCTTATTGCCACTGAGGACGGAGACACCGAACCACAGAAGGACCGTTTCAATTAAGAAGGTAATAATCCGGGTCATGTAGAATGTTCCCATTTCCTTAATTGACTTGTGCATGAAGACAAACTGCCGGTCTAACCAGAAGGAAACCTGAACACTAATCAACCAGTCAATAAAGTTGGCGATTTGGTATTCGATACCCATGGTGTGATAGAACAGGTAGAACAAGACGATGTTGACGACCACTGAGACGGCACCGAACAAGAGGTACCGGGAGACTTGTCCCTGGACCTTCTGCTCAACCTTTTGGAGCTCGGCGGCGTGTTCGTTTTCTGTTTCGGTTAATTCGGCTTCATACTCCGCTTTCGTCGTTGGGTAATGATCGTGGCGTAGAGGGGTTTGATTATCCATAACTTTAGGAACCTTTCTGTAACGTTTTTTCGCCGGGTGAAACCGTAAAAGAAAACGTCAGCGGTCCACCGAAGTTATGAAAACGCGTAATTGTCGTATCACACTCAATTATACCGTAATTTACGGTCACTGCAATGCAACGTCCCTCTAATTTTAGTGGTTATTTGGCAACAGAAGCGGTCCGATAGTCTGCGCTCCCGTTAAATTGATTATAGACGACCCCTTTTAGCTTAGGGTTGACCAAGACACCAGTCCGGCCTTCGTAGAGTGGGGTGACGGCTTGGTCCTTAAGCGCGATGTGGGCGGCCTTAACCAGGTCGGCATAACGCGCCGTTGGCTTGAGGGCGTCGGGGCCTTCAGCGGCATCTAAGGCACTGTCGTAGGCCTTGCTGCTGTAATGACCCATGTTGGAGTTGTTTGTCGATTCCAGAATCTGTAAGGATTGAATGGGGTCGGCGTAGTCCATGCTCCAGCTGGTCAGGTTGATCTGGAAGTTCCCCTTGGAAACGTTGCTGAGCATTGAGGTAAAGGGCATGGATTGCACGGTAACCTTTAAGCCCAACTTAGTAGACAAGGCACTCTGGATGAATTCGGAAAGTTTCTTGCTGGCGTCATCATCGCCACAGGTGATGGTAACCGTCAGACTCTTCTTACCCAATTGCTTTAGAGCCTGTTGGTACAGGGATTTGGCCTGGGTAGGGTGATAGCTTACGGTACTGGTTTCCGCAGCGTCATGAGTAAAGTCGGCGCCGGTCTTGGGGTTCTTGAGCATGCTCTTAATCCCAAAGGTCTTGGCGGGAAGTGACCCGTTCTTTAAGACTTGGTCGGCCAGTTGTTTCCGGTTAATAGCCAGTGAAATGGCGGTCCGGAGGTCACGATTAGCGGCGACCTTGTCCTTCTCGTTGTATTGCATGAACCCAATCCGACCTTGCGAGAGGGACTTCAAATTAGGGTTGTTCTTGTTCTGAGTGGTTTGTTCGCCATCCAGGGTGACCGCGTCCAGACGCTTGGACTGGTAAAGATTGTAGGCCGTTGCCGTTGATTTAATGACCTTGTAGTTGAGCTGTTGTAGCTTAACGGCTTTGGCATTGGCGTAGCGGGCGTTTTTCTTTAAAGTCCAAGTGTCGCTGGTTCCGGTCCAGTTGGTCAGGACGAATGGCCCATTGTAAACGGTGGTCTTAGCGGACGACCCGTACTGTTTGCCGTACTTGTTCACGGCTTTTTTATTCAAAGGATAGTAGGTGGTGCTGGCCAGCATTTGCTTGAAATAAGCGGCTGGTTGACTGAGGGTAATTGCGAGGCGATACTTGCCCACGGCCTTAACCCCGAGGGATGATGGGGATTTCTTGCCGACGGCGATGGCCGTGGCATTTTTAATGTTGGCGAATTGATAGGTGAACTCCGACTTGGATTGCGGGTTCAGGGTTCGTTCCCATGAATAAACGAAATCCTGGGCCGTTACCGGGTCGCCATTGCTCCATTTGCCGTCGTGACGCAGGTCAATCGTGTAGCGATGACCGCGATCGGAGACCGTGGTCTTAGTCGCTAAGGCGTTCTCTGCTTGGCTCTTGGCATTCAAACGGTAAAGACCTTCACCCACCTGACTCAGGGCGGTACTGGAGACGCTGTCGGTAATCTTGGCAACATCGAGACTGGTGATGGGTGCCGTCTGTGACAGGTTCAAGGTCTGTTGAGTTGCCGACTTAGTGGTCTTAGAGTGTGCTGTGACGGCGAAGATGCCGCCCCCGATTAGGATAACGCCGCAAAGTAGTAAGGTTTGTTTCTTGGTTAATAGACTCATTATAAATTCCTCCAAAAGTTAGTTTAGTTGGGTTTAGAAAGAATAATGAGCTTTGCCATCGTGTCAACATAAGTGAATCCCCCTCGGTTAAAATTGGATACAAAAAACCGTCCTCAACAGCCAATGCGTTAAGGACGGTTTTAACCGCGGTGCCACCTTAATTAGACGGGTCCCGAAAAAGAGACCGCGCCCCTCTCCACAGGAAACTAACATTTCCCTGACAACTGACGTATGTCGCACGTCTTCCCGTACTTCTAATGGTTCGGGGAAGCCCTCGGTGGTCCATTTAACTATCTGCGTTCGGCCGTACTCTCAGCAACGACGGCTCTCTTGACGTGCACGATAATCTTGATCTCCACCTCAATGGTTTGTTTCGGACGATTTATTGAATTGAGGCTAGTGTACCCCTGAGAAAAAATACTGTCAACTGGAAATTTAAATTGAGTGGAACGCCCTCACGGCTGAGACCGTCGTGATAAATTAAGCTGTATTTTTCTGGGAAGGCACAGCGTGTGGCGTGGACAGACAGCCTTATGTTAATGCAAAGTTGTGTTTAAATGTGACCTAATAGTTATAACTAATTAATTATTAACATTTAATAACCGATTGATAACTACTATCCAGTAGTTGGAACAGCGAGTCGTGATCCGTGTCCTGATCCAAAATGATTGAGATCCAGTGTTCCTTGTTCATGTGGTAGCCTGGGAGGTAGCCGGGCTTGCTACGTAGGATGCTGCCAAGTTCGGGATCGACCTTGACGTCGAGGATGTCAACCTCCTCGGTGCCTTCCAGTCCCAGCTTATTTAGGGGGACATTCATGATTAGCCCAAACCATTTGCCCTGACGATTCTTGAGGGCCGCGTACTTCGGGAAAGACTTGAAAGTGTACTCTGGGGTCACGCCGTAGTTATCTTCTGTATAGGTGAAAATTTCTTTGCGAGTCACCATCTCAAAACCTCCTCATGGGATTAACCAACTCCAGTTTACCGCCTAGACAAGGGGAGGGCAACGAAACGAGGGAAAACAAAAACTGACGGCCAGGTGGTCGTCAGTTTTTAATAAATTACTTTTTAGGTTTAGGCGTAACATCGGCGAGACCGCTCTTCAGTGCAGCGCCGATAGCGGGAATCTGACCCAGGTCGGCCACGTGATCACTAGGAACGACCACGACATTGGCCGGTGAATTGGCGAGGTCGCTGAAGGCCGAGATCGATTGATTCTCGAAAAATTCCTTGGTGGCCGAGCTCAGACTGGAGTTTACCGTGTCGATCCGATATTTTTCGGCGTCGGCGCGGGTCCGCGTCGCGGTGGCTTGGGCCGTGGCGGTAGCCATCAGGGCATCGTTCTTGGCCTTGGTGGTCAGCTCGATGGATTTGGCTTCCCCTTCAGCCTTAGCGATGGCGGCGATTCGTTCCCGGTCGGCCGTCAGTTGCTTATCCATCGCGGATTGGATGGCCTTGGATGGTGTCAATTCGTCGATATTGGTTCGGTCAACGTTGATGCCATAGGTATCGGTCAAATCACCAATGGCCGTGGCCAACTCCTGGTTAATTTTGGCCGTGGATCCCAGCGCTTGGTTCAGGTCCATCCGCCCGATGATATCCCGCAGGTGGCCCCGTACCAGCTGAGCCATGGATTCGACGGAGTCGGTGTTTTCATATTGATATTTGACGGCGTTCGTGACGTGATAATTCAGCGTCAGGCTCGCCGAAACGTCCGCGTTATCCTTGGTGATGACCGAGTAGTTTGGCAGGGCTAGTGGCGACATAGCCAGGCTGACGGTCCGGATCTTTTGAATGCCGGGGATGTAAAAGTGAATCCCTGGTAAGACGGTGTGCTTGTACTTCCCCAATGTTTCTACTAAACCTTCGTTGTTTTGTCGAACAATTCGAATACCGAACATGTTCATTCCCCCTAGATTTTTTTCAACGTCAAAATATTCCCGTGGCTCTCGATGATTGTATACTTTGCGGCTTTATCTGGTTTCTCTGGTGACTCCAACAGATACCGATAGTAAATTCCGGCGACTAAGACCAGGCCAGATTTAACGTCTAATTCCTTACCTGGGATAGCGCGGCCGATCAACTGTCGCTGTTCCCAGTTCCCCGCTGGAGCGGCCTTAGAGAGCACCTGAACGATGTAGGCGTTGATGCTCCGGCCATCGGCGTCCGCGGCGTCCGAAATACGGTTGAAAAGACCTTCGTCGAGTCGTAAGAGAAAACGCTTCTGTGATTCTTTTGCCATGATAAGTGCCTCCTGATGATAGCTTTATGATATCACCGTGATATCATAAGAACAAGATTTTAAGTCGACCTTTTTTGAACGATTGTTGGCATTGTAAAAATAACAAAGTCGATAATTCCTTACGTTTAAAACGATTTTTCTAAACTGAGATGATAAAGAACGGGATGCCTTGTAGGTTGTCCCGTTTTTTTGCTAGATAAGCTTAGAAAAGGGGTCCGGCAAGCCATTGGCAGTCTTTTCTTTCCGGGCGGCCGCCAGCTCCAGACCAACCAGATCGGTGGCGATCGGCGAGTCGTAGAGACTGAGTTTGCGGTCGACTTCTTGGAGATTGCGGGCAATTGCGCGCTGTTGTGCCAGCACTGCGTCACGATGGGTCCGCAACAACTGTTGACGTTGGGGAATCGAAGCTGGTCCCTGCATGACCAGAGTCATGTACTGACGAATATCACTGATCTTCATCCCGGTATTCTTGAGGCAACTGAGGGTGTGGAGGAGCAGGAGATCCCCATCAGTGAAGGCCCGGTAGCCGGACTGATCACGACTGACAAAAGGGAGCAAGCCCTGTTTATCATAAAAGCGGAGCGTGTAAATCGATAAGTGGGTCTTTTCCGCCACCTGTTTGATGGTATAAGTCATAAAAGTTCCTTCTTTCCGGTTGCCCTAGAGCATGGTCTAGGGTTTATGCTGAGCATAATCAAAATTACCGAAATAAGCAAATAAGGAGATTTAACGATGCAGCCATTAGTCTTAGTTACCGGCGGAAATGGATTCTTAGCCCGCCACATTATGCACGAGTTATTACGTCAGGAATATGCCGTGCGGGCAACGCTCCGGTCCTTGGATCAGGCGGAAGCCGTGCGAACAGATTTGAAAATTGCTGGGACACCACATCTTGATCGGCTGAACTTTGCGGCCGCCGATCTCACTCAGGATGCCGGATGGTCGGCGGCGATGGTCGGGGTGACAACGGTTATGAGCGTTGCTGCACCAGTCTTTGTCAATGAGACTAACGTGGCCGATCAGGTGGCAACAGCGGCTGAAGTTGGCACGAAACGAATCTTACAAGCCGCAGAAAAAGCCGGTGTTAAGCGGGTGGTCATGACGGCTAATTTGGGAGCGGTGGGCTTCAGTAGCTTTGGCGATCACGTCGTCACCGAGGCGGATTGGACGGATCCCGAACAAGCCGGACTTTCCGCTTATGAACGGGCCAAACTATTCGCAGAACGAGCAGCTTGGCAATATACCCAACACCATCCAGTAGCCCCCGAGCTGGTTACAGTTAATGCTGGCGCCATGCTAGGCCCGTCGTTAGGTGGTCACGTCACCAGTAGTTTTGGCCTCTTGACGCGGCTGATCGCGGGCAAACCGACACCGAATCTTGTGGTCAATGTCGTCGATGTTCGCGATGTGGCGGATCTCCACGTTCGAGCCATGCAAACACCCGAGGCCGCCGGACAGCGGATCCTAGCCGTTGAAGATACCGCAATTTCCATGCAGGAGATTCTCACCTTGATTCGGAACCAATATCCAGAAATGTCAGAAAAGTTACCGCACCGGCTACTGCCAACCTGGTTGGTAAATGGTCTGGCCCCCTTTAACCAAGCGGTCAAGGAGGCCCAACTGATGATGCGGGTCAGTCATCGGGTCAGCAATCAGCGAGCGCGACAATTGTTGAACTGGCAACCAGTTAGCAGTAGTCGCCAGGCAGTTTTGTCAGCCTTAGCTAGTCTGCAAGAAATGAATTAAACCATTTTAAATGATCACAAAAAAACGAGATACCTCACAGGATATCCCGATTTTTTGTAACTAAATTTTTAAACGCTTATTTACCGGGAACGTAGCTGTCATCAATGACCAGAACGGGCTTGATGGTCTTCCCGGAAACGGAGTCAGCGTTGGCTTCGTTGATTTGACTGAACTTGTAGAACTTTTCAGTCTTGTCAAAGTCGAACATACCAAGCTTGTAGAATTCGATCAAGCGTGGAATATCGATTTGAGGAATGGAGTCACCCATGTTAACCCCGATGACACTCTTGTCGTTGACACAGAGGTCATTCCAAGTGTCGAGGTCAATGTGGTGGTTGGTAACGGCAATGGCAGCCGAAGTCCCACCTTGAGCCAAGGCAGCGATGGAGTTGGAGATGACGCTGGCAACACCGGTCGTGTCAACCGCGTAGTTAACCCCGTAGCCGCCAGTCAAGTCTTGAACAGCCTTGACTACGTCGTCAACATTCTTACTGTTGATGACATCGGTAGCGCCAAGTTCCTTCGCTAATTCCAAACGAGAATCAACGATATCGATGGCAATGACCTTGGTACAGCCGGAAATCCGGCCGGCCATCATGGCAGCCAACCCAATGGCACCCGTCCCGAAGACGGCGATCGTGTCACCAGGCTTTGGCTTCAAGGTGTTGAGCACAGTCCCGGAACCGGTAACGTACCCACAGCCCAGTGGCCCAAGTTTCCGTAAGTCGAGGTCCTTATCAACTTTGACGGCGTTCCGTTCACGAACCACGGTCGTGGAGGTGAAGGAACTTTGGTCAAACATGTCGGCAACTTTCTTGCCGTTTTCCGTAAAGTGCGCACTGCCGTCGGGACGAACCCCAGAGAGGTTGTTGGCCGCGTAGTTTTCACACTGGGTTGGAATCCCCTTGAGACAACTCTTACAATTCCCACAGCCGTAGAAACTCAGAACGACGTGGTCGCCTGGCTTAAACTGGGTAACTTCAGGGCCGACCTTTTCGACGATCCCGGAACCTTCATGCCCTAAGACGATAGGGTAGTCGATAACGGCAACCCCGGTCCGTAAGGCTTCATCGGAGTGGCAAATCCCACTAGCAACCATGTGGACCTGAATATCATCAGGACCCATGTCCGTCAGTTCAACGTCATCACGAATTTCAAAATCAGCATTTTGCTTATCAACAACTGCAGCTTGAATCTTCATAATTGGCACCTCGTTTAGTAGATTTTAGTGTTTGCCTGTACAATGATCATTATCACACAAACAGGTGAAAAAGCAAGCGCTTTCAAAATGGCTTTCAGCACTTAAATTGGCGGTGAACGCCACCACTATCACGTTTATATCGATTGGAATTTAATGAGAAAAGTTCACGAACTCACCGTAAAACCTCCATTTTCACAGAAAAAGTTTGGGCATGAATCCCAAACTTTTTGGTAAGACAGATTAGCCTTGCGCCTTCTCAGGATGACCTTGCAGGTAGATGACGTGAGTGTTCAGGAATTCTTCGATCCCGTGCTTCCCGTCGTCCCCACCAATGCCAGATTCCTTCCAGCCAGAGTGGGACCCATTCATGGCTTCAAAGTTGAACCGGTTAATATAGGTTTCCCCGTCTTCCAGCTCGTTAGCGGCGCGCATGGCATTGTCGAGGTTCTGGGTGAAGATGGACGAGGTCAACCCGAAGTCGCTGTCGTTGGCCATATTAATGGCATCATCTAAGGTCTTAAACGTCAGGACTGGCAGAACCGGTCCGAAGATTTCGTCTTGGACAATCTCGGAGTCCTGGGTCACGTTGGTAATGACCGTTGGTTCGTAGTAGAAGCCGTTGGCGATGTTTAAGACGTGGCCCCCGGCGACGACCTTTCCGCCGGCTTCGACGGCCCGATCGACCATTCCAGCAACCTTATCCAGGGCGGCCTGGTTGATCAGCGGTCCCATGCCGACAGACTCGTCAGCCATCGGATCACCCACCGTGACGGCGGCCATCTTGGTGGCTAATTTCTGGGTAAATTCTTCGGCGACATCCTCCTGAACGTAGATCCGTTCACAGTTGTTGCAGAGCTGCCCGTTGTTGTCGATCCGGGAGTCAATAATGGCTTGGACGGCCAGGTCGATATCGGCGTCCTTGCAGACGATAGCTGGCGCCTTCCCACCGAGTTCCAAGGAAACCTTGGCCATGTGCGTTGCGGCCGCGGCCATGACGCGCTTCCCGGAATTAACGGAACCGGTCAGGCTGATGATGCCAATCTTCTTGTTCTTGGAGAGTTCGTCCCCAATGACCGCACCAGGACCAGTGACGATGTTGACGACCCCCTTAGGGATGCCGACACGATCACAGATCTTCCCGAATTCCAGCCCTAAGTTTGGCGTATCGGTACTTGGCTTCATGACGATAGTGTTCCCGGTGACCAGAGCTGGCCCCATCTTTCTGGCGATGAGGAAGAATGGGAAGTTCCAGGGGAGAATCCCGGCGGCAACCCCGATTGGCTGTTTAGCAATCATGATATTTTCATTGGCGTTGTCGGACTGAACGATTTCCCCTTCGTAGGTCCGCGCCGCACTGGCCATGTAATCGAAGTAGTCCGCGGAGAAGAGAATTTCAGTAGTGGCCAGCGACTTAATCTTGCCTTGTTCCTCTTGGAGCATGGCGATCAGGTGGTCTTGGTCCTTACGAATCTCGGTTGCGCAGTCGTGGAGATACTGTCCCCGAGTTGCGGCTGGCACCTGTTTCCAGGTCTTCTGAGCCTCATAGGCGGCGTCGATGGCCTCGCGGGTCTCGGCGAGCGTGGCACTAGGAACCGTAGAGATAGGTTCCCCAGTAGCAGGGTTAATGACGGTGATGAGATTGCCGGAAGCGGAGTCTCTGAACTCACCATTGATGTACATCTGATAGTGTTTTAACGATACGGAATTTTGTGACTGTGACATAAGCGAGAAGCCTTCCTTTCCAAAATTGAGAACGAAAACGACTGCCAACAGGATCACCCGGAATGAACAGGTACTTTCGAGTGATCGGGTGAAAAATCGAGCAATTAGAGTTGTTAATAAATCACCCGTATATTTGCTTACCCATGATTAGTTATAACGTGAAAAAAGATAGATTGCCAAACATATCACAAATAATTGTTTCCCAACAATTTGCTGAGCATGCGTGTTGCCCGGGAGCCTAGACGTGAGCGATTTTGGTAAGAAACTTACTAAACTCAATGACGCAAGTCGCATCGCGGTGGGGGATGGTTGTGGCTGTAAATGAGGATGACTGCCAATTGTGAAACACTTGACGGATCGAATAAACGCGATTGATGATCATAGATTCACAAATAATTTCAAAAAAATCCCCTGATCGAGTTTGATCAGGGGATTTCTGACATATTGTGACAGACCTACTTGATATTCTCATTGGTGATAGCTTCGATGTAAGCTTTCGCAATCTTGGCCCGGTTCTTCTTGAGGTGCTTGAAGTTGGACTTGTTGGTAATGAAACCCATTTCGACCAGGCTGTAGTCGATGTGCCGGTGGCGCAGCACGTTACAGTTCTTGAGGTCGGTCCGGTAGCTGTAACCGTTGTAGGCGTGGTTCAAGCCCACGTACTTCTTGATGACCTTGGCCATCCGCTTGTCACGAGCCGTCGGGTGTTTCTTGTGAATGATGACGTGACCACCGCGACCGTATGGGGCATCGAGATGGAACATGATGACCGTTGTCTTCTTATTAATCTTGTATGACCCCTTGTGGTGAACCAGGGTGTCACGAACGATGTCGTGCTTTGAATTGTAGAAGACGACCTTGCTGTTCTTGATCTTTTTGGCGTATTTCTTCAGTTGTGGTAAGTAGTACTTTCGTAAGAACTTGGCCTCGCTAGTCCCGTTACCGCGAGCACCGGGATCGCCGGCACCGTGACCCATCACGATGAGGTAGGTGTGTTTAGCCTTCTTCTTTTTCGTGACCTTCTTGGTTGTCTTGGTAGTCGACGTGCTGGCAGCTTTGACCGACGTTTCGGGCGTCGTGGCCAGACTGATTGGTAAGAGTAATAGGGCGGCGGTGAGCAAACTTAATTTCCATTTCAAACGCATATTTAACTCCTCTGGATATGTATTGTCTTAACTAATTTAATCATACATCAATCTGGCGTTGGCCGGTAGTGACATTTAGACCGAAAACTGGTCTCTAGATAGCGGCAAACGATGGGGTTAGAAAAATATTCGTAGAACTTATGGTGGTAAAACAGCGAGCTAATCCTCGGCGCTTCCAGATTAGTTCTGTGGAAGCAAGTTGCTCGATTGGCGATAGACCGCTGAATAAAGGGTCTCAAGATTTAAATGTTTAGCTTAGCAACAATACCAAGCCGCTGATTATTTTAGGTGATATAGACATTTGTCGTGAAAAGGTCAACAGAAATGGCCAACCCAACCGGGTAAGCTAAGCATTAATAGAACCGCGCCGTAGCACGGGTTGGGTCGCGCTGTTAAGTGGTCTAGAGATAAAAGAAAGGGGTCGTGAGAACGCCTTTTTCGGTGACATAATTCAGATTTCTAATGTGAAGTAAGGGTGGTTAAGAAAATATGGAAAAGACGGAAAATTGGCAAACACTTTACCAGGAGATGGCTCGGATCATCGGAGCGGCGGCAACGGAGGAGCTCTTTAAGCACTTCACGGGGTCCCAACTCTATTTTCCCACCCGATTACTCGACCCTAAGAAAGAAGCCGAGATGATTTGGCAGGAGCGGCAACATGGGGTTCCAGTCGATGTGTTGGCCCAGTCCCATGGCTATTCAGCCCGACATATTCGCCGATTATTGAAAGAAGTTGAATCGGAGAAAAACGATGATCAACACTAGGAATCTAATACTTATGATTGATAATGCGGGACGAGCAGACTGTGGCAAGCCCAGGGCGGCGACCAAGACAGCTTGCCCCGAAACAATAATTAAAGAAGATCCTAAAAAGCGTCACAACCGAAATCTAACGGTTGTGACGCTTCTATTTTTCGTTGGCGTGGGTCCACTGAAAATATAAAAACGTCCCCACTACTGATTGGTAGCGGCGACGTTTAGTTAGGGTTAATCTTCTACTGATTCGGTTTCCATCTTGGCTGCCTTGAGAGCAGTCTTCTTTTGAACAGCGCCCAGGATTGCCCGAGCGATGGGGCCGACCACGATAAGTTGGAGTGGTAGGGCCATAAATAAATTAAAGATCCAGGTGTGCAGGTAGGTCAGGAAGAAGTTCCCGCCAAAGTTCTGGGTCACGATGATCCCAAACAGAGACATCAAAGTGACCATACCGGCAACCATCATGACGGAGATCGTCAAGGCAATCCGGATTTGCTTCTTTTTCATGTAATCATTAATAATGAAGTGGAAAAAGATGTATTTAACGCCGGGGCCGATAATCCCCAGGTCGCAGATAGCGGCTACCAGTAAGGCTAGCGGGTAACCCGTCAGGACCTCACGGATGAAGTGGTTGGAAAAGCCATCGGCTAAAGCGATGTTGTAGCCAGCCATGACCAGGACCATCAGTCCCGCCATAACGGCAGTGAAAAGTAATTCTTCTTTGAAATTTTTAGGCATTGTGTTGCTCCTCGTTTAAATTTCCCACGAGATGCTAGCATAACACGTTTTCAGAACTGTCGTAAGGATTATTTTTAATTGTTGGGGACTAAAACGTCTTCATTTGAAATGAGTGGCTTGAGTGCCGGTCACTCGTACGTTTATAGCGTGTCAATAAGTTCAGAATGGGGCGTTAGTAGCGGTCCAAAGTGCGTTGCAGTTCAGTTCGGATGTCCGCGACAAAGTCACTGGGTGCTTGAACCTGAACCAAAGAACCTTGGCTCAGCAACCACATTTTGGCCCCGCGGTCGAACGCGATGGCTTCAATCAAGACGGCCCTTTCGTTGGGGTAGCGGTCCACTACTTTGGCAGTTGGAAAACGGTCGAGGGCCGCCTCCACGATACCCCAAAATTTAAAGCGTAATGTGAGTTTCTTCCCTGGCTGCATGTAGTGGACGAGTTGACGTAGCTCCCCATCTTCGACGCGTTCCGCGCGGGTCCGGGTGATCGGCTGTTGATGATTGACTTGAATATGGCGAATTCGGTCGACCCGGTAGAAGAGGTTGCTCTTGTATTTGGCATTATAAGCCACCACGTAGAAATAATATTCGGAAAAAATGATGGCCTCAGGCAGGATGGTTCGCGTCACGATTTCGCGGTGCTGTCGTTGATAGGTAATGGTGATGGTCTGGCGCTGACTGATGTAGCCGCTGAGTTGCCAAACGATGTCGAGTAGTGGTTGTCCGTGATGGACTGGCTGGTAGTAGAAGCGTTCGTTCTTGATGATGGGGCGGATTTCGTTCTGATCGGTGACGGGGATGAGCTGGAGTAAGCCGTCGATGGTTTTGTTCATCTCGTCTTTGGTGAGGGCCCGACTGGCCAGGACAATCTTTATCAGGAGGAGTAGGGCCTGCTTGGAAACAGTGGCCTGGGTGGTCTCTAGTTGGTAGCCACCGGACTGGTAGTCATAAGCCAATTGATAAAAGAGATGTTGATCAGTGATAAACTGACGAATTTGACTGATATCTCGTTGAATCATGCGGGGACTGATGTTGAACTGGTCGGCCAGCGAGGCTTTTTGGACCAGATGATTAGTTATTAATAATTGAAAAATGGTTAATTGACGGTAGGCGGCATTCATTTGGCGGCCTCCTTTTTTGTAGGTGGACATATATTGTCTATTTGTCATTGTAAACTCAAGTCAATTAGGAAGCAATGGAGTTGATGACAGTGGACGGAATTGAAAATTGGCACGCGGTCTATCAGAAGCTAGCACGAGTTGTTGGGGTCGAGGCTACGAAAAAGATGTGTGCCTACTTTGGCGGATCACAGATCACCTTTCCGAGACGGCTGCTGGACCGGAAGAAGGAAGCAACGGCGATTCGGCGGGCCTACAAGCAGGGGGGTAGCGTGGTGACATTGGCCCACGATCACAATTATTCGAGCCGGACGATTCGCAGAATCTTAGCAAAACCGGAGGCATAATTCGGGGAAGATTGCCGGTATCGTGTACGGCTAAGGCCATTTTAGCAAAACGTGCACATTTGCTACGCTGTGAAGTGTAGAAGTCAATGAAGGAGGAGTTTTAAGTGAAGATGCGAGTGGATTTATTACAAGATACGTACGCCCAGTTGGTGGATTTGGTTGGTGAGGATCTGACTGAGAAAATCTACCAGTTATATCGTGGTCAGCAGGTGTCGTGTCCCATGCGACTCTACAATCGGGACAAGGTTGCCAAGCAAATCCTAACGGAGTACAACGGCCACAATATTGCGGAGTTGACCAGAAAATATGATTATTCACAGCGTTGGGTGCGGCAGATGATTCAGTTGGGGCGGGAGAAATAAATTGCTAAGTAGTTTTTCAGAGGAATCAATCTTTTCTTCCAATTGTAAAGCGGAAGAACTATATTTATGGTAAAGGAAGATGTTTCTCAAATAACTCAAGAAAAGCGGAGTGAGGACAGTGGATAATCAGTCTCCAGAACTTAGAAAATTACAGCTTGCTTTAGACGAATCACCAACTGTGTCAAAGAAACTGGCGGAGGTCAATAATAAGAACAATTTATCAGTCAGTACGGCTGACTTAGTAGATCAAGTAAGCCAAGAGGTTTCTCGTGATAGTATTGAGGCAGTCGTTAATGTCGTTGTGGCTCAAAATAAAGCAGATCAGATAGCACCATCCGAGGATGAATTAGTTTTACAATCGTTAGAAGCTTATCAAAAATTGACTAAAAAGCGATTTATGAAATCGATAATTAAACATGCTATTAAGAAGCAAAAAAATAAAGTGAGGAGGTAAATACGATGGGATTATTGAGTGAGGCTTTTAAAAAGTTGGAAAAGCTGTTGAAGAAGGTTTGGGATGATCAGGACTTTAAGAACGCCATGTCAGATTTTGTGTTAGCAGCGTTTAGAACCGTCGTGCATGAGATGATTAGTGGTGAAGGAAATTCGAAGAGTGAGTCACAAGGTGGAACACAGAACTTCTGAATCTGCTTATTTTTAGTTCAATATTAGATGTGTTCAATTCAGGTAATTCTACATAGTTGGGTCCACTAGATTCGGAACGACTCTCTCTATTTTTAGGTCTATTCGTTTAATGACGAATGGACCTTTCTTTTGACCAAATCTAACTGAAAGTCCATTCTGAAAACAAGACCTTTACCAATAAAATACAGAGAATTTGCTGAAAAGTGATCTGGGCTTGCTACACTGAGGCTGAAAATGATGTCGGGGCTAAACCTTAGGAGGAGTCTGATGAAAAGTTCAGTCGTACGATCATTGGGATTGGTGTGGGTCACGTTGACATTGGCGGGATTGGGCGGACCGCGGGCCTTTATCGCGGCGGCAACTGCCGCCAGTCTGCCACGGCCGACGTCGAGTCCGGCCAGTGTGGCTTTACTGACGCTGACCGCGACGGAATTACGACAACAATTGTCATTTGACACGGATGGTCCGCATTTATTAGTAGTGAAGGCCCCGATTGCCGCAGAAATGCCGCAACCGATGTCGTTACCCGCGGAAGGCAACCGCACGGCCGACAAGCTGGCCAAGCGAGCCGGGCAACTGAAGTTGGGTGCTGAAGACATGACCGATGAGCGGTTAGCGCGATAAAATTTAACGGCTCCAGTTATCAAATAAATTATGGAAGAGCTGAGTCGTTTTCAGCTCTTTTTCTGCTTTCACGAATCCGTCAACAGTTTTCATTCTCGGTAAAAAAGGCTAAACTGCTATGAGGAGGTTTTTCTAGTGAATACGCAAACAACACTGTCGAAAAAGACAGTCCTACTCATGGCGGTGGTGACCGGGGTCATCGTTGCCAACTTAAACTTTATCCAACCGATTGAGAACCTGATTGCCGCGGACTTTAACCTGTCAAAGGCGGCAGTTGGGACGCTTGCCATGGTGACGCAGCTCGGCTATGCGTTTGGCTTGCTACTGATTGTCCCTTTGGGCGACATCTTTGATCGCTATCATCTCATTCAAGTCATGATGATTCTCTCGATTGGGTCACTCTTGCTGGCGTTCTGGGCACCGACGGCCGGGGTCTTTGCCGTTGCCACGGCCTTGGTGGGGATCACCTCGGTGGCGCCACAGATCATCATCCCCTATGCAGGCTATTTGGCGCCTGCGCTTCAACGCGGCAAGGTCCTGGGTATCGTGCTCAGTGGCCTGTTGACGGGGATCCTGTTATCACGGTCATTCAGTGGTCTCCTTGGGAGTATCATGCCGTGGCAGGATATCTATTTGCTGGCGGCGGGAATCGACCTCGTGTTTCTTCTCATCGTGCATGCCAAACTACCGCAAGATGAACGAGGTCACCAGAACTTGAGTTACTTAAAGGTCATTGGGATGTTACCGAAACTCTTTACCAGTCAACGGGCATTACGCGGGTCGGCCATCAATGGGTTCTGCCTGTTTGGCATGTCGAACGTTCTGTGGTCGACGCTGGCCTTTTATTTGGCAGACACCTATCACCTGGGAAGTAGCGTAGCAGGTCTTCTGGGGCTGTTAGGCATCGCTGGGGTGTTGGCGGCCCCGATGATTGGGAATCTTGTCGATCAGCGCTCACCGCGGCTGACAGTGGGTCTGGGGATGGTCTTCTCGGGGGTCGCCTTCGTGCTCTTCTGGTTAATTGGCCACTGGATGCTGGGCCTCATCGTCGGCATTATTCTCCTGGATCTGGGAACACAATTCAGTCAGGTCTCCAACCAGGCCATCGTACAGTCCCTGAATCGCCAGCAGAGTAGCCGAAACAATTCGGTCTTCATGTTCAGCTATTTTCTGGGCGGATCGATGGGGACGCTGTCGGCCACCTGGGCTTGGGGTCATGCGGGTTGGACGGGTGTCTGTGGCGTCGCCATGGTCTTCTTGTTCCTGGCCTTACTGGGTCACTGGCTGATCGGTGAACCGCAGAAACTAGCACAAGATTAGGTTGTTCTCCGGTCTTACCCTGACGGTAGGGCCGTGTTTAATGGGCAAATGTTGACACGGTGTCACCTGTGTGATAGACTTCTTAACAGTGACATGATGTCACTAATTGGTGAAAGGAGTTTTAACGATGCCATTATCTACCTTTGAAAATTTACCACAACCTAAAAAAGACCGCATTACCGCGGCGTTACTAACCGAATTTTCGGAACACAGTCTTGCTGAGGCCCAGGTCGCTCGGATCGTGACGGGCGCCGACATTGCCCGCGGCGCCTTTTATAAATACTTTGCCGATCTGACCGATGCCTACCAGTACCTTTATGGCGTGGCGCTCACCCATATTCACCACGAGTTTGGCCGGCCAACTGGCACGGCATTTAATCCTGACAGTTACTATGAGGCGGTGGCTAGCTTCGTGGACCACGTGGCGGCCAGTCCTTACGACCACCTGATTAAGCGCCACTACCGGGAGAATGAGAGCCTGGTTCCGACCCGGGTCTTACCGGAGGACTTACCAGTGGCAGATTGGGCAGCGATGACGCTGAGTCACGCGACAATTAAAGAGATTATGTTACAGCCGGACCAGCAAACTGCGGCCCTGGCACGTTTCCGCCAAGCCTTAACGTTACTGGCGGGTTAGGAGGGCCTATGTTTTTAGCCTTAAGAGAGATTCGACATGAAAAATTACGTTACGGGCTGATCATTGGCATGATTGTTCTGGTGAGCTATCTGGTGTTCATTTTAAGTGGTCTGGCATACGGTCTGGCCCAACAGAATACCCAGGCCATCAGTAGTTGGCGGGTCGATCGGATTGCCCTGAACAAGGACGCCAATGACAGTCTGTCGCAGTCGGTGATATCGAAACAGGCGGCTGACAAGGTCAAGCTGACCAGTCACGAGGCTTATTTGGGACAGACGGGAGTTGTCGCTAAAGCCAAGGGCCAAGCCAAACTCTCAGCTCAGTTTCTGGGCATTGACCGCGACCAACTGATCTACCGGCGTCTCAAGGTTACTGCCGGGCACAAGCCGACCAAGGCCAACCAGATTTTAGTCGACGATAGCTTCAAGGATAATGGCTACCGTCTAGGGGACAAGGTGACGTTGAACGCCGCCGATGGCCAGTACCGCATCGTGGGCTTCACGCACAATGCCAAGCTTAGTGTCGCTCCCGTCATCTATGGATCGCTGGGAACCTGGCGAACTCTGAGTCACTTGACCCCAGACTTTCAGGCCAGTGGGATTGTCTCGGCGCGCGCTAATTTCCAGGCTAAGGGTCTCAGTACATTACCGATGAGTCAGTTTATCAACAAATTGCCCGGCTATTCCGCCCAGAACACCACCTTTTCCTTTATGATTGGCTTCCTGATGGTGATCGCCATGGTGGTGATTGCGGTTTTTCTCTACATTCTCACGATGCAGAAGTTACCAAACTACGCCGTCTTACGGGCTCAAGGAATCCCAGCTAAGGTGTTGGTCACGACAACCGTCACCCAAGCGTTGTTGCTAGTGGTTGCGGGACTGCTTATTGGTGCCGGGCTGACGCTAGCGACCGTTCTAGCGGTGCCAACGGGTGTTCCGATGAGCTTCAATTTACCCTTATTGGGCGCAGTCACCGGGGGAATTCTGTTAACTGGGGTCGTCGGGGCCTTGATTCCCGTCAAAGTCATTTTAAACGTTGACCCCGTCAGCGTTATGGGAGGTTAGACTATGCCAGCATTAGCGTTACAACACGTCAATAAGGTCTTCGGCCACGCGACCAATGAGGTGACGGTTCTCGATGATATCAATTTCGAAGCCGTCAGTGGGGAGGTCAGCTTGGTTATCGGGCCCTCGGGTTCCGGGAAGAGTACCTTCCTGACAATTGCTGGGGGAATTCAGACCCCAACTTCCGGGTCCGTGATGGTACAAGGACAGGCGCTTGATGACTTGTCCGGTAAGGACCGCGACGCCCTGCGGTTGAACCGAATTGGGTTTATCTTACAAGCCTATAACTTGGTTCCGTATCTGACGGTTCGCGACCAATTTACGTTGGTTGATCAGGTGAAACCGACCGGTAATTTGGACGAGTCAGCTCTGCGTCACCTATTGGAGCAACTGGGGATTGCCGCCTTGATTGACCAATATCCGGCAGAACTTTCCGGGGGGCAAACGCAACGCGTGGCGATCGCTAGAGCACTCTACCAGAACCCCGACATCGTGTTGGCCGACGAACCCACGGCGGCCTTAGACAGTGCCCGGGTAAAAGTGGTGGGGCAGTTACTCCGCGACTTGGCTAAGGCCCACAACAAGGCCATCGTAGTGGTGACTCATGACCTACGTTTACAGGAATTTGCTGACCGCACCTACGCCATTATGGATGGTCAGATGAGCTTAAATTAAAGCACGCTGTAACCGTGATGTAGCGCGGTTACGGCGTGCTTTTGTTTCACATGAAACATCTTAGGGCAGGTTCGCCAACAGGTCGTTGGCGAGTTGGCGTAAATCATCGGTAACGGTGGTTGGCGCCATTTCTAGCCGTGCGCTTGGCCCTAAGTAACGAAACCAGTTCGAGAAGTCCCGGACCGCTTGGGCATCCGTAGTCTCGACGGTACATTCCAACAACGCGGTCTGTTGAAAGAGATCGCGATATTGGAGGACGGCCGTGGGATGGGGATGATTGTGGAATTGCTGAATGGCGGGGGCGGTCAGGCTGATGCGAATGTTCACGGCAGGTTGGGCCTGTCGGATGGCCGCGTTAATGACGTCAGGATTAAGGGACTGTTCCTTGGCCACGGGTTGGACGTCCTGCATGTCCGCCACAGCTAATTGGCAGAAACGCTGGGTCGTCAGATCCCACGCGGCGATGTACCAGGTGGTTTGGCGGGTAAAGACGTGTTGGACCCAGACCGTGTGACGACCAGTAGAATCCGTGATGACCAGCTGCCGCGTTCGCAGACAGGTGTTGAGTAAGGGTTTTAAGAGGGCCGGGGCGAAGTCTGTGAGCTCGGTTAGTTTTGGATTACGAGGATTCGTGTGGTCGAAGACCAGGAGTTCCTGTAGCGTGAGCAGATCGTCCTGTTGGGTCTGCGAGGCAATGGCCACGAGTTTCTCGGTCAGCGTATTTCGATTTTCAAGATAGGGCAGTTGCGTATTGAGGGTGGCGAGGAAACTCACGAAGAGGGCTTTCAATTCCTCATTGTTGAACTGCACGGCGGGTAGGAGGCGATTGGCGAGAACGGCATAGCCACCGTCACGCCCTACCGTGGCGGTCAGGGGCATGCCGAGTTCCTGAATGCTGTTGAGATCGCGAATCACCGTACTCCGTGAGACTTGAAACTGGGTCATCAGTTCACGAATGGTAAAGACCTGGCGATTGTTGATATAACGCATCATGGTGTTGATGCGCGATGTTTTTGTCATGGTTGCCTCCAAATAGTGTCAGTTTTTGGTACGTTTAACAGTTATACTCAGTGTATCAAGAAATGGAGGTCACGAACATGACAACTTATGCAATCGAAGAAAAACCAGCTTTTACAGTTTTAGGTATTGGGATGGTGTTGACCGGCGGCTTCCCTGAAATGGGCCAACAGAAGGCCAATTTCTGGCAGAAAATTAACGCCGAACACGCCTTAGATGATTTGGCCGGCATTACCGACTATCCCTATGCGGTTAACGAAGCCGTTAACGGGGAATTCCATTACTATGCTGGCAAGCAGGTTGACCCTAGTGCGACGGTAGCGACTGGGCAACGGCTGATTGCCTTTCCAGCCGGAAAGTACCTGGTGATCCAGGGAACAGCCAGCGATCAGATGGGGTTGTATAATGCGTTAGAGGGACCGGCCTTCGGTGAAATTCTCCCGCAACTCAAGGACTACGCTTACGTGGGCGGGCCCAACACTTCCTACATGACGGGGCAAGATGCTGATGGTGTGCATGGTGAAATGTTAGTTCCTTTGGTGGAAAAATAAGAGTGTGACAAAAGGCGGTTAGCTGGCGAGCATTAAGGCTGGTAACCAAATAATCCTGGGCTTGGATTATTTGGTTACCAGTTTTAAGCGGAGTTGACTGCCTTTTGTCACACGTTTCAGCTAGATAAACTTGAAGATTCTTTTACCACCAAATGAAACGGAGGGTTTCACGTGAAACACGAGTGGCGAAAAGCCGAAAAAGAGTGGTATCTCCCGAAACAGCCGACGATCCTAACGTTACCGCAGATGAATTTCATCACACTGGCGGGAGCTGGTGATCCAAACCGCCCCGAATTC
This sequence comes from Levilactobacillus paucivorans, assembly GCF_001437125.1. Lineage (GTDB taxonomy): Bacteria > Bacillota > Bacilli > Lactobacillales > Lactobacillaceae > Levilactobacillus > Levilactobacillus paucivorans. The sequence continues at coordinate 3,285 of NZ_JQCA01000043.1, read as the reverse complement.
AGCGAGCAGATTGGGGCGTTGTATCCGGTCGCTTATGACCTGCGGATGGCCTTGAAGCGCGGTGAATTGGGGGATCCCTACGAATATACCGTTTACCCCTTGGAGGGCGTCTGGACGACCGATGATGGGTCTAAGGGAGCCGATCTGAATAAATCTGCGTTACGTTATCAGATCATGTTGCGCCAGCCAAACCGCCTGACGGAGGCGGATTTCCAGGCGAGTCTGGAACGGGTGATGCACAAGAAGGACAATCCCTGGTTGTCCAAGTTGAAATGGACGGCATATACAGAGGGTCGGGTTATTCAAGCGATGCATCACGGGGCCTTTGACGATGAACCCGCGACCTTTGCGAAGATGCAGGCCATCGTCAGCGAACAACACGAGCAGGTCATCCCCACGATGGGGGACTATTGGCATCGTGAAATTTATTTGACGGACACCCGGCGCACTGCGCCAGAGAAGGCCAAGACGGTGTTACGTTACCGTTTGGCGGACAAAGATTAACTAAAAATGCACGTCCATCAAGTGGTGGACGTGCATTTTTAGTTGGTTGCAAAACAAAAACGCCACCCGGCAAGGTGGCGTTTAGGATTGGTCCGCAATTCATGGACCTAATGGCTATGTGGTAGTTAGGCGCATAGCCTTCGCATGAGTTGTTGTTGTTGAAATATCGAACGAAAGTGCTTATTCAGCGTCGTAAGCAGCTTGGAAAATCTTGATGATATCTTCCTTTGTTCCCTTACGAGGGTTAGAGAAGGCGTTCCCGTCCTTCAAGGCGTTTTCAGCCATCAGTTCGAAGTCTTCTGGCTTAGCACCGATTTCCTTGATGGAAGCTGGGATACCAACATCTTGTGACATTTGCTTCATGGCCTTGATGGACAATTCGGCAGCGTCACGCGTGGACAAACCGGTGGTATCTTCACCCATGATTTCAGCTAATTCGGCAAAGCGTTCTGGACAAGCGATGATGTTGTATTGTTCAACGTAAGGCAGAAGCAGTGCACAGCAGACACCATGTGGGGCGTCGTATTGGCCACCGAGTTGGTGAGCCATGGCGTGAACATAACCTAAGTTGGCGTTGTTAAAGGCCATCCCGGCTAACATTTCAGCTTCGACCATCTTGGTCCGGGCTTCCAGGTTATGGCCGTTAGCAACGGATTCACGTAAGGAGCCTTCAATTAACTTGATGGCTTCGATACATTGTGAATCGGTGATGGGGTTGTGGTCAACGGACACGTAGGGTTCGATGGCTTGGACGAAGGCGTCCATCCCAGTTGCGGCAGTCAAGTTCTTAGGAATGTCGAGCATCAAAGTTGGGTCGTTGAAGGAAACTAATGGAATGTTCCGCCATGAAACGACAACGAACTTCAAGTGGGTTTCTTCATTAGTGATAACGGCGTGACGGGTTAATTCGGAACCAGTCCCGGCAGTCGTGTTAACAGCAATCAGTGGTGGCAAAGCGTGGTCGAGCGTCTCGATCCCGGCTAACTTGGTAATGTCGTCGCCGTTGGTCAAAATGTCACCAGCACCTTTACCAGTATCGTGAGCGGAGCCCCCACCAATGGTGATGATGGAGTCGGCACCAGATTCTTGATAAAGCTTCTTAACTTCTTTGATATTCCGGATCTTGGGGTTAGGTTCAACGTTATCGTAAATAACGTAGTCCACACCGGCCGCTTTAAGAGAAGCAATGGTTTGTTGAACGGCACCATTTTCCATGTTTTCGAGAATCTTTCCAGTCACGAGGACGGGCTTCTTCATCCCTAACATCTTTGCACGTTCACCAATCTTGCTAATTACGCCAGGGCCAAAAAAGTTGACACTGGGCATAAGAAAGTCATAACTACGTTCAGTCATAAGTCTATTTTCCCTCTTTCAGAAGTTTTGAAAATCTTTAACATCTATTTCACAAAGTAATTATAACGTAGGCACTTACAGTTTTCAATAACTTTTCTAAAAAGATTAGTTCGGCCATTTAACGATGGGGTCTTAGACGTTGGGACGACTCACTTTTTGGCTATCACTGGAAGTAAAAATAGCCGTTTCCATCGAAAAGAATTAATTAATGAAAAAACGAACAAATTTCATTACTATATCGGTAATGGAGGCCCTGACCTGCTCGCTTCCGACGAAAAATACTATAATGAGAGTATTGAATTAGGAGCAGGGGGTTAGAACATGAAAGACCTAAAGGCACACCGGCAATCCGAACAGATTGCGTGGGAGGAACGTCAGGCGGCGGAATTGAAGAAGCTCAAGGGGGCACGCCTTCATCTGTCGATGAATGTCGTGGCCTATATCGGCATCTCAATCGTCGAGTTTTATCTGGCGGTTGTCGGGCGTTCGCAAACTTTGCGCGCGGATGCTTTGAATAATCTATCCGGAATTATCTCGACCGCGTTGCTATTAATGGGGAACCACATCGCCAGTGATATCGACGACGATGACCTAATTGGTCAGCCGCTGTCTGCGGAATTACAACAGGATGACCAGCGTTTGCAACTGACCCGTTTTCGTTACGAGACGGTCTTTACATTAATTACCGGGATTGTGATGGTCGCCATTGCCGGGAGTGTCATGTTCAGTGGCGTGAAGAGCCTGCTGCATACCGGCACCCAGACGATTCCGCAGCCGATTACCTTGGTTGGGGCGGGGATTGCCGCGTTAATCATGTTGATTGTTTGGTGGTCCAATCGACGTGCCGGGCGGAAGTTGCAAAATGCCTCATTGACCGCGGCCGCTCAGGACAGTTTGAGTGATGCCGTGACGAGTGTCGGGACCCTGGTCGCCATTGCTGGGGCGCTACTCTTTCAGTTTGAATGGTTGGATGGTGCCGCCAGTATCGTGGTTGGGATTTTTATCCTGACAGCCGGCGTCAAGATCTTCCGGGAGAGTAGCCTGAACCTGGCGGATTACTTTGACCCCAAGGCTGAGGAACAGTTCCGTCAAGCCGTATTGGCCTTTCCCGCGGTTCAGGGGGTTCAAGAACTGAATGCCCATTACAATGGGAATGTCGTCACGTTAGATTTGATTATTGAGGTGGATCCTCATATGGAGGTTCAGGATAGTTATCGGTTGGGTGAAGAAATTGAGGCCACGATGCGTCGTCAGTTTGGAATTGTGGATACGGACGTTATGGCGGTGCCTAAAGGTTAGTGAACATGTAGAGTTGCTGGATCTGACAGGATCGGCAACTTTTTTATTACCCACGTTTTTTGATTTAATTATTACCTCAATTGTCAAATCAAGTGCAACACTAAGAATCTATTCTTAGAAGTGGTCTAG